>CAJWRM010000024.1 GCA_913046365.1 uncultured Flavobacteriales bacterium
TCAGGCGGCTCAATACCCAATTCTTTTTCTATTTCATAAATATATTTTGGCCGCTGAGGACCTTGCTTTCTGTATATAAAGCCTAAAATGATGCCAACTATGAATCCCATGAAATGCCCCTCCCAGGATATTCTTGGTGAAATCGGAAGAATCCCCCAAATCAAGCTTCCGTAGACAAAAACAATAAAAAGAGATAAGGCCTGTAAAGGGCGGTACTTACGAAGTGTACCTGATGTAAAAAGAAAGGCAACTAAGCTATAGATCACTCCACTCATACCGATGTGATACGCGCCTTTATTTGCGGCAAATAGCCAAACGCCAAGTCCTGTGAACATCCAGCTAAAAACCAATACGCGAAAGGCAATTTCTTTATAAAAATAGAAGAGTAGTGTTGTGAGCAGAAAAATAGGAATGGAGTTGTTAAAGATGTGGTTGAAGTTTGCACTGGAATGCACTAAGGGCATCAGTAATATCCCCTTGAGTCCTGAGAGCTCCGTTGGAAGGACGCCTAGTTTATAAAATTGAAATAAAAAAAGAGAATCTGCCCAAAAGACAAGCCAAATCAAGATCAATAGCAAAGCACCCGGAAGGATTGATGTTCCAAAACTTTTGTCAAATTGATTTTGTTGTTTCATAGCCAAGCTAGGTCAAAGAGCATGCCTTAATCATTTTCATGACAGAATGTCAATTGTCCTGTAAAAGTATCGATTCGAAGTTGTAAATTTGTAATATATGGAAATTCGAAATAGAGTTAAGGAGAGTAAAATCGTTCAAATGGACCTTGCTGATTACAAGCCATCTTGTGCGATTGTTCCCATTGACTTATCTGAACAGCTATGGAAGGGCTTGGTTTTAAAGGAAAAAGATTTTCGTACGTGGATCAAAGAAACAGATTGGTCATCCTTTGAAGGGAAGGGCGCCTATATTTATTGCTCGACCGATGCCATTGTTCCGACATGGGCCTTTATGCTTGTTTCCTCTCAGCTAACGGAGATATGCGAGGCGGTTGTCGTTGGATCAGAAAAACAGCTCAGACGTGTATTGATTTTAAACAATATCCATAAGCTTGACTTAGATGAGTTGAAAGACCAGCGTGTAATAATAAAAGGTTGCTCAGATATTTCAGAACCTGCATTTGCGATGTCTGAATTGGTCTGCTTTCTTCAACCCGTGGTGAAGTCAATTATGTATGGAGAGCCTTGCTCAACCGTTCCTATTTTTAAGCGTAAAAAGACCTAAATTTGCAATATGGCAGGTTCATCTTTTGGAACAATTTATAGATTAAGCACATTTGGGGAATCTCATGGAATAGCCATGGGAGGAATGATTGATGGCTGCCCTGCAGGTATTGCCTTGGATATTGATTTAATTCAAGCCGAGCTGGATAGACGGAAGCCCGGACAGAATAAATATGTGACCGAAAGAAAAGAAGCCGATGAGGTCATTTTTTTATCAGGGATATTTGAAGGTAAAACCACAGGAACACCAATTGGATTTACCATTCAGAATAAAGATCAAAATTCCAAGGATTATTCACACATCAAAGACAACTACAGGCCATCTCATGCGGATTTTACGTATGAAAAAAAATATGGCATTCGAGATTACAGAGGAGGAGGTAGGTCTAGTGCGCGAGAAACTGTATGTCGTGTTGTTGCTGGTGCAGTTGCTAAACAGGTCCTCCAAAATATCGGTATTGAATTCTCAACTTATGTAACGCAGATCGGAACTATTTCGTTGGATTCATCTGATTTTTACCAAAAGGAGCAAATTGAAGCATCACTGCTCAGATGTCCGGACAAAGAAATTTCGTCAAAGATGGAAACGCTCATTTCAGCGCGTAAGCTTGAGGGAGATACTTTAGGAGGAATCATTCAGTGTATCATTAATAATGTCCCGGTTGGTCTTGGCGAGCCTGTTTTTGACAAGCTTCATGCCGAGCTAGGAAAAGCGATGCTTTCCATTAATGCAGTAAAAGGTTTTGAATATGGTTCTGGTTTTTCGGGTGTTACCATGCCAGGAAGCGAACACAATGATCTTTTCGATGCTTCAGGAAAGACCAAAACAAATAATTCTGGTGGGATTCAAGGTGGGATTTCAAATGGAATGCCGATTGTCTGTCGTGTTGCATTTAAACCTGTGGCAACAATAATGAAAGACCAAGAATCAATTAATAAAATGGGGGATAAGGTTACAGTTGAGGGAAAAGGCCGACATGATGTTTGTGTCGTTCCAAGAGCTATTCCAATTGTAGAATCCATGGCAGCAATCACAATATTAGACCAATATCTTCGGCAAAAGTCAAATCAATTATAAAAGAGAAGTATGATTCAACGCGTTCAAACTATTTATTTGTTTCTGGCCATCATTTGTTTGGGATCGACCTGCTTGGGTTTGGAGTTTTTTCGTTTTGTTCAATTTGATGAAGCTTTTTCTTTCTCGGTTTTCGGTATAGAGTCATTAAAAGAGGCCTCATCCAGCATGTTTAAAAGCATTCCTATTTACCTATCTGTCATAGGATTGTGCTTATTTCTTTTTATGACCCTTATGAGCTATAAAAATTTGAAGCGTCAATTAAAATGGGTGAGAAGCTGCACTTTCTTATACGCTGTATTTGTAATGGCCTCTATTATTTTTTATTATGCAGGAGGAGGTATCATTAAAGAAGGTGAGTATGTGCGTGAGCTTGGATTGGGTTATGCACTTTTAATTGCTGGATTTCCTTTTTGTTTCTTAGCGCAATTGGGCATTAAAAAAGACAAGAAGCTTTTGGATTCATTAGATCGTCTGCGTTAGCAGATTTCCTATTTTTCTTTGGAATTGGAAGCCGTATTTTTCTCATTCATTAATAGCAAAACATTCTTTTGGAGTACATCAAGTTCTGCCTTTAAAGCATTCATGTCTTCGTTTACTTCTTTGAGTGCTTTGTTCTCTTTTTCTAATGCCTCTATTCTTTCTAGTAATGCTTGCGTAGCAGAAACATTGAGCATCGAGATGGCCTGATAATCGACGGTTCTAAAGTCATCTACCTCTCGTCCGTAAACAAATACTTCGCCCGATAAATCAAGGTTCGTTTGAATGCTTTTCGTATTTGCAGAAACAACCGTGGCAATTTCTTCCTTGTTTTCAAAAATCAAACGAATACGCTCACCAATTTTGAGGTTATTTTCAATTGCAATCTTTCCTATGCTGCAGTCAGCCAATGTATAGATGTCGGGAATGCAATTTGTTGATTTTGAAACGGCCTGTGGGTAGACCTCTTCAAGCTGCTGTGCAATAACCTTCTTTACTGGCTTTTCTCCATGCGAAGGATCTATCATGTGATAATCTGTTACCTCTATTTTGTTCAATGTTTCAAGGTCTTTAGCAGAATTTGAAACCCCCTCAATATTTTTAATCCTTGCGTCAGAAATTGCATTAAACTCTCCCGCAACTACCCTGTGAGTGGCGAAAATGCTTGTATTCAAATTTGTACCAGCTGCTGTGCCTGTATTTGGTCCAGTCGCATAGTAGGTAAAGTTTCCGAAAGGATCAGAATAGTAACCATTTACGTGAAGTAGACCCTGAGATGGTGTATTTGTGTTAATACCCACACGTCCATTTCTAACGACCAAATCTTGCCCTGCGGTTGCGTTAGTACCATCTGTTGTGGTAATGAAAACCGCATCATATCCATTGAGACGTAATCCGTCTATTGTCGGCTCATACATCAGAAAATTATCGCCATCGACAGCATCTTTCACTTTATATTTGAACGGTGAGCTAATTGCAATGTCACCACCGGAAACCTCAAGTTTTGCAGCAGGTGAAGTAGTTCCAAGACCAACATTCCCACCTGTAGATATAGCGAACCTTGCTGCACCTGCACTCTCTTCTGTAATATGAAAACTGCTGTTCGGCGCTTGTGTTGTTCCAATTTGTCCAATCGACCAATTTGCGAGGTCGTTTTTGAACCAATGTTTTATGACTCGTCCTGCATCAGTTTCTGAAATAATATCTGAAGCATTATTACTCGTGCCATATAGATGGAGTTTTGCTGTGGGGTTATTATTGCCAATACCAACATTTCCTCCCGCATTAAATATATTATTGTCGTCAACGACCCATTCGGTACCATCCCAAAAAGTGGTATTACCAACCGCTGTTCCATTCGGTAGAAGTCCATCTGCACCATCCTCACCTGCTTCGCCATCGTTACCATTGTTACCTGCAACACCGGGTATGCCCTGGATCCCCTGAAGCCCTTGTAATCCTTGCTCGCCTTGCAATCCCTGTTCTCCCTGTATACCTTGAGCTCCTTGCTCACCCTGTGCTCCTTGAGAACCAGTATCGCCTTGTATCCCTTGAGGTCCAATTGCGCCTTGCGGTCCCGTTTCTCCTTGGATTCCTTGGATTCCTTGTTCTCCTTGAAGCCCTTGAGCCCCTGTTTCTCCCTGAATTCCTTGCGGTCCCGTTTCTCCTTGGTTTCCTTGTTCTCCTTGAATCCCCTGAGCCCCTGCTTCACCCTGAATTCCTTGAGGGCCGGTCTCGCCTTGCGGTCCAGTTTCTCCCTGGATACCCTGCTCACCTTGCGGACCATTTCCAGCGGTTTTTGCGTACAAAGCATATGGAACGCTCATCAACTCCTGCGCCCCCATTAATTCATAGTCTGTACCTCCATTTTCATCTGCTGAAACCTCAATAAAATATGGACCATTGCTCCAGTCAATCAAAGAAAAATCTCCCGAAATAAATGTACCTGAGCCGATCACGACATTGACCAAACCAAAATCGTTCGTGGAAACATCAAAGCTTTCTTCAAAAACAGCAGTTCCGTTGATTGAATTTTGAAAAAGAGTGATTTTCAATCCAATCAAAGAATTGGCTATTAAATCTCCTGCGTTGTCTCTTATTACCGCCTGATAATTGACCCCTTCTGGAGCCTGAGCGAGAACTGAAAATTGAGTAAAAAGGATACAGAGTAAAAATAATTTTTTCATTTTCTGATGTGTTTTTTAGATTTATGGCGGCTATTATGGAGTTATAATCGCAATATCTGTCATTGATTTAAATGTACGGATATTTTATAAAATCCTTCTTGTGATATGAAAATTACCTTTTAGGTGAAGACGGACTATGATAGTTCATCGGAGACTAACTTGTAGGTAGGGTCTTCTAAAACATTAACGTCTATTATTTTTTCTGCATTTTTAAGCAGCCTTGAGCAGTCTCTACTCAAATGTTTCAAATGAATATTCTTTCCCGCTTTTTTATAGCGTTCTGTGAGCTTATTCAAAGCTTCAATCGCCGACATGTCAACCACACGACTTTCAGCAAAATCAATAATGACCTCTTTTGGGTCACCTTGAATATCAAATTTCTCATTAAAAACAGATATTGAACCAAAGAACAAAGGGCCATATATTTCGTAGTGCTTCGCACCATTTTCGTCAATGTGCTTTCTAGCCCTAATTCTTTTCGCATTGTCCCATGAAAACACAAGCGCTGCAATAATAACTCCGAGTAGCACAGCCAATGCAAGATTGTGAAGAAATACGGTGATGAGCGTTACTGCAAGCATGACTACAACATCAGATTTAGGCATTCTATTAAAAGTTCTAAAACTCGCCCATTCGAATGTTCCAATCGAGACCATAATCATTAATCCCGTAAGTGCAGCCATCGGTAATTTTTCTATTAGAGTTGAGCCAAACATGATAAAAACAAGTAGCATAATTGCTGCTACAATCCCCGAAAGTCTTGCACGAGCTCCAGAAGATATATTGATCAAGCTTTGTCCAATCATGGCACAGCCACCCATTCCCGATAGCAATCCCGAAAGAATGTTTGCAGCGCCCTGGGCTACGGCTTCTTTATTTCCTCTTCCTCGTGTTTGTGTGATTTCATCAATAATATTTAAGGTCAAAAGACTTTCAATGAGTCCAACACCCGCTACTATTACTGCATATGGAAAGATGAGTTTAAGTGTTTCCATAGATAATGGGATATTGGGTAAATTGAAAGGCGGAAAACCACCTTCAATAGAGGCGATATCCCCAACTGTAGTTGTTGGAATATCCATAAAGTATACGATACCAAATATCGCTAGAATTGCTGTTAACGCTGCAGGAACAAGCTTAGTTATTTTTGGTAAGCCCCAAATAATTAGCATCGCAATGATTACTAAACCAGTGAAAGTATATAGTTCGCTTCCTGACATCCATGGGGCATCAGGGTTTGTGCTATCAGTGGTAAATTGGCTGAGCTGGGATAGAAATATAATAACAGCCAGGCCATTGACAAATCCAAATATAACGGGTTGAGGTACAAGTCTCATGAACTTACCTAGCTTTAAAATTCCCGCTAAAATTTGAATGATTCCCGCTAAAACGACTGTTGCAAATACATATTGTGTGATTTCATCTACGGTAATACTAGGATTGATTTCTTTTAATGCCGTTACCAATCCAAAAAAGACAACTGCAATTGCACCGGTTGCTCCAGAGATCATACCGGGTCTTCCTCCAAAAATAGCGGTAATAATTCCCATAATAAAAGCGGCGTACAATCCTGTTAGTGGCGAAAGTCCTGCAATTAATGCAAATGCTACGGCTTCTGGAATCAGTGCCATCGCAACTGTAAGACCAGAGAGCACCTCTGTTCGATAATTTACTTTTTGTTTTAAATCAAATAGATTAAGGTATTTGTGCATGGATTGTGGTCTTGAAAATTAATTTAAAAGGTGGCAAAAATACCATTTAATCTATGGTTTAGAGAATTATACAAAACTATTCTTATAAATTCGCAGTCAACACAAATACTATGAACTTTCTTTCTGTAGAAAACCTTACAAAATCGTTTGGAGATAGGCTCCTGTTTTCGGATGTTTCATTTGGTATTGATCAAGGCCAAAAAGTAGCCATAGTAGCCAAGAATGGTGCGGGTAAGACAACATTGTTGAATTGTCTAATGGGTAAAGAATCAAAAGATAGTGGAAATGTTGTTTTTCGAAATGATATTCGAATGGCTTTTATGGAACAGGCTGAGAATCTGCCTTTAGACAAGACGATTGACGAAGTTATATATGACCATAGTTCTCCAAAGTTAAGGTTGATAAAATCCTACAACGAGGCGCTTGAAAATAATGATGAAGAAGCGTTATCCAATCTTTTTCAGGAATTAACAGACCTCGATGCTTGGGAGTTAGAGAGCCAGGTAAAGCAATTTTTGTCTGTATTTAAACTTGAGGACGTAAATCAAAATATAGCGAACCTATCAGGAGGTCAAAAAAAGCGTATAACCCTAATTAAGGTTTTGCTCTCTGACGCCGATTTTTTGCTCTTAGATGAACCAACGAACCATCTTGATTTAGATATGATTGAATGGCTAGAAAACTATTTGTCAAATTCTAAATCAACCCTTTTAATGGTAACGCACGATAGATACTTTTTAGAGGTGGTTTGTGATACGATTTTAGAACTTTCAAATGAAACCTTATTTAAATATAAGGGAAACTTTTCATACTATTTGGCAAAAAAAGCGGAGCGAGAAGAGCAATTGCAATCCACAGTTGAGAAAGCACGAAATACTTTCAGAAAAGAGCTCGAATGGATTAGAAGGCAGCCTAAGGCAAGAGGCACAAAGCAAAAAGCGCGCATAGAGTCTTTTCATGAAGTTAAAAAAGTGGCCTCAACTAATTTAACTGAATCCGAATTAGAGCTTCCAGTTAAAATGGAGCGTTTAGGATCTAAAATTATCGAGTTCCATAAGGTTTCAAAGGCATTTGATGAGAAAAAAATATTATCTAGCTTTTCATATAATGTGCAACGCAAAGAACGATTAGGCATCGTGGGTAAAAATGGAACCGGTAAAACCACCTTCTTGAAAATGTTATTGGGAGAAGAACCAATTGATGCCGGAAAAATCGTTCAAGGAGAAACGGTTGTATTCGGACATTTTAGTCAAGAGCTAAAGCCCGTAGATCCAGATTTCAAGGTGATTGACGTTGTGAAAGAGGTCGCTGAATTTATTCCTTTAGAAAAAGGGAAGCAACTGTCAGCTGCGCAGCTTTTGGAACGCTTTTTATTCCCTAGAAGTATGCATTATAACTTCGTGAGAAAGCTAAGCGGAGGTGAAAGAAGAAGACTTAAGCTACTTCGCGTACTCATGTCTAATCCTAATTTTTTGATTTTGGATGAGCCGACAAATGATCTCGATATATTTGCAATGGCGGTTCTAGAAGAATACTTAAGGGGTTTTCAAGGATGCCTAATCGTCGTTTCTCATGATCGATATTTTATGGATAAAATGGTGGATCATTTGTTCGTTTTTGAATCAGAAGGTCAGATTGCCGATGTGATTGGCAATTATACAACTTACAGAAAAAAGCAAAAGCTCAAAATCAAGAATACCAAACCAGGAAATTCGAATGTTGAGAAAAAAGTAAATAATGTTTCTGAACCGAGTCGTGCCAAAACAAAATTATCTTTTAAAGAAAAGGTAGAGTTTGAAGCTCTAGAAAATGATATAGAACAATTAGAGTTGTCCAAAATTAGATACACCAATCAGCTATCAAATGGTGATTTAGACGGAGATAAATTATTTGAAACGGGTAATAAATTGGCTGAGGTAGTAGAAGCTATAGAGTTAAAAACAAACCGCTGGTTAGAGCTTTCCGAGTATCTATAGTTAAGTCATTCTGAACAAATAATCCTTTGATAAAAAAATCATTTATTCACTTTGAAGCCGATGATTTGTAAAGTATTACTTTTTTTTATTTAAATAAATTTGAGAAATTTGTGTTCTCATGCAACTTTTTAATGATTTTGTGTGTCTATGTGTTGTAAGCTTAATGTTTAAGTGAAAAATCTATTCAAAATATCGTCTTTAATTAGTGGTTTTTTAACCCTAGGGTTAATGCTTATTGCATCTAATGTGAGTGCTACCGTATACACTTCACAGAATAACGGTCAGTATGATAATTGCAATATTTGGACCAACGGATGTGCACCAAATGAAATTCAGGCGGGTGATACGGTGATTGTGAATCACAATGTAGAGGCATCATCTTCTATGGAAATTAGTGGTGTTTTAATCATTAATGTCTCTGGTGAACTAAGCCATGTAAATGACGTGGATTTATACCAGTCAGGTCGTTTAGAGGTATATGGAACACTTTCCATCCAAGCTGAATTTAACATGAGAGGAACGATGTATAACTCGGGTCTTTCAATCATACAAAACTTTCGCAATAGAGGTTATGTCTGCAACTCGGGGACAATAAAATCTTCAGATTTAATTTACATTCAGGGTGGGCACATTGAATGTGGTGGAACACTTTTGACTTGTGAATTGGATATGAATAGCTATAATGGTGCTACTAACGTTACTGGTTCTCCCACCGCTGAGTTGAACAATCAGAATATTTGCTGTGAAAACTCGAACGATCCAAATCCTTTAGATAACCTAAACGGTAGTTGGCAAATAGATTCCTCTTCAGTTCAGATTTGTACTGTTCCATTGATGCCTAACGCAGGACAGGATTCAGTATTATCAGTATGTAACTCATCAGTTGCTCAAATTGATTTGAACTCCATGCTATCACCTGATGCTAGTGCGCTTGGAGGATTTGGTGAAACAACTTCTTCGGGTGCATTCAATTCTGTGACGGGTATTTTAACAACGGGTGGTTTGGCGCCAGGGACATATTCTTTTACCTACACAGTGAATGGATTCACGGGAGTGACCGACGTATCTAATTTCACCATAATTGTCAATGCCGCTGTTACTTCTTCAGTATCTTTAACGGTTTGTGATGATGAATTCCCGTTTGATTGGAATGGACTTTCCATCACTGACGGAGGTTCCTTTTCAGTCACCTTAACGAGTATAATAACTGGATGTGACTCAACAATAACGTTGAATGTTCAGGTTAATCCTACGCTCAACGTTACCGAAAACATTGAGCTGTGCTCAAATGCATTTCCTTTCGAATGGAATGGTATTAGCATAACCGAAGCGGGGACTTCTAGTGTTATTCTTGTGAGTGATGTGACTGGTTGTGATTCGATTGTAACCTTGAATACATCTGAGATTCCAATTATTTCTTCATCTGAAACCATTACAATTTGTGAAAACGACCTGCCCTTTGAATGGAATGGTTTAACTATCGGACAAGCCGGCTCTGAGTCTGTTGTCTTTCCTAGTGCAGTCACAGGTTGTGATTCGATTGTAAACTTAAACTTATTTGTCAACGCCATTCCAACAAGTTCAATAGATACGCTTGTCTGTGCCTCTCAATTTCCCTTTTCGTGGAATGGCTTAGTGATTAATGACTTTGGCTCATCGGAATTTGTGTCAACAGGTACAAATGGCTGCGATTCAATTACCAACCTTATTGTCTCAGACGGTCAATTAGCTGCTCCTATGGTATATTCGAATGGCCCGGTAACCTGTCCTAAAGACCTTGTTTTATTTGAGATAATTGATGAGAATCCTAATGCAATATACGAATGGTTTGGACCAAATAACTATACATCTTCGGAAGTTTCAAATGAAATTGAATTAACGGCAGACATGGCTGGAATTTATGGAGTTTCCTACACCTTAGACGGTTGCACTTCAGCGAGTACTTATTTCAACTTAGCAATCGACAATGTGTTTGATTATGAGACGTTCAAGTTTCCGAACGTTATTACGGCGAATGGTGATGGAACGAATGATGAAATTAATTTAGATGATTATATAGGTCCTTGTGCTAATTTCAATCTAACGATTAGAGATAGATGGGGCAGCGAGGTTTTCCGTCAAGAGCGCGGAGAAGAATCTTTTAAGGGCCGATCCGTTGATGGCAGAGAGCTCCCAGAAGGTGTCTATTTCTATAGGTTTATTTTCGAAAATGATGATGATGTATCTGGTTTCTTGCACATTGTCAGAGCGCAATAAATGATTCTCGGCTACATTTTTAGTATTTAGTTTCTTGAGCTTTCTTTTTTTTGGAATTAGATTTATTCCTTCTTGACTCCAAGCTTTTTTAATTTTCTTAATTTAGTGCAACCAAATAAGGTTGTAACTTGTCTTTAATTAAGAGTGTCTAGAGCGATTGAATCAATTTTAATGAAATATATGATCGGATTTATAAGCCGCTCATCTGTCTTAGCATTAACTTTTATTTGTTCCTCCTTTTTTATAATTGCGCAAAACTCAATTAGTACTGAGGGTTTTGGTCAAAAGTGGGTTAACATAAATGATTTAGACATAAGCGGAAGTCAAATTACGATTGAAGCATTTGTTCGTCGTCAGAATAATAGCAATATGAACATTGTTTCCAAGCATGATGGAACAGCAGATTGTAATTATTTATTTCGTCCTAATAGTTTTCAAATTTCAACAACTGATGGTTTTGAATTCGTTTTAAATCCGATTACGCTCCCTAATAATACTTGGTACCATCTCGCAGGGACATATGATGGTCAAACCATTAAATACTATGTAAATGGCTGTTTGGTGAATGAAACTCCTCATACAGGTTCTTTAATTACTAACGATTGGGATGGAGCTATTGGAAATCGTTCAAATTGGCCGAATGGTCCGGAACATTTTCGAGGAAGAATAGATGAGGTACGAATATGGAACGTTGCCCGCACCCAGGAGCAGATTAATTTAAACATGAATACACTCATTAATCCTACTGGACAGACCAGCCTACAAGCTTATTATCGCTTTGACAACACTTATGAGAATATTCAGGGTAACGCGACCTTTGATGGAAATCCTATTGGATCTCCCGCTTTTGATCTTCCTCCCCCTGTCTTTGTTCCATTTACAATTGTAACTGTTTTGGGAACTGATTTAAGTTGTTTTGAGTCGGGAGATGGAGAGATTAATATTGTGACAACGGGCACAAATGTTGAGTACTCAATTGATGGTATTAATTATTTTGTAGATGGCAACTTCAGTGGTTTGAGTGCAGGAACATATACGGTTTATGCTCGATCTGGCTCCTGTGAAGAAACAAGTGATATTACCATAGAACAGCCCAATGAGATTCCAACACCTGAAATTATAGTTAACGCTCCTATATGTTCTTCCGATAGCTTGACTCTATTTACGAGTTCTGTTGCTGGAGCATCATACTTTTGGAATGGCCCGAACGGTTTCTCCTTTAATGGAAACCAAACAGTAATCAATGATTTAGCGCTTTCTGATGCAGGAACATATTCTATTTATCTTGAGGTAAACGGATGCTACAGCGATACTACAACTACTGAAATAGTGGTCAATGAATCCTATGATATTAGTCTTGTTGAGACAATTTGTTCGAATGAAACATTCACCTTTGGTCCAGATGAATTAAATGCTTCTGGGTCCTATGTTCAAAATTTGCAATCGATTGCTGGATGCGACTCAATTGTGCAACTGGAGCTCACGGTCAATCCCGCCTATAGTTTCGTTATAGATACTAGCCTTTGTGAAGGAGAATCTATTACATTTGAAGGGGTTACAATGAGCGTCACCGGGACCTATCCCTTTAATTTATTTACTTCATTAGGATGTGATTCCATCATTACTTATGAGCTGATTGTTTTTCCGATACCTGATGCTCCTCCAGTTTTTTCCAATAGCCCTTTGTCATGTCCTGGAGATATTTTTGAGGTTTCTATAGCCTCCGTTGAAGACGGTTTTTATGAATGGAATGGACCTAATGGATATTATGCTGACTCATCGGATTTTTTATTTGCAGCTTACCCTGAGGATATTGGAGATTATAATGTGTCGGTTACTGTTAATGGTTGTGTTTCGCCATTGACATTGATAGATTTAGATATCATCAATATTTATTCATTTGAAGATGCGGAATTACCAAATGTTTTTACACCCAACGGAAACGCTTCAAATGAGGTGTTCGATTTACAGTCGTATTTTAAGACATGTGAGCCTTACGAAGTATTTTATTTCGATAGGTGGGGAAATGTAGTATATAGGCATCAACAGAATGAGATTCCTTTTTCAGGCAAATCATTAGACGGCTCGGATTTGATGGATGGTGTTTATATGTATAAGCTTGTGCTGGAAAATAGTCAAAAACAAGGTTTTTTGCACCTAATACGATAGCTATAGCCAATATTCAATTTCTTCTATGCTTCGTTCATTAGTAAAGTGTAATGTATTTAGATTGGTTGTTTTTGCTCCCTCAATATGTTGCGGTGAGTCTTCAATAAATAATACATCTTCAGGCACGTACCCCATGTCATATAAAACCCATTCAAATGTTTCTTTATGTGGCTTCCTTTTTCCTATAATATGAGAGTAGTAGCATTTATTAAAGAGTAATTCGAGATTCTTGAAGGACATTTTACCTAACAGAGTTTGGATATATTCTAGGTGGATTTCATTTGTATTACTCAGCAAATAACATGGGATCCTTTCACTATATCTTTTGATTTGTTCTAGTTTAGCTTCTTCGAACCCTATAATCATTGCGTTCCAGGCTTTTTTTATTTCAGATTCCGAGGAATGTGTAGGAATTTGATGCTTCATCAAGTTTATAAATTCCTTTCCTGATAGAGATCCTGTTTCGAAATCATCAAAAATTTCAGTTTGATTGAATTGATTGTAGAGACTTTCTGTATTTGCTACCCCAAGTGCTTCAAAAGCATTTATTGTTTTATGATAATCAAGGTTAACGATTACACCTCCGAGATCAAAAAGAAGTGCTTTGACTCTTTTCATAAGATAAGTTTGTTTAGAATGATTACAAATTTATAGTCTTTTCTTAATTTTTAGGACACATGACACTTTTGTGACAATAAATGAGGCATGACTTCCGATATTTGTAATAAGGAATGGGAAACAACCTCAAACACTTAAAAATCTTTGCCTTTACACATCGTAAATTGGATGTCGTAAAGATAGGGCTTCTGCACATTGAGCCGGTAGATCAAGCCGCTAGATTAAAGCGTGTTAAAGAAAGGTTTGACCTTGATGAAATAATGTTTCTTTCTACCTGTAACCGAGTTGAATTTACGATAGTAAGTAAGTCTAATATTTCTATTGAAGGTTTTATTCGTACTTTATATCCTGATTTATCGGAGGTTGATGTCTCGTATTTATCACTGAACGTTGAGGAATATATTGGCGACTCCGCTGTAGAGCATTCACTTTCTGTTGCTTCATCTATCGAATCAATGATTGTTGGTGAAAGGGAGATTATTACTCAAGTTCGAAATGCTTTTGAACTTTCAAATGTAAGCGGACTCACAGGAGACTTTTTACGATTGCTCATTCGCCAGGTCATAGAGACAGCGAAAAAAGTGTATACACAAACGAGTATTGCAACGAAACCAGTGTCTGTTGTGTCTTTAGCATATCATAAGCTTAAACAGTTAAATATCCCACTTGATTCTCGAATCTTAATCATTGGTTCAGGAAACACAAACTCTAATATGTGTAAGTTTCTCAAAAAGCATGGCTTCAGTAACTTTATCGTCTTTAATCGTACAGTTGAAAATGCTGAAAATCTTGCTGGGGAGTTGAAAGCATCTTTTTATCCACTATCAGAATTGCCTTTTTATAAAAAAGGATTTGATGTTATTTTAACTTGTACTGGCGCCAACCACAATGTAGTATCATTAGAAACATATGAAAGTCTGCTGAATGGAGACAAAGATTTAAAAACGCTCATTGATATTGCAATACCTCAAGACATCTCACCAGAAATCATTCAAAAGCATAAGGTTCATTATTTATCAATTGACGTATTGCAGAAAATTTCCAATGATAACCTCAAAGTTCGAGCAAAAGAAGTTGATTGTGTTAAATTAATTGTCAATGAGGCCTTGGAAGATTTTATCCATGTTGTGGAAGAACGCAATGTAGAGTTGGTCATGCGGGATGTCCCTCGTCAAGTTAAGGCAATAAAGGAAACGGCTATCGACGAAGTCTTTAAACGCGATATGGAGGAATTAGATCCAGAAGCAAGAGAAGTTTTGGATAAAGTGCTTGGGTATGTAGAAAAAAAGTACATTAGTGGCCCAATGAAGCTTGCAAAAGAAATCATTTTAAAGAATGTCGCAAACTAAGCCAATTATAATTGGAACTAGAGGCAGCGATCTCGCCTTGTGGCAGGCTAATTTTGTCAGAAAAGAATTAGAGCATAGGGGACATGAAGTCCATATTGAAATCATAAAAACTCAGGGCGACAAGATTCAAGATTTGAGCTTTGATAAAATGGAGGGTAAAGGATTTTTTACAAAAGAAATTGAAGATGCTTTGTTAAGGAAAGAAATTGATTTGGCGGTGCACTCCCATAAAGATTTAGAAACGAATCAACCAGATGGACTTGAAGTTGCAGCTGTATCCTCAAGAGCTAACCCATGCGAGTTGCTATTGATTCGAGAGTCTGTCCATGAGCAAAATGCATTATGGGGATTGAAAAAGGATGCGATTGTCGGTACATCATCTGCCCGTCGAAAGTCACAGTTGTTGGCCCTAAGGCCAGATGTTCAAATTAAAGAGCTAAGAGGTAATGTTCCCACGAGAGTTGAAAAATTAAAGACAGGCGAATATGATGCGATTCTTTTAGCAAAGGCTGGCATTCTTCGATTAGAATTGGATCTTTCCGATCTCGTATGTATTGATTTGACATGTGATGAATTTGTGCCAGCTCCGGCGCAAGGTGTGCTCGCTCTTCAGGTTCGTTCTTCTGCTATTGAGCTTAAAAATATTTTAAAGCAAATAAATGATCCCGCTGTTCAAAAGCTCGTTCATTTAGAACGGTCTGTGCTAAATCTAATGGATGGAGGCTGTCAATTACCGTTGGGTGTATATTGTGATAACAAATATGTCCATGTTGCTTTTTCAGACGATGCAATGCATCCGTCGAGGTATTTTCGTTTCCCCTATAAAGACAACCCGGAATTCCCAAAAAAAATTGTAGAGCATTTGCAACATCAGCAAGTTTGAAACAGATCTTCATTTCTAAAGATGCTAATGAGCTAGAAACCCTGAATGAACTTATGGGGAATCATGATTTTCGGTTTGAATGCAAATCATTGATTGATTTCAAGTCTTTGTCTTTTGATTTACCAAATGATTTTGAGGTTGTTTTTTTCTCAAGTATTCGTTCTGCTAAATTTCTATCCGAATCCAAAAAAATTAACCTGGATAATTACAGTATTGCATGTGCAGGTTCACAGACTGCTTTAAAGCTCAATGAAATGGGTTTAAAACCTGATTTTATTGCTTCTAATGCAAGTAATCCAAAACATGTGTCTGAGGAGTTTTCGACTTGGTTAGGAGCGAGAAAAGTCTTTATTCCTTCATCCAATCGTTCTTTGCGCTCGATTGAGGAATCTATTTCGGCTGAACAAATTAAGCGTGCGATTTTATACGAAACATTATTACTTCCATTACAAGTCGTCAGTATAGATATACTTGTTTTTACGAGTCCGAGCAATGTACATGCCTATTTCATTAATAACGAAATTTTAGAGCACAGCATTGTCATTGCCTGGGGGCATTCTACAAAAAGGGCATTGTTGGGTTATGGTTGTGAATCATCCATTGTCCTTAGAGACGGCACCATTTCGGAGCTTAAAAGTATATTAGAATCTATGCTATAGATTTGGGCATAGTACAATGGAAACTATAAAATAGCGTTTTAAAGCTCAGAGCCTTATCTTCGTTAGGATGTCAGCTATGAAAATCATACTTGTTATTTTGCTTTTCTTTGGATTTCACTTAGGTGCTTTCTCTCAAGATGCTGGTAAACGTACAAAAACCCTAAAAGTCAAGGATTCCATTAGGATAGATACCTTCAGTATATACCCAAACTCATTTGAGGCTTTTGTTGGGGATATTTCTTTGACATCTTCTCAGTATCGCTTGAACTTTTCTTCCGCTTTATTTGTGTTAAATGAGTCTATTGAAGATTCGATACGCTTCGTTTATCAGGTCTTTCCATTTGATTTATCTAAAAAATATCAGCTGCGTGATAGCAGTTTGGTTTTTGATAAGTATAAGGATAACAGCGCATTATTTAAGATTGAAAACTTCTTCTCTGTAGACGATGTGTTCGGGGGAAATGAATTGAATAAAAATGGTTCGATTTCTAGAGGGATTTCCTTCGGAAACAACCAGGATTTGGGAATTAATTCTTCCTTGAATTTGGAGCTTTCAGGGAAGATATCTTCTAATTTAAAAATATTAGCCTCGGTTTCTGATGCCAATATACCAATACAGCCTGAGGGTAATACCAATAAGCTTCAAGAGTTTGATAAGGTATTTATTCAGATTTACAATGATAGATTGAAGTTGATTGCTGGAGATTTTTGGCTTTCTAAACCAACAGGATATTTCATGAATTATCGCAAAAGAGCTCAGGGATTAAGTGTCAATTATAAATGGAATAAACATCAAGATAAGGTTTGGAGCATCCAGCTGAGTGGAGCGCTATCAAAGGGAAAGTTTAACAGACAGATTATTCAGGGTATTGAGGCTAATCAGGGGCCGTATCGTCTTGTAGGTGCGGAAAATGAACCCTTTATTATCGTACTTTCAGGGACCGAAAAGGTATTCATTGATGGCCGTCTTTTAGAGCGCGGACAGGAATATGATTATACGATTGATTATAATACTTCCGAAATCATTTTTACTTCTCGAAACCTAATTACAAAAGATACACGGATCGTTGTTGAATTTCAGTATTCGGATCAGAATTATGCCCGTTCTTTGTTACAGCATTCACTATCTTATGAGTCGAAAAAAATTGATTTCTGGCTGAACGCTTATTCTGAACAGGACGCAAAAAATCAACCTTTGCAGCAAGAGTTATCTAGCGAGCAGCGCTCTTATTTAGCGGGTATTGGTGATAGTTTAGATTTAGCGGTAGTTAACTCCGTAGATTCTGTTGGGTTTTTTGATAATCAAAACTTATATAAATTAATTGACTCATTAGGTTTTGATTCCATTTTGGTTTTTAGTGTAGATCCGGACTCCGCTTTTTACCGAGTATTTTTTGAATTTGTTGGTGATGGAAATGGCGATTACTTACTAGAGAGTTATAATGCTTTGGGAAAAGTATTCAAATGGATTGAGCCGGTGGGCAATATTGCGCAGGGGAATTATCGGGCTTCCCGAAGCATCATTACGCCGAAGAAACAGCAGATGTTCAGCACGGGCCTCAAATGGAAGTATTCGAAGTCGAGCTATGTTGAGTCTGAATGGGCGCTTAGTAATATGGATTTAAACACCTATTCTAGTCTTTCTAAGCAAGACAATGTAGGCTACTCAAACCGAACCAGATGGATGAATACAACTTTATTTGGGAAAGCGGATACGATTTCTTTTTGGTCACTAATTACAAAAGCGGAAATTGAGTACCTGTCGTCGTCTTTTACTCCTATTCAACAGTATCGTGCGGTTGAGTTTGACCGGGATTGGAATACGCGTTTTAAGGGGTATCAGGGCAATCAAATTCTCGGGACATTAGGAACAAAAATAGCTCATAAAAAGAGCGGTTCGATTTCATTAGATGCGCAACATTTTTCAATAGGTTCTGATTATAGCGGTCAGCGTGCATACTCAAAAGGAAATTGGAAACAGAAAGGGTGGGATGCCCAATGGGATGCAAGCTATTTACAAGCCAATGCGGAGTCTAAAAGTAGTTTTATACGCCATAGATTAGATTTATCAAAGAAGATAGGTCCGTTGAGAGTTGGTTATAAGGATGATCACGAAAGAAACCGTTATCAAGATACAAGTTTTACTCTGTCCGCTCAGAGCTATGAGTTTTTCGACTATCAGTTTTATATAGCCAACCAGGACACAAGTAAAATGGAGTATAAGCTTTATTATCGCGAGCGTTATGATAGAAGATTAGAATCGGAAAGCTTTGAAAGAACGGCAATTGCCAAAACAACAGGTGCAGAGCTTCAAATTAATAGTTTAAAGAACCAGAAGATTACTTTTTTGTCGGGATACCGTTCGCTAGATGTTTTGGATACAGTGCTCATGAATCAAAAACCAGAAAATTCTGTAATAGGTCGCCTCGAGTATACATTTAAGGCCTGGAAAAATGCAATACAATGGTCTACATTTTATGAGATAGGATCTGGTCTAGAACAAAAACGGGAATTCCTTTATATTCAGGTCAATGATGGACAGGGTGTGTATACATGGATAGATTATAACGAGGATGGTATAAAAGATTTAAATGAATTTGAAATTTCTCAATTTATTGACCAGGCAAATTATATTCGTGTATTTGTGCCGAGTAATACCTATGTAACAACATATTTTAACGAGTTCAACCAAACAGTATACCTGCGACCTGAACGAGTTTGGTCTCGAAAAAAAGGTGTACTAAGAGTACTGTCTTTATTTTCTGATCAGGCTAGATTTAGGATCAATAAAAAATCCAATGCTTTTCTCGATGGTTCGGTATTTAATCCTTTAAACAATAGGATCGCCGATACCAATCTTATTTCTACTACCGCTTTTGTTCGGAATTCTCTCTTTTTCAATAGAACAGGCGCTATATTTGGTGCTAGGTATATATTTCAAGAAAGTCAATCTAAAACATTATTGGCCTCAGGTTTTGATTCTAAATTGGCATCATTTCATGAGGTAAACGCGCGGTGGAATATTACACCCAGATTTTCTGTACTTGCTACTGTGCAAGATGGAATAAAAAATACGATTGCCGATTATACCTCAGGAAGGGATTATGCTATAAACTATTCGTGGTTAAAAACCTCCATTAGCTATCAGCCGAGTACTAATTTTCGTGTTACTCTTGATGGAAGAATCGTGGATAAAAATAATGACCCTGCTTTGGGAGAAGAATCCTGCAAAATAAGTGATATAGGAACAACCTTTAAATACAATCAAACCGATAAAGGAAGTCTTCAAGGAGCCATTAAACTATTAAAAATTGATTTTGATGGTATCGAAAATTCTACTGTTGGCTTTGAAATGCTCGAAGCACTGCGTCCTGGAATAAATTATACTTGGAGCTTTGGGTATCAAAAAACAGTCTCAAAAAATTTACAACTGACTATACAGTATTTGGGACGAAAATCCGAGAATACGAGAATCATCCATACTGGAGGTATGGAACTGAGGGCTTTCTTTTAAAATCTTTGTAATTTAAAGGGCAGTTTAGCGCCTATGGAGGAATATGGAAAAATATTATTGATCGCAATGCCAACATTCTTGGTTCTTGTGCTCCTTGAGAAGCTTTATGGATATCTTAAGGGTTCCGACACTGTCCCTATGGATGATGCTGTATCTAGCTTGAGTTCAGGCATGACAAATGTCCTTAAGGATGTTTTGGGACTTTCCATTGGAATTATATCCTATGAATGGCTTTTCTCTAAGCTTGCGATTTTTAGTATTGAAAATACCGTTGTTGTTTATGCCATAGCATTCATTGTAATCGACTTTTATGGGTATTGGTCTCATCGATTTGCACACAAGGTGAATTTGTTTTGGAACCACCATGTGATTCACCACAGTAGTGAAGAATTTAACCTAGCTTGTGCCTTAAGACAACCTATATCCGGGATTTTCAAGTTTTTTACTTTTTTGCTAATTCCAGCGGCTATTATGGGTGTTCCTCCTGAGGTGATTGCCATCATTCTTCCACTGCATTTATTCATGCAATTTTGGTACCATACACGACATGTCGGGAAATTGGGATTTATTGAATACATCCTTGTAACTCCATCTCACCATAGAGTCCATCACGCAATTAATCCTGAATATTTAGACAAGAATTTGAGTCAGATTTTTATTTTCTGGGACTTTCTGTTTGGAACCTTTCAGGAGGAATTAGAGGATGTCCCTCCAGTATTTGGAATTTCTCGGCCCGCATTAACTTGGAATCCATTTAAGATTAATTTTCAACACTTTTTTGTTCTTTGTAAGGATGCTTGGAATGCCAAAAAATTAATGGATAAGCTTACCATATGGTTTCGACCCACAGGTTGGAGGCCTGAGGGTTTTGATGAACTTTATCCATTACATAAAATAGACAATGTTTACAGTTTCTCTAAATATAAACCTACTTTATCAAGGTTTCAGCTTTATTGGGGAATTACGCACCTTTTTGTGGTTATGTTTTTTTTATTAGATCTATTTTCCCGTCTTGGCTCGCTTTCTTTTATTTATATTTTGGTTTACGGCGCATATATATTTTTTACCATTTATTCTTTGACTGACCTGATGGATAAGAACAAGTGGAATTTTTTATTTGAAATTTTTAGATTTTTTGCGGTAATAGCTATTGGCTTATGGATAGAGACTTGGTTTGGTTATTCTACCGTCCTTTATTTGGTTTATGCTTATCAGCTTATAGCCCTACTTATTTCTATTGCATTCTACAGAAATGAGACCAAAGAAAAACGCCTCGTCGCCTATTAATGAAGAATTCGGGGATCAAAAATAGCTCTCGGTTTAGGCCTGTATGAATCTATTTCCTTGGTCCATTCCTTTATTTCAAAAAGGTGTTTCTTTTCTTGTAATTAGTGGTCCAGACCATATTGTTACAATCAAGCATGTGATATCCAAATAAACCCAAACCAAAACCTTATTTTTGTCTTATGTCAAAGAAGAAAGGGGTAGCGATTCTTGGTTCTACAGGTTCAATAGGAATGAAGGCTGTAGATATTATTGCTACATATCCTGATTATTTTGATGTACAAGTTTTAACAGGCTATCGTAATGTAGATTTGTTGATTCAGCAAGCGATGAAACTGCAGCCCAATACTGTTGTAGTTGTTGATGAAGCTGATTATAAAAAAGTTAGCGAAGCATTATGGACAGCTGATATTCATGTATACGCAGGCAAAGAGGCCTTAAATCAAGTACTAGAGTCGGGAGAGGTTGAACTTGTACTTAATGCGATTTCAGGTTTTGCGGGCATAGCACCAACGATTGCTGCGATTAATGCACAAAAGCAAGTTGCTTTGGCCAATACAGAATCTATTTTGGTTGCAGGAGAATTGGTTACCAAATTGGCCCGAGAAAAAGGTGTAAATATTTATCCCATAGATTGCAAACAATCTTCAATTTTTCAGTGTCTTGTTGGGGAGTTTCATAATAAAATCGAAAAGATATACTTAACTGCTCAAGGCGGATCTCTTCAAAATATAGATACGCTGCAATTGCAAAAAGTTACCAAAGAAGAATTGCCTATACATTCCACTTCTTTTTTAGATGCAAAGCTAGGAATTGATTCGCTAAGTATGATGAGTTCTGGTTTTGCGGCAATTCAAGCCAAGTGGCTATTTAACTTGAAGCCTACCCAAATTGAAATACTTGTCCATAAACAGGCCATTATTGATGGTTTTGTTCAATTTGAAGATGGGGGATTGAAGGCACAGACGGCATTGTCTGATATGAAATTACCTATTCAATTTGCATTAACCTATCCAGAGCGTTTTAAAACAAATATTCCCAGGTTTAATTTTATGGAGCACCCTGAACTTGATTTTAAGAGTCCAAATCCTGCGTTAATACAAAATATTGAACTCGCTTTTTTCGCTTTGGACGAAGGAGGTACATCGGCTTGTGTCTTGAATGCCGCCAATGATGTGGCCGTAGACGCTTTTTTAAGTCATAAAATCAGCTTTTCGGAAATATCAAAGCTTAATCATGACGTTTTGAAGGCGACAGAAATCATAAAGAATCCTCTTTATGATGACTATTTGAGGTCTGATCACACAGCGCGTCAAACTACCTTAAAACTTCTACAATGAAAATAATTATTTTCTCAATTACTTTATTTTTTTTGATTATTTCTTGCAAGCAAGGCGTGGTTTTAAAAGCTCAACTCCATCATTCACATTGTGGAGGAGTACCTCCAACATCAGAAACTAAAAAGGGCTATCATACAGAACATGAAATGGATGTAACCTTTGTAGGTAATAATGATTCTATATCTATGCGTATTGATGGAAATCGTGCCGTAAAATTGAGACCGGGGAATTATCGTTGGTATCAAGGAGCCAAGTTAGCTGAGACAACAGATTTTATTGAGGAACTTAGGATGCGCTTAGATTCAAACTTTGTACTTCAGGGTGGTGCAACTTGCATTGATGAGTGGAAGAGAAAACCTGACGGAGAGTTCTCAGTAAATTCTAATACAGATACTATTGCACTAACACTTAAATATAGGTGTTACACAGGAATACTTCCATTTCCATGTATGACATATATAGGACCTATTTATCAGTAGGACCAGCTATATCTTTGTCTTTATATAAGATTTCAAGTTTTTGGTATGCCTCTCGGATATCTGCGATTGGTTCTATAATTAGACGTAATCGATCCTGTTTTTGTAAAAGTCTATAACCCTTTCCTTGATTCGTTATTTCTTTTAATATTTCAGTAAATAGCGCTGATTCATAAAAAGGCGAATTGGCGTCAGAAATAAACGAACAAACCATCTTTTCAGATTTAATAACGAGTCGTTCAAGACCAATTTTTTTGGCCATCCATCTTAACTCAAATGAAAAGAATAATTCCTTGACCGGATCGGGTATAGGCCCAAATCGATCAATCATTCTTTCTTCAAACCCATTTAGTGCCTCTATGTTTTCTATATTATCGAGTTCTTGGTATAGACTTAAGCGCTCTGCGACATCATTAACATAGTTGTCAGGTATCCGAACCTCATAGTCGGTCTCAAATACACATTCCGTCGCATATGTTGTAAGCTGGTCACTATTACGCTCACTAAAGAGATCTTTAAACTCTTTTTCTCTGAGTTCTTTCATTGCCTCGTTCAGTATTTTCTGATACATCTCGAATCCAATTTCCGAGATAAACCCGCTTTGTTCTCCACCTAGCATATTTCCTGCTCCTCTAATATCCAAATCCTTCATGGCAATATTGAATCCTGAACCCAAGTCTGAAAACTGAACCAAGGCTTCCAGTCGTTTTCTAGCTTCAGAGGTAAGCACGGTTGTTTTCGGAGCAATAAGATAACAGAAACCTTTTTTATTACTTCGACCTACTCTTCCTCTTAGCTGATGTAAGTCACTTAATCCAAAGTTTTGCGCATCATTAATAATAATTGTGTTGGCATTGGAAATATCTATTCCCGATTCTATAATCGTTGTTGCAATTAAAACATCATATTTACCTTCTATGAAGTCCATCATGTTTTTTTCTAATACCTTTCCATCCATTTGGCCATGCCCAATGCCTACTTTGACACCTGGGCATAAACGTTGAATCATTCCTGCAATTTCTTTGATGTTTGCAATTCGATTGTTTACAAAGAAAACCTGCCCTCCTCTTGATACCTCATAGGATATAGTATCTCTAAGCATTTCTTCATTAAAGGTTATGATTTCGGTAAGTACTGGCTGTCTGTTGGGTGGAGGCGTGTTTATAATACTTAAGTCTCTCGCACCCATTAGTGAGAATTGAAGTGTTCTTGGTATAGGAGTCGCTGTAAGTGTAAGTGTATCTACAGTTGTTCTTAATGTTTTTAGTTTATCCTTAACTGAAACACCAAATTTCTGTTCTTCATCGATGATCATTAACCCCAAATCTTTGAATTGAATTCTACTTGAAACTATGGCATGCGTACCAATTAAGATATCAATCTGTCCTTTTTTGAGCTTTTGAATGGTTTCTGTTGTTTGTTTCGCGCTTTTAAATCGATTGACATAATCAATATTGCAAGGAAACTCTTTTAACCTTTCTTTAAAGCTACGGAAATGCTGCAACGAAAGGATGGTAGTAGGAACTAAAATAGCTACCTGCTTGCTGTCTGCTACAGCCTTAAATGCAGCCCGAATAGCAACTTCGGTTTTACCGAAACCAACATCTCCACATATTAGTCTATCCATTGGAGTTTTTGATTCCATGTCTTTTTTTACATCTTGAGTCGCCTTAAATTGGTCAGGTGTATCTTCATACATGAACGAAGCTTCTAGCTCATTTTGCAGGTAGGTATCTGGTGCAAATGCATAACCAGGTTGGCTTCTCCTTTTTGCATACAATTGTATAAGGTCAAAAGCAAGTTCTTTTATTTTTTTCTTAGTCTTGTTTTTAAGGGTATTCCATGTTTGTGTTCCTAGTTTATTCATTTTTGGAACCGAACCATCCTTTCCTGTGAATTTGGAAATTCTATGAAGAGAATGAATACCAATATAAAGAACATCTCCCTCTTTATAGATGAGTCTTATTGTCTCTTGCGGTTTGCCATTAACATCTATGGTCTCAAGTCCAGAAAACTGTCCTACGCCATGATCAATATGGGTTACGTAGTCTCCTTTTTGTAGATTGTATAACTCTTTTAAGGTAAGTGCCTGTTTGGCCTGTCGAAAACCTTCTTTTAATCTAAACCTATGGTATCTCTCAAAAATCTGGTGGTCAGTATAGCAAACTATTTTCGATTCTTTACAAATGAAGCCTTCATGTAATGCTGAATTCATGGGCATAAATTCTACAGAAGTTCCAATATCTTCAAATATCTGGTAGAGTCGCTCAATTTGTTTGGGCTGGTTGGAGAACAAGAAATTTGTAAATTTTTTTTTCTGATGTTCTAAAAGGTCCTCTTTTAAAAGGTCAAAGTTTTTATTGAAGCTAGGCTGCGGAGATAAAGAAAATTCTACCTTTTTACTTCCTTTGAAATATGGATTATTGTTGAACTCAATTAGTGTTGTTAGCTCAAATACTCCGTTGCATTCTTTTTCATTTAAAAATAATTGCTCCGGCTTACTCAGTCTTTCCTTATTTTCTAATTCATCATAGATATGCTGTGCTTTAGCGAATTCTAATTGAATACGTGCTAATGTTCTTTCTACGGAGTCTACCCAAAGTACCTTATCACCTTTAAGGTATTTAAAGAATGAATCCATGCCTTTTACGAGCATTTCGCCTTGTATGTTCGGGACAATACTAAAGAATGAGTGGCTACTTATGGATAGCTGACTTGCTGCGTCAAATGTTCTAATCGATTCAACCTCGTTTCCAAAGAATTCTATTCGGTAAGGTGTGTCTGAGGCAAAAGAAAAGACATCTACAATTCCTCCTCTTATTGAATATTGCCCGGGTTCATATACATAGTTAACTTGCTCAAAATTATATTCCAGTAAAAG
Source organism: uncultured Flavobacteriales bacterium (assembly GCA_913046365.1). Classification (GTDB taxonomy): domain Bacteria; phylum Bacteroidota; class Bacteroidia; order Flavobacteriales_D; family Crocinitomicaceae; genus UBA952. Next base: position 26,097 of record CAJWRM010000024.1, read on the forward strand.
TTCGTTAATGAATTCAATAGAGTAGGTTTTATCAAGCTCTATTTTCATTGTATTGGATTTCAACTTTTTCACCGATAGCACCTTTTCAAATAAAGCTTCGGGATAAGTGACGATCCAGCAGTTTTTTTGTGTACTAAGTTTTTTTAGGGCCTCCGTTCTTGCAACGACGCTTGCATTATCCGTGTCTTCAATCTGATATGGAGTTTTATAAGAAGCAGGATAGAAGACCAAACGTTTGTCATTCGGGTAAAGACCCTGTAAATCATTTAGAAAGTAAGCGGCATCCTCTTTATTGTCAAGAATGAATACATGTTGCCCTGGACATTGGTTGGCACAGGCAGCTGAAAAAACAGATTGAGCAGAACCAACCAATCCCGACCAGTGGATTTTGGTCTCAAGCTTCTCAATGATTTTAAGGGTTTCTAATACCTTTGGATGTTCCTGAGAACTGTTATTAAAGCTCTTAAGGTTCATGTTAAATCAAAAAACTCATTGCTTTTTCAACCATGTTTTTTGAGCCAATAAAAAGCGGAGCTCGCTCGTGAAGTTCTTTAGGCTCAATTTCTAAGATGCGTTTTCTACCAGTCGTTGCTAATCCTCCTGCCTGCTCTGCAATAAATGCAAGCGGATTACATTCGTATAACAATCTAAGCCTTCCTTTTGGAGCTGCCGGGACATTGGGGTAAATATAAATCCCTCCCTTAATTAGGCTTCTATGAAAATCTGCAACTAAGGAGCCAATATAACGACCTGAATATGGACCTTTAAAGTCGTTTTCTTTACTCTGACAAAATGCGATGTATTCTGCTACACCAGATTCACATTCTTTTATATTTCCTTCGTTCATTGAATATAGCCTACTTGACTCAGGCATTCTCATATTACTGTGTGAAAGAATAAATTCTCCACTTGAAGGATCTAATGTAAAGCCTTGAACACCGTCACCCCAGCTTAATACGAGCATCGTAGATGTTCCATATAAAACATATCCTGCTACCGTCTGTTTTTTCCCTGCTTGAAGCATGTCTTCAAGCGTTGCAGCTTGACCGTATTTTGATGTCCTTGTATAAATTGAGAAGATAGTTCCAACAGATACATTAACGTCTATATTGCTTGATCCATCCAGTGGATCAAATAAAACGATGTATGACGAAGAATTTGTTTTTTCGGTATTGAACGCAAGGTGCTCTTCATTTTCTTCAGATCCTATCCCAGCAACAGATCCGCAATTCTCGAAGGCATTAATAAATGCACTATCTGCTATGACGTCCAGTTTTTGTTGCTCTTCTCCTTGAACATTTTGTCCACCTTGAGCACCTAAAACCCCGTCTAATAGTGCTGCCTTTTGAAGATCATGGCTTACTTTTACAGATGCACTTGTTATCGATTCAAGTACAGGCCAAAGTGCTTTGTCAAGACCTTTTATCGATTGCGCTTTCGCAAAATAATCATGAAAGGTCATGTTGTAGTGTATTATGTTTTTTGAATGATGACTTTAATGAATCTTAAAGGCGTTCTAGCTGAACATAATGCTTTGTCCATACCCCTCCTTGTAAACTGGATTTACTATTAGTGCAGGAATTAAAGCATCATTTGTAATGATATGTTGCTCATAATTTGAGGTAATCGCATTCAAAAAGTTGCTTTTATTGAGATTCATTATCGCAATTAAATCTGCATCTACTGAAACAGCATATTTCACGACCTCCTTATCGAATCCAGATCTAGAAATTAATGTATGTTTCATATCGACTTCTCTATCTTTAAAGAATCTTTTGGCAAATACAATATTAGATTTAACCTGATGCTTCAAGAAATCATCTGTTTCATCTGGAATCACAACATGAACCTGTGAGCCAAAATATTTAGCGAGACGCGAAACGATTGTCAGCTTTTGTTTTGTTTCTTTATTCAAATCCATCGGAACAACTATAGAATCGTAGCCCGTTGGTTTAACAAGCTTTTCTTGAACAATAATAAAAGGGACAGAAGAATTTGTTACAACCTTTAAAGCGTGACTTCCTGTTACATGCTGCCATCCATGCGCACCATGTGTTCCCATAAAAATCAGCTTCGCTTCATGTTCAGCAGCAAAATCACCAATATCCTCAAAAATACTTCCAATTCTAACGTTTGGAATAAGCTCAACTTCGTGAGATTTAAATTTTTCGACAATCTCTTCTAATTTGATATTTGCTTCGTGAATTTGGTTTTGTTTTGCCACTACATGAAGTAATTGAACTTCTGCATCTAAAGGTTTTGCAGTTGCAATTGCATGTTCAAGAGCAATATCTCCTACTTTTGTAAAGTCATGCGGTACAATAAATGTTTTTTTACTCATGGCCAGATTTTGGTGTAAAGTTAAGATAAAGTAATGAAAAATATGTCGTTTTTGTATCTTTATTTTTGATTACTAACCCTTTAAGATACTTAGTTTATGCCTTTAATAGGTAGGTTTCTAAAGCAGACAACAGCCCTAAGTTATCGCAAGAACGCGAAGAAAACCCAAGGTTACAAAGAGCAAGTTAAAGTACTTCAGTATCTCTTGTCTAAATCAAAGACGACTAAGTTCGGTCTGGCCCATAATTTCAGTGCTATTTTGAGCAACGAATTGGTGCGGGCGTATCAGCAGGAAGTTCCAATTATGGATTACGATTCCTTTTATAATAAATGGTTAAAGTATTCTATTTTAGGTGAAAAGGACAATACCTGGAGAGGTAGGATTAAATATTATGCCTTATCATCTGGAACTACTGGCTCTCCCAGTAAAAGGATTCCTGTTACCTCGGAGATGATTCGTTCCTTTCAAAAATCAAGTGTAAGACAATTGAGTATCCTACATAGCTTAGATCTTCCGCAATCCTTTTATAGCACGACGGTATTGACAGTAGGTGGGTCGACTAAGTTGACTTATAAGGAAACTCATGTCGAAGGAGACTTGAGTGGAATATTGAAAAAACATACTTCTTTTATCGCTACTCCATTTACGAAACCTGGTGCACGTATAAGTGGCGTGAAGGATTGGAATAAAAAGCTTGATTTGATGGTTGAAAAAGCGCCTAAATGGGATGTTGGCATCATTGCAGGAATTCCAAGCTGGTGCATCATGTTAATAGAACGAATCATTGAACGACACAAATTAGATTCAATTCATGACATATGGCCCAACTTATATGTATATGTTCATGGCGGCGTTTTCATGGATCCGTACGTAAAAAGATTAAATCAATTGGTGAATCGTGAAATTGATTTATTGGATACCTATTTGGCAAGTGAAGGCTATTTTGCTTACCAAGAGGACCCTACTAGAAAAGGCATGAAGCTTTTATTGAACAATGGTATTTTCTTCGAGTTTGTTCCTTTTACAGCCGATAATTTTGATGAGCAAGGCACAATTAAAAAATCGGCAGTATCTTACACAATTGAACAAGTGCAAGAAGGAGTAGATTATGCATTAGTTATTTCGACCAATGCTGGTCTGTGGAGATATTTGATAGGAGATTTAGTTCGGTTCACAAATATAGAAGAAAATGAATTGGTTATTTCTGGTAGAATTCGCCAATTCCTTAGTCTTTGTGGAGAACATTTGTCTTTGGAAAATATTAACGATGCTTTATTAAAGACTAGCTCATTTTTTAATGTCGACTTTTCGGAGTATACCATTTATGCAGATATTGATAAGCATTGCCATTGCTGGTATTTGGGTACAAATGAAAATGTTGATGACCCAAATGCACTAATGACATTTTTGGATGATGCGCTTAGAAGTGCAAATGATGACTATAACTCTGCGAGGAAATATAGTTTGAAAACACCTGAAATAAAGATTGTTTCGCCCGCTGTTTTTTACAGCTATATGGCTAAAGTAAAAAAGTTAGGTTCCCAAAATAAAATGCCTAGGGTATTGAATCTAAAGCAATCTAAAACCTGGCTTGATTTTATTAACGCATTTTAGAGCTTGAGAAAATCGATTTTTTACCAAAATTGAATTTTAGACTAACTTCAACAGATTGTCGGTACATTGAAGCTATTTTACCTAGCTCATAATCATAGGAAACCCCAATTGTACATCCTCCTAGATCAAGAAAAAAAGAAGGAATGATAGATCCTGTACTTCTGAAATAAGAACCTATTACGAAATATTGGTCGCTGACAAAGGAAGTCACACGTGATGCTGATTTCATTTTAAGTCGGTAAAATAACCCTCCTATTGTTTCAAAGTATTTAGCCTGTATAAATTGAGCTGCGCTAAATTCTAGGTTAGTCTCAGGAGATAATCCATATCTCAGATTGGCATGAATACACATTTTGATGGGTAGTTTGTCATCGACAAGAGAATTATATCTCAAGGTGGGTCGATTTAAATGCTGCATGGAAAAACCACCTTGGAAGCTTAAGTCGCTTGCTGCAAGTGTGTTTTCATTGTCTTTATTATAGCTATATGCAACACCTAAACCAGCATCGAGATGTGAAAACGAATTTACGCCGTTCACTTCATTGGGATCAATATTGGGATCGAATTGTGTGCCGTCCCATTGATTATAAAAGGTTAGCCTAGAAAAATCCGCTGATCGACTAGAATATCCCACCTGAATACCAGCTGATATTGAATGCGCCTTGGAAAGAGGCAAAACACCGCTTGCCGTTACTCCTCCAGTTTTTATACTGAATTTTGAATCACCTCCAATATCATTTATGAAGTAAACGCCTAAACCGGAATATGCACTTGTTCTTCGGGCTTCTTTACCTATCGAAAATTCCATCATACCCATACTGGTCATAAATTGTGTCCCTGCACCAAGCCATTGGTTTCTGTGCTGAAGTGAGATTCGTTCGAATCCAGAAAAAGTAGATGTGGTAGCAGGATTAATCATTGCCATCGATTGATCAATCTGAGAGTAGTGAAAGTCCTGAGAAAAACTACAAATGGGAAGTAAGATAAACGCAAATATTAATATTCTCATTTTATCGAATTAGTGTTATGTTACCTGAAAGGGTTTCGGAAGAGCCATCATCGTATTGAACCTTCATTATGTATGGGTACACACCAGAATTGCAATCCACTCCTTTATATTTTCCATCCCATTCAAATCCGTTGGCATCAGATTCAAACATTATTTTACCCCATCTATTGAAGATTTGGAATTGAAATGAATCTACGTTTTGTCCTATAATGATTTGGAAGACATTGTTTTCTTCAGGTCCAATTCCATTTGGAGAGAAACCATTCGGAATGTGAATACCTTCTGCACAATCTGGATTGTTATTTTCAGGGTCACATGGGTCCAGAGGGTCTGTTCCGTTATTGAACTCTGCACCATCAGTTAATCCATCACCGTCTGTATCGGGATTGTTGACATCAGTTCCGGTAACTTCTTCCTGCGCGTCTGTAAGCCCATCACCATCAGTATCAATATTACAAAGCGGAAGTGAGTCATCTGGGTCACATGGGTCTAAAGGATCTGAGCCACTCGTTGCTTCCTCTCCATCACCAAATCCATCATCATCTGTATCCGGATTTGTTGGATCCGTTCCAATAGTAATTTCTTCATCGTTAGTTAAGCCATCATTGTCTTGGTCGCAGTTGCCTGCCGACAAGTTAGGAATACATGGATCAGTATTGGCAGGGTCTTCTTCATCATTCACACCATCGCCATCTTGATCATTTGTACTTGCCTCTAATGCGTCAATGATTCCATCTCCATCCGTATCAGTTGGATTTGAAGGATCCCCAACTTCAATAAAGTCATTTTCACCATCGCCATCTGTGTCAGGATTCTCAGGGTCTGTTCCAATTTCTCCTTCAATGATATCTGTCAAACCATCTCCATCAGTATCTAGATTTGGGTTATCAATAATGAAAAATGCAACAATATCTTCAGGTGCATTTATAACAATACTATTTGTATCTTCAGTAATTGCAGAACCCAATGGACCTGTTGTATATTCCCAGTGGTCAAAGATATATCCGGGTGCAGCTTTGGCTTTTAAATAGGTTTCAATACCGCCGAAATATTCTGTTGTCCAAGGATAGCTAGGTGCCCAAACTGAATTTACCTTGATTTCTCCACTTTCGGCTGGAGATACATCAAAGGTTGTTGCATGCGGGCCATTCAAATCATAGCAGTCAATAAGACCAGCTTCAAGGGCCTCACATCTTTGGATAATAAAATCTCGAAGATCTTCAACATTATTTTGCCATCCCGCTACTGAACCTCCCCACCTAGCACATTGGCCTGTCATTTCAGGTGTGATTTTCAGCACCATACTGTCTAACAAATAAAGCATAGAGTCACATGAAAAATAAGTATTTACAAGATCAATGTACCTTGTAACATAGTATTGCTCTACAATCGGATTTTCAGCAATTAATTTCTCTAGAATATCTGTGTGGCCTTGGCCTCCCGGATTCGGCAAGTTTTCTGCATTACAAGGGTTAGCATTTGCAGAAACATCAGGAATACCAGTATAATTCACATAATGCCCAAAGGTAGCATCCATATCCCATAATACGTAGCGCCATTTTTTCTTGTCTCCCTCGGGGTCTAAACCGTGCCACCAAGCCGTATTCCAGTTCAGCCAGTCCATGTTTACTACATATGAATTAAACATAAAGTAATCACACAAGGATTTCCAATTTAGCTTACTGTCCACGTAGTCAAAATCTGCACCTGCAGACATGTTATTGTTTTCAATAAAATTCCTCAAATTATCCCAGTTAGGTTGTGCATCTGGTGCGCCGTAATCTTGCCATGTCCCACCCCAAGTTTTTAGGTACTCTATGTTGTATTTATCTTGGTCATAATAATGATCAGTGTAGTCGCTATCATCCGCTTTTTCTCGAATTTCATAGACACCCCAATACTCGCCATTGACATATAGTAAGCAGGATCTTGATGTCCGCTCATCTAATCGCATACCCGCCCAAATAGATAGTGTGTGAATAAAAGCATCTCTAATATGAGCGCCACCATTTTCGAAAGGGTAATTATCGCTTGCCGCAGGTTTAAGTATCAAACGTTGAAAGTCATTTCTGTCTTTTTCTGGAAAAATTTGATGATCAAGATCTCCATTATAACCGTATTGGTCGCGCATAATAAAGTCAAAACCTCTCTGAGGATATGCCCATGAGTCATTACCATGCTCATTGAAATCTCCTTCACCTTCATCAATGAATGTTCCATCTTCTTCGAAAAGCTCCAACGAACCAACAGGTTCAAATTGGTCCCCATCCAAAAGCTCATAAACACCCTCACTGGAAATAGAAACAATAGGTAAGTTGTGAGATTCATTTATAAAGTAGGTATTGCTTTCGTTGAATGACGGTAACTCAGCACTAAATGCAGCTGCACGTAATACAGATGTTGAATTAATGTTAACGGGTCCTGTGTACAATGTTGAACCAGCATTAGGGTCTGATCCGTCCGTGGAATATCTAATTTCTGCACCTGCATCAGGGCATGTTATGGATACGTTTATTGCTCCCGGATAAAATCCAGCTTGAGTATCAAAAACTGGCTTTTGCGTATAAAAGTTTTGGGCTCCGGTATTTTGACCGTTTGGGGTCGGACTTGTAAACAGTTTAAAGTCAGGGGCTCCGTCTGTTTCTCTTCCAACAGAATGGTTTGCTTTTGTTGGGTGAACAATTTTAAAAGAATCTACAACATTTCCGAATGTATTTGAAAGAATCACCCAGTCTCCTTCAGTTTGTGAAAGCTTAAAATTGGTGTGTAATTCACCTCCTTGATCAATATCCCGGCCTGTACAAAATATAAGTTTATGGTCGTTTGCATTGATATTGCTTGCAGGAAAGGTCCATTTCAGCGGATTACCTGACCGATCGGAGAGATACCATCCTGTTAAATCTACACTAGCTCCTGTAGTATTGTATAATTCAATCCAGTCCTCTTTATCGCCGAAAGCATCATTGATACCATCCACATTCGAAGCGGAGTATTCATTGATGAGAAGCTGACTATTCGCAGCTGAATAAGAAAGAAGTACGATTAGAAATAGGGTAAATTTCATATTGTTGCTCGTTTAGTATTAACTCAAGTTTAAAATATTCTTATACAATTATGACGACAGTTTGTCGTTTGAGTTGTATTATTGTCTAAACTTTTTTCCGATGATTCATAAAATTAAGCTATTTATATTTCTTTTTCTATTGATTTTTACTTTTTCTTTTTGCTCTAAAGTTGAAGGGCCAGGAGGAACTATAACCATTAAAGGCAAGGTTGTTGAGAGGGACCATGTCGGTGTGAATGTTTTTGAATATCCAGCTGTTGACCAGGATATTTATATTATCTACGGAAATCAAAATTCATTTTATGACGATGATGTGAAAACAAGCTATGATGGAAGCTTTGAATTCCGGTACCTGCAAAAAGGGGACTATCAGGTTTTTGCTTATTCAGATGTAAACCCGGCCGATCAAACGCCTGACGACCCTAGTTCAACAACAGTGGTATTGGAGACCGTAAATGTCAGTGATAACAATGAGATTTATGATATGGGGACGATCTACATAGATAAATACTAATGAGGGTATTTACCGCATTCATTTTGTTTCTTATGATTGCCTTTTTTGGTAGTGCACAAGATTTTGAGCTTTGGAATTCTGTAGGCGCGAGCTATAAGCTTAATGATCAGGTTTCATTTTCAGCAAGTTTTTCAAATAGAGTGGGGGAAGGCAATGTCAAAACATTTTTTCCTGAAGCAACGGTAAAATATAAGGCCTTTAAATGGGCGCATATTTCCATGGATTATCGTTTGGTATCAAAGCGAGATGACATTGGAAATTATTTGGGTGCAAATCGCATGAACTTCAATGTCAAGCTGCGTAATTCCTTTAAAAGATTTAAGTATAGCTGCAGAGTTCGCTATCAAATGAGTTCAAGAGGTGGAGGTAATCAGGCTTATGAGTCAGATTTTGATGAAGCATTTCGGTTTAAACCGGTTATTGCATATAAGATACGCAAGAGTATTTTTGAGCCTTCTTTCGGGTTAGATTTTTTCTACAACCCAACGAATGGAGTCTATGGAAATCGTTTTGATAAAGTTCGTTACGCCATAGGTAGTTCAATCGAGCTAGGAGATGCGCATGATTTAGATGTATCCTTTAAGCTTGACCAACGTTTCAATTCTAGCAATAATGGTACTAAATTGATTTTTGCATTGGCCTATACTGCTAACCTTAACAAGTTACTAAAAGGTTCGGCTAAAAAAGGGTTGTAATAATTTTAATTCCCTCTATCTAGGCACCTATAATGCAGTGCTTCTGCAATATGGTTCGATAATATGCTCGGGCTTCCTTCAAGGTCAGCAATCGTTCGAGATACTTTTAGAATTCTATGGTAAGATCTTGCCGAGAGATTTAATTTATTCATGGCATTTTCTAGTAAATGACGAGCATCTTTTGGCAGGTTACAAAACCTATTGATTTGAGGTGGGGATAAATTTGAATTCCATACAATATTAGCAGAGCCATCACATCTGTTTTCTTGTACTTTTCGGGCGATAAGTACTCTCTTCTTTATTTCATAACTAGATTCTTGTTTTCGTTTTGATTGCAATTCATTAAGAGGAATAGAGGAGACATGCACATGCATGTCGATTCGATCTAAAAGTGGGCCAGATATTTTAGAGCGGTATCGTTGTACGGCATAGCTACTGCATTCGCATGATTTATTTGGATTTGTTGCATATCCGCAGGGACAAGGGTTCATTGCCGCAATTAAAGTAAAATTAGCCGGGAAATCAGTTGCCATATTCGCTCGGGAAATACTTACGGCACCTTCCTCAAGAGGCTGCCTTAAAACCTCTAAAGTATTCCTTTTAAACTCAGGTAGTTCGTCTAAAAATAAGACACCGTTGTGTGCCATTGAAATTTCACCGGGTTTTGGAGTTGTTCCGCCTCCGACTAATGCAACATCTGAGATGGTGTGATGTGGAGCTCTAAATGGGCGATCCTGAATAAGACCTTGTAAGGCACCTTGTCTAAATGCAATACTATGAATACTTGTTGTCTCGATTGACTCATTTAAGCTTAGTGGCGGTAATATACTGGGCATTCTTTTTGCAAGCATCGATTTTCCAGCTCCCGGTGGGCCAATTAATAAAAGGTTATGACCACCTGCAGCCGCAATTTCGAAGGCTCTTTTTGCATGTGTTTGACCTTGAACATCCTCGAAGTCTTCGGAATTAGTTATTTTCTTTTGTCTATTCGAATCTTGTTTAGGTATTGAGTACTCTTTATTTTGAAGAAAACTTATAACGTCTTTTAGACTTTGAACAGGTATTATATTTATTCCCTGAAGCTGCCGAACCTCCTCGTAATTTGAAGCCGGTACGATAATGCCCTTGAAGCCCTCTTTTTTTGCTTGAATCGTTCTAGATAAAAGTCCTTTACAAGGCTGAATCGTTCCATCAAGAGAAAGCTCTCCGATAAGCAGGTATTCTGATAAATGTTGAGCTGATAATTGATTACTCACGGCAAGAATACCAATGGCAATCGGAAGATCGAAAACAGAGCCTTCTTTTTTTAGATCAGCGGGCGCCATATTTATGGTGATTTCACGACCTGGGAATTTGAGGTCATTATTTTTAAATGCTGCTTTTATTCTTTGATGACTTTCCTTGACAGCATTATCGGGCAATCCTACCAAAAAGAAATTGATTCCCTTTCCAAGATAAACCTCTATCGTTATTGTAATTGCGCTCAATCCATAGAGCGTGCTTGAGTATGTTTTTACGAGCATCTTATTTTTTGATTTCTATTTAAGATACCTTCTTCCATTCAATTATAAAACTTGATTTAGTTCCAATTTTTTGTTATTTTCTATAATATATATTCATGCTTCATATTCAGAAATTACTATTGTATCTTTATTTGCTCAAATAAGGTTAAACTATGATTCACGGAACACACAATGCTGAGGCAGATGCTAGAAATGAAAATGTTTGGATTTCAATCAATGGTGAATTTTTTCAAAGAAGTGAGGCCAAAATATCAGTTTTTGATAGTGGTTACCTTGTAGGGGATGGCGTATGGGAAGGAATTCGACTGCACCATGGTACATTGGTATTTGTTGACGATCATCTTAAGCGGCTATGGACAGCAGCTAAAGCAACAGGCATAAAGCTTTCTTTTACAAAAGATGAACTCATCGCATCAATCCATAGAACTTTGTCTAAAAATGAGATGCATGATGGTGTGCACGTTCGTATTATGGTAACTAGGGGCATAAAAAAGACACCTTCTCAAGATCCGAGGTTGACAATTTCGGGCCCCAACGTGGTCATCATTGCAGAATATAAAAAAGCATCAAACGAGACCAAATCAAAAGGGATTACACTCTTTACAAGCTCCTTTAGAAGAGGGAGACCTGATTATTTGGACCCCAAGCTGAATTGTCACAGCAAGCTTCATGAAGTACAAGCATTAATACAAGCGATTGAAGCCGGCGCAGATGAGGCACTGATGTTGGATGTCAATGGCTTTGTAAGTACTTGTAATGCCACCAACTTTTTTGTTGTAAAGGATGGTGAAGTTTGGACCTCAACAGGTGCTTATTGTATGAATGGAATTACAAGACAAAAGGTCATTGAAATTTGTGTTAAAAACAATATTCCTTGTCATCAGAAGAATTTTTCGCTCTACGATACCTACAGTGCCGATGAAGCATTTGTAACGGGAACATTCGGCGGGCTTACACCAGTTAAGAGTATCGATGGAAAATTGATTACAAATCAAAACGATACATCTTTAAGAGGTAACTTGGATCATTTATATGAAGAATTAATCGCCAATGAAAGTGGTTCCTGATTGCAAAAGACTCTTTCTTTGGTCGGGGCCGAGAAATGTTTCAACAACATTGATGTATTCTTTTGCCCAACGAGAAGACACTGCTGTTTTTGACGAGCCCCTCTATGGTGCTTATCTTTCTCATTCACAGACACGTGATGACCATCCTGGATTTGAAGAAATTATAGATTCGATGCCAAATTCTCACGATTC
>CAJWRM010000025.1 GCA_913046365.1 uncultured Flavobacteriales bacterium
AAATTCCATTTGGGGAGGTCACTGCAGTTTTAGGCGCAAGTGGAAGTAATGATGCAGAAATGCTCGGTATCTTATACAACCAAGGTATAGAGCCAGTATTTCCCGATGCCGTAATGGAGGAGGCCGAATATGTTAAAATAGAACTTGATCCAAAAGAGATTGAGAGAAGAAGAGATTTTAGGGATGTTTTGACCTTTACTATTGATCCATTAGATGCAAGGGATTTTGACGATGCAATATCTATACAAAGATTATCAAATGGTAATCTTGAGGTAGGAGTCCACATTGCAGACGTGAGCCATTATGTTGAAGAGGGAAGCGCTATGGATACTGAAGCATTGAAACGTGCGAATTCTGTGTACCTCGTTGATCGTGTTGTACCTATGCTACCCGAGCAATTGTCAAATGTTGTTTGCTCTTTGAGACCTCATGAAGATAAGTTTAGCTTTTCAGCAGTTTTTGAACTAGATGAGAATGGTAAAATATATAAAGAGTGGTTTGGTAAAACAGTGATTCATTCAAATAGAAGATTTACTTATGAAGAAGCCCAAGAAATTATTATGGGTGCAGATGGAGATCACAAATCAGAGCTCTATTTATTGAATAAAATCGCCAAAACCTTGCGTAAAAGAAGATTGAAAAACGGAGCGCTAAGTATTGAGTCAGAGGAAATGCGATTCCGTTTGAATGATGAAGGGTTTCCCGCCGAGGTAGTAGTCAAAACCTCTAAAGAGGCACATAAGCTTGTAGAGGAGTTTATGCTTCTTGCTAACAAACAAGTTGCTATTTTCTTGGGCAAACCTAAGGAGGATGGAGGTAAAGGAATAAAGAGTTTGTACCGTACACATGACCAGCCTGACCCTGCTAAGCTAGATGTATTTGCTGTGTTTATCGATAAATTTGGTTATAAAGTTGATTTAAATCAGCCGGAACAAATCGCTAAAAATATCAATACTTTACTTGGAGATATTCGTCTAAAAAATGAATATTCTTTAATTCAGTCAATGGCAATAAGATCAATGGCTAAAGCGGTCTATGAGACTGAAAATATTGGCCATTATGGACTAGCATTTGAGCATTATACTCATTTTACTTCACCAATTCGCAGATATGCCGATTTGGTCATTCACCGCATTTTGCAATCTGCTGTTGAGAAACGCAAAAACCCATATGAGAAAGGTTTAGAGCAAATATGTAAGCATATTTCTGCCAATGAAAGGAAAGCGGCTGAGGCAGAAAGAGAATCTACCAAGTATTTTCAAACGCTATTCGTTCAGGAATATATTGGAGAAGTTTTTGAAGGAACCATTTCAGGCATCGCTGATCATGGAATGTATGTGCGTATGAAAGAAAATTATTGTGAGGGTATGGTTCCCATGAACCAAATTCCAGGAGATAGATTTCATTTTGACCAGGATAAGTTTTGTATTCGTGGTGCAAAGACAAAAAAAGAATACAATTTCGGAGATACTGTTTTTGTGAGGGTTTACGAGGTGAGTCCTAGAAAAAGACAAGTAGATTTAGAATTTGTAAGTGATCAAGAAGATGGCATTAATTAAACAGTGTAGAGGCTTTGAGCCTCAAATTGGAGAAGATTGCTGGATTGCAGAAAACGCAACACTAGTTGGTGATTTAATTATTGGCAATCAATGTTCGGTATGGTTCAATGCAGTAGTTCGCGCTGATGTAAATTCAATTCGAATTGGAAATAGAGTAAATATACAAGATGGGGCAGTTTTGCACTGTACCTATGAGAAAACAAAAGTTGACATAGGAGATAATGTATCTATTGGACATAATGCCTTGATTCATGGCTGTAGGATTGAAAGTAATGTGCTTATTGGAATGGGTTCTATCGTAATGGACAACTGTCATATTGAATCCAACGCTATTATTGCAGCGGGTGCCGTTTTACTGGAAGGAACAAGGGTTGAGTCCTGGAGTATCTATGCTGGTGTTCCCGCCAAGAAAGTAAAGGCTTTGTCTGAAGAACTATTTAAAGGTGAGGTGGAGAGAATTTCTAAGAACTACATAAAATATTCATCTTGGTTTAAATAAAAAAAGCGACCCTTTCGAGTCGCTTTAAAATCTAAAATTTGTTAGGCTTATGCATCAGCAGTAGAAGCTGTTGCAAGAGCATATACTACAAGACCGAAACCGATTTTGTTGATTGCATCACCTATGTTATAGATAACATCCATTGCTAATTCCATTCCGAAGATTTCTCCCTCTGCTCCGTACCAACCTGCAGTACCTGCCATGTATCCGATTGGGTAAATTGCCCATCCGATAATAACGAACTTCACAAGTGTGTTGTGTGCATTAAGAACTGCTCCACCGGCTTTTGTTGCCAAGGCTTTCGCTTCTCCAAAAGTAATTAAGTATACAATGTAGAAGTAAGAAAGACCAGAAATCAATCCCCACAATGCAGCATTGTCTCTGTCAACACCTTCACCCCAATATCCAGTAACTAACATTACTACTGACGCACCAATTAAGGTCCACATTAGTTTCTGAGTAGCTCCGGCTGCTTTAAGAATTAAGTAAAACTCAACACACATTAATGGAACAGTAAGGATCCAATCTACATATCGGAAGAAAGTTGGAGATTCACCTGTTGAAGCCCAATAGTCCCGCATGTAGTAATAGTGAACTGCTGCTATGAACGTGATTAGACCGGAAACTAAAATAGAAGTTTTCCATTTGCGGTCAAACGAATTCATAGATAAAAAGAAAAAGGCAGAAGCTGCCATCATTGCCATACACCCTACAAAGAATGTAAAGCCAACATAGTCGTCAGTAGCCATTACTGGTACCGATAAAAATAAATTAGTCATTTTGTTTAAGTTTTTGGTTATACAAATTAAACGAAAAAAGGTTCAAAAAGTTCATGTAGTTGAACATTTTTTTACAAAAAAAAAGCATTATTATACTTAAATCATTGTTTTTCAGTCGATTAAAAAATATAAAAAACGAGAAGTTTTTGTACAAAACTTGACTCAAGTATGCGGTCTCTTAATGAAAACATTGGAATTTACATTGTTAAATGTGCTTAGACTTTTTAAGTAATTTAGCTAAAAATAAAAAAGATGAAATACAAAATGTTAGACGCGAGTCTATATGTATCAAATAGAAAGAATTTTATGTCTCAAATGGACCAAGGAACCTTGGCTGTTTTTAATTCAAATGATATTTTTCCCATCAGCGCAGATAGTACAATGCCTTTTCAACAGCATCGGGATATTTTATTTTTATCAGGAGTAGACCAAGAAGAATCCATATTGGTACTTTTTCCGAATGCATCGAACCCTAAACATAAAGAGGTATTGTTTTTAAAAGAAACAAGTGAGCTGATCGCAATTTGGGAGGGTGAAAAACTAGATAAAAACACTGCTTTAGAAGTGTCTGGTATTTCCTCAGTTCATTGGCTTCAAGATTTCTCTTCAGTATTTAAGCAAATGATGGCTGAGGCTTCAGGTATTTATTTAAATACCAATGAGCATCTTCGTGCCAATACAGAGGTAGAAACAAGAGAAGACCGTTTTATAAAAGAGGTAAAAGCTGATTATCCGACACATCAAGTGCATAAGTCTGCACCCATATTACACCGCTTGCGCTCTGTTAAACATCCAATTGAACTTGACGTAATGCAAAAGGCTTGTGATATCACCAAAGCAGGTATCAATAGGTTATTAAAGTTTATCAAACCTGGTGTCTGGGAGCATCATATTGAAGCCGAGCTCGCTCATGAATTCCTAATGAATTCTTCTCGTGGTTTTGCCTACACACCGATTATCGCTTCCGGTAAAAATGCATGTGTACTTCATTATATTGAGAATAATAAGGAATGCTTCGATGGAGATGTTATTTTACTTGACGTAGGAGCAGAGTATGCCAATTATGCATCAGATTTAACAAGATGTATTCCTGTCAACGGAAAATTCACGCCAAGACAAAAAGAAGTATATAATGCTGTACTTCATGTTAAAACTGAAGCTGAAAAGCTATTGGTTCCGGGTACAATTATGGCAGATTATCACAAACAGGTTGGTGTGTTAATGGAAGAACAACTTGTTAAGCTCAAACTTATTACGCTAGATGATATAAAAAGTCAAAATCCTGATTGGCCGGCCTATAAAAAATATTTTATGCACGGGACATCTCATTTTATCGGTCTTGATACGCATGATGTTGGCATTTGGCACGAACCAATAAAAGCAGGAATGGTTTTTACATGTGAACCTGGTATTTATATACCCGATGAAAATTTAGGAATCCGTTTGGAGGATGATCTTGTTGTGCAAGAAAAAGGGGAGCCATTCAATTTAATGTCTGATATTCCATTGTTAGCTGATGAGATTGAGGAAAAGATGAACGCTTAGTATTGTTAGCATATTCGAGTATAGGAAAAGGAAGGACTTGTGTATTTCTTCACGGTTTTCTTGAGTCAACCAATATGTGGCAAGATCTATCATTGGCAGAACTTGGATTACATTGTTTATTTATCGACCTTCCTGGGCATGGTAAATCTAAATTCTCTATCACGGAATCTCCAAAATCGGGTATTGAGCAGATGGCAATTGCGGTGATAGCCGTAATAGATTCTTTAGATATTGAAAATTTTGACATTCTTGGACATTCTATGGGCGGATATGTCGCCTTGGAAGTTAAAAGATTAAAGAAGCAATGTAGGAAAGTAGTCTTGATGAATTCAAATTTCTGGTCTGATTCTCCCGCAAAGGTGATTGACAGAAAAAGGATTGCAAAACTTGTGCACAGTTCAAAAACATTTTTTCTTCAAAAGGCAATTCCCGGTCTTTTCACTGACTCTAATAAATTTCAACTTGAGATTAATCAGCTAATTAAAGAGGCGTCTATGATGGAGTCCAAGGCTATTAGTGATGCTTCAATTGCGATGGCTTCACGTACGGATTTTACTAAATTAATTCCCCTTCAGGATTTGTATGTAATTCATGGTGTAAAAGATCGACTGGTATCTTCCGAACAGTTTGACGGTAATGGGATTTTAAAAGGACATTTTTTCCTTCTGCAAAACGCCGGGCATATGAGTCATATCGAATCTCCAGAAGAGTTGATTGAGGTACTAAAGGTCGTTTTCGACACCTCTTTAAATGACTCAAATAAAAGTGTATAGAATATGAAATTATTGTTTTTGGCATGATTCTCGCATAATCCTAATAAAAGTTTGATCCGAATATTACAGATTCAGAAGACTTGAAATTTATTATTCATTAAATCCATACTTATGAAAACATCTATACTATTATTTTCTTTTCTTTTCTCTTTTGTGGCTTTCGGTCAGAAAAATAATATTCGGAGTAAACCTACTAGATCCGCTCCCTCTAAACCTGCAGTTCGAACGGCTCCTAGGCCTAATAGTTCTCCTGTTTCTAGACCCTCAAGACCTGCCAGGCAATCTCGACCTGCTGTTTCAAGGCCTTCAAAACCCTCCTCTTCCGGATCGAATTCTACTAATTATGCTGCACCTTCCATTCAGCAGCATAGCACGAGGCATCCTGCACCTCATACAAGTTCATCATCATCCTCGAATTCAAACCGCCAACCTTCAGGAAATAATTCTAGTACCTCAAATGCCACGAGTCCTTCTTCTAGCGCTAATAGTTCTTCTTATATTAATTATTCTTCTCAGTCCTGTGGGACGAATCCAAGAACTGGATACTACAATTCTTTTGGTCCAATGGTCGGTGTTTCCGGGACTGGATTCGAGTATGGTCGGTTAGCCCGTTTGACAGGTGGTCAGTATGTCAATTACCCTTCTAATCAGGTCGTTCGTGCCATACAAGATGTAATTACCCAAAATGCAAATGACTCGACTGATGTTGTGATTTTAGTCGATATTTCAGGGAGTATGAAAAATAATGTAAACGATATTTCTAAGGAAAGTCATCAAATAGTTCAAGCGATGCCTTATGGCTCAAGATTGGGAGGAGCAGTATTCAAGTACTCAAAATCGCCAAAATGGTTCAATTATTCTGATCTAAATGAGGACCATTATTATGCATTAGATTTAATTACCAAAAAAAGGAAGTATTACAGTAGCGAGTCTCATTATGACGCTCTTTTGAAGGCAATGAATGCGAATACTTGGAAGAATAGAAAAAGAATGGTGATTACCATAACAGATGAATTTATTGAATCTGGAGAAAATTATAATTCGGAGAGCACAATTGTTTCAGTTGCAAACGCCAAGAATATAGAGCTTCATACAATCAAGTTGAATTACTAATCTTATAAGATTTAATATAAAACCCATGAAAGATTAGATTTTATACGCATACAACACGATGTAGCCGTTATAGATTCATTTCAAAAGTATTACTTTTAGACGGGTCCTTAACGGCATTTTTATGCGTAATATTTTTTTGATTTTCCTACTGCTTCCATATTACTGTTTTTCCCAAAAAGAGCACTCGGAATCAAATCATAACTATATCTATGATTTACCATTTGAGGCAGGTAAAACAGTCTTGATCATGCAGGGTTATAACGGTAAATTTTCACATGTGGATAAGTATGCACTGGATTTTCGTTTGAGAAAGGGAAAACTAATTTGCGCGGCTAGAGGCGGAAGTGTTCTAAAAGTTGTCGAGCACAATAATATTGGTGGTGCAAATATAAAGTATATCAATAAAGGAAATTACGTTGTAATCGACCACGGGGATGGCACCTATGGTGGCTATTGGCATTTACAACAGAATGGCGCATTTGTTGAGATTGGTGACACCGTTAAGACAGGAGAGCCAATTGGGAAGTCAGGTAGTACAGGGTTTTCATCAATGGCTCATTTACATTTTATGGTATACAGCTATGATGAGAATGGCAGTCAATATACTTTACCGACCCTATTTAAAACGAAAAAAGGTAAGCGCTACCTAAACTCATATAGCTGGGTAAAACACCATTGAGAAAAATCAAAGCATAAAAAAAGCCGAGACATGCTCGGCTTCACAATTAACTCTCGTTGGTTTAGAATTTCAATGATAATCCCATTTGAAGTGGAGCTCCACCCCATGCACCCAACTCTACGTGTGCTCCTAGGTTTTCTGTAAAGAAAAAGCGTGCACCGAATGCTAAACGAAAGGCAACTGGAATAAGTGCGCCATCTTGTTCATCATCAATTCCCTCCACTTTTCTGTTTACATACTTGTAACCAACTCCGGCACCAACATAGGCGTCTACTAGGTCATTCTGAACAATGTGCTTATTCATTCTAAGCATTACTCTCATTCTTTTAGTAGTTAAACTGCGATTTTCAGTAGTATCAGCAAAATTTCCATCTGCATCTATTGTTTGATATGTCTGGTCATAGCTGTAACCCGTTGTTACATAATTCCCATCCAAACCGATACCAAAACCATCGGCAACCATATATTCTAGTCTTCCGCCAAAAGCAAATGGACCACCTGTTCGGCTATAGTTGTCCCATGTTCCATTTCCATCATCACTCCATAGAACATTTCCTGTTGGCCAGCCAATTCCGGCATCAATTAAAATATTTCCCTTCATTACTGGAGATTGTGCAGAAGCTGAAAAGGTTGTTCCTGCAATAATTGTTAGTACTAGTAATAATTTTTTCATTTTGATTAATTTAAAGTTTGCACAATGATACGCATAATATTAAATGAGGTTACACTTTTTTTAATCTTAACTAGATTTTAACTTTCAAATAATAAATACTTGCATATCAGCAGATTACTATTTTTAAATATGTTTTTGAGGAACTTGTAACCTAATATATTTTAATTTTTTTCAACGCGTAAATCTATATTTATCTTCTTGTAATTTCTGATTTATTAAAATCGTATATCCTTCTTTATAAGTGTATTATTGACACATTTTTTTAAAATAAAACAAGATATTAAAGGGTTAAGAATATAATTCTTCACAATTCATTGTTTAGTTGTTTTGAAGCCCCTTATGTTTTGTGAGGAGTTATTCCATTATCTTTAGAAAACAAATAAGTGTAAAGGATGGGAAGGTCACAAGAAACATTTTTTAAAAAGCAGCGAGAGAAAAATCGCGAACGAAAGAAAAGAGAGAAACTCGAAAAGAAAGAAAATAGAAGAGCTGCATCTACTGGAGGAAGTGAAATAGATTGGGATAGTGCACCAGAAAACAAAACCATGACAAAAGAAGAAATGGATCAAAAAGCACAAAACAGACAAGAGACTAAAGATTAAATAACAACTAATACAAGTACAATGAAAAAAGGAGTGGTAAAATTTTTCAACAATGAAAAAGGCTTTGGCTTTATCGTTGATGAGGAATCAAAAGAGGACGTATTCGTTCACAAAACTGGATTGGTAGACAATATTCAGGAAGACGATACAGTTGAGTTTGAGGTAGAACAAGGAAATAGAGGGCTTAATGCTGTTAATGTAACGAAGGTCTAATTTCTGTAACTATAGATTTTTAAAAAGGGGCTTGTAAAAGCCTCTTTTTTTATGTCAAAAACTTCTTGAGCCATTTGAAACCTTTGAAAGGGACATACTTAAACGGTAAATCAATCCATGTGGGGGTTGAGACCACTGCTTTCTTATGAGTAAAGCATAAAAAACTATCATATCCATGATAAGCTCCATATCCGCTATGTCCAACGCCACCAAAAGGAAGATTTGGGTTGGCGATATGCATCATCGCGTCATTGATACATGCGCCACCAGAACTTGTCTTTTTGAGGACGCTTTTGGCTTCATTCGAATTACCATAATAATATAAGGCTAGGGGCTTCTCAAACTTATGAATAAAATCTATGGCCTCTTTCATCGAATCCACACCAATCACAGGCAATATTGGACCGAATATTTCTTCTTTCATCACGGGGTCATCCAATGTAACACCTTCAAGAATGGTGGGAGAAATCTGTAACGTTTCGTCATTTTTGTTACCTCCATATTTCACTTTTACAGGATCAATGAGACCTACAAGCCGGTCGTAATGTCCTTTATGTATAATTTTAGGATACATTTCACTAGCCAATGCATCTCCACCGTACATCTTATTCCATTCCTCGTTAATATGAAACATAAGCTGTTCCTTTAAACGGTCCACAACCAAAACATAGTCAGGGGCAACACACGTTTGGCCTGAATTTATGGTTTTTGACCAAGCGATTCTTTTCGCTGCAATTTTCAAGTCTGCACTTTCGTCAACAATACAAGGTGATTTTCCTCCAAGCTCAAGTGTCACCGGTGTTAAAAATTCTGCTGCTGAGCGCATAACAATCTTTCCTAACTCACTTCCCCCCGTAAAAAATATATGGTCAAAGCGCTTTTTAAATAAGATTTGATTTTCTTTTTTTTCCCCATGTACGATAGAGATGTGTCCTTCTTGAAAGATTTCTCTTATTATATGATCCATTATCTCAGCAGTATGCTTACTATCGGCAGAGGGCTTTAGTATTGCGCAACATCCCGAAGATAGTACACCAACCAATGGCGAGAATAACAATAAAAAGGGATAATTCCATGGTGCAATAACGAGGTTTACTCCCAATGGTTCATAATAAATTCTACTTCTTGAGGGTCTCAATATTAAGGGTGTGGAAATTCTTTTAGAAGCACTCCATTTATTTAGATTCTTGAGATGGAGTTTTATTTCAGAGACCACAAAATTGAACTCTGTTAAGAAAGCTTCTTCTGGAGACTTTCTTAGGTCAGCGTGTAGCGCTGTTAAAATTTCCTTTTCGTATTTGAAACATGCTGTTAATAGCTTTTCAAGGGCAGTTCTCCTGAAAGAAATTGATTTTGTTTGATTGCTCGCAAAGAATTTTCTTTGCTTAGAAAGCAATAGATCAATCGAAGAATCGGTGAGGAAGTTCATATCTCAAATGTAACAAAAGTCTTTTATTGCTTCTCTTTTGAATCCATAAGTATGGTTACTGGACCATCATTGATCAAGCTTACTTTCATATCGGCACCAAATTCACCCGTTTGAATTTGCTTTTGTAGTAAAGTTTCTAATTCAGCACAAAAATCATTATAGAGTGGTATCGCGTATTTTGGTTTTGCTGCTTTTATAAAGCTTGGGCGATTGCCTTTTTTTGTTCTGGCATGGAGTGTAAACTGGCTAATAACGAGGATCTCTCCCTCCGTATCTTTAAGATTAAGATTCATTTTCCCATTTGGATCGGAAAAGATGCGAAGATTGTATATTTTATTTACGAGATAGTCAATATCATTTCCTGAATCTGAATCTTCAATTCCGATAAAAAGGAGTAAACCTTTTTTTATTTCGGCATGTAGATACCCATCAATGCGAACTTGCGCTTCTAAAACTCTTTGAATAACTACCCTCATTTGAAATCATTTCGTCGATAACTGTCTCCGGAATCTTCGGACATAAGTTGCATGTAGGTCATGTATCTTGAGGGGGCTATTTCTTCATTATCTACTGCAGCTTTTATTGCACATTTAGGTTCTTCCATATGCATGCAATTATGAAATTTACACTGCCCGAGAAGGGCTCGCATTTCTGGGAAGTAGTGTGCGTAGTGCTCTTTTTCTAAATCAACAAGACCAAAAGCCCTTATTCCAGGTGTATCAATGATGAACCCTCCACTCTGAAGCGCGTGCATTTCAGAAAAGGTTGTAGTATGTTTTCCCTGTGCATGTGCTTTTGAAATTTCACCTACTCGGAGGGATAAACTGGGGTCTAAGGAATTCACGAGTGTTGTTTTTCCAACACCGCTATTTCCAGAGATCATTACTTTTTTATCATTTATTTCTTGTTTTAGGAATTCGATACTTGTGTCCTTTTCCGCAATAATAGAATTACAAGGATAACCCAAGGGCTCATATACTTCAGTTAAGTAATTCATAAGTGCATGCTCATCTTCACCATACAAATCTATTTTATTAAACAAGATTGTCGTTGGTATCCGAAAAGACTCTGCTGCAACTAGGAAGCGGTCTATAAAAGCGACCTGCGTTTCAGGAGATTTTAGTGTGACTACAAGATAAACCCTATCTACATTTGCTGCAATGATCTGCATCTGCTTGCTAAGGTTTGTAGACTTGCGGACCAAATAATTTTTACGTTCCTCTATACCTCTTATGGTATATACCGTTTCTCCTGATGCATCGATGGATTTAATGTCAACAACATCGCCCGCGGCAATAGGATTTGTTGTTTTTAATCCTTCAAGCCTAAGCTTCCCCTTGATTGATGCTTGAATTGTTTGTCCGTCTTCAAGAAGTACTTTGTACCATTTACCTGTTGACTTAATTACTTCTCCGCGCATATCACAAAGGTAAGTGACTTGAGAAGTAAAGAAAAGAAAACGATTGAAATAGTTGTATTTTTGTATGTGTCAATAAATAAATACGGCCTTTTGGGCAAGCGCTTAACGCATTCGTTTTCGAAAGATTTTTTTACTCAATTCTTTATCGAAAATAATTTATTTGCCGAATATGATTTAATTAAACTTGATTCTCCACAAGATTTAGACTCGTTTTTTAATCGAGAAATAAAGGCTTACCGTGGTTTAAATGTAACCTTACCCTACAAGGAGCATGTTCTTCCATTACTTGATGAAATTCATGAGGAAGCCCGAGCCATTGGAGCTGTTAACACAATTAAAGTAAACGAGTCCGGGAGAACGACGGGTTATAATACCGATGCTTTTGGTTTTCATCAGAGTATCAAGCCTTTTTTGGATTTCAATCACCACCGGGCTTTACTTTTAGGTACCGGAGGTGCTGCAAAGGCAGTGGCATATGTTCTCGAAAAAATAGGTTTAGAGGTTTTTTATATTTCAAGAAATCCAAAAGGAAACAAAACCTTTGGATATTCGGAGATCAATGAAAATATGATTGATTCTTGCAAGCTGATTGTGAATTGTACTCCTGTTGGGATGTATCCAAATACAAATGAGACCATTTCTTTTCCTTATCATTATTTATCAAAAGATCATTTAGTGATCGACTTGATTTATAATCCTGAACAGACACTTTTTTTGCAAAAAGCAGCAGATCAAGGAAGCATAATCCTAAATGGAAAGAGCATGCTACAACAGCAGGCTTTGAAAAGCTGGGAGATATGGTCCAAGTGAGTTCTTAGATATGTAATGGTCTATTTTCAGTTGCCGACAACGCAGCTTCTTTAATTGCCTCAGTATATGTAGGGTGTGGATGACAAATTCTCGCTAGGTCTTCAGCAGAAGCTCTATATTCCATTGCAGTTACAGCTTCCATAATTAAGTCAGCAGCTCTTGGTGCAATCATATGCACCCCTAATATTTCATCTGTCGTTTTATCCGCCAAAATCTTAATCATTCCATTAATATCCATACTGGCTCGTGCTCTTCCTAAAGCCCTTATGGGGAATGACCCGGATTTGAATTCAATATTGTCTGCAACAAGCTCTTGCTCCGTTTTGCCAACCGCAGCAATTTCAGGCCAGGTATATACAACTCCTGGAATCAAATTGTGATTGATATGGGGCTTTTGTCCTGAAATGAATTCAGCAGCATAGACTCCTTCTTCTTCAGCCTTGTGCGCTAGCATTGCACCTCTTACAACATCTCCGATGGCATAAACATTAGGCACATTGGTTTGAAGGTGTTCATTGACAATAATTTGACCTCGATCATTTGCTTCAACTCCAGCACCTTTTAGGTTTAGTCCTTCAGTAAAAGGTTTTCTTCCAACAGCGACTAAACAATAATCCCCTTCTATTTCGACCTCAATGCCCTTTTTGTTCAATGCAGTAACAAGTACCTTTTTACCTGTGTTTTTTACAGTTTGAACACGATGCTCCATGTGGAACTTAAACCCTTCTTTTTTCAGGATTTTAGTGAAATCCTTTCCTATGCTTAAGTCCATGGTCGGCAGGATTTGTTTTGCAAACTCAATGACCTCTACCTGGCTACCAAGTCTTTTGTATACTGATCCAAGCTCCAAGCCAATTACACCGGCTCCAATCACCAAGAGTTTTCCTGGTATTTCCTTCATTTTTAATGCCTCAGTACTTGTGATGATTCGTTTTTTATCTGGTTCCATTCCAGGGAAATAATTAGGTTTAGATCCCGTAGCTATAATAATGTTTTTCCCTTCAATTTTGCTTTTCTTTTTGTCTTCAGATATTACCTCAATCGTCGTATTATTGACAAAAGTTCCGATGCCATGTATGACATCTATTTTATTTTTATCCATTAGGAATTTTACGCCATCACATGTCTGGCTTATGACTTCATCTTTGCGTTCCATCATCTGTTTAAGATTCACTTTTGGATTGTCTACCTCAATACCATGCTTTTGAAAGGTATGTTTAGCGTTGTGAAAGTGCTCCGAGGAATCTAAAAGTGCTTTAGAAGGAATACAGCCAACATTCAGGCAAGTTCCTCCAAGCGTAGCATATTTCTCAACGAGTGCAGTTTTCATTCCTAGCTGAGCGCTTCGTATGGCAGCTACATAACCTCCAGGTCCCGATCCAATTACAATGACGTCGTACATAGTTTTAAATTTTAAGCAAAGGTAACAAACATCAACTATACTTTTTACTCGAATCGCCTTTGTTTTATTGTTACTTCTTATTGATTTAATATCAGCAGATTAGATTCCTTGCCTGGACTTCTATATTTTTGTTGTAATGAAAACGATTTTAATCTTTGGAGTTGGATGGTTGGGTAATGAAGTTGTTAAATCCTTGGCCTCATCGAAAAGGAAAATTATCGTTGCTACAAGAGGGTCGATACTTCAAGAAAGTAATCACGAGATTGAATACCGCAAAATATCTTTGCATGCCGAATCAGGAGCAATAGAATTTGAAGTTCCATTCACAAAAAAAGTAGATGAGATACTGGTAATGCTGCCACCAAGTCAAATGGTGAATTATGCCCATACTATTGACTCTATTTGCAAACAATTCCCTTTAGTTGGTCATTTTATTTTTACTAGCTCCACAGGTGTATATCAAGAATATTCGGGTATGGTTCACGAGGATGGTGCATTGAAAAAAGGGCACCCTGTTGTGCTTGCTGAAGAAAAAATACATCTAAAATTCCCCAATAATTCTACCATCCTTAGGCTCGCTGGGCTCATTGGAAATGATCGCCATCCTGTCCGATATTTCCTAAGCAAGAAGCTTAATCTAAATGGCAATGCCCCAGTTAATTTGATTCACAGAAAGGATATTACAAACGCAATAAACATTTTGCTTGAAGTCCCGCGTCCAGGTGTTTATAATTTGTGTTATCCATTACATCCGACTAAATGCGAGTATTATGGTGAAATTGGGCGAAAGCTTTTTCAAAAAGAGATTGAATTTGATCGTCAAGGAAGTGGAAAGATCATAAATGGCTCAAAATTTGCTTCTACGTTTAATTATGAATACCAATTTGATATTCATGATTTTGATAACCTAGATAAAGTCAATAAAGACAACAAATAATATTTTTTAACGTCTTTCTATTAATGAGATACATCGTCTATTTCTTATTTTTCATGAATACGTTTTGTGCTAATGCCTCGCACATCATCGGCGGTGACATCTATTATGATTATTTGGGTAATAACAATTATAAATTTGTATTGACCCTTTACCGCGACTGCGCTTCTGATGGTGCAGAATTTGACAACCCTTTAATGCTTTCGGTATATATGGCGAATGGTAGTTCTTATCAAACCATTCAGGTTCCATTTACAGGAAGTGTTTTTATTCCCTTAGACTTTGACAATCCTTGCGCCACTGCACCCGGTGGAATTTGTGTGGAACGTGCGATTTATGAGACGGTGCTCAACCTTCCCCCAATACAAGGGGGGTATAATATAAGCTACCAAAGGTGCTGCAGAGGTCCGTCAATTGTCAATATAGTTAACCCAGATGATACTGGACTTACCTTAACAACACATGTCCCTGGAATTGAAACAGGTTTCACTGACAACAGTAGTCCAAGATTTACAAATTACCCTCCATTTTTACTTTGTAACAATGAACAAATTGCTTTTGACCATGTTGCAACCGATCCAGACGGCGACCAATTGGTATATTCAATGGCAACCCCGTTCTCAGGAGGAAATTCTTTTGATCCTGCACCTGTAGCGCCAGCACCGCCATATTTTCCTGTTCAATGGGTCGGCGGATTCACTCCCCAAGATCCGTTAGGACCTGGTTCATTAACTCAAATTGATGCTGATGGACTATTGCTTGTCAACCCGAATCTAATGGGTTTATTTGTGGTTGGCGTTCGTGTCCAAGAATTCAGAAATGGGTTGCTAATAAGTGAAACAATTCGTGACTTTCTTTTTAAGGTAATGGATTGCAATATAACGATGCAGGCAATACTCCCGTTGCAAGAGAACCTTACTACATTTGTTTCTTACTGTCAGGGAATGACTGTTCAATTTGAAAATAACTCTTACGGAGGATCTTCTTATGCTTGGGATTTTGGTGTTGCAGAGCAATCCAATGATGTAAGTGCAATTTTTGAGCCGACATATACTTATCCCGGACCAGGAGATTATGTGGCAACCTTGATTGTGAATCCAGGCTTGACATGCACGGATACAGCATACATGTCTGTTACGGTAGGTAATCCATTTTCAGTCGGTTGGTCGGCTGAGGATTCGATTTGTATAATCGGAAATTCGTTTGATTTTAATCTGCTATCTAGCAATGAAAATGCGAATTTTGAATGGTTTTTCGGATTTGAAGCAAGTATTGAAAATTGGTCGGGTGCAAACGTCCCCTTGGTGAGCTTTTCGAACCCGGGATTTCACACGATTTATTTGTCTGGTGACGATGGTGATTGTGTCACAACTTTTGAGGATTCTATTTATATTTTTGATGAACCATCGGTCGAGATTGACCTTCCGGATTATCTATCCTGCCTGGGCTTGACGATTGACTTTGAAAGCACACTTGTCAATGTCTCAAATATTCTTTGGGATTTTGGAGATCCTGACTTAAATGATGATCAAAGCACTATAGGCAGCCCTAGTTATTCATTTAATAATCCTGGGAGCTATATCATTCAACTTGTTGGAACGAATTCTCCAAATTGTGTCGATACTGCAGAAGTTCTTGTGGAGGTAAAGGAAAAGCTATTGATGGAAATTGAGCACAGTGACTCGCTTTGCATTACGGATGGGTTTTATGATTTTCAGGCAACAGTTAGCGGTCCTGAAGATGCCAGCTTTGTATGGGATTTTGGTCCTAATGCATCCCTTCAGAGTTCTACTAATCTAAGTGTATCGGGGATACAATTTTCGAGTCCCGGTTTTCAATCAATCAAGTTTACAGGTTCCCATGATATTTGCATAGATTCTGTGGAGTCATTACTATATGTTTTTTCTGAGCCTTCTATTGATTTTACTATTGTAGATGGTGTATTGTGTGCTCCTGAGGCGGCTCAATTTATTAATTTGAGTCAGGTGGAAGGTGAGGTTATTTATACCTGGGACTTTGGTGACGGTGGCACATCATCCCTTGTTAGTCCGTCATATTCTTACAATACTATTGGCGATTATAGTGTAGGACTAACATTAATAGCTTTGGAGGGCTGTGTTGACACCCTCTATCTTTTGCAGCAAGACGCAGTGAATGTTTATCCATCTCCGACTGCTGGATTTAGTGTAACTCCAGATCAGATAGATATTTGTGAAAATGAGGTTCTATTTATCAATCAATCTATAGGAGCAACTTCTTTTGCTTATTATTATGATCAGGGCCAATATATGACAACCGATTCCGACTTTACACATTATTATACACAGTCTGGATCTGATTACCCTCTGCAAATAGCATATAATGAATTCGGATGTGCTGATTCAATTCGTGCTGAAGTATTTGTAGAGCCATTTGCGATATATGTGCCAAACACCTTTATTCCTGATGCTGACGGATTAAATGATGTTTTTCTACCCATAACTGATTTCGAAATTCATGAGTGGGATTTGAGTATTTATAATCAGTGGGGTGAGCGAATATACAATGGCCAAGAATATGAGTCAGGATGGGATGGTTCATTTAAAGGGAACCAATGCCAAGACGGGACCTATATATATACATTGAGATATAAATCTTGTGCGAACCAAATTGAAGCTAAGTTGATCAAAGGTTTTGTAAACCTAATCCGTTAAATAACTTTTTTCTTTAGTTCAAAATTACGTCCTAGGTAAACACGCCTGACCTGTTCATCAGATGCTAAATCTTCAGCGGTTCCCGATTTCAATATGCTCCCTTCGAATAAAAGATAAGTTCGATCTGTTATAGAAAGCGTTTCTTGAACGTTATGATCGGTAATTAAGATTCCAATATTTTTCTTTTTTAAATCTGAAACAATACTTTGAATATCTTCTACAGCAATTGGGTCAACTCCTGCAAAGGGCTCATCTAAGAGTACAAATTTCGGATCTGTAGCCAATGCACGTGCAATTTCTGTTCTTCTTTTTTCTCCTCCTGATAGCCTGTTCCCCAATGTCTTCCGAAAGTCATTCAAATTAAATTCCTCGAGAAGTTCCTCCAGTCTTTCTTTTCTTTTAGTGTATGATTTGTCAGTCATTTCAAGGATCGCCATAATGTTATCCTCTACGCTCAGTTTTCGAAACACTGAAATCTCTTGTGGGAGATATCCAATTCCCATTTGCGCCCGCCTGTACATGGGCAGCTTTGTGATTTCTACATTATCCAAATAAACAGTGCCGATATCAGGTCTTACCAAACCGACAATCATATAAAAAGATGTTGTTTTTCCTGCACCATTTGGTCCTAATAAACCCACTATTTCTCCCTGATTGACCTCAATAGAAACGCCGTTTACAACATTTTTTCCTTTGTAGCTTTTTTGGATATTATTCGTGTAGAGTTTCATGCGTTTAATGTACTAAAAATTAAGGGCAAATTTAGCGCGAATACCTAATGGTCTTGTCGTTTCGTCCAAGTAGGTCATTCTCCAGACCAGATCCACTCTGAAAAACTTAAATAGATTCTCTATTCCTATGGTTGATTCGGCGTAAGGCACCCCATTGAATTTTTTAATAAAGTCTGGAAAGATCATACTCGTCTCATGTCTATCACTCAAGGAGCCATAAGCCAATCTTCCTGAAGTCACGAGTCTTAGGTTTAACTTTTTCACAAGTGGAATTTTATTCATAAAAAAGCCATCCCAATGATTTTCTAGATAAAATCCTGTATACCTGTCACAAACAAATTCTAAAAAGTTCAACTTATTGAAGGCAGATGTCATGAGCCAAAGTGATTGATTTCCTGGGATTGCATGGAGTAGTGGGTAAGCTACATTTCCAAATACAGCACCAATATTGGCACCATATTCAATACGGCCAAGTATGCCAATTTGTGTTCTGTGCTCTATATTTAGCTCTATTTTTTGATAATTATATTCACTTCCTAAAAGATCTTTTACACCAAAAACACCTTGAAGGGAAATGGCCGGAAACTTAGAACGAATGCTTGTCCGATCAAATGAACCTGAAATAAACTCTTCATCTTTAGCCCATCTGATGAGGGCTTTAAATTCCGTCGTTGTGATTTTGTTGATTGTATCAAATTCGCTGATGGAACTGCTGGGCCTTAGGAAATTTGCCACCCCTAAAGGGTTGAATTCCTTCCATTCTGTTCCTAGAAAAAGAACAACATCTTTGCCGATGTCTTTCTCTAAATTTATGCCAGCTTTTTTTAGAAAAGTAAGCTTGTCAAAAGGAGCCGTACTGAATAGAGTAGCAAAGGTATTGCCTACACCGATTGCATAAGGTGAAAGACCAATTTGCTCAATATCATAGTTGTAGTATAATGAGAGAATCCCTCTTTTTTTAGGACTAATATTTGCGCGAAATGTGGCTCCATATTTCCATACTTTGTCTCCAAATCCATAGGCCCCCTTGATGCCGAATTCAATTCTTCTTGAAAATGCATTTGAGGTTCTAATGGAAAGTGCAGTCCTGAATTTTTCAACTGGATTCGTACTAGCCAGAGAATATAAATCGCCAAGCTCAAACTTTCCGATTTGATAGAAGCCGCTTGCCGCGAGATAGGTAATATTTTTGAGTCGTTTAAAATAAGGGTTTGTGTTCAGAGAGTCGATCATGTCTCCTATCCCTGCCTCTTGAGTTGAGAGTTTTATTGGCCTAAGTGCTAACCATTCTTCTTTTGATTTTTGTTTTGCTCCTTCGAGAATTTCAACCGTACTATTTGAATTATAAAACTTTTTATCCCTTTCTTTATTGATGGTAAAGTCACTTCTTTGGCTTGACTTTCTTGCAAAAAAACCGCTGAGTTTTCCTCCCTTTGAAAGTTGTATATCTGCGATGAGATTTTCTTTGCTCAGCATCCATGTGGCTTCATTGATTTGTTCGAATTCGTGAACAAAATAGAAGTCATTAACGAAATTTAAATTCACATCGGGTGATACATTTGCGCTGAATTTTTTCACAGCAAAAGTCGTGTCGTGGATCCACATTGAGCCAGAAAACGTGAGCTCTCCCTTTCGTTTTGGAATAAACTTTAGGTTATAGCACCAATGTTTGTCTATAAAACTTGAATCTTCGAGATAGTATTTATAGAAAAGTCTCGAGTTGTTTGCGATTGGGCTGATAAAAGATTTGCCAAAAATGGTATATATATTATCGTAGATATTAAGGTCAAGGTACATGTCTCCTAGAAAGGTATTTAGCTCTAGGTTTTCCACTCCAGTAGTTCGAGCAGCCTCGATGACCTCTTTTCGTTCTCGGGGTTTATTTTTATAGTAAAATCTTGAAATGGTCTCATTTAATATTAACGGCAAGTATTTATTTCCAGTCTCTGTGGAGTCCAAATAATTGAGTAGTACATTGAGTTTTTGTATTCTTTTGTTTTCCTCTATTTCACTGCCAATATTGTTTAAATCAAATTGAATTTTGGTATATAATTTATATGCATAGCTATCTAGCTTTTTTTTGTCATTCTTATGCTTATTCGCAATTAAATTTCTATGTAAAACTTTAGATGGTAGCTCCTCTGGAGCCCTAACCGTCACCTCTTTAAAGTCTATAAAAATGCTTTTTAAATTAATCGTAAATGCTCCACGTGAATCTTGCAGACTTTCTTTAAATATTGAACGTTCAATTTTTGTCTTTTGATAACCTGTCGCAGAAACCTCAAGAGTGTCATCGTTAGCCATTACTAGAATCTTGAAATAACCTGCAGAGTCCGAAAGCGTGGCTTTTTTCGAGGGGATTGCCTTTATCACTGAGAAAGGCAAAGCTAATTTCGTTTTTGCATCGACGATTCTTCCCTTTATAAGTTGTTGCTGTCCAAAACCCTTAAAAGCGGTGAGTAGGATAAAAAAAACAAAGAACATTCCAGATTTCTTATTCATCCTCTGAAGTTTTTACTACTCTTTTGGCAATGAGAATACCTATTTCATACAAAATGAATATAGGTATTGAAACAATTACCTGAGAAATGATGTCTGGGGGTGTTATGATTGCGGATAGAATTAGAATTCCCACAATTGCATGCTTTCGGTATTTGATTAAAAAATCAGGAGTCAGGACACCAATTCTTGTTAAGATGTAGGTAACTACAGGGAGTAAAAAAAAGATTCCTGTATAAAATACAGTTGAAAGAATCATGCTCATATATGAGCTAATTGTGAAATCATTTCTAATCTCACTCGAGATTTGATAAGATCCAAAGAACTGAATACTTAAGGGGGCAACTACGAAATAACCAAACAAGATACCAAGGAAGAACAGAAAGCTGACATAAAAGACAATACCTTTTGCCATTTTCTTCTCACCGAATTTTAGCCCTGGCTTTAGAAAGGCCCATATTTGATAAAAAATGAAAGGAAAACCCATGACGAGTCCACCCATAAAACTCATCATGAGTGCGTAGCCAAATTGACCTGAAACGGTCATGCTTTGGAGTTGAACGGGAATATCTTCAACGCATGTCCCTAAATAATCGCACATTATTCGAAAAGAAAAGAAATCCTTCTTCTTCATGGACATAAAGACATTGTTCATAATCCACTCTTGAAAGGTCCATATGACGATTCCAATAAGAATAACAGCGATTGCAGAACGAACCAATCGCCATCTTAGCTCCTCCAGGTGCTCGATAAACGACATTTGGTCTAAATCAGCTTTGCCTTTTTGATCTTTCAAAATCCTTATTTATGAAGTACAAATTTAACCAAAAGCCTTGATAATAAGGTAAAATCAGATAATAGCTAAAAATACTCTACACATCGTAAATTGTTTACGATCATCAAGGGTAGATTTGTTTTAAAATTAAGCCATATGCCAAAATTTCAAATTCAAAAACTAGAATTCAACTCTTTTAATGACTGGATAACCATGCAGGGGAAAATTATTAAAGGTTACCTCGAAAGCGAATATACCTTGAAGATAGAGGTGTCTCAAATCAACAAAATCCTTAATATAATTCAAAAACTAAATCCTGAAGTGTCCGTATATGACTACTTATCTTCCTATACCCAAAATGATTATAGTGAATATAAATTCGACTTTGAAAGTTTGATCTCGAGGGAAGTTTCTTTTGCGCAATTAAAAACACAAGCCCCTCGTTCTGAGCTTAGAATGATTCGCGCTTAAGGTTGAATGAAAACGGTTTCTTCATTTACCTGTTCGGGCTCTATCTTGATAATCCCTTGACCGATTTTGTTTAAAAGCTGTGCTTTGATATCCAAAACAGCAACTCCTGCCTGACCAAGCTGGTAAATATCATTATAGTTGAACGACGCCATACCTGCAGCATTTGTAAATGCCGTGTCATAAACTGCAACCAGTTGTACCGGTGGATTTTGAGTATTTGTCCCATATAATACTACCATCGCTCCTTCAACGACTGCATTGCTTTCGTCTCTGACATAAATGTTTGCCAAGGTATCTGCTTTCTTTCTACAAGAAGTCATACCTGCAATGGTGATTATAATAAACGTGAGCGGTAGTAAATAGTGCTTCATTTTCATGATTTCTTAATTTGGTAAGTATATAGTTTCAACAGATGTTGTATGTATTCTGCATCTTGTGTATCCCGTTGCCTCTTTTGTATTTGACTTCACTAGGATATCAAAATAACCCGTTGTGTTGTCAGGTCCTGAAACATTAAAGTAGTCATCCATTTCAAAAGTTGTAAATCCAGAGCTGTTTGTATAAGCCGTGTCTACATATTCTAATGTTGGCGGGTTGGATTGCTGATCTCCGATGATAATCACCTTTGCACCATAAACCAATTGATTGGTTGATGACCGAACAAAAACTTTTAGAATTGCTGGATCTTTCGGTGCACAACCGACAAGCAATAATATTGCAAGGGTCAAGGTGATGGATAATAATTTCTTCATTTGTCTAGTTCTGTGCTCAAAGTTAAGCTAAATAATTTTTAATCTATACGGTTTAATTCTAAAAGTGTTACTGAAGGACCAAATCAACACGGTTCTCAATTTCTTCTACCAAATCAACAATTCTCTCTGCGATAAGGCCTGATTTTTGTGCCTTCACCTCGATAATCGCTGCTCCTGATTGCCCCGGTTTGTAAATATCTTCTAAATTGAAAAACGCAATTCCGTTGCCATTGGTTGCTTCTTCATAATCAATAAGTAAAGCATTTCCATCTGAATTTTCAGGAGGAACACCTTGGACTGTTACACTTGCTCCATTAATAGCCAAACCTAAATTCGTTCTAACCTGCACGCTCAGTGTAGTTTGCTTCGACTTGTAGCAAGACGTCATAGTGATGAGCAGAAAACCTATGAAACAAGCAAAACGTATTGGCATTCAAAAATCTTTTTATTGTACTTTTGTATAATACAATTAACTCTACTTAAAAGTTACAGGGGCAAAGCAATGATTGAACAGATTCAAAAAATAGAAAATGAGCTATCCAGCTATGAATTTAGTGCGGCTGAGGATACAGAAAAGTTCAGAATTCAATTTTTAGGATCCAAAGGCCAGATAAAGGGCTTGTATGCGCTCCTTCGTGAAGTGCCCAATGAACAAAAGAGAGAAATGGGTCAGCATATCAATATGCTGAAGTTAAAAGCTGAGCAAATGCTCGTGGAGGCTAAGCAAGAACTTGTTGGAATATCAACGAATGAAAGTAAAGAGGATTTGACACGACCAGCTGCAAAAATGCCACTTGGTAGTCACCACCCATTATCAATTGTTAGAAGAGAAATCATTGATGTTTTTAGAAAAATTGGCTTTTCAATCTCAGAGGGACCTGAAATAGAAGATGATTGGCATAACTTTTCAGCATTAAATTTTCCACCAGATCATCCCGCTAGGGATATGCAGGATACTTTTTTTATTAAAAAAGGAGAAAACGAAATTGCCCTTAGGACGCATACGAGTTCTGTTCAGGTGAGGGTAATGGAAAATAATCAGCCCCCAATCAGGACAATATCGCCTGGACGTGTGTATAGAAATGAGGCCATTTCAGCCAGAGCGCATTGTTTTTTCCATCAAATAGAAGGCCTTTACATTGACGAAGGGGTTTCGTTTGCTGACCTCAAGCAAACATTGTTGTTTTTCGCTCAGGAAGTATTTGGTGCCAAAGCAAAAATCCGCTTGCGACCGAGCTATTTCCCCTTTACAGAGCCAAGTGCAGAGGTAGATGTTTCTTGTACAATTTGTAATTCAAAAGGTTGTAATGTTTGTAAGTATACTGGATGGTTGGAGATTCTGGGTTGTGGCATGGTTGATCCAAATGTTTTAGAGGCCTCAGGTATTGATTCAAAAAAATATTCAGGTTTTGCTTTTGGAATGGGCGTTGAGAGAATAGCCCAGCTTAAGTTTAAGGTCAATGACCTAAGAATGTACTCTGAAAACGATTTGCGTTTTCTTGACCAATTCAAATCCACCCTTTAATGTCTTGGAATCAACTTTCATCTAAAGAATCTGTAGACGGGTTTTTCTCAGGCGACATGCCTCATATTGTTTTTAAGCATAGTCCAAGGTGTGGGATTTCATCCATGGTTTTGAGACGTTTTGAAGCTTCCGAGCTGTTTAAAAATGCAAAGGGTAACTATTGGCTTTTGCATGTAATTGAAAACAGAGGGATATCAAATGCTTTGGCGACGGATTTCAACGTAAGGCACGAATCTCCTCAAGTTTTAATTTTGTTTAAAGGAGAACTTATGTATCATGCAGCTCACTCAGCAATTGATGCCAATGAAATTGAAATTGTCTTAAATGGTTTAAAATGAAAAAAATAGGAGCAATTGTATTGGCTATTATATTAGTGATTGCGTTTGTCCTTCCCTATATCTGGAAAGAAGAACCCATTGCTCAGCAGATGTTTGATTTTGGTTTTAAATCTTCAAGTACATTTTTATCTGTTCAGCAAGGTAAACCATTTGTTTTCGTTTTGGATGCAGGCCAGAATATTGACAGAATTGAACTTTCTTTAAATGGTAACCTAATAAAATCATGGGAGGCAGAAGAAAAGGCTTGGGTCGACGGCGAAGCATTGACCTTTCAAATCCCTACACAAGGATATACTTTGGGTACTTATTCGATTCAGTTAAGTGGTTTTTCGTCAGGCAAGCTTATGAACAATGATGAGAGGTTTCTATTTGTAAACGCGAACAATGGGGTTCAGGAGCAAGAATTTGAGTTGCTCAATACTCATCCACATAATCCGAATAATTTTACGCAAGGGTATGAGTTTTATAATAACCTACTATTTGAATCAACCGGAAACCCGAATCAAACAAATGCGACAAAAGTAGCCCGCGTGGATGAGAATACTGGAGCTTCGGTCATGGAAGCATTCCAACCCAATCCTATTTTTGGCGAAGGAATTACCATCCTTGAATCCAAAATTTATCAAATTTCATGGCAAGACCAAAAATGCTTTGTTTATAACGCTTTAGATTTAAGCCTCATAGATTCTTTAAGATATGATGGCGAAGGCTGGGGCCTTTGCAATAATGACGAATACATTTTTATGTCAAACGGAACAAATGAATTGACTATAAGAGACCCCGAAAATTTTGAAATTCTAAAGACAATTAAGGTTCATTCGGATAGAGGGCCAGTTACAAATTTAAATGAGCTAGAATTTTTCAATGGTCGTATTTACGCCAATGTTTGGATCAGTGAGCAACGATTCCAACATGATTCACGAATGAACTTGAATAAAATTGTTATTATTAATCCAAAGACTGGAGCAGTTGAAGGTGTTTTGGATATCTCTGAATTAATCCGGAAGTCAGGGGCTAAAAATGTACCTAATGGTATTGCTTACAGAAAGAGTTCCA
Source organism: uncultured Flavobacteriales bacterium (assembly GCA_913046365.1). Taxonomy (GTDB): domain Bacteria; phylum Bacteroidota; class Bacteroidia; order Flavobacteriales_D; family Crocinitomicaceae; genus UBA952. The sequence continues at coordinate 25,271 of CAJWRM010000025.1, forward strand.
ATTCATTTTGGCTAACAGGAAAGTATTGGGAACAATCTTTTGAGGTACGGCTATTACCTAAAAATATATAGGACGCGCATTAAATTTTCCGTTTGCGTATATCAATGCAGGGAAGGGTATTTTTAAAGTGTTCAATGCTTCACATAAGCCCTTTAGTAATTTTGATTTTACCTTTAATTTACTGAGGTCTAAATCTAAAGAGAATAGCATTTCTCTATGGCTCGTTACGCCTTGATAGCTTGGCGCATCACCTTTTAGTCTTCCTCTAATGCTATGCCCAAAGCTCAGCATTAGCCAATCGGGCCATTGTTGAACCCCTATTTGATTAGGAGAAAAGCTAACCCAATATGTTTGCCCGTTGTAATCTTTCAGAAGGGATTCAATGAAATTACTTCCAAGAACATCTGGTCTTTGCCTTGCAAAACGTGTTTGATGAAAAGAAAACTTCGGTTTAAAAATTTGTGATTTAAAATAATGTTCTTGAAAGACATATAGACCAACCCCAATCCCATTAAAACCCATGTCGCTGAGTGAAAACCCCCAAGATTCGCTGAACCCATCTAGTATTTCAATGGTGGTTAAATACCCGAAGCTAATGCCTGATGCTAATACAAGACTTTTTCTTTTTTCTAGGCCAGTCCATGAAAAAAGAGCGTCTAAACCCCGGGTCACATGGTAGCAAGAAAATGAATGCCCCAATTTATCCATTTGCATCCAGTTTTTAGCATCATTGAATAAGTGAAAAGCCCCTTGATTTTCTTTACTATACCACAATTTACTGAGGCCATATATACTCGTTGCACTCACTGTTCCAATACTAGCTGTTGACCATGCGAATCGTTGCATTGAAAATTCAATGTCCGAGGTGTCCTGAAAATCTTGTGCTCCTACACTTGTAAACATAGAAAAGAACAATGAAAATAAAATTAGCCTCATACCTCGAATTTAGAGAATATATCCTAGATTTTCACGTTATTAAATTTACACTACAATAAAAGCAAAATCAATAACATATGTTAAATAGTAGAAAAGATTGGAATGACATTAAAAGTAATGACAGTTGGTCGATTTTTAAAATAATGTCAGAGTTTGTTGAGGGGTTTGACCGCATGTCTAAAATCGGACCGTGTGTTTCTATTTTCGGTTCTGCAAGAACGCCGGAAGAAAACCCTCATTATCAATTGGGTGTTAATTTGGCCGAACAGCTTTCTAAGAGAGGATATGGTATCATTTCTGGTGGAGGACCTGGAATCATGGAGGCAGCAAATCGTGGTGCTCAAAAAGGTGTTGGTCCTTCTGTAGGTTTGAATATTGATCTGCCATTTGAACAAAGCCACAATCCATATATTGATCCTGCTCATAATCTTGAGTTTGATTATTTCTTTGTTCGTAAGGTAATCTTTGTGAAATATTCTCAGGCTTTTGTTGCGCTTCCTGGAGGTTTTGGAACATTAGATGAGCTTTTTGAGGCACTCACGCTAATTCAAACAAAGAAAATTGCGAGGCGTCCGGTTGTTTTGGTGGGTAAAGAATATTGGTCAGGTATGACAGATTGGATTGAAAAGACGATGCTAGATACAGAGCAAAATATCTCTAAAGAGGATTTAGATTTATTTCGTTTGGTTGATACACCTGAAGAAGCTGTAGAATATATTGAGGATTTCTTCACAACACATTCCTTAACTCCGAACTTCTAATTCTTTAAAAGACTTTATATTTACAGTGTGAAAAGTAAGCTCAATTCCATATTCAAGCTAAGGATTTTTCTTTTGATTAGGCAGTTTTTTTGGTCTAGAACTTTCTTTTTGTGTACGCTGCTTCTTGCGGGTATTTATGGAGGTATTCTCTATGGAACGATGCGTTACCTCAATGTATTTACTAATCATGGAGAGGAGATAGCCGTACCTGATCTTTTGGGCTTATCGGCAGTTGATGCTAAGTTAAAGCTTGAAGATTTAGGTCTTAGCTATGAAATACTAGATAGCATATATGCTCCTGATGAGCCGAACGGTATTGTAAAGAAGCAAATGCCTCAACCTACGGCTTTATCAAAAGTTCATGTTAAATCAAACAGGGTTATTGGATTGAGGCTTTCCAAAAAGCGAGAACTAACTGAAATGCCCAGCTTATTATATGATGAGGTCGAGTTTGCCAAAAGTAAATTAGAAAGTCGAGGATTCAAGTTTGCAATTGAATATGAGCCGACTAAAGAGGCGGATGGGTCTGTTTTAGAACAAAAACATGCTGGGCGCAATATAGCAGCTGGAACAAGAATCCCTAAAGGGTCCGAAATTACTTTGGTTGTAGGGCGCAATGAGGTTGGTGTTTCGCTAGAACTTCCGAACCTTGTAGGGATGAATTATGCAGATGCAGTGAATTTGTTAACAAGCACTGGGTTTCAATCTTTTTCCACTATTTGTAATAATTGTGAGACCAAATCAGATTCGCTGAACGCACTTGTTACAATGCAATCCCCTGAGTATTTTGAAAATAAAACACTTGAAAGGTCAATAAACATTACCATTATAATTGAAGCTGGAAGTGCAGCTTTCGAAAATCCAGTCGAATGAATTCATTGCGTTATCTTTTTGTCTTAGTTTCGATAGGGATGTTAAACACTGCATACGGACAAGTTGAGCTTGGTCCACTGACCCAAAATAATTTTCAAATAAGCACACCACATCTGAAAAATGGAACGATAGATAGCTCTTTTATTTATTCTACTGATACTATTAGTCTTCCTTTTTTTGATGATTTCACAACCAACAAAATACAGCAGTACAGTCCTGATTTTTCAAGTCCTCTTGCAACAAGTGATTTGTATTATTATATGATAGACCAAGCAACTGCATTGCCGATAGCAAATGATTTACTCTTCACAAACCAGGTTACTTTTAATAGGTTTTTTGATCCGGCCTTGGACACATTTACAGATACTGTCTTTGCCTCTCAATCAATAAATATTGCTGATTTCTCTTCTTTTCCGGTTAATTATGACCCTGTTGATTTATATCCACCCTATTATATTTACGATACCTTAAGCCCTGGAGATGAATCCGATACGGTATGGATTCAGAACCCTCCATTTTTTCAGGATTCAGCACGTCAGTTTTTCTTACCTGTATCAGATCCAAACCTTTTGTGGGTTGATAATGATGTATATCATAATTATAGATTTGGCGACCATCCTCGAACTTTAGGTGTGATGACCTTTGATGGCCTTGATGAGTATGGTTACCCCTATGCGATAGGGACAACTTCTACAGGTTATGCTGATGCATTGACCTCTAAACCTATTGATCTAACAGGGATTAGTCCTGCTGATTCTATCTACATGTCTTTTATCTATCAGCCTCAGGGGTTTGGAGATGAACCGGAATCTACCGATTCTCTTCTACTAGAATTTTATGATTCTGTCAATGACCAGTGGAATAGGGTATGGGGTGACACAGGAAAAAGTGTAACACCTTTTAGTATCGTGCACTTGCCATTGCTAGGGAATAATTATTTTACTGATGCTTTTCAATTTAGGTTTAGAAATTATGGTGGACTTTCTGGTTCTTTAGATCATTTTCAATTGGACATGGTTTATCTCCGAGAGGCAACGCCTCCTGCTTATATGGATACTGTCTTTAAGGATTTTTCTTTTGTTTATCCTGTCAATTCATTATTAAGCGACTATACTTCAGTTCCTTGGGATCATTATCAGGAATCTACAGATAACAAAATGAACGAAGCGATGGAAGTTGTTGTGTTCAATGGCAGTAGTGGTCCGGAAAACTACCAAGATGGAGCGATAGACATTTCTTATAATGGTATCAGCGAAGGCAATTTTATACTCCAAGGTTTTACTTTGGCAGAACAACAAATTAACTATGCTGCACTAGATTTCGCCACATCTTATCATGACCTTAAATCGGGATATGAATTTCCTAGAGATTTAACTGGGATTTATGAGGAATTTGATGTTAGGGTTAATGCTTCTGCACAATATCCAAACTATGAACCCAATGACTCCACTGCGTTTACGCAAGGTTTTTATAATTTTTACAGCTACGATGACGGCTCTGCTGAAGCGGCGTTTGGTCCTACTGGTGTTCAGGCTCGTCTTGCCATTCATTTCGATGCATATCAACCAGATAGTCTCATTGGTGTAAACCTGTGCTTCGTGCCATCCGTAAATGACGTTTCAGATAAACTGTTTCTAATCACCGTATGGGATGATGAAAATGGAGAGCCAGGAGAAGTCCTATATGAAGATGATGTTTTTAATCCCCGAAATCCAATTTATGTTCAAGGGGAGAATCAATATCTAAGCTATTATTTTATTGATACGATGAAAGTATCTGTTGGCAGTTCCTTTTTTGTTGGATGGAGACAGCTCGATGCTGATCGTCTAAACCTAGGTTTTGATCGGAATATTGATCAATCTAATGAGATTTTTTACAGCGTTAATGGCGGGGTTTCTTGGTTGGTCTCACCTTTTTCAGGGAGCGCTATGGTTAGGCCGATTTTTTCAACTGAAATGGATGCTTCTCTTGGATTGATTGAACCTGAAACGAAGCCCGTAGAAATTACGTTATTCCCTAATCCTACCCGCGAGTTTATTTATGTTCAGAATTCTTTTGGCTTATCTTCTATTGAAAAATTTCTCTACGACGCCTCAGGCAGAGTGCTTATGCGAACAACGCAAGATTCCATTGACCTCCGTGGATTTGATTCAGGAATTTATTTTATTTCTGTCCCTTCTGTTTCTGAAAAAAGATTTAGAGTAATAAGGCTGTGATGGAAGATGAAGTAATAGAGTCGGAACAAGAAGATTTATATGAGCATTATAAGTTTCAGGCAGATCCTCGTCAAGAGCAGGTTAGGATAGATAAATTTTTAGGAGAGCGTTTAGCCAATACTTCTCGCAACAAAATTCAAACTGCCGCAAAAGAAGGAAATATTCTGGTAAATGGTGAAAAAGTAAAACAAAACTACCGCGTAAAGCCTGGTGATGTTGTGGCAATGGTGCTCCCTTATCCGGTGAGGGAGTTTGAGCTTACAGCCCAAGATATACCCATTAATATTGTTCATGAAGACGAGAGCTTTGTAATTATAGATAAAGCTGCTGGAATGGTGGTTCATCCTGGTCATGGAAACTACGATGGAACCCTTGTCAATGCGCTTTTATATCATTTTGATCAACTACCGGAGCTACCTTCGGATTATGCGGGGCGACCTGGCCTGGTCCATAGGATTGACAAAAATACTTCAGGTCTTTTGGTTGTTGCCAAAACAGAGCGCGCACTAACTAAGCTTGCCAAACAATTTTACGACAAGACCACCTCTAGGAAGTATTTGGCTTTAGTATGGGGAGATGTGGAAGATGACGGAACCATTACTGGGCACATTGCGCGATCAAAAAAAAATAGAAAAGTAATGTCCGTCTATCCAGATGGTGAAGAAGGTAAGCACGCAGTGACGCATTTTAAGGTTTTAGAAAGATTCGGATACGTGACGTTAGTGGAGTGTAAACTTGAAACAGGAAGGACACATCAAATACGTGTTCATTTTAAATGGATTGGACACCCCTTATTTAATGATGTTGAATATGGAGGTAATAAGGTGTTAAAAGGTTTGAAAACCGCTAAATATCAAAAGTTTATAGAAAATAATTTTAATCTATTTAAGGGTCAAGCACTTCATGCCAAATCCTTGGGTTTTACCCATCCTTCAAACGGCGAAGATGTTCAATTTTATTCGGAGCTACCTGATTATTTTGAAATGGCCCTCAAGCGATTCCGGGATTATTGTAAATAATGATATTTTTTCTTTATTTTTGCTTTTCCGATAGGAATAACGACTATTAACCTATGAACAAGAACTTTACAATACTCTTATTTTTGCTTTTCACGTCGACAGTAATGGCCCAATCTGCTGGTCCTAAATATGTTCGGGAAGCTTATACATCATTTGAATCTGGAAAATATTTTGAAGCCATAGACAAATGTCAAGCGGCTTTTACTAAACTAGGTTCGAAAGGCTCTCTTAAACAAAAGGGCGATATGGCCTTTAAAATTGCAGAATCATATAGGCTTTTAGAACGCTATGAAAGTGCAAATGAATGGCTCGACGTTTGTGTAGAGCTTAAGTATTTTGACATAAACCCAGATATTTATTTTTATAAGGGCGAAGCTCTAAGAAAGATGGGAGACTTTGGAAAGGCAGAGAAGAGCTACTCAGAATTTAAGAAAATAGCCGATGGAGCCCGTTCAGATGAGGTAGATGTTGCTTTAAAGTCATGTGAAGAATATAAGTTCTATGACATGATGGAGCCAGAAATCAATTATGAAGTCCAGTGTGAGACAAAAATAAATAGAAAAGAATTTGATATGTCACCTGCCTTTGCTGATAAAAAAGGACTTAAGATATATTTCTCCTCAAGCAGACAAGAAAGCTCTGGTATTGGAAGAGATCCGATTACGGGTGAAAAATACATGGATCTTTATGTTGCGGAATTTGATAAAAATGGCGACCCAACAAATGTGGAGTCAATAGATAAAGACGGAGTTGTTAATACATCTGAAAGCGAAGGTTCTCTTTGTTTTGACAAGAAATTTAAAACAATGTATTTTACCAGATGTCCAAATAAGGATAAAATGATGCTTGGTTGTGATATTTGGAAAGTCAATCTTGTCGAAGGTGAATTTGTAGATCCAATCAAACTCAACCTAAAACAAGATGAAAAAGAATCCGTAGGACATCCTTGTTTGACAACAGACGGTATGAAGCTAATCTTCGCCTCTGATATGAAATCTAGTGGTGGTGACGAGTCATTTGGTGGAAGAGATTTGTGGTATATCAGTTACAATAAGAAAGCAAAGTCTTGGGATTCTATTCCTAGAAATATGGGCCCAAGCTACAACACCTCGGGTAATGAGCTATTCCCTTCTATTGGTAAAGGTGGTGAATTCTTTTTCGCGAGTGATGGTCACAAAGGGATAGGAGGATTAGATATTTTTATGTGTAAACCTTTGGAAGAAAAAAACACTTGGGACTCTCCACAAAACATGGGATACCCAATTAATTCACCAAGTAACGACTATGCGATTACAAGTCGAGGTAAAAAAGGGTACTTTACATCTGAGAGAAGGTTAAATAATAATCAGTACGCGCCTGATGTATGGAGTTATAGCATTCCGCCTAATCTATATGACGTAAAGGTGATTGTTCATGAGTTCGGTAACAAAAACAAAAGAATACCTGATGCTCAGGTATCATTTAGTGGTGACGATGATTCGGATTGGGCCGATAATACAAATGATAAAGGAACTACTATCAAGTTTGACGTCAAAAATGGAAAGCAGAGATATATCAATGAGGATGTCACTTATTCCATTAATGCTATGAAGGAAGGTTTCCTTCAAAATCCAAACGCTACCAAAATTACTACGGTTGGTCTCAAAGAGAGCCAGTCATTTATTGTTGAGATTGAACTTGTGCCTATCGTTGAAGAAATTCGAACTCCTGAGGTACGTTACCCATTAAATGAATGGACCTTTATCAATGACTCTACGTGTATGTCAAAAGATTCTTTAGAGTTCTTATATAACTTGTTAAGTACGCATCCTTATATAACTATAGACCTTTTCTCTCATACAGATTCTCGTTCATCTACCAATTATAATCAGGTGCTTTCAGAGAATAGAGCTAAGGCCGTTTATAAGTTTTTAGTTGAAGAAAAAGGTATTGATTCGAGAAGAATTCAACCTATAGGTAAAGGCGAAGCTGAGCCTGCATCTTGGATTGACGACAACGGAAAGGCTATTGTACTTACTGAGCGGTATATCAACAAATTCAGGTCCTCTGATAAAGCTAAATTCGAACGTCTTCATCAAATAAACAGACGTACGACTGCTAGAATTACAAGTCAAGACTTTGATCCGAATACTGCGACTCCGGCGAATCCTGAATGGATGGAGTTCAAGCCTCTGAAGTAACTAAGCTAGTTAAGTTTTATATGAAACGAACACTTCAAAAAATCCTGTTTTTTTTTGAAATGCAGTCCTATGGTGTCTGTCGATGGTGGGCGCGAAAACTTGGAATTAGAGCCACAAAAGTTCGTTTAGGGTTTATATATTTTTCCTTCGTAACCCTAGGTTCTCCATTGTTAATTTATTTAATTATGGCATGGCTCCTAGAGCATAAGCATTATTTTACTTTTTCTACCAAAAGAAAAAAGTCCGTTTGGGAGTTGTAATTTATTAAGGGGGTATGAAGATTCTAATCACAGGTAGTAATGGCTTACTTGGGCAGAAAATTGTCCGGCAGCTTAAGAAAAACAACAAATTCTTTTTAGCTACATCTCTTGGAGAAAATAGGAATCCAGACTGTCCGAATTCGTTTTATCGATCTTTAGATATTTCGAATCAGGATCAGGTCAATAAGGTGATTATGGATTATCACCCGGATGCTGTGATACATACTGCAGCAATTACAAATGTAGATTATTGTGAAACAAACCCTGATCTTTGTCATGAAGTAAATGTAACGGCGACTGCTTATTTATTTGAAGCTGCACAGCAAGTAGGAGCTCATTTTTCAGCCCTCTCTACTGATTTTGTTTTCGACGGAAAAAAAGGAAACTATAAAGAATCCGATCAACCGAATCCGTTAAGCGTTTATGCTAATTCAAAAGTAGATGCCGAAAGAATTCTTATAAATTCGGCGTACAAAAATTGGTCTATTATAAGAACAATTATTGTTTTTGGTGAAGGAAATAATTTATCTAGGTCGAATATTGTGCTGTGGGCGAAAGAGGCCTTGTCTTCAGGAAAAGAGTTGAATATTATCGACGACCAATTTAGAGCGCCAACTTGGGCAGATGACCTCGCATGGGCATGCATTAAAATAGCTGAGCTACATAAAACTGGAGTATATCATATCTCCGGACCAGAGACATTTTCAATTTATGAGCTTGTACTTAGGGTGGCTAAGTCTTGTGGTTTAGATACGAAGTCACTAAATAAAACGACGAGTGAGTCATTAAATCAAGCTGCCAAAAGACCACCAAAAACAGGGTTCGATCTGAGTAAAGCATATGTTGAAATTGATTATAGACCCATGTCTTTTGAGGATAGCTTAAAGCTTTTATTCTCGGTCTAAAAACCTTACCTTCGGAACAATTAATTCTAAATATTAAAATTACCTCATGAAAAAAGGAATCTTTGCCCTAATCGCACTTTTATTACCTATGTTGAGCCTCGCTCAAGATGAAATGGGGTTGGATCAAAAAATAGACCACGCATTTAAACCAATTTCAGATTTTATTTCAGGGATTATATTTTTTGAAGTATTTGATGGAGCACCTTTTGTCATTATTGTTTTGGTTTGCAGTGCCTTATTTTTTACACTTTATTTTGGTTTCCCAAATATTCGTTTTTTTGGTAAAGCAATAAATGTCGTTCGTGGTAAATACGACCACGTTGATCATGCTACTGCAGGTGATGCTACTATAGCGGTGGATGGTGACATTAAGGATACAATTGCTGATGAAAGTAAAGAGGGAGAAGTTACCCATTTTCAAGCTTTGGCAACCGCTGTTTCTGGCACTGTAGGGAATGGAAATATTGCAGGTGTGGCATTGGCCATTGCTTTGGGAGGACCTGGCGCCACCTTTTGGATGGTGGTGTGTGGTTTATTAGGGATGTCCTCTAAATTTGTAGAATGCACCCTTGGTGTGCAGTACAGAGATATTGGAGAAGATGGAACGGTTTATGGTGGTCCTATGTATTATTTGAGCAAAGGATTAAAGGAAAAAGGTTTTGCCACATTGGGAAAAATAACCGCCGCCTTGTTTGCGATTTTTTGTATCGGGGGATCGTTCGGAGGAGGAAATGCGGCACAAAGCAATCAAGCGACTATTGTATTAAAGGAGCTCATGGGCTGGGAAAGTACTAGTGCAGGTGCAATTATCGGAATTGTTTTAGCAGTTTTAGTTGGGATTATTATTATTGGTGGAATCAAAAGGATAGCATCTGTTACGGAGAAAATAGTACCCTTTATGGCGGTGTTATATCTGGCAGCTTGTCTCTATATCATATTGAGCAACTTTAGTTTTGTGGACGATGCCTTTGCCTTGATTTTTAGAGAAGCTTTTAACCCTCAGGCAATAGGAGTAGGTGGAGTTATTGGTGTTTTATTGGTTGGTTTCAAAAGAGCCGCTTTCTCAAATGAAGCTGGTGCAGGTTCTGCTTCCATTGCCCATTCTGCTGTTAAGACAAAATACTCTGCCTCAGAGGGTCTTGTAGCTTTGTTAGAGCCTTTTATAGATACTGTTGTCATTTGTACGATGACTGCCCTTGTAATTATTATTTTCAATTTCGGTGGTGGTGATGGTGCTATTTTTCAATATGGCGGCGATGGATCAGGTTCAGTCATGATTGATGGAGTTTCATATGAAGGTGCTGGTATAACCTCCCAGGCCTTTGCTGCTTATATTCCTTATTCCAAGGTGTTTTTGACAATAGCAGTTGTATTATTTGCGGTATCTACAATGATTTCATGGTCTTATTATGGTTTGCAGTCATGGAAATTTTTATTTGGCAGAGGGCGATCTGCTGATTTAGCGTACAAATTTCTTTTCTTGGGATTTGTTGTCATTGGTGCAGCAGCGAGTATGGATTCAATATGGGGCTTTTCCGATGCGATGATCTTCGCAATGGTTTTTCCTAATATGGTTGGTTTGTTTTTCCTTTTCCCTATCGTAAAGAAAGAACTCGCGCGTTATTTTAATGCCATTAAGGGAGCCAAAGATGTTTAATCAGATTAATTCATAAGGAGATTAATAATCCTTTTTATATTTCAAAAAAAACACGTCGAGGTCTAGTTGTCTTTTTTGTATTGGCTGTGCTCATAGTTTTTACCCCGAGACTTCTTCATTATTATTCAGAACCCGAAATAATGCTCACTATTGAGGATGTCAAGAGGATCAATGAGCAAGAATTGGTGCCTAAAAAAGCTTCAAAACAGTTGAATGAACGAAAGCAAAAAAGCCAATCAAAATATAGATTGCCACCCCGAAAATTCGACCCGAATGATTACGCTGTGGATGAATGGATTTACTTGGGGTTATCCAAAAAACAGGCTGCTGTGGTAATGAATTTTATCAAGTCAGGTATAGCTTCAAATGAAGCTCTTGAAAAGATCTATGTATTCCCAAAAGAGCTGATGTCCTTAATTAAGGATTCTACCTTTTACCCGAAATCTCCGTCCACGATCAACACTACAGAAGATGAAGTTATTTCGAGTGGTACTATTCAGCTGAGGCCAATATTAGAATTAAACAGTATCGATTCGGTAAAGCTTGTCTCACTTCGAGGCATTGGGCCATTTTATGCTTCTCAGATTCTAAAGTACCGCAGAAAATTAGGAGGGTATTATCAAATTGAGCAGCTTCTTGAAGTTTGGAAAATGAGACCTGAGACTTATGCAGTATTGACCGAAAAGCTTTTTGTTGATAGTGATAAAATAGAAAAAATACGTTTAAACACGATAACATTTGAAGAGCTATACAAGCATCCTTATTTGAGCTATGCCCAAGCAAATTCAATTGTTAAGATGAGGGCACAATCAAATGGATTCAATCGTGTATCGGAGATAAAAAAATCGAAACTCATAGATTCAAATACCTTTGATAAACTTCTGCCATACCTTATCATTGAATAAGTTTCTTTAAAAACATAGAGAAAAATTCTTAATCCCCTAAACCTTCATTAAATTTGCACATGCTTTTAGAAGACAAGCTTAAAAATATAATTAGAGACGTACCCGACTTTCCGAAGCCAGGCATCCTTTTTAAGGATATCTCGACGATTATGTTGGAACCTAAACTATCTCAAGAGGTAATCGATCATTTAGCTAGCCTATACAGTGGTCAAAATATAGACGCAATTGCAGGCATTGAAAGCCGTGGTTTTTTGTTTGGCTATCCTTTAGCTATTGCACTTAAAGTACCTTTCATTTTAATTCGTAAAAAAGGAAAGCTTCCCTATAAAAAGATTAGTTATTCATATGAGCTTGAATATGGAAGCGCAGAAATAGAAATGCATGAGGATGCGGTTGCTAGTGGTCAAAATGTACTCATTCATGATGATCTTTTAGCTACAGGCGGATCGGCAGCAGCAGCGGCAGAGCTTGTTACTAGCTGCGGTGGTTCTATCGCAGGATTCAATTTTTTAGTAAACCTTAGCTTTCTTAAAGGAGACGAAAAGCTAACTGGATATAGTAAGAATATTGTAAATTTGGTCTCCTATTAAGCAGTAATTAATCATTAGATATATGAATTTTGAGCAGAACGAAAATCAGGACATGATTGCGCAAATGGTCCGCGACTTTGCAGAAAAGGAGATTAAGCCAAATATGAAGAGTTGGGATGACCATGAGACTTTTCCTGTTGAAACCATGAAAAAACTTGGGGAGTTGGGTCTCCTCGGTATTTTTATACCAGAAGAATATGGTGGCTCTGGTTTCGGTTATGCGGAATATGCGACAGCATTAATGGAGCTTGGTAAGGTTTGTGGTGGAATCGGTTTGAGTGTTGCAGCCCATAATTCTTTATGTACGGGTCATATTTTCTATCATGGAAATGAGGAACAAAAAAGAAAGTATTTACCAAAGCTTGCTAGTGGCGAATGGATTGGTGCTTGGGGCTTGACTGAG
>CAJWRM010000026.1 GCA_913046365.1 uncultured Flavobacteriales bacterium
GCCATTCGTTCCGGTAGTTCATCGCAAACCTAGGACAACCTGAAGAGCCGGCAAGCGCTGGGTTCAGATATATGGGGTTTGAGAAGAACTGCGTGAATGTTGGATCTTGTGCATTGGATGCAAAAGAAATGAATGTAATGACAAGTAGAGTGATGAGTTTTTTCATGTTTTAAAGTGTAATGTATCTTCTAGTTTTCTTGCTCATAGGAGAATTGATACGTAAGGTGAGTTGATGTGTAAAAAGATTTTGATTTAATTGTGGTTGATATGCCCTCGTGGTTTGTATGAGTAGTGCAAAACGGTTTAATGAAAGTCCAAGAGAACCAGAATATTCATCATCAGTACCGTATGAAGCACCAATAAATAACTTATCTAAATCAAATGAAAAGCCAGTGTAATATGAAGTTCGATTTACATTTGAACGCATGTAAATGTATGGATGAAAGCTAATTTTTTCATTTCGAGATAAGTATTGAGTACCTGCAAGTACAGAGTATGTAGTCGGTATTGTATTGGTTGAGGACTGTTCATTTTGGTAAAGGTTTTCGACGTGTCTCAGAAGGTTTTCGGCTTGAAAACCAATGTATAGAACTTTGGTGTTAATTGTAAACCCTGCATCTAGGTCTCTATACCAAAGCTTTCGACCTATGTTTTGTGCGGTATCAAAGGCAAAAGTTTGAGGATTTTCGTTATTATATAGTGACACACTGTTATTCTCAGCTTTATCTGCATCTAGGATCTTATTTCCAATTTTAATACGGGCTACTGGCTCAAGAGAGATGTTCCGTGAAAGGGCAATTTTAGGGGAGAAAATCAATGCAGCATTCCAATCTTGAATCGTTCCATTGGCATATGTGTCATAATTAACTTGGGCACCAATTCCTGACCTTATAGACCTCGCATAACCATCAAGACTTATTTCTTGAGAAAGTTTTTCGTTACTTGTGGCATACCAACGTGCTCTTGATGTTGACAAAAATCTTGTTTGAGATGTTGAGCCCGTTGCACTCAGGTTTACATTGTTGGATGCTATTCCTGGGATAATGTAGAAATGATCCCGATAATTGCTAAAGGCAATACTTTTTGATAGTACTCGATCAATTTTATTAAATAAAGACCTCGTATTTAATCGGATACCGTTTAAACCTAATGATTTCTTATTTGATACTTCGGTTGAGTGGCTTAATTCGATAGAGGAGTGGGATTGACTATTTACAACTCCTTTGAGCTGAATGGGTAACTTTATTGGATTTATAGATAAAACACTTATTCCTTCTTCTTGAAGCTCTTTTTTAGATGATGGATATTGGCCTGTGATTGAATTTACAGGGGCTTTATTAGGTGATATAAAAGTCTGCTGCAGTTTACTGGTTGTATTCGCATTTGCCAATCCTGATACTGAAACTCTTTGCGTTATTTGAATTTCATTTTCAATTACTGAAGGTTCTGTCTTTACTAAGGTCGAAATAGGTTTTTTAGAATTGATCTTGTACGCATCTTTTGGGGCATCATTTTTATTTTTTTCTATCTGTAAATCAGATGTTTGAATTGATTTATTTAAATCTAAATTTATATTGTATGTCTCATTCGATTTGCCAATCAATAAGATAATTATGGCGCTAATGATACTGGTTGTGTAATATGCATAACGATTTTCTCTCTTCTTCTTTAATTGAAGGTCATGCGCTAAGGTTTCTACAACTGGCATTTTCGCCATATTCCACATGTCTAGATCAATCTCGAGTTCAGGATGGTTTAGAATATAGTTTTCTAAAAGCTCCTTTTGGTATACGCTTAAATTGCCTTCGACGTAATCAAAGAGCCATAAGTCAATATTTTCAAAGTTTGGTGATGTCATGCGAGCTTTTTCAATCCTACTAACTGTTTTTTAATTTTCATTCTTGCACGGAAGAGATATACTTTTACTTGAGATGCCGACAGATCCAGAATCTGACCGATATCGCTATAAGTATAACCCTCGATGTCGCGTAACAGAATAATGCTTTTTTGAGTTGGAGGTAGAATATTTACCATTCTTTCCACGACCTGCATCGATTCAAAAGTTGAATCAAATGGAGTAGAGGATACTGGTAAGTCTTGATTATTCATGTATTGCGTGCGCGACTTTTTTGATAAAAAATTTACCATCGCATTGTGCGTACACCGATACAACCAAGATTTTACTCTGTCCAAATCAATCATTTTTCTGTTTATCCACAACTTTTCAAAAACATCTTGAATAATGTCTTTCGCATCTTCCTGATTCCTCAGGAAATGAAAGGCATAGCGATAAAGTGGAGCACTAAGCTCATCAATAATCGCGTTGTATTCATGCTTTTTCAAATAAGTGCATTTACAGTTAATACAAATTGAATAGTCTAAAAGTTACAGGTGGTAACTTATCTAACAAATATAAGGAAACTTATTCAGGTTTTAAAACCCAAAATTATCAAAGCCTTCTTCCGATAATTTCTTATAATTTTCTTCATTGAATTTGAAGAGTTGTGAAGGTTTATGAGGAACTCCAATCTGTTTTTCATCTAGATCGGTCAGTATATTCAAGTTTAAAATTTTCCTTCTGAAATTTCTTTTGTCTAGCTCTTTATCGTATATGCATTCATATAACTTATGGAGTTGGCTTAATGAGAATTTTTCAGGAAGTAAATTGAAGCCAATAGGTTGAATTTTTATTTTCCTTTTAAGCTGTTCAAGTCCGGCTTGAAGGATCTCATAATGATCAAATGCAAGATCGTGTACTTCTTTAACAGGAGCCCATCCTGCACTTTTTGCAAAAGAGCTAGCTTTTGGATTGAAGTTCGGCATACGAACAAGTGAATAATATGCAACAGTTATAACTCTTGCCTCTGGCATTGCTCGAATGGATTCTAGCCATTTTCTGTCGGATGCTTTTTTTCCAATCCTATCTGGGTCTCCAAATGCACCAATTTGTTCAAGGTAAATATTTTCAATACCAGTAAGCTCCTTAAGCACTCGACGTGCAGCTTCATCGAGCGTTTCTGTATCATAGATTAAGTCTCCCGGAACAGCCATTCTTGCCGGGCTGTATGAAGCTGTGCTACCACTATCAATGAGTAATACATATAGCTGCTCCATGTCAAAACCAAATATCACACAGTCAACAGATACGTTAGGGTTAAGCTCTTTTTTATTCATTTTTTTATTTGAAATTGATGACTTCGTATTAATTGTATTATATTTGAAAGTGTTCTAAAGACACAAAGCTGAAATAAACAATTTTAAATATGATTTTTATCATTGAAAGTGGTTCAACTAAAAGTGACTGGGTCTTAGTTAATAGCAAATCTAAACAAACTTTTTACAATACCATTGGCTTCAATCCATATTTCCACTCTGCAGAAGTCGTGTCTTCAGAGATTCGTAAAAACAAGGAAATTGTGGGCCATGCATCCTCCGTAAAGAAGATTTTTTTCTATGGCGCCGGTTGTTCAAGCGAAAAGATGAATAACGAAATAAAAAAGGGAATTCAATCTGTATTTAAAAGTGCTGAAGTATTGGTAGAGCATGATCTACTTGCATGTGCGTTTGCCACATATGATGGTGAGCCTGGAATTTCGTGTATCATCGGCACAGGATCTAATTCTTGTTATTTTGATGGCAATAACCTGACCGAAGAGGTCCCCGCCTTAGGTTATGTTTTAGGTGATGAGGGCAGCGGAAGCTATTTTGGTAAGTTTTTACTTTCTAGCTTTTTATATCATAAGTTACCAGCTGATCTTTTGAATGACTTTCAAGATACTTACGCATTAACTGAGGCTGAGATTGTTTCTAATGTCTATCAAAAGGATAGTGCCAATGTCTATATCGCATCTTTTATGCCGTTTATCGTAAAGCATAAGAATCACCCTTTCTTCAACGATATTATAATTAAGGGGCTACAACACTTCATGGAAGTTCATGTGTGCTGTTACAAGAATTATCTTGATACCCCAGTACATTTTGTTGGTTCACTGTCAGCACTTCTTGAGGACGAGCTGAGGGTTGCTGCCGATAACTTAGGAATAGAGATTCGCTCTATAGTGGCTAAGCCTGTTGAAAACCTTGTGAGCTATCACCTAAAATATATTTTGAAGAATCAACCTGTATAGGTCGTTACCTTACCTTTTATTTAACACACCTAATCGTTACCTCTGCGCCTAATCGTGGTTGAATTGAATGTAAGCTTTTCTGAATCTCAACTTCTTCAAATACCTTAGAAAATAAGGTTTTATAATCCTCTTTCCTTCCTCCGAATGGTGGTCCTCCTTCAAAATCTCGATCAAATAAGACGCCTAAAAGTTCACCCCGAGGTTTGAGAAGTTGATGAGTTTTGCGAACATATTTTGTGCGAAGCGCAGGTTGAATAGCACAAAAGAAGGTTTGTTCGATGATGAAATCATAAAGACCTGAATGGTCAAAAAAATCTCCTAGGATAATTTGATCATGAGGAAAGCTCTCGTTTCGTCTTTTAAAAGCCTCAAGTGGCTCTTTTGCGACATCAATAAGATGTACATTTTTATATCCTATGTTGAAAAGAAACTCCGCCTCGTAGGCGTTTCCACATCCAGGTATTAATATTTTCGCATTTTTTTTTATGCCCTTGAAAATCTCCACTAGAGGAGAAGACACTTTACCTAAGTCCCATTCTGTTTTTTTACTTTGATACCTTTCGCTCCAGTAGCTTGCATTCATATTATCACCATTTAAATGTATAACAGTTATAGTATATTTAGACTATCTTCAATCGCACGGTATATTTTTTCAAGTTGGTTTTTTGAAATAATAAACGGTGCTAAAATATAGACCGTATTGCCCAATGGTCTTAGGTATATACCCTTACTCATATAAAAATCGAAAAGCTTATACCTGAGGTCTCCATAGCGATCAGTTTCTACGTTGAAGTCAATAGCATAGATAATTCCCTGTTGCCTTGTGTTTTTAATTTTTGGGTGATTTTTAATTTTTTCATTGAATTTTTCATGTGACGAGCAAATCATTTTTATCCTGTTTTGAATCTCCTCAGATTCTAGGAGTTCAATACTGGCAAGAGCTGCAGTACATGATGTTGGGTTTGCAGAATAGGTGTGTCCGTGAAAAAATCCTTTTTCCATTTTATTACTGAGAAATGCCCTATAAATTCTTTCATTACAGCTTGTAATCGCCATAGGTACTAGACCACCAGTTAGTGATTTTGATAGGCAAATGATATCAGGAAGGTTTTGCATGTGTTCTGATGCGAAATGCTTTCCAGTTTTTCCAAAACCTGTCATTACCTCATCGGCTATTGTGATTACCCCATTTTCTTTGGCAATCCCGAGCAATTGATCTAGGTGTTCAGGTAGGTGCATTTTCATCGCAGCAGCGCCTTGTACCAATGGTTCATATACAAACGCAGCGACATCACCTTTCTGCATCATTTCCTCAAAACGAGGAGCAAGTAGATGGATATTGTTTTCATTGGGAACAGGAATTCGTTCAACATCTAAACAGAAATCTTCAAATGGTCCATTATATATGGATAAGCCAGAAACAGACATGGCTCCAAATGTGTCGCCATGAAAACCGTCTTCAAATGCAACTAGTTTTTTTCTTTTTTCACCCTTATTAAAGTGATATTGAAATGCCATTTTTATGGCTATATCAACAGATGTTGAACCGTTGTCAGAAAAAAATAATTTATGTTGGTTCTTGGGCAAGATAGATATTAACGCCTTGGCTAAGTTTATTGCTGGTTCGTGCGTGAAGCCCGTAAAAACTACATGGTCCAGATTTTGCATCTGCGTAGCTACTTTATTGGTAATATAAGGGTTGCAGTGTCCATACATACATGTGTACCATGATGCAATACCGTCTATATATTGATTGTCTTGTTCATCGAAAAGAAGCGCTCCTTTTGCTTTTTTTATTAAAATATTTTCGGGATGCAGCTGGTGCTGAGTCAATGGGTGCCAGAGATGTTTTTTGTCATATTCAAGACTCATAGGCATCATCTATTTTTGGTCAATTTCTTTCACAAAGTTAACGATTGTGTCTTTATTTAATTCTTTGAATATAGGAACTCTAAAGAGTAGGGGCAGTCCAGTCATTTTTGCTATAATATCCCATGTATGTGGAAGCTCTTCTCCTACAAAAACCAAACCTGCTATTTTTATATTTTTTTTCTCCAAATGTGAAATTGTCAAAAAGCTATGGTTTATATTTCCGAGGTATTCCTTGACAACAACAATAGCCTGAGCATTAAAATGTATAATGAGGTCGCAGATGGTTTCATTTTGATAGTTTAAAGGAACAAGAAGTCCACCAGCGCCTTCAATTATGATAGGGTTTTTAGATTCAGGAGGAATAATTGAATCAACTTCAATTTTTTTACCTTCTAATTTTGCTGCTGCATGAGGGGATAATGGTGCATCGAATGTATAGGCTTCTTTAAAAATTTCAAATGAAGAATGGCTTACCAAGTTTTTCAATGTTTTCGAATCTCCTCCATCGGGATCTCCCGATTGAATGGGTTTCCAATAGTTTGCTTGAAGCCATTGACATAAAATTGCGGAAACAACAGTCTTTCCTACATCTGTTCCGATTCCGGTTATAAAGATCGGACTTGATAGATCGAGTACATCTTTTTTTGACATTCGTTATTAGTCGGTTGTGAAGGTGTACATGATCATTTCTTCTATTCCAGAAAATTGAAGCTTAATTTTACTGCCAGTTTCCTGTTGATAAGCCAAGTTACTGACATCTATAATTAACTGTTGCTCAATATATTCTCTGCAGGTATCTCCATTGTTTAGATGAACTAGCTCAACCCTACGAATTGGTGGTAATGATTTGGAAATCATAGGATTGCCAATTACCTTAAAATCATGCTTTGTGCAACCTCCTGAATATCCAATTTTTAGATACAAAGTATTTCCCTCGACTCGTGATTTTATGATTTGCACACCGGTCGTTTGCTCCCGAAGCTCAATTCTTCCAACTTCAGCCTTAATTTGAATGGGTTCACGTTTACGTTCCACTATGCCTCCCTCATTGTTTGATTGCTCCAATTTCGTTTGGTTATTTTCTGAGGATGTGTTTTTTGCCGTTTTGCACGAGGCAAATACAAGAAGTGATAAAATGAATATTATTTTCATAATGGTGGGTTTTGTCTTGATTCTTCAAATATAATACCAAAGTGTGATTTACGGCCATTTTAATTTTTTTTGTAGGGGATATAAACATAGGTCATATCAGTTCGCCAACCTCCGATGTGTAGTATCACCTCTGCATCTCTCTGATGCGCACTTGTAAGCTCTCTGAGGTCAACAATCTTTGTTTCTTTTATAAGGTCACAGCTTTCTCCTCTTTTTTCAATAGACAAACGTGCCTCTCTGTGTGCAAAACCCATCTCGTCATAATTTAAAGCTCCTCCAATGAATTGAAAATTATCAGAACCCACGCAAGATGCTCTATACTCCAATTCTAAATAAAGAAGATTTGCATCTATGTATGCGTTTATAATGCGAAAGGATTGGGTCTCTGGGAAAGTGCCTTTTACCTCTGCGTTAATATGAATTTCTTCCATTCCATTTCCAAAAAAATATGGGTCAATCACTGTTGTTTTCGAACAGGAAGTGCTCAGAAAATAAAGGGTGAATAAAAAAGTAATTCTGCGGTTCATAGTGTGTCTAACGAAAGTACCTTATTTTTACAAACAATGAAGGCAAGAACACTAAAGAAAAATAAGGTAAACGTAGTAACATTGGGTTGCTCAAAGAATATTTTTGATTCAGAGGTGATGATGGCACAGCTCAAGGCCAATAAATTTGATGTGACTCATGAGGCGCAGCAGGATGATTCAGAAATCGTAATCATCAACACATGTGGTTTTATTGACAATGCCAAACAAGAATCAATAGATACCATTTTAAGGTATGCAGATGCAAAGAAAGAGGGCGCTGTAGACAGAGTTTACGTTACGGGTTGCCTATCTGAGCGCTACAAAGAGGATCTGGAATCTGAAATCCCGGAGGTGGATGGATATTTTGGAACGCGAGAGCTTCCTAGATTATTGAAAACACTAAAGGCAGATTACAAGCACGAGCTTGTTGGAGAAAGACTTTTGACTACGCCTAATCACTTTGCCTATTTTAAAATTGCTGAAGGTTGTGACCGTCCATGTTCTTTTTGTGCGATTCCACTGATGCGAGGAAAACATCTCTCAACGCCAATTGAAGCCCTGGTTAAGCAAGCAAAAGGTCTTGCAGCAAATGGAGTAAAGGAATTGATGTTGATTGCCCAAGATTTGACCTATTATGGCTTAGATCTTTACAAAAAAAGAGCATTGGCTGATCTATTATTGAAGCTCGTGGAGGTAGAGGGTATTGAATGGATTCGTTTGCATTATGCTTTCCCCTCTGGTTTTCCAATGGATGTGCTTGAGGTCATGAGAGATAATCCAAAAATTTGCAATTATTTAGACATGCCTTTGCAACATGGATCTACAAGGATGCTTAAAGCAATGCGAAGAGGAATTACCCGTGAAAAAACAGAAAATTTAATTGCTAAAATAAGGGCTACTGTTCCAGGTGTTGCCATACGCACAACATTAATTGCCGGTTATCCCGGCGAAACGGATGCTGATTTTGAAGAGATGTATGATTGGGTCCAGCGATCTAAATTTGATCGACTTGGAATATTCACGTATTCTCATGAGGAAAACACCCATGCCTATAATTTCGAAGATGACGTTCCTGAATTACTCAAGAAAGAGAGGGCAGATATTATAATGGATTTACAATCTGGTATCAGCTACGATTTAAATCAAAATCGAGTAGGACAAGAGCTTAAGGTTCTTTTTGATAAGACGGAAGGAGGTTATTTTGTAGGAAGAACGGAATTTGATTCTCCTGAGGTAGACAACGAAGTTTTGGTTTCCACAAAAGACCAGTACGTGCGAATGGGAGATTTCACAAAGGTTGTGATTGAAAAAGCAGACCATTATGATTTGTATGGAAGTCTGCTACCACTGAATAAGTAGCTTTCTTCTTCCGCAGGAACTGCGCACCAAAAACCCTAATGATATATTAAGCTCTAGACTGAGTTGGATGTCAAATGCCTTGAATGGACTATCTCTTTTTTCATTATAGTTTTGATAGGGGAATTGAGCATTAACAGCATTATCTGACCTTAAATCTGCGAAATCATATAGAATACGTAGGCCAGAAACCAATGTGATTCTTTCATTTCCCAAAATATAGCCTCCGAAACCTATGGCCCCGCGAAAGCTTCTTTCACTGAAAAATGAGTTTTCTGGAATAGCACCATTTGCCTCATCTGAATAATATTGATTTTGAATAGAACCAAACTCAGGACCAATTTCGATATAAGATCCTTCTTTTGTATGCCTATACATTGGTAGAATTCTAAAACCCGTATAACCAAGAGAGATGTTTTTTGACATGTTCTCTGAATCGGGTAAATCTTTTTGAGAGAAGCTAAAATTTCGACTTGAAACACCAATATCAAAAAGAATTGATTCCGTTTCTGTTATGTTGACACCGATTTTTAAAAATGCATTTGAAGAAGCCCGCGGTGCAACATCAATTCTTGTATCGTCATATAATTCAAAATCACTGGAGATAGCGGTTCCAATCGATCCGCCTGCTGCAATATCAAACCAAACCTGGCTGAAATATGCATTGGAAAAACACAAAACCCCGGCAGAAAATGTAACAATTTTAACACTTAGGCACATATCGTGAATGTACAAATATTATTCCGTGTTCATTCATTTCACTTGTAAATTATGAGGAAGAGATTTACTTTAAATTTATTACCTTCGTGCAAAGTTTTGCAGATGAAGGTATATCTTGATAATGCAGCAACCACACCAGTTGCACCTGAGGTATTTGAAGCTATGACGCCCATATTAAAGAATGATTTTGGGAATCCTTCAAGTACACATCTTTTTGGTAGAAGTTCTAAGGCGATTATTGAACAGTCTAGAAGAGGTGTCGCCAAACATCTTCATTGTCAACCTTCTGAAATTGTATTTACTTCAGGCGGAACGGAGGCCGATAATATGGCCATGTTTACGTCTGTTACTGAACTTGATGTAAAAAGAATTGTCACTTCAAAGATTGAGCATCACGCAGTTGGACATACAGCATGTCATATTCAAGATAAATATGAAGTTGAGCTTGTTTATGTAGATATTGATAGTGCAGGAAATGTTGACCTCGATCACCTCGCAAGTATTTTAGAAGATACCTCGAAAAAGACCCTGGTCACCTTGATGCATGCCAACAATGAATTAGGCACTTTAATGCCCATACAGGAAGTCTCTCGAATTTGCAGAAAGCATGGTGCGTATTTTCATTCTGATACTGTTCAGACGATGGGGCATTACACTTTCAATCTTCAAGAATTAGACATTGATTTTCTTACCTGCGCAGCACATAAATTTCATGGGCCAAAAGGTATTGGGTTTTTATATATTAATAGATCAGTTCATTCGAAAGCATTTATTCATGGTGGCGCTCAAGAACGCGGTTTACGTGGAGGTACAGAAAACCTACATGGTATTGTAGGTTTGGCAAAGGCAATGGATTTAGCCTATTCTGATTTAGATGCACATCAGGAACATGTTTTTGGCTTAAAAAAGTATATGATGGATACTTTTCAAGAACATTTTCCGGATATATCTTTTCATGGGGAGACCTCGTATGAAAAATCGCTATATACTGTTTTAAATGTTTGTTTCCCAGCAACAGATAAGGCGGCTATGTTGCTATTTACGCTCGATCTGAAAGGAATTGCTGCGAGTGGAGGTAGTGCTTGTTCTTCAGGCTCGTCAACGGGCTCTCATGTTCTGCATGGTATAAATGCCAATCCTAATCGGCCTAATGTGCGATTTTCTTTTTCTCGTTACAACACTTTAGCCGAAATTGATTATGCCGTAGGTCACGTTGTAGAAATATTCAAAAATAAGATCGTTTAGTGTTGAATAAGGAAAAAAAACTCAACGTTTTAACCCTTTGCTCTTGGTACCCAAATGATAACAATCCAACCCTAGGTAATTTTGTTCAAAAGCATGCGGATACTATAGCCTTGCAGAACAGAGCTGTGGCCCTAGCAATCTTTCCTTCAACAGACGATACTTCAGTGAGATTGGTTCACACCAAACGTAATGAATTAGATGAGCTCGTGGTTTATTACCCGAAGCAGGAGGGAGGGTTTGTCCTTCTAAGCAAGTTAAAGAACTTTTTATCACATCGTAAGGCTTTTAAATTAGGTTACCTAAAGGTTCTTGAATTGATGGGGAAGCCTGATGTTGTTCATTTGAATATTGTTTATCCTCTGGGAATATGGGCCCTTTGGTTGAAACGAAGGTATAAAATTCCTTATGTGATTACTGAGAATTCAAGTGGCTTCCATGTTGGTACTGAACATGCTTATCCAAAACGTATTTTGAGACTATGTCGTATTATATTAAAGCATGCGTCAGTCTTAATGCCTGTAAGTAAAAACCTTAAAACGAGTCTTCAAAAGCTTTCAGGAAGTGATTCATTTGAAATCATCTGTAACGTAGTGGATGAACACCTATTTGAGGCATCTTTTGAAGAGAATGCCTCTAAAAATCGATTTATTCATATTTCAACAGGTGTGGATAGCATCAAAAATTTATCTGGAATGATAAGGGTAATAAATGGTCTAAGGGTATCTCAACCCAATATTCATCTTGATATTGTTTCTGATGGCGACATAGAATATGCTAAAGAATTACATAAAACGTTAGGCGGTAATCAAAGTATTGACTTTCACTCTACCAAAACAACCGAAGAAATCGCGCTTATGATTTCATCAAGCGATGCTTTATTGATGTTCAGTAATTATGAAAACTTCCCATGTGTAATAGCAGAGTCCATGATGTCAGGTAAGCCAGTAATCTCATCAAATGTTAATGGGATACCGGAGCATGTAAATAAAGAAAATGGTATTCTAGTTGATCCACGAGACGAAGATGCTCTTGGCGATGCAATCAACGCATTTATCAGTGGAGAAATTAATTTTGATTCTAAGAAAATAAGGGCATATGCAATGAATCATTTTAGTTATCGAGAGGTTGGAGAAAAATTCACGCTCATATATCGGTCCATTCTTTAATCACTTAAA
The DNA here is from genome assembly GCA_913046365.1 of uncultured Flavobacteriales bacterium. Taxonomy (GTDB): domain Bacteria; phylum Bacteroidota; class Bacteroidia; order Flavobacteriales_D; family Crocinitomicaceae; genus UBA952. The sequence continues at coordinate 12,175 of CAJWRM010000026.1, forward strand.
AGTGAAGTTTCTTTGAATAAGGTAGCTAATCACTACCACAATACAAGTGGAAAGAACATTTGCAAGTGAGGGGAAAAACGCAAATAGCTCTACAAATCCTTTCAGTAATACCCAGTTCGCACTGCTTGTGATTACAGCACTTAAACCGTATCGAAATAGCTGAATTCTGCCCTTAAGCTCACTATCTGTAAATACCACATATTTCATTAGTAAAAAGCCGATTATGAATGAAATAATGAAGCATGAAAATGCACTCAGGGTATAGGGTGTGAATACAAAATCTATAAAGTCAATATACCATAGTTTCTTTTCAAAAACATATTGATAAAACAAAAAGAAAAGAATCCAGCTAAGAACTAAGTTTCCGGCCCCGCATGCGGCATAGTAATATGTTGTTTTATCAAATATTTTTGAGACAATTGGGTAGAAGAGGTCCAGAAATTTTCTAATCAGATGACTCATTTATGTATAGTTCGATTTCAAAGCTTGTATGTCTTCTCACATTAAAGACATTTTCATTGTCAAAGATAAGGTATTGCCCCTTAATTGCCGTAAGAATACCTTCAATTGATGGTGTTTTTTGGAGATTGATTGAGTTTACTTTTGTTGGGTAATTTTCTGCTGGGTATGAAAAATTATAAATGGTGTCATCTTCGGTGAAATATTGTTGCAGATCTTTCGGTAGTAATTCGTAGCATAACCACTTTTCCTCTTCAAGGTCAATACTTTCATCTGTAATGTTTTTGAGCATGTTACGCCAATTGGTTTTGTCAGAGTAAATTGATTTTAGCGCTACCTCGAGCACTCCAGCTAGGTATCTGTACGGTGTTATAGCTAATACAATAGCTTCATTTGCGCCTTGGTCAATCCAGCGCGTTGGTATCTGTGTGGCTCTCGTGACACCTACTTTCACCTTGTCCGTTGCTGCAAGATAAACAGCATGCGGTTGATTGTGGTTTTTTTCTTCATATTCGAGATCCCGGCCAATACCCAAGTGTGCTTGGCAAAGCTCGGGCTTAAGAATACAAGGACTAGCCTCTGGGGCACTTATAAAGCAAGGGTAACAAAAGCCTTCTCCAAAACTTTTTTTTGTCTCTTTTCTACATTTTCTACAAATGATTACACCGTTCCAGCTAATCTTAATTTTCTTATTTATTAAAGAATTAAAATCAATCTTGGACTCATCCGAACCTAGCTCATACGCAATAGGCTCTTGATGCTGAGTACGCATTTTAGAAAGTGTTAATTTCATTTAGGTAGAATTTCCATTTTTTCTGCAAAATGAATGCAATAATCTCTTAAGTCCTCGCAGATAAGATTTTCCCCAGTCGCTTTTTCAAATGTATCCGCCATGGATAATAATGATTGATGAAAGAACTGTTTCATCTCTTCAACGGTCATGTCCTTGGTCCATAAATCGACTTTCATTGTGTTTTTCTCCAAGGGGTCCCATATCGACAATAGAAATGCTGCAGCATCCTTGTTCTCGACTTTTCCGTCTTCTGCACTCCATTTTATTTCGGTAGGTAAATTATTTTCATTTAAACCAACGGCGATTTTAATTTCAGATGATTTCATAGTTTTTATTATGGGTTGTATGATTTTAATATTAATTTATAGTCTATATCCAATAATTCCTTTAGTGCTATGTTTTGATTTTGGATATAGTTCAGGACTATTTTATACCCTAAAAATTGTCCCATTCGATCTGGACTCTCCTCTGGTAAACCTATTGTATATGGTCCATTGTTTAAAAGATAGGCTCTGTTTTTTTCATTGCTATCAAACAAAAGGTTTTCATCCATCAAATATTTCCAAAATTTCACCTCATTGCTGACGGCCCAATCGTATTGTTCATTAGACCACCTCAATACCTGACTAGCAGGTATATCCTTATTATCCAATCTCAAGCACATTTCAGTGGTAAGGTGAATTTTTCCCCATCTGATCATTTCTTCGATATGATAACCTTGGGTTTCCTTGAAAAGCTTAGTAGATATCCATGAGGATAGAATGTCTCTATCCATAAAGTTTTCTTCCATTCCATTTCTAATCCACTCGGGGAAATCAGATGGATTTAAAGACTCAACGATAAGTGGATGGTTTCCGCCAATATATCGCTCTAATCCGACTAATATCGATTCGTTGTAGCATGTGGCATTGTAGTTGAAATTCGAATTTGAAAATACAATTTCTTTAGGGGTTTGAAGGGTGTCGAATTGGTTTTTTAACCGCGCAAAGCTACCCTTTATTCTTGCCTTATGAGCGCTTAAATCTGAAAAACGTTTGTTTAGTTCGATCTCTGTTTTTGCAATGTATTCCTGTTTGCTAAACGTGATTAAAGAAGAGGAAAGACTGCTATCAGATTTCAGGTTTGAACCGTAGCAAAATTCAAGCAGGTAAGGGCTTACGGCAGGATAATCATTAAAGAGTTGTCTTAGGTTAATTCTCTTTTCAATCAGTCCAGTAGGCGTGATACGCTCAAAATTTAATTCAATTTTGGCTTCACTTGAATCTAAAGGATTGGAGATTGTAAGGGGACTTAAAACAAACCACAATAACATTAAGCCTAAGCAGATTAATACGGAATAAAATATCTTTGATTTCATCATATACCTCGCGATATTTTTTATTTTTGTTAAAAGTAACCAATACTCATTTATCATACTGTTTCTAACATGAAAAACATTTTACTTATACTATTTACGGGAGCAATAATGTTTCCATTTGTCATTTTTAGTCAATCTACAGCCGACAAAAAGGTTCAGGCTGGATTAACCTTCAATGCGGGGGCTAACTTTTTATCTCCTAGCTCCAATAAAATTGAAGTGGAAGGGGGCGGATCTGTTTTGAGCATTGGTCTTAATTTGCATTCAGCACTGAAATCTTCGCAGAACCTAGCCATTGCAACCGGTCTTGAATTCGATTTCGGAAAGAATTCCTACAAGCCTAATTCCTCTGATGCCTTATCGTATACTTATGTTGACTATTTGCAAGATGACGTGATTTTAACGAATGAGGAAGCGGCTGATGCAGATACATATGAGACCATGCAACTTGTTTCAAGGAAGGTATCAACAACGAAGTTAACGATTCCTTTGATGTTACTTTTCCGTACCAACTTTATAGGAGATTTTAGGTATTTCGGAAAATTCGGTATTCGAAACTCATTCTTGTTGTCTCACAATATTGCAGATGATGGTTTCGCTACGACACTTGGAATTCCAAATGGTACTGAAGTTTCAACCTCGTTGATGCGCTCTCCCGGTGAGATGTTTATATACAATGGAAGTATTGGCCTAAGCGCTGGTGCTGAATGGAACTTTGTTGGGTCAACTTGTTTAGTGCTTGAGGCAGGTTATTACTACGGTATTACGCCATTTTTCATAGATAGAAAAGATTCTAATAAAACAATGTACAATATTGGTACAGAACTTATATTGCCTCCAGCGCGCAATTATTACTCAGCGTCAGCACGTCAAAATCAATTGATCTTTAAACTGTCCATATTGTTTTAAACCCTGTCTTCATTGGAAAAAGTTAAATCACACATCGTTTCTTGGTTGAAGGCATATTCTGAAAAAAGCAATACAGATGGTTTCGTGGTTGGCGTTTCAGGTGGAATAGATTCTGCTGTCACATCTATTCTTTGTGCAGAGACAAGTAAAAAAGTTGTGCTTCTGAACATGCCTATCCGTCAGGGTGAAAATGAGTATGCATTGGCTGAAGCCCATATTGCTAATTTGAAAAATAGATATTCAAATGTTTCAAGCCATGAGTTGAATTTATCTTCTGTTTTCACATCCTTTGAAAGCGCTATGCCTTTTGATATTGAATCTAATGGTTTGTCATTGGCAAATAGTCGTGCGCGGCTGCGTATGATGACTTTATATGCCGTTGGTCAAGCGAATAATCTCTTGGTTGCGGGTACAGGAAATAAGGTTGAAGATTTTGGTATCGGATTCTATACAAAATATGGTGATGGAGGCGTAGACCTTAGTCCGATTGCCGACTTAAACAAAACAGAGGTTTTTGCTTTGGCTCAATCCATAGGTGTTATTGAGGGAATCCAAAATGCAGCGCCGACTGATGGCTTGTGGGGTGATGGTCGTCGAGACGAGGATCAAATAGGGGCAACCTATTCCGAACTTGAATGGGCCATGGATTTCGACGGAAATGAAGCTAGTTTGGATCAAAGACAAAAGAAGGTTTTATCTATTTATAGAGGATTTAATTCAGCCAACAGACATAAGATGGAGCCTATTCCTGTTTGTCAAATATCTGAAGATTTGAAACAGTAATTACTTAGGTATAATATTTGATATTTATTAGTCGTGGTTAAAATTATAAGTCTTTACCTTATTCTATTTTCAGTACTCTTTAGTGCACGGTCTCAGAATGTTTATAAATCCTTTGAAAGACTCAGTAAGAAGGACTTGTATTCCGCTCAGGCTGGTTTTAACAAGAAGTTAAGGCGTTATCCGGCTGAATCAGCTTTAGGCTTGTCATTATGTTATACTGAGCCGTCTTATCAAAATATAGATTCGGCTCTAAAATTCCTTTTGATTGCGGAAGAAAGATGGGAAGGTGTCTCGGAAAAATCTATGGTTAAATTAGCGTTTTATGGGGTTGACAAGCGTTCAGTTGATAAGCAAAAAAATATATTAGGGGAATTGTTTTTTGAGCGGTGTGTTTCATTAAATGAACCTGAATGTTTTGATTTTTTGATAAATACTCAACCATGGAATAAAAATATTTCACAAATCGTGTATTTCAGAGATTCGCTATTCTACAGCCGTGCAAAACAAAATAAGTCAACTCAAGAGATAAAAACGCTCCTAGAATTATATCCAAAGACTCTTTTTAAGTCCAAACTTAATGCCTTATACGATAATTTTGAGCTTAACAATAGCATTAAAGCAAATACAGAAGAAGAGATAGCGGCATTTATTGAGGCGTATCCCGAAAACAGGTTTACCGGGCCATTACAAGATAGCTTGTATAGGTTGTTTCACAAAAATGACCTAAAACTATATTTTTCATTTATTCAAAAATATCCTTCTAATAGAAATGTACCAATGGCATGGGAACGTATTTATGAGCTTGAAACGAATTATTATCACCCTGATTTACTGGAGTTTTTTTTGAATCGCTATCCTGACTACCCAAATAAGAAGCAACTGGCTGAAGATATGCGCCTTTCAAAATTACAGCTTTATCCTTTTCCAGATTCCTCTATTTCAGCCAACGCATATGGTTATAAAAATGATGAAATGGACTGGGTTATTCCTCCCAGGATAAAGTTTGAAGAGCCATCATTGTTTAGCCAGGGTTATGCCGTAATTGGTAAAGATGGCTTGTATGGAGTTATTGATAAGAATGGGGTTGAAATTGTCCCGTTTATTTATGACGAGGTTGAGCTGCTAGAAAACACCTTGATTCTTGTTTCCTCAAATGGCTTGTATGGTTTATTAAATCGAGACGGTTCTCTCCGTCATGAGATTGAATACAGCCAGATTATTGATGTAGATTCCCTTTATTACCTGCTTTATAAAGGTGAGGATTCAGAGCTATACTGCATCAAAGATTCAACTGCATTACACTTTGAACCCATGGATTTAGAGTTGTTGGGGTTGGGTTATTACCGAGCGTATGGCTTTAACGGTATGAAAGTCGGTTTGTTTCAATCTGAGGCTAATTGTGATTTATCAGAGGTGCTTTCGATAGCATACGGGGACATCAATAAATTCGGCGATGATTCCTTTGTTGGAGAGTTTAGGAACGAGCTGAAAATCATGACTAAATCAAATGAAATGATGACAGATTCCGTTTATGGAAGTATTTCACCTGTGCACAATGGATATGCACTTGCCGTAAAGGATTCAAAGGTTGGTTATTTGAATAGTCATGCGCAGGAGGTAATCGATTTTCAATTTGAACCTTTTATGGGTATGATGTCTTCAGGTTTGTTTCAAGGAGGAAATGCCATTGTCAAAACAGAAGGTCTTTTTGGAATAATTGATACGCTTGGTAGTTACAAAATTTCTCCAAAGTACAACCAGTTGACATATCTAGAGGGGCTTTATGGTGTAAGAGGGGATGGTGATTGGTCTGTTTTGTCCTTTACTCAGGATAGCATAACGCCTGCTATTTATTCTTCAATTGATGCCTTGGGAAATGGTTTTGTGTTGTATAACGAAAATGGAAAATACGGAATGATGGATACCGAGATGAACTCAATATTTCCTCCGGTGTATAGGTCTATACAAAAGTTTAGAGATTACTTCGTTACTCTAGGGTGTGCAGATGATTTATATTACATTATGGATAGCCAGGGTAATCTTGCTTCAACTAGAGGATTTAGTAGTGTTCAGTCTTTGGCAAAAAGCCACTTGTTGGTGAAATACGAAAATAAAATAGGCTATTTTAGGCTTAAAGATGGTAAATTAATTATCGAATAATCATGTTTGTAAATAAAGATAAACCCGAACACATTCTACTTGCCTTGCTTGCATGTCTGGGTGTTTATCTTTTCGTCTTCATGTATCTTCAGATTTCCTCATTTCCTGATTACAGACAGACAAAGTCTTTTGATACTTATTCCGAACTGGTTCAAGAGGATGTAGAATTGACCGCAAATAATATTGAGAGTGAGGATTTTTTTGGAGGTGAAGTTTCTTCTGTCTCAAGAGATGTTAACGATCAAAGGGCGTCGTCATCAGATGATTGGACAGAAAGTACCTATGAGGGAAATCCTGAACAGAATGCCAAGGAAATAGAACGCCAGTTTTTCGAAAGTACAGGTGAGCAAGAGCGTCGCGATCAGCTTAAAGAGGAGCATAATGCTCGTCTTGAGGAATCGGCAAAAGAAGCTGAATCAAAGCCGAGTATTAAGGATGTGTCAGAGAATCAATTTTCAGGTAATGTTATGGTTGAGTTTGAGCTGTCGGGAAGAACCGCCTTCAAAAAGGATAATTGGTATGTTAGAAATCCAGGATATACCTGCGGTAAAAACTCTAACGGTCTTGTGGTAGTTCAAATAAAAGTAAATCGGAATGGAAATGTTGTTTTTGCCCAAGTAAATTCTTCTTTGTCCAAAGGGGCCTCTGATTGTATGTTAAATAAAGCGGTAGAGTATGCTAAGAAATCTCGTTTTAATTACTCTTCTGCTTCAGTACAGACCCAATCTGGCTTAATAAAATACAGGTTCGTTGCTCAATAGGGTTAAATTCTAATCAATATATATGCGTAGTTATTAATTATTTTTTGTATTTTTGCATTAAAATATTTTTATGATTGGTAATAACCTAAAGCTATTGAGAAAGCAGTTTTCAAAATCACAAGATGAGGTTTCGAAAGCGCTTGGTTTAAATAGATCGACATATAGTGGTTACGAAAATGCTGTGGCACAACCCAGTCTAGATATTATTACGAATATCTGTGATTATTATAACATAGCCACCGATGTTCTTTTAAGGAATGATTTTTCTACATTCACTGAAAATCAATGGAAAGGCGTTCAAGGTGCCTGGAAACAGACAGCAAAGGGTTCCGGGTTACGCATTCTAACTTCACAGGTTTCTGAAGACAATGACGAGCTTATTGAGATGATTCCTGCCAAAGCCAGGGCAGGTTATACTGCTGGCTACGCCGATCCTGAGTTTATTAAGGAGTTGCCTACGATACGTTTACCTTTTCTTTCTAAAAATAGGAAACACCGAACCTTTCCTATCTCGGGCGATTCGATGCCCCCTGTTGCTGATGGTTCATTTGTTGTTGGAGAATTCATTGAAGATTGGACGACTATTTCTAGTGATACGCCTTGTATAGTTGTTACAAATGATAATGGTATTGTTTTTAAAATCATTGAAAACAACCTGAAGGAAAATAAAACTTTTCTTTTGTCATCCACCAATACTTTTTACGAGCCCTACGAAGTCTCTATAAATGATATTTTAGAGATATGGAGATTCCGTTGTTACATTTCTATGGAGCTACCTACATTGGCTCTCGAAGAAGGGCAAATTTCTGATTCTTTATTGGCAATTAAAAAGAGTCTATTCAGAATCGAGAACAAAAGTTAATTTCTGTTCTTAGTTTTTCTCCTGTTTGCTTATCTTTGCTCAAATTTTTTATAATGATTGACATTACGCTTCCCGACGGAACTATAAAGCAGGTTGATAAAAATAGCACGGCTATGGATCTTGCGCGCTCTATATCAGAGGGTTTGGCAAGAAATGTTCTTGCTGCGGAAGTTAATGGGTTGGTTGTGGATGCGAATTTGCCTATTGTAGATTCGGCATCTTTAAAGCTGTTGACTTGGAATGACGATGATGGAAAATCAACAATGTGGCATTCTTCGGCGCACTTAATGGCAGAAGCAATACAATTTTATTATCCCAATGCCAAGTTTGCTATTGGGCCTCCAATTGAAAAGGGATTCTATTATGATATTGACTTTATGGGTGAATCATTTTCTGAAAATGATTTGCAAAAGATTGAGTCAAAAATGAAAGAGCTGGCCAAAGCGAAGAATCAATATATACGTGAGGAGATTTCGAAAAAGGATGCTCTATCGTATTTTAAAACCAAAGAAGATCCATATAAGCTGGAGCTTTTGGAAGGTTTAGAAGATGGAGCTATTACTTTTTACACACAGGGTGGATTTACTGATTTATGCAGAGGTCCCCATATTCCTCATACCGGATTTATTAAGGCAGTAAAGCTTACGGCAGTTGCTGGAGCATACTGGAGAGGAGATGAAAAGAATAAACAGCTTACACGTATTTACGGTATTACATTTCCTAAGAATGCTGAGCTAAACCAGCATATGGAGATGCTTGAGGAAGCTAAGAAGAGAGATCATAGAAAATTAGGTAAGGAGTTAGGTTTATTTACATTTTCACAAAAGGTAGGTCAAGGTCTTCCACTTTGGCTACCGAATGGAACAGCGTTAAGAGAGCGCTTAGAAAACTTTTTAAAACGAGCTCAGAAAAAAGCAGGGTATGAGCAGGTCATTACCCCTCATATAGGAAACAAAGATTTATATGTTTGTTCTGGCCATTATGAGAAATATGGTGAGGATTCTTTTCAACCTATTCATACACCTGACCCTAATGAAGAGTTTTATTTAAAACCAATGAATTGTCCGCATCACTGTGAGATATTCAAGTCAAGTCCAAAGTCATACAAGGACCTACCAACAAGATATGCAGAATTTGGTACGGTATACCGTTATGAGCAGTCTGGGGAACTACACGGGTTGACGCGTGTTCGTGGTTTTACACAAGATGATGCCCATATTTTTTGTACCCAAGATCAAGTAAAGCAAGAGTTTAAAAATGTTATCGATATAGTTTTGTACGTTCTAAAAACACTTGATTTTACAAACTTTAAAGCGCAGATTTCATTGCGTGACCCTGAAAACAAAACGAAATATATTGGCTCCGATGAGAATTGGGCAAAGGCAGAGCAGGCGATTATGGAGGCGGCAGCAGAAAAAGAATTGAATACTGTTGTTGAATATGGAGAAGCGGCATTTTATGGGCCTAAATTGGACTTTATGGTTAAAGATGCGATTGGTAGGGAATGGCAGTTGGGAACAATACAAGTAGATTATAACCTTCCAGAGCGTTTTGAGCTAGAATATGTGGGAAGTGACAATTTGAAGCATAGACCAGTGATGATACATCGAGCGCCATTTGGATCGTTAGAAAGATTTGTCGCCGTGCTTATTGAGCACTGTGGGGGAGACTTTCCATTGTGGCTTACAACCAATCAATTTGTTATTCTTCCAATATCTGAGAAATTTAACGAGTATGCTCAAAAAGTTTCAGATTTGCTAAATAATTACGATATTCGCGGTCTTATTGACGACCGAAACGAAAAAATAGGTAAGAAAATAAGAGATGCAGAATTGGCTAAAAGACCATTCATGCTTGTCATCGGTGAGAAAGAATTTGAGGCTAATACAGTCGCTGTTCGTCAACGAGGACAGGGAGATCAAGGATCTATGAGTGTAGATAAATTTGCCGAGTTTGTACAAGATTTAGTAAATAAAGAATTGGCAATAAACGATTAATATTTGAATGAGAAGAGCTCCTAGACGTCCTTATGTTAGAAGAGAAGAGACAGCACAACACAAAATAAACGAAAAAATTCTTGCCACTGAGGTAAGATTGGTTGTTGAAGGAAGCGCTCCGATTGTAGTTTCGACACCTAAGGCGATTGACATGGCGGAAGCAGAAGGTTTGGACTTGGTTGAGATTTCACCCAAAGCAGTTCCACCGGTTTGTAAGATCATGGACTATAAGAAGTTTCTTTACAATCAAAAAAGAAAGCAAAAAGAGTTAAAAGCCAAGCAAAGTAAGGTAGTTGTAAAAGAAATTAGATTTGGCCCCAATACGGATGATCATGATTTCAATTTTAAGCTAGCACACGCTAAAAAGTTCTTAACCGATGGAAGCAAAGTAAAAGCCTTTGTTTTCTTTAGAGGAAGAACGATTGTGTTTAAGGATAGAGGTGAGATTTTACTTCTTCGCTTTGCACAAGAGTTAGAAGATTATGGAGTGGTTGAACAACTTCCGAAATTAGAAGGGAAGAAGATGATTTTGATGATCAACCCAAAAAAGAAATAAACAAACTGATATAGTGTTCATCTTTAAAAAACAGAAAAATGCCTAAAATGAAGACAAAATCCAGTGCTAAGAAGAGATTCACAATCACTGGTAGTGGCAAGATTAAGCGTAAACACGCTTTTAAAAGTCACATTTTAACGAAAAAGGCCAAGAAGCGTAAGCGTAATTTGACCCATTCTGGATTAGTACATGATGCCGATCTTTCGAATGTCAAGTTGCAATTGTGCATGAAATAAAAGGTTCTTTATTATAAACCAAGTAACGAGTACCTAAGTCTCCTGAAAAAATGGTGCGCTCTTTATTAAAAAAATAGAAAATATGCCAAGATCAGTAAATCACGTTGCTTCAAGAGCAAAGAGAAAAAACATGATGAAGCTTTCCAAAGGTTACTTTGGAAGACGGAAGAATGTATGGACCGTAGCAAAGAACGCCATTGAAAAAGGGCTTTTATATGCTTATACCGGTCGTAAACAAAAGAAAAGAAACTTTCGTTCACTATGGATTGCGCGTATCAACGCAGGTGCAAGACTTCATGGAATGAGCTATTCTCAATTTATGGGAGCAGTGAATAAAAGTGGAATTGAATTGAATCGTAAAGTTCTAGCTGATTTAGCTATGAACCATCCTGATGCTTTTAAAGCAGTAGTAGATTCAGTTAAAAAATAAGTTTAAGACTATATCAGTAAAGCCATTAGAAATCTAATGGCTTTTTTTTTATTCAATTCTTAATTCACTATTCTTATTTTAGTGAAACGTAATAAAAGTTTGAGAATGCTAAAGATAGGAGTAGCTGGAGCTGGACATTTGGGAAAGATTCATATTAAAATCTTAAAAGAGCTTTCATCGCTATATGAATTAGTTGGTTTTTATGACGCGAACCAAACCTTGGCAAAGGAGGTTGAGAAATCCTTTGGGGTAACTTCATTTGAAACGGTAGAAGGTTTAATTGATCAGGTGGATTGCTTAGCAGTAGTAACAGCCACTTTATCTCATTTTGAAGTTTCCAAATGTGCAATTCAAGCACGAAAACATGTTTTTATCGAAAAACCACTTACCGAAACGATTGAAGAAGCCAAGAAGCTTCAACGATTGGTTCAGGAGGCCGATGTAATCGCTCAAGTCGGTCATGTTGAACGTTTCAATCCAGGCTTCATAGCTGCAAGAAAGTATTTAGACCGTCCAATGTTTATTGAAACCCATCGTTTGGCTCAATTTAACCCAAGAGGAACAGATGTACCTGTTGTATTAGATTTGATGATACACGACTTAGACATCATTTTAAGTGTTGTGAAGTCGAATGTGAAGAAGGTTTCCGCCTCTGGCGTTTCGGTAATAAGTGATTCACATGATATTGCGAATGCACGAGTCGAGTTTGATAATGGTTGTGTTGCTAATATTACGGCATCTCGTATTTCTTTAAAAAACATGCGTAAAACTCGATTTTTTCAGCGTGATGCTTATATCAGTGTTGATTTTTTAAATAAAGCGGCGGAGGTGTTTGAAATGGAAGATGTTAAAGGTGAACCCGATCCATTTGACCTAATTTTAGATTTAGGCGAAAACAAACCAAAGAAGAAAATCTTAATTGATAAGCCAGACATTACACAAACAAATGCCATCCAAGAGGAGCTAATTTGTTTTCATAAATGCGTTGTAGAGCATAAGCAATCACCAGTGTCTATTGATGATGGTGTTGCTGCTATGGATTTGGCGCATAAAATCTTAGGAGAAATGTCAAAAGTTTACCTGAAATAGTTGCAATATTCTTTTAAATCAATCGTTGTGAATTCAGTGCGTTTTATAGTTTTCTTTTTTGTTGCTTTGCCCTTGTTGTTTTCGTGTGTGAAAAATAACCCTGATCCTTCCTGGTTGCGGGTTAATGATTGGGATTTAGTTGCTAATATTGCTCTTTCAGGAGAGGAGGGAGAGCTTACTGAAAAATTCACTAATGCCAAGGTTTATGTTAATGACGAGCTCATTGGGATTTTTGAGACTCCTTTTCGGATCCCATTGCTTTCCTCAGGGGAAAGTGTTATAAGACTGGATCCGGTTGTTATCAATAATGGAATTTCTGCTACAAAAAAAGTATATCCGTTTACTAATTTCTACCAGGAGACTGTAACACTCGTTCAGAACGATACAGTAGTTATTTCGCCAATTACAAGCTATAAGTCGAATTCGAATTTTTGGATTGAAGATTTTGAGGATATTAATATTTCAATTGAAAATGATCCGAATACATCTTTAGCCAATTTAATCCTTTCCAATGAGTCTTTAAATGCTTTTAATGGGAATTACTATGGTAAAGTAATGTTGAATGAGACGGACTCAACTTGGGTGGCTTATACGCTTGAGCAGTTGCCGATTCCAAAAGGCGTGGACAGCTATCTCGAAATAGATTATTACAATACCAACGATGTTTATCAAGGGCTTATTTATTTGTCTCCGTCTGGGATACAGGACAACGTAAATATTCGTTTGAATGCGCAATCGCCAGAAAGTGTGGTTTGGAAGAAGATGTATATTGAACTTAGAGAGCTGGTAACAGCATCTCCCATTCAATCTACTTTTCTGCAATCTTTTCAGGCAAATTTAGATGCTGATGACATAGAAGGTGTAATTTGCCTTGACAACATAAAAGTGATTTGGTTTTAATGAATAAAAATAGTCCCTGGTTAAGCCTTTTTTTAGTATCTGATTACCTATCGGCATTGGTTTCTTGGGCTTTGTTTTTCTTTTTTAGAAAAACCTTGATTGAAAACCAATCCTTTGAGATGGATAGAAACTTTTGGCTTGGTATCGCCTTGATTCCTTTATTCTGGATGCTACTCTATTTTGTGCAAGGTACATATATAGAGATAAGGCGAATGTTTAGACTGAAGCTTTTAAACCTTACCCTTAGTATTAGTGTAATCGGTTCGCTTATTATTTTCTTTTCCATTATACTTGATGATCAAGTTCGCTCTTATGAAGGGTATTACTGGAACTTACTCATTTTATTTGTGGTCCATTTTGGGTCTACTTTTACACCAAGACTATTAATCAACACCTGGCTTGTTCATACGATTCGAAGGCCGAGCAATGGCTTTAAAACCGTTATTATTGGCGGTACAGAGAAGGCGGTAGATATTTTAGAGGAAATCAAAAAGAATGATAAAAATGTAAACACATTCGTGGGTTATATTAACATGAATGGAAATGACCGTCAGCTCGATGGTAAACTTCCATATTTAGGGCATTTTGATGATTTGGAAATGGTATCGAAAGAGACTGAGATTGATGAGTATATTATTGCTATAGAAAGCTCCGAGCACAATAAGCTTATGCAGATTTTGCTAAAGATAGACAATGGAATAACCAGGATAAAAACACTTCCTGATACCTATGTGATTCTTTCTGGAAGTGTTAAAATGACAAATATTTATGGTGCTTTACTTTTGGATGTGCAATCAGATTCGATGCCTTTTTGGCAAAAAGTCTTGAAAAGAATAATTGACTTCACTATGTCTTTTGTTGCAGTCATTTTGCTTATACCTTTTTATTTGTTTTCTGCTGTAGCAGTTAAGTTTTCATCTCCGGGACCAATTTTCTTTTTACAAGATAGAATTGGAAAGGATGGTCGTGTTTTTAAAATTTTTAAGTTCAGAACGATGTACGTCAATTCGGAAAAAAATGGTCCGCAACTTTCCTCTGAAAACGACCCTAGGATTACCCGTATAGGTAGCTTTATGCGAAAAACGCGTCTTGATGAATTCCCACAATTCTTTAACGTTTTAATCGGACATATGTCCATTGTTGGTCCACGTCCTGAGCGAAAGTTCTATATTGATCAAATTGCTAAAATTGAACCGCAATATAATCAGCTCACAAAGGTTCGTCCGGGTATAACCTCATGGGGCCAAGTGAAATATGGGTATGCTGAAAATGTAGATCAAATGTTGCAACGTATGAAGTTTGATCTTTTATATCTAAAAAACCGAAGTATTTCATTAGATATTAAGATTATGCTGCATACTTTACTTATTGTGATTAGGGCAGAGGGGAAGTAGTTTTAAAACTTATTTGCTTTTATACCAATGCAAGTTCAATCACCTCTTTCATTTTGTCCACATAATGAAAGGAGAGCCCTTTGAGGTAGCTTTCTTTAATTTCATCTACGTCCTGTTTGTTTCTCGCGCACAAAATAATTTCTTTTACACCAGATCTTTTCGCTGCAAGAATCTTTTCCTTGATACCACCAACAGGAAGCACATCACCACGGAGTGTTATTTCCCCTGTCATTGCAAGGTTCTTCTTAATCTTTCTCTTACTGAAAATTGACGCTAATGATGTTAGCATTGTGATTCCAGCACTTGGGCCATCTTTTGGTGTTGCTCCCTCAGGTACATGAATGTGAACGTTGTGCGTATCAAATGCCTCCTGCTTTACGTCAATCATGCTTGCATTGGCTTTTAGATATTCTAATGCAATGATGGCAGATTCTTTCATTACGTCACCAAGATTTCCGGTAAGTGTGAGCTTACCTTTGCCTTTGGTGATAGAAGATTCTATGAATAAAACATCTCCACCAATACTTGTCCAAGCGAGACCAGTTACAACACCAAGTGTATTATGGTCAATCGATTTAACCTTTGATCTGCCCGAGCCTAGAATGGAAAATAAATCATCATTGCTTAGCTTCACTTCAAAACTTTCCTCCATGGCGATTTGTCTAGTTCTGTTTCTTACCAATTTGGCGATTACCTTATCCAAACCGCGAACACCAGATTCATTAGTGTATTCTTCGACGATTTTACGCAGAATTTGTTTGCTAAAACCGATATGTTCTTTTTTGATCCCATGCTCCTTAATTTGCTTTGGAATCAGATGTCTTGTTGCGATTTCAACTTTTTCTTCTAAAGTATACCCATTGACTTCTATGATTTCCATTCTATCTCTTAGCGGGCCTTGAATAGTAGATAAAGAGTTAGAAGTTGCGATGAATAGTACTTTTGATAAGTCAAATTCTGTTTCTATATAATTGTCATAAAATGCGTTGTTTTGCTCGGGATCGAGTACTTCAAGAAGGGCAGAGGAAGGATCGCCATGATTACTTCGTCCGAGTTTATCAATTTCATCAAGCACAAAAACGGGGTTTGCGGTTTCAGCTTTCTTTAGGTTCTGAATTATTCTTCCCGGCATCGCGCCGATGTAGGTTTTTCGGTGTCCTCTAATTTCAGACTCATCGTGCAATCCACCAAGTGACATTCGGACATATTTTCTACCCAACGCTTCTGCAATGGATTTTCCTAGTGAGGTTTTACCAACTCCCGGAGGTCCATAAAAACATAGTATTGGGGATTTCATATTACCCTTAATCTTTAGCACCGCGAGGTACTCCATGATGCGTTCTTTTACTTTTTCTAGACCAAAATGATCTCGCTCTAAGATTCTTCTTGAACGCTTTAGATCGAGGTTGTCCTTAGAATACTCATTCCAAGGAAGTTCAATCATGGTGTCAATATAGTTTAGTTGAACCGTATATTCCGCGCCTTGAGGGTTCATTCTTTGTAGCTTATCCAGTTCTTTCTGAAATAATTTCCCTACCTCCTTGGTCCATTTTTTAGTTTTTGCACGTTCTCTAAAATCACGGACATCTTGCTCTTGAGGATTATCTCCAAGCTCATCTTGAATCGTTCTCATTTGCTGATGCAGAAAGTATTCACGCTGCTGTTTGTCAAGATCTTTTCGGACCTTATTGTGTATTTCGTTGCGCATCTCGAGCATTTGAGACTCCATGGACAAGTGCTCTAATACTTTCATGACCCTACTTTTGATTTCCATTTCTTCAAGCATATCTTGCTTTTTTGAAACGTCAGCATTCATATTTGATGATATGAAATTTACGAGAAACGTGGGACTGTCAATGTTTTTAATGGCAAATTGAGCTTCAGAGGGTATGTTTGGGCTATCTTTAATGATTTGAAGCGCGAGATCCTTGATGTTTTTGAACATCATATTGAGTTCTTTATTCGTGGTATCAAACTTCTGCTCTTTCAATATTTCAACTGAGGCGCGCATAAACGGTTCCGTCTGTGTCATTTCAATCATTCTAAAACGTCTTTTCCCTTGTATGATAACTGTTGAGCTACCATCTGGCATTTTCAGTAGTCTAACGATTTGAGCAACTGTTCCGACCCTATGAAGGTCCTTAAATTCAGGTGATTCTTCTTCTTGAACCTTCTGAGAGACAACACCGATAATTTTATTGCCTTTATTTGCCTCTTGAATAAGCTTTATGGATTTGTCTCGACCTACAGTAATTGGAATTACAACTCCCGGAAACAAAACATTGTTACGCAGGGGTAGGATAGGGAGGTTCTCAGGGAACTCTTGATTATTTACGGTCTCTTCTTCTTCAGCTGTGGTTAATGGAATAAATTCAGCATCAGATTCTAAGCCAGATAGGTTCAGTAAGGAGGGATCAAATAAGTCGTTCATATATTTTCTTTATGACATTATGTCATTTATTCTTGTCAATTGTTGCAAAAATGATTAAAACAAGTCTGCTGCACATAGGGTTCAATCTGCGTGCCAAAATAAATTTTTAGGTAAAAATGTCGGAGTTAGTATCTGGAATGCTCTATGTGCGTTAGAATAGCTTTATCCTCTTCACTCAAAGAAAGTTTCCGGCGATGCATCATATTATTCGCCGCATCGAAAGCTTTTTCTAGCTTATTGATGGTAAATGTCTCTCCTTCAACCCATGAAAAACTTGGGATATATTTCTTGGGAAATCCATGTGTGAAAATGTTACATGAAACACCAACAACTGTGGCAGTATTGAACATTGTATTAATAGCACATTTAGAGTAATCACCCATACTTAAACCGATAAATTGTAAATCTGTTTGGACTTCGGCTTTAGAAGAATAGGAGTAGGTTCTTACATTAGCATAATTGTTTTTTAGATTAGATGTATTGGTGTCTGCGCCTAGATTGCACCATTCACCGATTATTGAGTTGCCTAAAAAGCCATCGTGTCCTTTATTTGAGTACGCTTGAAAAATTACATTGTTTACCTCTCCACCGACTTTACAATGAGGACCAATGGTTGTTGCTCCGTATATTTTGGCGCCCATTTTAATAGTTCCATATGCATTTAAACCAAGTCCACCTCGAATCATGCTGCCCTCCATTATTGTTGCATCTTTCCCAATGTATATCGGTCCCTCGTTTGTATTTAGGGTACAGCCTTCTATGCTTGCTCCTTCCTCAATAAAGAGTCTGTTATCAGGGCCTATCAAAAGGTTAGTAGAAGAAAGTGCTTGGCTTTTTCGATCCTCAGTTGCTTGGATAAAATCTAAATCTAGTGCTGCAGCGTTTTTTTGAAAGATATCCCATCTTTCTTCAACGACAATTAATTCTGTTCCGGTGAATTTAACAACCTCTTTTCCAGCTCCTTTCTTAGCAAGCAACATTTCTTCTGCGTATAGGCTTTGGTTATCATTCAAATGTATAATAGCTGCTATTAAGTCGGGATTGGGTAAAACACATGCGTTTATTGTTACATCAGAATCTACGCTTGGATATTTGTTTGCTAAGTAATCCTCAGTTTCATATCCTATTTCTGCCTCAGGTAAATAGGCTGAATAGCGTTCGGTATTTGTGAAGATTCCCATGCGTATGCATGCAATAGGCTTGGTTAAGCTAATGGGTGCGAAGTTTTTGTGTTTTCCGAAATCACTTAAGTTAAATTTCATCTTTTAAGACTTGAATGGGCTTTTGACGCAATAAATAATAATGTAAAGGTAAGAAAGGCATTTAAAATTATAATCTCAAAACCAAATGAGTATTCCCCTAATATTCCTGGCGCTCCCTTTTCAACTCCAGGAGCTCCTTTTGAGTAGTACCAGAGCACAAATGTAATAGAGATGGATATAATGCTCATTAAGGGGATTGCCTTGTCGCTTACAATCTGTTTGGTTAAGATTCCAAAAAAGAAGATTCCAATGAGTGGGCCATAGGTGAAACCTGCAAATTTCATAAGTAATCCAATTGCAGAATCATCCGTGTAATGATGTAGCATTAGGACAACTAGGATGATTAATATGGATACTGCGACGTGAATTCGTTTGCGCAAAGGAACTTTGTTATCCTCTGTTTTTCTTTTCTCTGGTACTAGATCAACAAAAATAGATGTGGTCAAGGAAGTAAGCGCGGAGTCAGCACTTGAATAAGCTGCTGCAATAAGTCCTAACAAGAATAAAATGCCAACAATAATGGGCGTATTACTATCCATAGCAATCGCAGAAAAAAGCATATCAGCTTTTTCAAAGGGAATTGAATGTGTTGCTGCATACATGTATAATAGCGCACCTAAGAATAAAAAAATGAGGTTGACAATAATCAAAACACTTGCCATGCTCATCATGTTTTTTTGTGCATCCTTTAAGCTTTTGCAGCTTAAGTTTTTTTGCATCATGTCTTGGTCAAGTCCCGTCATCCCTATGGCAATGAAAATACCACCGAAGAAGTGTTTTAAAAAGTGATTGGAGCCATATATGTCATCAAAGAAAAAAATCTTTCCGTATGGTCCATTTGCAACCTGCTCCACAATTCCTAGGTTTGAAACACTAGGCAGTGCGTTGGCAATGAAGTAAACAGTTAGTACTACAGATAGTAGCATAAATCCTGTCTGTAGTGTGTCTGTCCAGACGATCGTTTTTATACCTCCACGATTGGTATAAAGCCAAATGAGTAAAATACAGATGCTTACTGTAATCTCGAATCTAATACCCCAGTCATCAAATAAAATACTTTGTAAAACCTGCGCAACAAGCATAAGCCGAACTGAAGCACCTATAATTCTAGATAGAAGAAATAGAATAGCGCCCGTTTTATGGCTAAAAAATCCAAATCGATCTTTTAGGTATTCGTAAATGGAAACCACATTCATTTTGTAATAAATAGGCATCAGTATATAGGTTATGATTAGATAACCAATAAAATAACCTAGCACTGCTTGCATGTAGCTAAACTGGTTACTTTCATTTCCAACCCATCCGGGAACAGATAAGAATGTTACACCACTTAAAGATGCTCCGATCATTCCAAATGCAACGAGATACCACGGGGATTGACGCTCTCCAACAAAAAAACCATCATTACCTTTGGCTTTTGAAGTAAAAAATGAAACAGCTACTAGAAGTCCAAAATAAAGCACTAGAATGGAAATAATTAAAGTTGGTGTCATTTAACGAACAGATTAAATTAGGTGATTACAAATGTATCTTTATTTGTCATTTAACGTTAATGTGAAAAGGTAAGTATATTTGTAAAAATAGAATATGGACGCTTGGATTTTTCTTTTAATGACAACTGTGGCCTGCGGGGCGCTAGTTTTGATTGTATTTCGTTTTTTAAAAAAGCAGACCGATAAGGAGGTGACAACGCTGAGAAAAGAACTTCACAAGCAAAGGCAAGAGTTTTTTTTACCGAGTAGGTTAGACGCTTATCAAAGGTCAGTATTGCTTTTAGAACGAATACATCCTACAAGTTTAATTATGCGTGTGCACAACCCAAGCTTAAATGCTACGCTTTTTCAGGCGGAGCTCGTTAAAGCTGTTCGAAGTGAATTTGAGCACAATCTTGCTCAACAGATTTTTATTTCTACAGGTACTTGGGATATTATAAGAAATTCCAAGGATGAAGTTATTAAATTGATTCATATGGCAGGTAGCCAAATGAACGAAAAGTCAACAAGTACAGATCTTTCAGAAAAAATATTTGAAATCATTGCACAGCTTGAGGAATTTCCTACAAGCATAGCGGTTAAAATCGTAAAAAAGGAATTTCAGGAATTATTTTAGAAGCTCTATTACTCCAGCAGCGCCTTGTCCAGTTCCAACGCACATGGTTACCATTCCATATTTCTGTTTTCTTCTTCGCATTTCATTAATCAATTGAACGCTCAGCTTTCCTCCGGTGCATCCAAGCGGATGTCCTAAAGCGATAGCACCTCCATTTACATTAACGATATCTGGGTTTAGACCTGTTTCCCTCAATACGGCTAAAGATTGTGAAGCAAACGCTTCGTTGAGCTCTACTAGTCCTAGGTCATTCATAGATATTCCAGCTTGCTTTAAGGCCTTAGGAATAGCATCTACAGGGCCAATACCCATTATTCTAGGTTCCACACCAACAGTGGCATAAGAAACTAACCTAGCTATCGGTTCAAGGTTTAGCTCTTTCAGCATTTTTTCAGACATGACCATAACAAAAGCTGCACCATCAGAGGTTTGTGAAGAGTTACCTGCGGTAACAGATCCTCCCTGTGCAAAGACGGGTCTTAATGAATTTAGTTTTTCTATGGTGCTTGCCCGTGGACCTTCATCTGTATCAACTGTAAAGTTTTTGACTTGTCGTTTTTCTTCTGCGTCTAAAAAGATATGCTCAACATCTATGGGTACAATCTCGTCTTTGAATCGACCATCTTTGATTGCACTAATCGCTTTTTCATGCGAATGCAGGGCAAAGGCATCTTGGTCTTCTCTACTGATTTTGTATTGATTTGCTACAGCTTCAGCGGTAAGCCCCATTCCCCAATACCAATTTGGGTTTTCTTTTCCTACCCGGGCATTTGGAACAATTCTCCAGCCTCCCATGGCCATAATTGACATGGATTCAGCTCCTCCCGCAATAATACAATCTGCCATTCCGCTTTCTATTTTAGCTTGCGCAATAGCGATGGTTTCGAGTCCTGAAGCACAGTATCTATTGACGGTCATTCCAGGAACCTTATCTGTATTTAAACCCATAAGAGAAAGCATTCTTCCCATATTTAGTCCTTGTTCGGCCTCAGGTGTAGCGTTTCCAACAATTACATCATCAATTCTATCCTTATCGAGGTTAGGAATGCTTTTAACTAAATGCTTGATTACAGAGGCCCCGATGTCGTCAGGTCTGTAAAAACGGAATCCGCCTTTCTTTGCTTTTCCAACTGCGGATCTAAATCCTGCCACGATATACGCTGTATTACTCATGTTAAATACTTTTAATAGAGAGGTTATTTAATGTTTTAAAATTACTAAAATATATTATGCGTGCATAATTTATTGGGTAATTTATTTTTTGCTTTTTAGCTTGGCTCGAATAAACTCAATGAGCATAGGGAGGAGGGAAAGTCCAATGATCCCAAATATGACCGTTTCAAAGTTCTCTTGAACAATTGGAAGGTTGCCAAAAAAGTAACCTAAAAGTGTTAAAGCAAAAACCCATGTAATACCACCTATAATGCTGTATTTTAGAAATTTAAAGTATTTCATTTCTCCTACACCAGCAACAAACGGGGCGAAGGTTCTAACGATGGGAACATAGCGGGCAAGAATGATTGTTTTAGGTCCATGTTTGTCGTAAAAAGCTTGTGTTTTATCGATGTATGATTGTTTAACGATTTGTCGACCTCTGATTCTCCATTGCATGACCTTCAGTCCGATATTTTTACCGATATAGTAATTTAGGTTGTCTCCAATAAAAGCTGCTGTACATAGTAAGGGTATGACGATCCAAAGGTTAAGTTCAGCGGTTTGGTCCTGCTGCACTACACCCGCGCAAAAGGTGCCAGCAGCGAATAATAAAGAGTCACCAGGCAGCAATGGCATCACTACTAATCCTGTTTCTACAAAAACAATCATAAAAAGTATGAGGTATATCCAATTACCATAATCCATGATAAGGGTAAATAGGTGCGCATCCAAATGAAGGATAAAGTCAATAAGCTGTTGAATAATATTCATTTATTCTATGATTAAGCTAGGGTCGTTTTTTTCTTTCCAACCCGTAATTCCTCCATCCATGACAAGGATATTGTCTAGTCCTTTTTCACACTTTAGCAAATTGGCTAGCGCATGAGCCCGATTACCTGATTTGCACATTAAAACATAGGTTTTAGACCTGTCCAAGACATCCACATTGT
Source organism: uncultured Flavobacteriales bacterium (assembly GCA_913046365.1). GTDB lineage: Bacteria > Bacteroidota > Bacteroidia > Flavobacteriales_D > Crocinitomicaceae > UBA952. The sequence goes on from CAJWRM010000026.1 coordinate 34,768, forward strand.
CTAGAAACTCTTGCATCGGAATATTTTCGTAACCGAGGTTACAAAATTCATATTCAAATGCTTCACGAATATCAATTACCTGAATGGAGGCGTCAGCCTGCATTTTATGCTTGCATTCTTTAGGACAAATGGTATTCATACGCTCATTTTTTTGTAAAGATAAAACTTAGATATCAATAGACTTTAAAAATTGAAAAAATAAGCTTTATTGAGTCTTATGTGTGCTCCCTCAATCCACGCTAAGCCTATTTTGTCATTCTTAATATTTAAGACCTCTTTTTGGGAGTAGCATATGTTGTAATTTTGGTTATTTATATTTAATAATAAGCCATTTTCTGTCCATGAAAATTTGATAGTGGAGCCTTGAGTAGAAACTGTGATATCTTGATTCTTTAAATTAATGATATTTAACTTTCCTGGATAGCATTTATCATAGTCTGAAAGCAATGGCAGGTATTTTTTAGATGCTAGGTTATCATGAAAGAAGTATGTGGTGTTTTTAATATGTAGAGCACATGAGAACTTGTTTATATTAAATAATACGAGATGTTTATCTGAGAGTTGATGGCTGTGGTTAATCGCAATGATAGAGCATATACAAAGGCCAACTAAGCTTGCTGTCAATAGTCGTTTTTTATGTACTAAGTTGTAATAGAGACTACAACAACAAAATATAAGCAATACAAGTTCTATTTTTTCGAGATCAAATCCTTTTGATAAAGATCCAGGCAGCTGTTCAACCCATTCGACAAAGGCAATTAGCAGAGCGAGTAATATAGAAAGTAAATATGCTATTTTTTCTGCTAGAAAACTGAGCTGGGACAGAATAATCAATGCCCCACCTAAACCAACAATAGTGCCGGCAAAAATCACAATCCCGAGGTTTGAAAGCAGAAAGTAATTTGGAAATTGATGGAAATAATAAATGCAAATAGGAAATGTAAATAACTGCGCTGATAAACAAAGTGCACTTGCGCTCCAAAAGAAATTTAGAATTCTATTTGTAAATCGAAACGATTGCGAAATGGTTCCATAGCATAATGTGATTCCTAGCATAGCTAAGTATGATAGTTGATAACCAATATCAAGTATATACATAGGATTTATTAAAAGTAAAATTGTGGCTGAAAAAAGGAGGGTGTTAAGTTGGTTTTTAACACCTCGGACAAAATAGCCTAAGCTAAGGATAGAAAACATTAGAACAGAACGTAAAACGCTAGGAGGGAAGTCAATGAGATAGGCATAAGTCCAAATGAATATAAGGGCAATTAAAAGCGCTGCGTTTCTTCTTATAAACTTAGAAAACAAACGTAACAATCCATATATAATCCAAATGAATAATCCAATGTGCAATCCAGATATAGCAAGTAAATGCATCGCGCCTGCAGCGCTAAATGAATGTCTTGTTTCTTGTTCTAAAGATGATTTGTCTCCTAAAAAAAGGGCTTTAACCATTCCTAAATGTTTTTTTGAGACATGTTTTTTTAGGTTTTTTAAAATACTGCCTTTGACTACATCTTTAACTCTGACTTTTGAGTCTATGATCATAGAAAAATCCGAATTAGTGAAAAATGAGAGGTAGTAAGTGTCCTTTGAACCCCAGTAATACTTGGCGTTGAATTCTCCAGGGTTACCTTTATTATTTATTTTTTGAATTTTACTTTTAACCAGTATAATATCCCCTTGTCCGAGTTGAAGGCTTGTTTCTTTGTCCGTATAAAAAAGTAGCTTTTCTTGAGAAGTATATGCTTTTTCCTTTTCTATGAATATTTGTTGAATTTGAGCTATTCCTTTATTCCATTTCTTGTCACCTGATGGAAGCTCGATTATTTTGCATTGAAACTGATGCATTTCTTCTATCAGGAAGTCATGTGGCTTTGCTTGTCTTGTTTTTATACTGAAAAACCCAAGCTGTAGAAAAAGAAATATAAAATAGAGCAAGTATTGTGTATTTCCTTTTGGGTTTATTTTTACAAAAATGAATGCAGTTAGTACAATTCCTACGCTGAATATTGCCCAATATTTGTAGTTTATTCCTAAGTATCCTATGGTAATTCCTATTGTAATAGAGATGAAAACAATTAAGAATGGAGTGCTTCTGATCGAAACTACTTCATCCTTATGTTTGATATTTTCTGATTCTATAATAAACTCTTTTGGGGTTGTATTTAAAATATCTGATGCCTGCCCATGAGAATTTCAAAAAACATGCGGTAATCTCCTAATAAACTATACAATGGATATTTGAAGGTCGCAGGCTTGTTCTTTTCTAAAAAGAAATGGCTGATCCAAGCCGCACCATAACCCGAAAAAAGCGCGCCAAGAATAAATAAAGGGTTTCGAGTGTAAGCAAGGGCAATGAGAAAAAGTATGGCAGCTAAAGTCCCGATGAAATGAAATAGCTTGGTGCGCGGTAGCTTGTGCTCCTCAAGATAGTAGGGATAAAATTCTTTAAAAGAGCCGAATCGTTTCATGGTTTAGTGTTGCACTTGAAATTTCATTACTTGACCATTTGTATGAATAAAGTAAAAACCTGGTTTCAATTCGTCAATCACAATTTGTTTTGATTCAGATACATTGCCTTCTAGGCACTTTCTTCCGAAACCATCACTGATGGTATATTGATTATTACTTATTATACCCTTTAGAAATATGGCTTTGGTCGCTGGGTTAGGGTACAGGGCTGCATCAGTAGATGTATTACCTTGAATAGAGGCATTAAAAGCTTGTGTCAGGGCGAGGTATGCATTTACACGACCATGACCGACCTCCTCGTTCCAGCTCCCATCTGAATTAATGCTATCATATATGTAGGGTTCTACTTTCTCGCTTGTAATGTTTAGTAGGTGTCGAACCTCGTCTGAAGTTAATGATGGGTTTTCCGCAAGCAGAAGTGCGCCAATTCCTGCAGCAATTGGGCAGGCGGCACTCGTTCCATTAAAGGTTAAAGCATAGTCGTTTCCTGCGTATCCTGGAGTTCCCGAAATGTCGCAAGTTGCGATTTTTACACCAGGTGCGACAAGGTCGAGTGTTTCCCCGTAATCGCTTCCCCAATTCTCACCTGAACAGTCACCAGGGCGTTTGCGCGTATCACACATGTCACTGGCACCAACGGCAATGGTTGCGTTTAAATTAGCAGGCCACAATACGTTCGGACTATTTTCATTACCTG
>CAJWRM010000027.1 GCA_913046365.1 uncultured Flavobacteriales bacterium
ACAACCCATGCGCTATCATTCTTTTCTGCAACAACAATTTTACAAGCGTATTTAAAACCGTCATCTTCGCAAACACTGAAATAGTATTTTGATCCGTCCAAAGAGAAGCTCCCATTTCCATAGCTCAAATTTGCATGAAAAAGATCTCTATTCATTTCTGATTTTTGGAATTCACCTAACTCATTTCGATCACTATAATATAACTTTGTTCTGTACGCTGGATCATACACTTCTTCATCATTATTCGAAGAATCAGCCTTTAACGCTGAGAAAATTAATCGATTGTCTTTAATCGTATGACCAAACTCTGCGTCATAAGTATTTACTGTTTCCGGAAGGTGCATTAAAGGGACGAATTCTGTTGAGTCCAATAGGTTGTCAATTGCCCATGCGCAAGATTCAATTTCTCTTAAAGATTTCCTGTAAAAAGCGCTATTTTTCTTTTTCTCTAACTTTTTTGCACTCAATTTAAACGTCTTTAAAGCCTGCTTATATCGACCATTTTGTTTTTGCATTAAGGCCAGGTTTAATAGACTATTGGGAAATATTGTTGTTTGCTCGCGCGCATATACTTTTGCATAATAACTTTCAGCCTTTGAATAATCCTTATATGCGCGAAGTGTTTCAGCATATTTCCATAATAACTTGATAGAATTAGAATCCTTTTCGAGTGCTTGCTTGTAATATTCTAGGGCATAGTAATAATCTCCCTTATCATACTGCTCATCGGCAAAAGCTATAATCTTTTTTTGCTTCTGCTGTGTAGTTCCTAATATGGAGAAACTGATACAAAAAATGAAAACTAAATATAGTCTGGACATACTCTATGAAGGATTCTTTTAGGTTTGAATTTTTTTATAATATAGCGTACTGCGAATTCTATACCTCCTCTTGCTTGGCTTGCCGGAACGAGTTTAGAAAAGTTAATGTCGTAGCTAATTCCCACAAATAGGTCAGCGAAATCATATCCGAAGCTGATATATGCAGCATCTCTATTACGGTACCATAATCCGCCATAAAGTGCTGCGTAAGTCTTTTTAGGATGATTCAAATAATATTTACCTGATGCACCTACAATGAGCTCTCTGTAAACGTCCTGAGTACTGTATTGGGCACTAGGAATTAGATCCCATTTTTCATTGAGCTTAAAGGTTCCTTTGACAAATGAATTACTTCGAATTGCTCTCTTGACTTCTGTGTCGTAAAAACCTTGATTAGGTCTGTTTAAATTAAAAGCACTCGTTCCCAATATCACCTTAAAGCGCTCATCTCTTCTCCATTCGTATATTAATCCTGCACCTATACTGGCATTGGTTTTTCTATCATTCTGATAGGTTTCAAAAGTTGGTGCAGCTGGGTCAAATACATATCCCGTATACTGTGTGTCAAAGTACAATGCATCCCAGTTGATTTGTCTGTGATTCATCCCAAAATTAATTCCTGGTCGGATGACATTGGTTGAGTCAGTATCTAATTTTATCGCATAAGAAAGATTACCTTGAATTTCTACTGTACGGAATCGACCGTCACCCGCCTGATCGTTAAACATACTTAAACCGAAACCAATGTTTTGATATCTTGAGTCAACCGATAAAGCCATCGTGCTAAAAGGCACGGTAACACTTCTCCATTGGTCCCGGTAATTTCCAATAAATCGATAATCGCCTTCAAAGTGTCCCGCGTTAGCAGGGTTTTGAAAGAGCTGATTGTCATTATATTGAGACCAATGTATATCCTGTGCAATTGAAATATGTTCAATTAAAAAAGACAAAAGAAGAACCCAGAGATACTTGTACATATGATTTTAGTTCGACACTCCAAGATACAATAAAAAATATTGAAAACTAAATCAAGGTGTGCTCTGAGAAACGGGAATAATTTTCCCGTTCATAAAATCACCCTGAGTTGCAGCAAAAGAGTAAATAAAAGAGGCTATCTCCTCAGGAGAATGGGGTGCCTTGAATCCCGGGAAAGCTTCTTCTAGCATTTCAGTTTGAACAGCCCCTAGACATAAGCAATTCATCTTAATACCGGAATCTTTGTATTCTTCCGCAAAAAGCTCTGTAAATGAGCATAAGGCGGCTTTTGATGTGCTGTAAGCTGTTAAGCCAGGGAATTTAACGGAGCCTTGAAACCCACCCATTGAACTGATGTTCACAATGTGGCTCCCATTAGGATTCATTTTAGGAATGGCGGCTTGTACGAATTGCATAATTCCAATAACATTGATTTGATAGGACTTGAGAAAATCCTTATGACTTAGCTTATTAAAGCTGTTTTTAACCAGATAACCTGCGTTATTGATTAAAATATCAATAGACCTAATATTGGCTATTATTTCAGAGATTTTTTTTTCATCAAAAAACTCAAGATCTAAGTGGTATGTTGAAACATTAGTAAGCACTTGAAAGTTATCCCTCATGAGGTCATCTTTTCTTGCAAAAGCAAAAATCTTATTTGAAGGTTCTTTGGCAGCTTCTTCAACCAGAGCTTTCCCTATTCCAGTACTTCCACCAATAATGATAATTGTTTTATTCATCGAAAGAGATTTTTAATGAAGCACTTGTTGGGAATGCTTGACAGGTTAAAATATAGCCCTCCTTAACCTCATCATCCGTTAAAGAATAATTTAGCTTCATGTCCGCACTACCCTCCAACACCTTTGCTTTACAGGAGCAACAGACTCCACCTCTGCACGAGTATGGAGCGTCCATGCCTTCTTCTTCGACAGCATCCAAAATAGATCGAGAACCATCTTCTATGGTGAATTGAAAATCTTCATCATCTAAAATAACCGTGACTTCAGCACTTCCCGAATAGCTATCTTCTTTCGCCTCAACACCCAAGGTGATTGGTGTTGTAAATAATTCATAAATGATTTTATGCTTGGCAACGCCAAAAAATTCTAAGGCCTCAATACAACCAAGTATCATTTCTTCAGGGCCACATATTAAAAAAGCGTCATTTTTTAAAAAATCAAGATCACTCTTTATGAATTTAACCAAGTTTTCTTTGTCGATTCTGCCACTTATGGCATTTTCGTCTTGATTTGAATCAAAGAAAAAAGAAGTTCTAATGTTATTCATTTCCTTTATTTCCTCCAAAAACATCGTTTCATCTTTAGATCTATTACCATAAAGAAGCTGCATACCTTCAGCATTAGAATTAGATTTTAGAATTGAGAGGATGGGTGTGACTCCACTTCCTGCGGCAATGTTAGCAATGTTTTTTGCTCCTTTCGGGACTTTAAAATTTCCTTGTGGTTGGGAAATAAAAAGCTTAGTGCCTTCCTTTGCCTCATGATTAAACCAATTCGAAACAATTCCGTTTTCAATACTTTTAATTCCTATCGCTAGTTTTTCGCCCTTAGCACTGCAAATGGAATATGACCTCCGTTCTTCTTTCCCCTCAATTTCTGCGAGTATGTTGATGTATTGCCCGGGAATATAGTGGAACTTTTCTGCCAGTTTATCAGGGATGTCAAATGAAACTTTCACAGCATTTTTTGTTAGCCGAGAAATGGATGAAATTTCAATTTCAAAATATCCTTTATGTTTGGCTTTTTTAAAAAGACCTCCTAATAAACCCATAATTTACTCGTCAAATGTTACTATTACCTTTTCTGATGTCGGATGCGCTTGACATGTCAATACATAACCACTATCTAGCTCATCTTGTTCAAGTGCATAATTTACGTCCATCTCCACAGTACCTTCTAAAACCTTAGCTTTACACGTGCAACAAACACCACCTTTGCAGGCATATGGAACATCGAGACCCGATTTCTGAGCATGGTCGAGTATAGACGCACCTTGATTATTTAGCTTAAATTCAAATTCATCTCCGTCCATGTACAATAGCACAGTACTGTCGTCAGTATCGGAGCTTATCTTTTTGATTTTTTGTATTTTTTTATCAAAGCCGGTTCCAAATAATTCCAAATGTATTTGGCTGGATTGAAGTCCCTTGGAAAGCATTACCTCTCTGATGTCTAATGTCATCTTTTCAGGTCCACAAATAAATACATCATCTATCGTATTTTCTGGGAAATATGCATCTAATAATTGGATGCACTTCTCCTTATCAATGCGACCTTTTTGAAGGTCATTCCCAAGATTTTCTCTTGACAAAATGTGCACAACACTGAATCTTTCTAAATAGTTATTTTTGAGTGCCTCTATCTCTTCCCTAAAAATAATGGTGTGTATACCTTTGTTTCCATAAACAAGGCTAACGTTGCTGTTTGGTTCATGTCTAAGGATACTCTTTACAATGGATAGAATAGGCGTAATACCACTTCCTGCAGCAAAAAGCACATAATTCTTTTTTGCTTCATACTCTGGAATATGTTGGAAATTACCTGAGGGAGCCATAACCTCTATTACATCTCCTGCTTTTAAATGGTCATGGGCGAATGTAGAAAATAAGCCTTTCTCAATTTTCTTAATGGCAATTTTGTGTTTGTTTGAAGAGGGTTCTGAACATAAGGAATAGGAACGACGAACCTCCTCCTCCTTAATTTTGCTTTTTAATGTTAAGTATTGACCAGCTTTGAATGTAAAGTCTTGCATTTCACTCTGCGGGATATCAAAGGAAATTGATATGCAATCCTCTGTTTCTTTTATGATTTCTTTAACGTGAAGTTTATAGAAATTCGTTCTTTTGGCCATTTCAAAGTTTGTTCAAATTTAAGCAATCTATTTTTCAGGGCAAGGTCTTCTAAACATTGTTGCATTTCTTTTGTTTTTATTCAGTCGCAGTATTGAGTATATTTGCAAAGTAAACTAACGAAAAATGATGGACGTTGATATACAAGATTTAGAAAAGAAATTTCAAGACAAAATTGATCAGGACATAAAAATTGAGCCCAATGATTGGATGCCTGATGCATATAGAAAGACATTGATTAGGCAGATTTCACAGCACGCACATTCTGAGGTAGTAGGAATGCTTCCCGAAGGAAATTGGATTACAAGGGCTCCAAACTTAAGACGTAAAGCTGTTTTGCTTGCGAAGGTTCAAGACGAGGCGGGTCACGGTCTGTATTTGTATAGTGCTGCTGAAACTCTCGGTGCAGACCGTGAGCAGACAATTGACGACTTACATTCGGGAAAAGCTAAATATTCTTCTATTTTTAACTATCCTACCTTATCATGGGCTGACATGGGTGCCATCGGATGGCTTGTGGATGGAGCAGCCATCATGAATCAAGTTCCGCTTTGCAGATGTTCTTATGGTCCATATGCAAGGGCGATGATTCGAGTATGTAAAGAAGAATCGTTCCACCAAAGACAAGGTTTTGAAATCATGACCAAATTAGCATCAGGGACTGCAGAACAAAAAGAAATGGCACAAGATGCCTTGAATAGATTTTGGTGGCCAGCATTAATGATGTTTGGGCCAATCGATTCTGATTCCAGTCATACAGAACAGTCTATGCGCTGGAAAATAAAAAGACATACGAATGACGAATTGCGTCAAATGTTTGTAGATGTAACCGTTCCTCAGGCAGAATCCATAGGTTTGACAGTTCCCGATCAAGATATTAAATGGAATAAATCCAAAGAGGGTTATGATTATGGTCCAATTGACTGGGATGAATTTTGGCAAGTAGTGGGTGGTAATGGTCCATGCAATAAAGAACGAGTTGATGCCCGGAGAAAAGCGAAAGAAGATGGTAAATGGGTTGTAGAGGCAGCTATGGCCTTTGCAGATAAACGAAATGCGAAGAAAACAGCCTAGACTATGAGTAAATCAAAAGGATGGCCTCTGTGGGAGGTTTTTATAAGAAGTAAGCAAGGCTTAAACCATAAACATGTAGGTAGCCTTAGGGCTTCTGATGCAACGATGGCAATTAAAAATGCTCGTGACGTATATACCAGGAGGGCAGAGGGTATTTCAATATGGGTTGTTCCATCAAATAATATTACGGCCTCGGATCCAAACAATGAGGACTCACTTTTTGAACCATCCCAATCAAAGGTTTATCGACACCCAACTTTTTATGATGTCCCTGATGGGATTTCACACATGTAAGCAATGAAAGAGAAACAAACTTTGTATAAATACCTCCTAAGAATGGGGGATGACAGTCTGATTTTAGGTCAGAGACTTTCTGAATTATGTGGTCATGGACCAATACTAGAGGAGGATATTGCATTGACTAATATTTCATTGGATTTAATAGGTCAAGCGACCTTATTGCTTGAGTATGCTGGTGAATTAGCACCCGAAAAAAAGACAAACGACGAACTTGCTTATCTAAGAATTGAAAAAGAATATGTAAATGCCTTACTAGTTGAGCAACCAAATGGACATTTTGGAGACACAATTATGCGTCAATTCTTATTTGACGCATATAGAAAGCCACTTTTAGAAAAGCTTTTAGACTCATCTGATAAGAGACTTGCAGGAATTGCAGAGAAAGCATTGAAAGAAACAAAATATCACTTGAGGCATTCTTCGGAATGGGTCATTCGACTTGGTGACGGAACAGAAGAATCCCATAATAAAATTCAAAATTCTCTGGAGTCACTATTAAGGTATGCCCACGAGCTGTTTTTTGAGAATGAAGTAGATGAACTGTTGATTGCTCAAGGAATCGTTCCTTCAGCTAAATCTATATTTCCTATCTGGGAAAAAACACTGCATGCTGTATTTGAAGAAGCCACACTATCCCTGCCTAAAAATAACTGGAAATTTCAAGGAGGTCGTGAAGGAAGGCACTCTGAACACATGGGCTACTTATTGGCAGAAATGCAATACATGCAGAGAACCTATCCAAACATGGAATGGTAAATGAATCCAAAATATGGGAGCATTTAGAGGACGTTTATGATCCTGAGGTTCCTGTTTTATCTATAGTCGATCTTGGTATCGTACGCGCTGTTGAGGTTGTAAAAGACCACGTGAGCATTACAATTACACCAACTTATACGGGATGTCCAGCAATGCAGACTATTGAGAAAGATATTGAGATAAAGTTAAAGGAAGAAGCGATTTCATCGTACGAGATACATACCTCTATTGCACCTGCTTGGACTACCGATTGGATGTCCGAAATGGGCAAAAAAAAGCTTAAAGATTATGGTATTGCTCCTCCTCAAGATGAGGTAGACAAGTCTGTATTATTTTCGGATCCGCTCATTGTGCCCTGTCCAAAGTGTGATTCATCTGATACAAAGCTTGTTAGCCAATTTGGCAGCACCGCATGCAAGGCCCACTACCAATGCAAAAAATGCAGGGAGCCTTTTGATTATTTCAAATGCCTGAGATAGGCTTTTTCTTAAGATATTGGCTATCTAACCAATAAATAACCTTCAACGATAATGTGTTGATTGGTCCATTCTGGAGTGTGTTATTTAAAGTTTCCCAATACCGCTCATCTATATTAGAGTTTGAGGTGAAAATGGAATTCTTCCAAACAAAATTTAGCTCACTTCCCGGCAGGAATACCCATCTCAGAAGCATGTCAATAGTAAATGCATTATAATTAATGTCGAAAGCAGATACCCCATTAATATCGTTTCCTGAATAGTACTCTAATGGGTTGAGCCGTCCATTTTCTAACAACTCGTAAAAACTATTATATTTTATTTTTGCGTTGTAGTGCCTTAGCCTAAAAGTCATTCCCAATCTATTTGTAATCGTGTAGTCAACACCGAGCGACTGTTCGTTAGTCAATCGATCTCTATTACCAAATAAGATACCTTCAAATGAATCAATTGGATCATCAAAATTTACTGCATAACCCTCGCTATCAAATTGGAATTTTTGCTCCCACTCATGAAGTAAAAAGAGCTGATTACTTAACCTGAATCGAAATTCAAGATTATAATTCCATTCCCACCAATCTCCCCTCTGAACATCTACATATCCCAAGCGAGCGTCTACCGCAATTCTCTTTTGATAGTTTGATGAAAACCATGCTCCCATACTTGTCCAGATTGGTCGAATATATTTGAATTCTCCTATATTTTGCCCTCTAGGCTCAAAAAAGTCATTATTTTCCATTAAGGCACCATTGAAGTTAACTCCCCACGCATTAAATGATTTAGAGACCATAACGGCTCTACCGTTCCAGAAAGCTCCTCCAAAAAGGTTCGGCGCATAAAGTCTTTCATAATTAACTGAAAGGTTACTTTGAACCTTGTTTAGGTTCCAGAAACTCGGTTTAAAATTTCTGTAACCGATATTTGCCTCTGCAACCCTACTATTATTTGCTCTTAAAAAGCCAAGATCATTTGGGTCATAAGTATCAGACTCTTCATAATATTCCGCACGAAATGTAAAATCACCTCTTTGTTTTCCAGTTTCTATTCCCCAAGTATGACCCAATGCCGTTTCTGTACTTTCTAATATTGCTGATAAAACCCCTTGTCCTGATAAATAATAGTTGTTGTTTTTGGTGTTGAATCTTGCGGTGAGCCCGGAAACATTGGCATCATAGAAGCCCCCAGATCTCCAAACATTAGTGTTCGTAAAGGTCAAAAAGCTATTGTTTTTTAAGTTTTGGTCCAAAACCAAAACGTTATAGTTACTTAATGGACTGATTGTAAAATCACGTTCATTACCTGTTTCGCTATCAATCGCCTTTCCCCTTTGCATAGCTGTGATACCATTAAATACAGCTATCCCCAAACCGCTATTAAGCCTTCCAGAAACTTTACTCGCATTTATTAAGGGTACAGAGTTCGGTATTTCTTCGAGGTACTCATTGCTATTTAATTGACTTTTATAAACTCTTGATGGTGTTTGCACTCCAATACGTCTGCTGTAAAAAAGATCCGATTTAGTAAAAAGCTCCGTCCCTTCTGTGAAAAACTGTCTATTTTCATTGAACTCTATTTCGAATGGGCTAATGTTTAAGACTTGATTATCAAAAACAACCTGACCAAAATCCGGAAGAAGGGTTACATCCAAAGTAAATGCCTCATTGATTCCGTATTTAATATCCATCCCGCCATTAAAAGAGGAAAGGGTTTCACTGTCTTTCGAGAAGTTAACATAGCTTGAAAGAAAAGGTATAAAGGCAAGCCTTAGGGGCGGAGATATGTCATTAACGCCATCTACTTTACCACTTTCCAAAAGGTAATTTTCTAAATCTGGATTAACAGGATTCCAAGTACTCTCCTCACGCATTCGACTAATTTGTCTTCCAAAATTAATATTCCAGTCTTGGACATTTGAATTTGGAAAGCGCAGGGCCGAGTATGGTATTTTTAGCTCGGCAAACCAACCTTGCTCATTTATGTTTGTTTTACTTCGCCAAACAAGATTGAGAAGCTCATTAAAATCACCATTAAATATTTTTGAATCAAGCTGTACTCCCCGACTTGTGATTCCAAAGAAAAACCCATTCTGCCTGTCATTATAGGTGTCAATGAATATGGCGAAAAGATCTAGATTTGGGTTGAAATCATCTCTAACCGATAAAACACGTGAAACTGAATCTGGGTTATCAAAACACTTAACTCCAACATATAAAGCCTCTTGATCGTAAAGAATGGCTACCTCTGTTGGTTTGGAGGGGTTGTCTCCGGGTATAGGCTTGAGCTGTGTGAAATTTGAAGACCAATTTGCATTGCTCCAAGAATGCTCCTCGAAATTGGCATCTAATACGATATTCTGCTTTATTCTTTTGGCTTCGATTGTTTTTTGCCCGAAACTGGTTTTTACAACGGTCAAAGAGATTATTAATAGTAGCCAATTCATGGTGCAAAAATAGCTTTTCAATTTTAATGTTCTTTGCATTGAACATAGAAGTTCAACAAATAAGAATTAATTTTGTGCATGGAACAATTTGAAAGCCTCAAAGCGCAGTTGGAACAAACTGATTTTCCTCAGGTTTATTTCTTCAAATTTATCGTTCCGAATAAGAATGATAATGTGGCGCTTGTCAGTGCTTTATATTCATCTGATACACAGGTACAAATGAAACCTTCTTCTAGTGGAAAATTCATCTCGATGAGCGCAAAGCAAGTGATGCTATCTGCAGATGAAATAATTAATATTTACAAAAAAGCCTCAGCTATTGATGGCATAATTTCTTTATAAATGGAACTTGTTTCGATTCTATATATTACTCTATTTATTCTATTTATGATTATCGCTTATCGTTTTTTGATTCGGAGATTGAGTAAAAATCGTGTTCGCTTGGAAGAGTTCTGTACGTTGTATAGCACAGAAACTTATGAAGTCACTGGAGAGGTTGAGTTTTATTTTCAGTGTCCAGAACCCGTTGAGCTGCAATTTTATATTTGGTCAAATGACAATATTGTTGCTGAGCTAGCTAATAAAGAATTTGATTCCGGAGGTCACATCCTCAGGTATGATACCAAACAGTTGGAAAATGGGGGATATACTTTTGGCTTGGTTACAAACAAACAAAAAACAATCAAGAAGTTCGGCGTAAAAAACTAGGTGTCTTTTCGACCTTTCTTTTTTCCTCCGTATTTTATTTTCTTTCTCTTTTTGGAAACTTTGTACCTCGACTTATTAAAACTATTATCTGCCTTCTCGAATTGTTCAACCCTTAGCACTAAGCCAACACTATGCTGTATGTAGTCGGATGATTTTAAAAAGTCTGTTAAGCCAATTTTTGCTGTGCTTCTAAGTTGAAGACCAATTTGTTTTGTAAACCAAAAGTTCAAGCCTAGACCAAAATTGAAAGTAGGACTTAATGCTCGTGCTATTGTATCGTTATTATTTCTTAGCGATATACCAAGACCGGAGATCATGTATGGGTCAATCACCCCACTATTGAGTAATTTATACAGTGAATATTTCCCATTAAAATCCATTGAGAACATGCTTCCTGAAATATCCGTCGAACCATTTGTTATTTTTTCTGGGTTATATTTTGAATAGGTCAATGCGCACTCAGCGCTCCAACCATTATAAATATATTTATCAATAATCAGTTGAGTAGGGAATAAATGACCGTGAAGGTTTTCAACTAAGAATGGATTAAAAGATTCACCATCGTCATCGGTCAGAATCCAAGATGCTCCAAACATCCAATTATATGTATCCTTATTTGATATAGCCTTCTCTGGCTGAGCAGATATTGAAATGAAAAGTATTAGAGAAAGACAAAGGGCACCGAATGATTTCATTTTTATCTTCAATTGGATGGGACAAAAGTAAGAAATAATAGGTGTTTTATTCCTATAACTTCTGCCTTATTTAATATTTTCGATTTTATCATACATTGTTCACGGATACTATTGACGCATTAATCTATTAATGCTTAGTTTTGTTTCTATGTCTCGCGTTAAAAAAATAAAACTAGAAATTGACGATGAAATAGAGTTTCCAATTCTGGGATTATCCACTGCATTGGGAGATTATCGTCTAGCTTGGGAGCTGAATTCTAAATTAAATTTAAAATTTGAGCGTTCTATGGAGGGGGAATACTTTTCTATACCGGATAAGTCGAAGAAATCAGTTGATTACGATTATTACGCATATGTATCAGAGGAGGATATGTCGAAGTTTTTTTTGGTGAAAAACAAGCAAAAGGGTTCAATCTTGTTTAGTGATCGAGAGAGATTAGATTTCTTTTTGGTTTTACGAGACAATTTTATTTACGACATTGAAGATTTAATTCTTGATTTGAGAAAAATCAAAGGCGTAATTGCTGTTTTTTCCTTTTCTAGTTCAGAATTTGAATTTTCCGAATACCTAAACGACTAAGATGAAAAGAACTAAAATCGTAGCAACAATTGGCCCGTCTTCGGCCTCAAAAGATATTCTCAAGGAGATGATTTCTTCCGGTATGAATGTTTGTAGAATTAATTTTTCTCATGGTTCGTATTCAGATCATACAAAAGTGATTCAGTTTGTTAGAGAGCTAAATGAAGAATTGAATACTAATGTTGCGATATTGGCTGATCTTCAAGGCCCTAAGATTCGCACAGGTGATATGCAAGAGGGTGGTGTAAAGCTGGAGGTCGGAGCGAGTACCTTAATTCAAACTGATGAGATTGTTGGCTCCAAAGATTCATTTTCAATAAATTATGAGAAACTTCCTGAAGATGTTCAACGAGGAGAGTCAATCCTTTTAGATGATGGAAAGTTGATGCTTGAGGTAGAAAGTACAGATAGGAAAGCTGAAATTATTTGCAAGGTCATTCAGGGAGGAGTTTTATCTTCTAAAAAAGGAGTGAATTTCCCAAATACAAAAATTTCTATGCCGAGCCTAACGGATAAAGACGAAAGTGATTTAGATTTTGCAATTGCCCAAGACGTGGATTGGATTGGTTTGTCTTTTGTCAGGACAGCTGAAGATATTGTTGATTTAAAGCAGCGGATTTCAGTACAAGGTGGAAAAGCTAGAGTAATTGCAAAGATTGAAAAACCAGAAGCATTAGCATGTATAGATGAAATCGTTCAGGTTTGTGATGGAATTATGGTTGCACGAGGGGATTTGGGAGTTGAAATTCCTTATCAAAATGTTCCTTTGACTCAGAAAATGTTAATTAATAAAGGAATTCAATACGCGAAACCAGTGATTGTTGCAACTCAAATGATGGAATCGATGATTACACAAATGACACCGACAAGAGCCGAGGTGAATGATGTTGCCAATGCTGTTCTAGATGGAGCAGATGCCGTAATGCTTTCAGGCGAGACCTCCGTTGGTAATTATCCCGTAGAAGTTATCAATGCCATGTCTAAAATTATCAGAGAGATGGAATTGGATGAGAAAATATATTCAAAAGAGCAGCCGGCACAAAAAAACCAAGAGCGATTTATTTCTGATTCCATTTGTTACAACGCATGTAGGTTAGCCCAACGGGTTGAGGTAGATGCGATAATAACCATGTCCTTTTCGGGTTACACAGCTTATAAAATAGCTTCTCAAAGACCAAGGGCAGGTATTTATATTTTTACAAGCAATAGAAAGATACTTACCCAACTTAATCTTGTATGGGGGGTTCGGGCTTTTTACTACAATAAGCGAATAAGTACGGATCATACGATCTCCGATATTAAAGATTTTATGATTTCAGAGGGTTATTTAAAAACAGGAGATTTATTTATCAATATTGCTTCTATTCCTCTTGAAGATTTGGGAAGCTCAAATATGTTAAAACTGAGCCAAGTTGACTGATAACCGAGTCTGTTATGACGCCTTAATCGTTCAAGATTCGGCCAATTATCCAATATGCAGAATTCCTAAAAAAGGAACGGTTGTCCGTTCTCATCGGTTTGATAGGTATATAGAAAGCAATACCGATTTCTCTAAGTTTAAATATGAATTAGAGCAGTTTTTTAGCCGAAACTATATTGTGTCAGGTGATGTGCGCATAAATACAGGCGCAGTAAATAGGCCTTTCGACCTAGACCTAGCACTTATTCATAGAAATAACGGCGGTATCCGAATCAATATTGAAGTTGATGAGCCCTATTCATTCTTTTCAAGAGAGGCAAGACATTGTATAGGAGAGGATATTCTTCGTGATGACTATTTTGTAGAAAGAGGGTGGGTGGTAGTTCGTTTTTCTGAAATCCAAGTGCATCAAAACATTGAAGGTTGTTTGAGGTATATTGCTGAACTCGTGAGCCAAATAGACATTAATTTTGAGGTACCACCATCATTTTTGAATTATTCACCAATCAAAGATGACCCTTTATGGGACCTTGTTCAGGCACAAAAATGGGAGAACGATTCATACAGGGAGTCATATATAGAAAGAGAATTACCCACTTTACGAAAGTCCAAAAAGAAACTTGATTGGTCATTAAATGCTCAGGAACTTCATGAGGAGAAAGCCGTTGTAAGAAGTTTTTCCGGTTCTATGGAATTTATAAAAGACCATAGAAATAGACATGTTCGAGATCAAAGGATTCAATTCAATGCGGAGCAACATCAATATTTTATTGATGGGATACCTGTTCCGTCCGCGAGTACATTAATTAGAAAGTTCTTTCCCGAGTTTGATGCTTTCGGAACTGCGCGAAAACTTCGTCCAAGTAACCCACTTTATGGTCTTTCGGTGGATGAGGTTGTTGCTAAATGGCATGAAAAAGGAAAGGACGCAGCGGATAAGGGTACCATTTTACATGAGCAAATAGAAAACTTTTATTTGGGAAATGAATACTTTAGAACAGAGGAATTCTGGTTATTTGAATCTTTTGCTATCGCGCACTCAATTTTAGAGCCTTACAGGTGTGAATGGCGTATCTTTGATGAAGAATTTGGTCTTGCAGGAACAATAGATTTTGTTGCTAAAAATGAGGGTAAATTGGAGATGTACGACTGGAAACGCAGTAAAAAAGTTATTAATCCAGTAAATGGAAAACCTATTGAGAATGATAAATGGGGCAAACGCGGTATAGGTAAATTAGCCAATATAGATGATACTAGCTATAATCATTATTGCCTACAGCAAAGCCTATATCGGTTCATATTAGAGAAGAACTATGGGCTCGAAATTTCTAAGATGTTTTTAGTCGTGATTCATCCCGACTATCAGCAGTTTTATAAGGTAGAGGTTCCTTATTTGAAAAACTATGTTTTGTATATATTGAACACTTTGTAAACGGCAGGTGTTTAGCACTTTTGATTAAATTTATCAATCCATTGGATTAAAATGAGATTATCATGTTTACAGGAATTATCGAAGAAATAGGTGAGGTTACTGCCATTGAAAGGGAGAAATCAAATGTGCATTTCACTTTAAAGGCAAAAATGGCGAGTCATTTGAAAGTTGATCAGAGTCTTGCGCACAATGGCTGCTGCTTGACGGTTGTGGAACAAAGTGATACGAAATATAAGGTTACTGCCATTCAAGAGACATTAGATAAAACAAACCTTGAAGATTGGGCTATAGGAACGCGCATAAATCTCGAGCGTTGCATGAAAGCAGATGGGCGTTTTGATGGTCATATTGTTCAAGGACATGTCGATTGTGTCGCTACTTGTATAGAGGTTTTAGATTTGGACGGTAGCTGGAAGTATACTTTTCGATACAAGGCAGAACATCAAACAGTAGAAAAAGGTTCAATTACGATTAATGGCACAAGCCTAACAGTGGTAGATAGTTTAGATGGTACTTTTTCTGTTTGTATCATTCCTTACACCTATGAGCATACAAATTTCAATGAATTTCAGACAGGGACAAAGGTCAATATAGAATTTGATATTTTCGGAAAGTACATTCAAAAGTATTTGAAAAAAGTAGGCTAATTTTTGTTTTTTGACTTTGCAATTTGAATAATTAGGTAAACCCAAGTTAAAATTAAAACCCCACCCCCAATTGGTGTGATTGGGCCGAGGAAAGACAAATCTATCCCTATGGCTCTGTCTGCACAGAGCGAGTAAATAGAGAAAGAAAATAGAATTGTACCGAGGGTGAAACCGAAAAGGTAATATGAGTTTAATGAGATTTCTTTTGCATTTAATCCTAATACCAGCATGATTATTCCATGATACATTTGATATCGCACACCTACCTCAAAAGAGCTGAGCTCATCAAGCGTTAAGATATTTTTTAAACTATGAGCGCCCAAAGCCCCAAGTATGATTCCCAAACAAATTAAAATTGCGCCTAATATGGCATACGTTTTATTCATACCTTAAAGATGTGAAAAACCAATGAAAATGGTATCTTTGAGCAGGTATTTTATGAAATTAAAAATCTCTTTTTTATTGCTTCTATATTTGGCTTTCTCATGTTCTGATGGACGTATTGAGGGCAATGAAGAGAAGGTGCAAATTGATTATTATCAATTCCGAGAGATGAACCTCGATTCCGTTGGAATTCCTGCTAGTATTATGATTCCAAATGAAACCGCAGGTATAGGTGCTTCATTTGCTCCGAAAATATTACACGATGAAGGAGGTTTCAAGTGGCACATCAATGTTGGACGTCACTTCAATGTTTTAATAGAGGACTATGGCGATTATCAATACCTAATGCCTGAATTCCTTAGGAGAATCAATACAAAAGATATTTTTAACATAGAAATTATTGAAGATACATCAGACTATATTTTATATAAACGCGAGCTTAAATCTGCTCCGAATCAACAGGCAACTTATCATATTTATGGGGTCAAGTACCTGAATGGGGTTTATTACGAGTTCACCAATCAAGAGGAAGGTGATTCTAAAAAAGTTATTGATTTCATCTTAAAATCATTTTTATCATTCAAAATTTTAAACAGTGCGCAATGATTGAAAGAGAAAAAGTACTAGACATCCTTTCTAATATCGTCGAACCTGAGCTTAAAAACGATATCATTTCACTGAACTTAGTAGAGGACCTTAGAATTGAAGAAAATGAAATTCATTTAACAGTTTATATCTCTAACCCTGCAATGCACGCCAGAAACCGCATGAAGGAGGCCGTTAATTTTAACTTAAGTTCTCGATTGGGTAAAGACCTTGAAGTTTTTTGCACTGTAAAACAAAAATCTGCAGAGCTCAATGAAGTGCATCGAAAGATCTTACCTAATGTCAAAAAAATCATTGCTATTGCCTCTGGTAAAGGTGGTGTAGGAAAATCAACGGTAACAGCTAATATTGCTGGAGGACTTGCACAAAAGGGATTTAAGGTCGGTATTGTAGATGCAGATATATATGGTCCATCTATGCCCACAATGTTTGATTTAGTGGGTGAACGACCAAAGATGGTTGAGGTGGACGGTGTCTCTAAAATTGAGCCGATCCTTTCTCAAGGTGTGAGGGTTCTTTCCATTGGTTTTTTTACCGATAAAGAAAATGCTGTGGTATGGCGTGGTCCAATGGCTTCAAAAGCATTATTACAGATGTTTAACGATGCGCATTGGGGAGAGCTAGATTATCTTTTTGTCGATTTACCACCAGGAACGGGTGATATACACCTTTCTTTGATTCAATCTATTCCTTTAGATGGTGTTGTGATTGTTAGCACTCCTCAAGAAGTTGCATTGGCAGATGCTCGAAGGGGAGTCAATATGTTTAAAATGGATAATGTTAAAGTACCTATACTTGGCCTTGTAGAAAATATGTCTTGGTTCACACCGGCTGAATTACCCGAAAATAAGTATTACATATTTGGGCGAGATGGTGCAAAAAATTTAGCCAAAGGTATAGGAATTCCATTTTTAGGTCAGCTTCCTTTAATTCAAAGTGTATGCGAATCAGGCGATATAGGAAGGCCTGCTGTTTATCAAGAAAATGGATTAGTGCTTGACGCAATTTCCAATCTAATCTCAGAATTTGAGGTTCAAGTAAAATTACTTGCTAACTTAGTGTCAGATGAAAAATAAGGAGCAAATTCTCTATAAAATTGAACAAGCTATTGAACAGTTGCGTCCCTTTATGCACGAAGATGGGGGAGATATGGAATTTATTGAGCTTACAGACTCTGGTGTTGTAAAGGTGAAACTACTTGGATCATGCGTAGATTGCTCAATGAGCCATATGACGCTTAGGGCTGGTTTAGAGGAAGCGCTGAAGGTTGCAGCACCTCAAGTGCTAAAAGTTGAAGCTATTGAGTAATGAATGTGAAGCTAATCACAGTAGGGAAGACTTCGGCATCTTATTTAAGGGAGGGCGAACTTGAGTATCAAAATAGATTAAAGCATTACATGAATTTCGAACGAGTTGATTTAAACGACTTAAAAGTTTCAAATAAGACTTCTCCAGATGTGGTTAAAAAAAAAGAAGCTGAAATAATTTTAAAGCAGTTAAAACCAATGGATCGAGTTGTATTGCTTGATGAGAAAGGCGATGGTTTTAGCTCTCTAGACTTCTCCAAATGGTTTGAAAAGCAAACACTTTCTGGGGTAAAGAATCTTGTTTTTATAGTAGGAGGTGCTTTTGGCTTTGACAAACTTATTTATGAGCGTGCCAATAATAAAATAAGATTGTCATCGCTTACTTTTTCGCACCAAATGGTGCGGCTTTTTTTTCTCGAACAGTTGTACCGGGCGGGAACAATTTTGAAACGGGAAAAATACCATCATCAATAAATACATCAGTTGGAGAGTAATTATATTTCTTTTCAGGATATTGCAATAGGTTTTTTATGCTTTGTGATTCTATTGATTATCTCTTCAAATAAAGCGAAAAAGATAGAAGATTTAAAGATTAAAAAGTACTATGTAAGAAATATACTTTTTAAGTTCCTTTTTGCCATTTTGTTTTCAATTATCTATCTCGTTTATTATGGGGGTGGAGATACGACTGCATACTGGGACGGCGCTATAACGTTGAATAAGCTTTTTTTTAAATCACCGTGGGACTATCTTGTTCATTTGGTTAGTGAACCGACAGCTGCTATTCGATCAATGCATTTTGATATGGATACAGGTTATCCACCGGGTTGGATTTATCGAGAGTCAGAGGCTTGGTTTATTTGCAAGTTATGTTCAATTATATCTCTTTTTACGTTTAGATCATATTTTGCCGGGACCTTTATTTTCGCCTATTTAACAGCCCGTGCCTCATGGAGAGTTTTTCAGATGATTCACAACCTAAAAACGCATAATTTCCGTGTTGCAGCTTATTGTATTTTGTTTATTCCAACGGTGAGTTTTTGGTGCGCAGGTATAAACAAAGATACTGTGATTTATTTTTCTCTTTTGAATATTCTGTTTTATACTTTCGACTTTCTTGTTTTAAGGAACCGTGTTTCAATTTCGAAAATAATTTATTTAGGGATTTCAATATTTTTGATTTATCATATACGTTCTTTCGTTTTGGCGGCAATTGCGGCACCGCTCTTTATGGCTTTTGGAGCGCGACTCACTAAAAAGTATGAACGGAATTTCTTTACTAAGTTACTTTTACGTTCCTTTATTTTGTTCGGAGGGATTTTTGCATTTTTCTATTTCTTTCAATCCAATTTCGCAGCAGATATGGTAAACGAGGCACAGATTGTTCAGCAAGATTTCCTGCAGAATTCAATTTACACAGGAAAGAGATACGAAATTAGCAACAGAGAGGTTTCTCCAACTGGATTGCTATTGGCTGTCCCGGAGTCTATCTTTTATGGGATTTATCGCCCTTATATAATCGAATCCCTTTCTCCGAATTTCATATTGAATGGTTTAGAGAGTCTTGTCCTAATGTTTGTGACATTGCGCTTTATATTCTTGGGTAATGTCTTTAAAAAAATTAAAAAAATCAGGAAAGAAGAGATTTTGGTTTTTGCACTGATTTTCTCTTTGTTCATTGCTTTTATGGCAGGTTTTACCTCAATATTATTTGGTGTACTGGTTCGGATTAGAGCACCTTTATTACCGTTTATATTTCTAGTTTTGACGACAAATGTTTTTGAGAGGGTGCGCGAAAATAAAGAAGAAAAACTTATTGACAATTAAGATATGTGCGGAATAACTGGGTTTATTGATTTTAAGCGAAATACATCAATGCAGGAATTGCAGAAAATGACGGATGTATTGCATCACAGAGGTCCTGATGGTTCAGGTTATAAGCTTATTGAAAAAGGGGATTATACACTTGGCTTTGGGCATAGAAGGTTATCAATTATCGACTTAACTGAATCAGGAGCTCAACCGATGAATTTTCAAGAGTTTTGGATTTCTTTTAATGGAGAGGTATATAATTTTGATGAAATTAAGTCTGAGCTTGAATTATTGGGGCACAAATTTAAAAGCACATCGGACACTGAAGTTGTTCTTCAAGCTTATGCAAGATGGGGCAGTGCTTGCGTTGATAAGTTTATCGGGATGTTTGCTTTTGTAATCTACAATAGTAATAATGGTAAAATTTTTTGTTGCAGAGATCGTGCGGGTGTAAAACCTTTTTATTATTACTTCAAATCCGGCTTATTCTTGTTTTCCTCTGAGCTTAAGTCCTTTCACGAACACCCTAGATTTGATAAGAAACTTAATCTAGCTGCAGTTTCTGCTTTTATGCAATATGGGAATGTCCCCACACCTCATTGTATTTTTCAAAACTGTTATAAACTAAAGCCTGGTCATTTCATGGAATTTAGTATTGATCAGGAATTATCTCGAGAACAAATTCATCCTGAAAATCAAACATCGTATTGGAATGTTTACGATGGATACAATAAACCTAAATTAGATCTGTCTTTTGATGACGCAAAACAAGAAACAGAAAAGATTTTGAAAAATGCTTGTGATTATAGGATGGTTTCAGATGTGCCGGTGGGTGTTTTTTTGAGTGGGGGTTATGATAGTGCATCAGTTACAGCGCTATTGCAAAAAGATAGAACAAACCCTTTGAAGACATTTACTATTTCAGTCCCGGACATTGGTCTTGATGAAGCTCCTTTTGCGAAGGAAATAGCTGGATATTTAGGAACGGACCATACTGAAATTCGATGTAGCCATAAAGAAGCTATTGACCTAATTGAAGATCTTCCTTTTTATTATGATGAACCATTTGCAGACAGTTCTGCTATTCCGACTACGCTTGTAAGTTTGGCTGCTAGAAAGCACGTGACTGTGGCCTTGAGTGCTGATGCTGGTGATGAGGTTTTCGCTGGGTATAATAGATATGATTATATTCAAAGATATGGTGAACGGTTAAATAAAATCCCTTCATTCATGCGTAGTTCTATTGTTAAAGCAATGGAGTTGATACCTTCTAACGCTATTCCTTACTTCAGAAACACCTATAATTTTCATAATCGCTATGAGAAAATTAAAGGGGTAATGGCAGATCCAACGCAGGAGAAAATTATGATGAGTTTAAGTGAGCAATTTACTGACGCTCAAATTCGGAAGATCGCGAAGTTTGAGTATGAGAAATTATCTACGGCATATGCTTCTAAGGAACTTAAAGAGGAGTTCAGTTCTCCATTGTCTTTTATGATGGCTGTGGATTATCAAACTTATTTAGTAGATGATATACTTCAGAAAGTAGATAGGGCATCTATGACAGTTAGTCTTGAGGGTCGTGAACCTTATCTTGACCATAGGTTAATTGAATGGGCGGCACAACTTCCTAACGAATACAAATACAATAATGGAGAAAAGAAATATATACTTAAGGAGATTCTGCATAATTATATTCCCAAGGATATGATGGATCGGCCTAAAATGGGCTTTGCTATACCGGTTGCAAGTTGGCTACAGAATGATCTGAGACATTTAGTTGACCATTATATAAACGAGGAATTGATATCTAAACAGAAGCTTTTTGACTGGTCCATTGTTGGAGATATTAAAAGAAAGTTTCTTTCTGGGAAAAAAGAATACGATGTCAAAATGTGGTATTTTTTAACTTTTCAAATGTGGTATGAAAAATGGATGTCCTGAATGCGATTGTATTTTGAAAAAATAGAGCTACGGTTTTTATTTCCAGCTGGAACGAGTAGGGGAGTTCTTCATAAAAAGCCATCTTGGATTTTCAGAAGTGTCCAAAATCCGGAGATTGTGGGTGAATGTTCAGTTATTCCAGGGTTAAACAAGGATTATGAATCAGACTTTCAGTATGAGGAGAAGCTGAATTGGGTTTGTGAGACTTTTGAGGCATTATATGAAAAGCTTGGTGCTGACAATTTATTAAAATTCTTTTGCAGCGAGCTTGCTAACTATCCATCGATTTTATTTGGTATCGAGAGTTTGTTTTATCAGATAAAAATTAGTGCAGGAAATGATCCATTTGAAAGTGCATTTTCTAAAGGTGACGCCTCTATTCCGATAAATGGATTAATATGGATGGGGTCCATTGATGAAATGAAGGACCGGGTCAGACAAAAAATGCAGGATGGTTTCACTGTTCTTAAATTTAAAATTGGGGCATTGGATTTTCAGTCAGAATATGAATTACTGTCACAGGTTCGAAAAGAATTTGGATCAGCATTAGAGATTCGCGTAGATGCCAATGGAGCTTTTGAAGAGAAGAATGTAAAGGGTGTCATAGAAAAGCTGGATAGGATTGGTATTCATTCCATAGAGCAGCCTGTTAAGCCTGGTCAACGCAAACTGATGCGGGATATTTGTCAAGAAGCTTCCGTTCCAATTGCCCTTGACGAGGAGCTCATTGGAATACATTTGATAGAGGATAAAATGGAGGTTTTGGAATCAATTCGTCCGCAATACATCATACTGAAACCTAGTCTTCATGGAGGTTTAGTTGGAACCTTAGAGTGGATCTCATTGGCGAAAGAAATGGGTATAGGTTGGTGGATCACCTCTGCACTAGAATCCTCAATTGGTTTAGATGTAATTGCAAGAATGGTAGGTTTTTTAAATCCGTCGATACCTCAAGGTCTTGGTACCGGGGGACTTTTTGAAAACAATTTTGAATCTTCATTGGTTATTGAAAAAGGCACCTTAAAATACCAAAATGTCTAAGAATAAATCTGATTGGAATCAGCTTAATGCTATTGAGAAACACGTAATTGTGGACAAAGGGACTGAATATCCATTTTCAGGTGAGTACAATGACTTCAAGGGTCGTGGCACGTTTGTCTGCAGGCGCTGTGAGCATCCTTTATATTCTAGCGCGGATAAATTTGATTCGGGTTGCGGGTGGCCCAGTTTCGATGATGAGATTTTAGGCAATGTGACGAAAGTTCCCGATGCGGATGGTCGGCGTATAGAAATTGTTTGTTCGAATTGTGGGGGGCACCTTGGGCATGTTTTTAAGGGGGAAAACCTTACCCCTAAAAACACAAGACATTGTGTGAATTCACTTTCTATTTTATTCGTTCCTGATCAGCGCGAAGAGTAAGATATCACATCTTGGCAATTAGAATAGACCAAGTCGTGAAGAATGAGTTGAGAGGCGATAGCCAATTGACTATAGTTTTGAGAGCAATTTCCAAAACCTGCTGCCTTGTTCTGCCACATCGACTTTATCAGTTCTTGGCTCCCCTCCTCAGGATCGATTACTTTGAGGACAGCCGCCACATTTCCTGCTCCGGCATGATAGATGTGCAGCACTAAAAATCTAAACCATAGTTCATTTTCACTATACTGAAGTTCATGGGCTTTTAGTATTTTTTTTGCTTCAGGGATACAGCTGTTTTTAATCAGCTTTGCAGCAGCATTCGCTGACTTTTCAAAGTCCTTGCGTTCATCTGTGGATTTATTCACCGTTAATCCGTTAGCCCTCGCAACACTTGGCATTAACTGGAATGCACCATAAGCTCCCGAGATAGATTTTTTTAGTTGACCTGGGCTTTCAATTAATAAAATTGACTGGGCATACCATGGGTCGACACACATTTCATCAAAAACAGTAATCCCTTCACGAAGGGTGGGGTATACTTCCTCGAATTTATAGAAATCACTTTTGCCCGAGGTAACGTATATGCTTTCGCCTTTTTGAATGTTGTATTTAATGCGCATTTCTTCTCTGAAATGTAGCTTTTGCGTTTTATTAAGTGCATACCATTCTTTCGAATCTATGCTTTGAAGTATTTGTCTTGTGCTCGCCACATTTACCAGGCACGAGTCGCTAGAAAGTTTCATTATTCTCTTCCAAAACAGTGCCTGAGGAAGCATATTCCATCGTTCAGAATACATTTGTTCATTCTCTAGAATTAGATTTGAATTGTCCTCATTAGCTATCCAAAGTTTCTCATGTTCCCATGAGTTGCAGTTTTGGGCTAGCATGAGTTGTGTGAGGAAAATGATGCATATAGATAGTAGGGTGAATTTCATATTTGAAATATAAGGTTTCTCACCTTTTGTTTTTTTAAAATAGTTATGTAGTTAACAACAATTAAATGTGAAAATAGTTACATTTATAGCAGCTATGTTGAGAAGAATTTTTATTGCTCCTTTAATAATATTGGTCCGTATTTATCAATGGATCATTTCTCCATTATTCCCTCCAACATGCAGACATACGCCAACTTGTTCAACTTATATGGTTGAGGCACTAAAAGAATGGGGTTTGTTTAAAGGATTATATCTTGGGATAAGTCGAGTTATATCATGTCGTCCAGGGGGAAGTCATGGCCACGATCCTGTTCCAAGAAGGCTCAAAGATCAATAGAATATCCATTGTCTAAATACACATTTATATAGGAAAGCATGTCGTCGAATCCTTCCGACGCGCAAATAATCTCATCAATTTTTACATTTTTATCAGGCTGAATTTTTGTATTCGTTTGGTTCATTAATTCGAACCATTTTATTAAATGTCGAACACCCTCATTATTTGATTTAGAGAAGTCTTTAAGCTCAATTGATGAGAAAAAATGAATTTTTTCTTTTGCTCTTGAAAAAAGCACATTTAGTCTATGGTGTCCGCCATTAACATTAATGGGTCCAAAACGCATTTGGAAATCACCTTCTTTATTAAATCCGTATCCCATACTAATGAATAATAGGTCACATTCGTCACCCTGTACATTCTCCAATGAGTGTGCAAAAGCTGATTTTTCCTCAATTCTCTTATTGAGTTTGAGGCGTGTTTCATTTTCTAGGCATTCATGAATCAGTTGCAGCTGTATTTCTGAAAAAGCAACAATACCTATTTTTAATTTGTTGTCGATTTCAATTTTTATTTTTTGAGCAACTGCATTTGCTTCTTTTTCATTTTGACGCTCATGGTATACACCGTCAGCAATAAAATGATGCTCTATTGGATCTTCAATAGCTTTCGTATTTTGAAATGATTTAAGTCTGTTTTGATAAAAGTTTTCATTTGAAAATGCAATTAATCGAGGGTGTCTACTTCTGTAATGATTGGAAAGAAAAACCTTAGGTAGATGATAGAATGCATGCTCTATTAGACTCATCTCTATCACTTGTTTTTTTTTGAAATATGAACTAGGGACCATTTGTTTAGGATCACCACAAATGACACTTTTTTTCCCTCTTTGAAAGGCTCCAATAGAGTGACTTAGCAGCAGCTGACTAGATTCATCGGAGACAACAAAATCAAACATTTCCTTTTCCATCGGCAAGTGGTCTGCCAATAATGAAGGATTTCCAAGCCATATTGGCTTTAACACATCTATCCATGGTCTAGCCTCAGAAGAAAGAAGCTCACGTATTGGTTTGTGGCTTCTTTTTTTAGCAAATTCTTTCGTTAAAATTGCCTTCCCTTTTTTTAATTTTTTTCTTAAGGCTTTTTCTTCTGTAGATAATTTTCTTGGGTCTTTTCTTGTTATGGCATCCAGATTTTTAAAAGCAGAACTCCAGATATGCATAATGTTTTGACTTAGCTTCATAGATTCCGAGGCAAATTCATTCGTCACTAGGTTCGTCTCATTGAGTAGTTTCTTTTTAGAAAAGCCATACAGTTCGGGATGTTCAATTAAGATTCTTCTTCTTAGTGATTCTTTGACCGTTGACTCAAAATGAGTCAGGTCATCATTCCATAAAGGCAATAGTGACCCTGGTATTTTTTCAATAAACGACCAGTGCTCCAAAAAGAAATCTTTATTACTGATAAAGGATTTAAGAAATTTAACCGGTTGGTCTTTGTTTGAAAATCTGAAATTTCGTTTTATCGAGGACAGACAATTATAGATATTCTTATGGTTATGTGCGACACTTTCTTTTTGAAATTCATCCCAGTCATTTAAGTTCGTTGTTTTTAATAGTTTTGAAATTATTGGAAGCTCAACTTCTAAGTCTTCTATACCTATTGAATGAAATTTTTCTTTTATGTTGTTTAATTTGCTGATGACTTTTAAATAGGTTTTCCGCTTTTTAATCTGTTCAATAGGATTTAATTGAGGTGTTCGTGTGAATTTTCTCCATGTTGACCACCATGAAATCAATGATAATAAACTCTTTTTTTGAGAGAAACGTTCTTGTAAAAAGTTCAATTCATCCAATGTTGGAGGGTTTTTCCAATGCTGCTCTTGTAATTCTATAGCATTGAGTTTCCTTTTTAATTTTTGATATTCATGATAGTGCTTTAGAAAAAATTCACCTTTACGATCCAAATGGATACCGTAACTAGTGTATGGCTCTGACATAAATGAATGATATGCCAATGATTTGGCTAGGTGTTTTTTAGCGTCATGCCAATCCTTTACATTCTTTAATTCATTTAATATCGAAATTGCTTTTAGCACTTCTTTTTGTAGTGCTTCAAATCCCAAATCAACACCGGTTTTTCTCAGGTGTTTTAGAATATTTGCTTTACCATTAGGGATTGAGTTCCAAACCTTGTGCAGGGAGTTAAGGTCAGTGAATTTTATATTTTTTATTAATGCCGCTTCTTTGCGAGCTTCATGAGTCTTTTCAATAACTTCAATTAGTTTTAGCTTAGAGCAATTTTCTTTTTGTGCAACTTTAGTAATTCGACTAAATTTCTTTCGGTTTTCTTTTAAATTTTGAAAGCATGACTTATTAAATAAGAAGGTTGAGCTGTCTAATTTTTCCCAACTTTTTTTTAATTGCTCAACAAATGCTGTATTGGATTTTTTTGAAGGTATTTTAAAATATAACGGCATTAAATCCGATTCAGCTAGCTTTGCGCAAAGAATATCTATTGCGGCATGTTTTTCAGAAATAACCAGCGCGGATTTTTTATTGTTTAGAACTTGGCCTAAAAAGTTTGATAAAACTTGTGACTTTCCGGTTCCTGGTGGTCCTTGAATTAGTATTGATTGCTTATTGATTAATTCTGTAAGTTTTCTTTGAGCAGTATCTAGCTGAAATAATCCATTCTCTTTTTCTTCGAATGAAACAATGCTTTGAACCTCATTCCCATATATTTCGACCAATGCACTTGAGTAGTTATTTTCTTTTTCTAACAGGTTTTTTATTTCTCGAATAAATGCAAATCTTTTAGGGTCAAAATTTCCTATGTAAACTTTTGAATTGTCTAATTTTTTCTCACTTATTAGTTCGCTATTAATCAGCTCGTCAAAATTATTTATAGTTGTTAGCGCTTGATCATTACTAAATAAATTTTTTATAAAAGGGTTTAGCTCTAGTTCTCCTGTGCTTTCGAATAAGATGGTTTTAGAATTTGTCAAATTCGGTTCAACATTTCTCAAAAACAATGGTGTTTCGGTCATCTTTCCGTTGAGCTTGTGCTTGTATACGCCATATGCTAGGCAAAGAGGGGAGACTCCGGTTTTTCTTTCTATGGATCGTGATTCTCTTAGAATTGATTGTGCAGTTTCGTTGTTGGATAGCCCTTCTTTATCATAAAGAAGACATTTATTATCCATTACATTAACAAGCAAATCTTTTGAAGGAAAGATGGACACCTCCGACAACAAATCAACTAAATGTATTCTAATATCCTCCAAACCCTACGTATGATTTCAAAATTAACAATTCATTAGTACTAAATAAATAAAGCAACTTTTATTAATAACTCTCGTTAAGGTAACACAATTAGGTGTATTTAATTGCCTAAATTTGTTTGTAAAATACCGCACTGGTATTTTTGATTGTTTTGATTGTGTTTGCTGAAGTTAAGAGTATGTTGTTCAATTAAATTTGACCTTAAAAGACGAGTATGTTTAAATTTTCGCTCATTATATTGCTTTTTTCTCTAGGAACCGTTGGTGTTTTAGGGCAGAATTCTAATTTTTCTACGAGTATTAGTAGTCAGTGTCCAGGTAATCTATTTACACTTACTGCAGATGATAACTCTATGACCTCTTATTTGTGGACAATCACAGAACAAGGTGGGGGGTCATCCAACTATAATGTAAATCCAGTAGCATTTGTTTTGGACAATGCAGCCCTATATGATGTGACTTTGACCGTTACAAACCCTGAAGGTTCAAGTTCCACTACAGAAGTAGGTTTTTTGGAGGTTTTTGCAAACCCAGTTGTTGATTATACGGTTACCTCAGCACCATATTGTGCTCCGGCTACAGTAGAATTTACAAGTGTTTCTCTTCCTGGTTCGGGATCAATTATTAGTTATCAAGCCTTTACAGATGGTACTCCATATACCACGGCTGACTTTCAACATACCTATGGAAATTCTGGATCTTATCCTGTGAATGTATCAATAGAAAACTCAAACGGATGCGTTGCATCAGACAACCTTCCAAATATTGTTGTTTCGGATTTTCCTTCTTTAACGAGTCCTTTAAATCCAAATACAATATGTAGTGGAACGAATTTTAACTATACACCAACATCTTCAATACCGGGAAGTACATATAGTTGGGTAAGGCTTCCAAACCCAAATGTTATAGAGGCTCCATCAAGTGGAACAGGCAATATTTCGGAAATACTAACGACGGTTTCTACTGCCAATGAAACGGTTACCTATGAAGTTACAACAACATCTCCGGATGGATGTCCGTTTACCCAGAATGTTATTTTAACCATACAGGCGTTACCTATTATTACTGTAGATGACGCTGAGCTGTGCGCTGGACAAACTACAACATTGACCGCGACACCTTCTCAAACCGGTGGAACCTATTCATGGATACCTTCGGGTGCAACTCAAACAATAAGTGTTGATTCCCCTGGTACATACACTGTAAGTTATTCAATTGGCTCATGTGCTAGTGCTCCAGTGGACGCATTGGTGACAGAATTAGCTTCACCCACAATTACGGGTATTTCTTTAACTGAGAATTCAGGTTTAGTTCCAAATGATGGTGATATATGTAATGGTTCGGATATTGTAACGTTAACGGCTGCGGCATCCACGGCTACAGGAACCTTTACTTGGACCCCGGGAGGTATAGGAAATTCTATTGACGTCTCCCCAAATTCAACAACGGTTTATGTTGTAGAATATGAAGACAATGGCTGTACAAGTGACCCTTTTAGCCAAACAATTAATGTGTTTCCGGCTCCTTCAAATGTCTATAATGCAACCATAACTAATTCCTGCAGTTCTCCTGTAACAACTGAATATTCTTCAACATCTGTAGGAACAATTTCTTGGTCATTCCCAGGAGGTACGCCAGGCACAGGTTCGGGCTCCGGCCCTATTTCTGTGGACTACAGTAGTTCAGGCATTTATGATATTCAGATGACAAATGTTTCTGCTGAGGGATGTCAAACGGTCTCAGATTTTCCTGCTGCAATTGTTATTGGGAATGGTTTTCCTCCAACGTCTAGTTTTATTACGACTACGGCAATAGAACAATGCCTTGAAGGAAATGATTTTTGTTTTGATTATACGGGTAATGGTGCAGATACGGTTGAATGGGATTTTGGTGATGGTACCCCTGTGGAATTACATGATCAAAATGATGTGGTATGTCATACATTTAGTTCCCTAGGTTCATTTACTGTGACAATGGTTCCATATACTACTGTGGGTTCAGCTTTAGGTTGTTCTGGAAGTTCCTCTACTGTAAGCATAGAGGTTTTAGGTCCAGTTTCGTCATTTTCTACAAGTCCAGTTGACTGTGAAAATCAATTGAATCGTTGTTTTACGAGCACTTCACAAGGAACATCTGTTTCTGCAACTTACAATTGGGATTTCGGTGATCCGGGTGTTGCTCAAAATTATACGGTTCAGACCTCAGGCTTAAATTTCGTTCCTGCCTCAATTAATATCAACGTAGGAGATATAGTTACATTTGAAAATTCCGGGGGAAATCATAATGTCAATGGAACTACCGTAACTTTTCCTCTGAATCCTGAGAGTTTTGGTAACTCCGTTGGTGTCGGTTGGTCTTTTTCTCATGAATTCACTATTCCGGGGACATATAACTACCAATGTGATCCACATGCGGGAATGGGAATGGTCGGAGTAATTAATGTTTCGCCCTCAGGTTCAAATTCCAGTGAATGTCACACTTTCTCTGATTATTCTCCATCAAGTGTTGTTCCGTATGTTGTAACATTGATTGTTGAAGATCCGTCTACAGGTTGTCCTGCGAGTGTTTCAACGCAAAATGTTTTAGCTCTACCGAATGATGGTGCTGATTTTACGGTTTATACTGATAATTCGATGACTCAAATCGCCAATGAAGTTTGTTTGGGAGACGAATTATTTTTCGTTAATACGACTCCGCAACCACAATTCACAGGTGATTTTTCTAACATTAACGGTTATGAAACATTATGGGATTGGAATGGAGGTAATGGAGTTAGTTTTGCAATAACGAATTCTCAGCACAGAGGATCTCAAGAACCCCATTTGTTTAGTGAGAATTCTGGTTCTGCATCCGGATATACGGCTTATGTTCCTGGAGTCTATTCTATTGCGATGCGTAATAGGTCTGATAATGACGGTACATTCTGTTTTGATACAGCCTACCAGTCGATTACAGTTCATGGAATTACCGGAGGGTTTACTATTCCAGATACGGTTTGTGTTGGAGAGATTTTTAATATAATTGACAACTCTTCGGCTCCATTGACTTCGATTATTTCCAGAGACTGGGACTGGGAGAGTGATGGAACTATTGACCTTAGTGGCAATGAACAAAGTACAACACATTCTTTTTCTACTCCTGGAGAGTATACCATATCCATGACTGCAGAGGATGGCTTTGGTTGTCCAAAAACTTTTTCTCAAACAATCGTGGTAAGAGAAATTCTCGCCTCTTTCTCTGTGGATAGGACCTTTATTTGTGATGATGAGGAGATAACCATTACAGATAACAATTCAATTGCCTTTGGCACACCTACTTATGATTGGACTGCATCTAGTGCCGTATCTCCTGCAATTCCAGGAACAAGTTCAGCCTTCAATCCAGGTGCTTTCTTGTTTGACGAAATGGGCACAGGATCTATTTCTTTAACAGTTACAGATAACCTTGGTTGCACAGATGATACAACAATTCAAATCGATGTTTTTGATGTGTTTGCCGCTGCTACCGGAACACCCAATAGTTCTTCCTGCTTCAATCCTCCAACTGTAGTTACATTTTTCAATCTTTCAGGAAATAATGTTGATCCATCGAGCTACCAGTGGTATTTCGGTAATGGTGAAACATCAACAGAAGCAAACCCTTCAACAATATACTCCCTACCCGGTCAATTTGAGGTTTCCTTGGTTGTTTCCTCTCTCACAGGAGGTTGCTCTGATTCTACGCTTGTTGAGACCATTGATATCGGTGGTCCTTTCGGTTCAATTTCAGTTTCTAATGCCGAGCTAGAGGGGTGCTCATGTTATGAAGCTCAAATTGATGTTACCACAAGTGATGTGGAAGATGCTACGTTATTATTTGGAGATGGTTCTTTTCAAAACCTAACGATAAATACTACGGAGACGATAACTCATCAGTATTGTAATTCAGGAACATCTAGTCAAAATCTAACACCTATATTATTCATTTCTAGTGGTACCTGTAATGGTAACATACCTGCCGCTCAAACCATCACTATTCATCCTATACCAGACGTTATAAATCCGGGTGATTTTGAATATTGTGAAGGGGAAGCCACTAACATAATTACTTTTTCAGGTTCAGTTCCATCGACGGTCTTTGATTGGACAAATGACAATACTTCTATTGGTCTGGGAGATCCTGGAACTGGAAATATCGCTTCATTCACTGCTGCTACTCCAGGTGGACCTGATAATATTGCCAATATTCAAGTAACACCCACCGTAAATGCCACTGGATGTTCAGGATCACCGGAAACATTTTCAATTACTGTTAAAAATACTACGATTGCTGATGCTGGTGGTCCAACCGATGTTATTTGTGCAGGCACTAATGTGAGCTTAAACGGTTCATTTGGTGGTGGAGCAAGTTCAGCTCAGTGGTCCGGAGGTTTCGGTTCATTTACTGATATTGATATTTTAAATCCTGTATATACACCTTCTTTAGATGATATAAACGCCGGATCAGTAACATTAACGCTTACAACTGATGACCCAATAGGTCCTTGTCCCGCTAATTCCTCAGACATTATCGTTACGATTAATCCAGGTGTAATTGTTGATGCGGGTCCAGATGAAACCATTTGCTCAAATGATATCTTTACTACTCAAGGTACCATAGGTGGATCTGCTTCTTCGGGAGTTTGGAATACTTCTGGTGGAGGACTAATTTCAAATGTTAATGACTTAACAACAGATTATATTCCAAGCGCTTCGGATATTTTAGCCGGATCAGTTGTTCTCACCCTATCCACTGATGATCCAGGAGGACCTTGTAACCAAAGTTCGAGTTCAATGACCTTGAGTTTTAGTGATGCTGCAACATTATCAGTTCCTGCAAGTCTTGAATCTTGTATCGGAACAACAGTGTCTGTATCTGCGGTGATTGGTGGTTCTGCAACAGGCGTTACTTGGTCTAGTGCAGGAGGCGGTTCTTTTACACCAAATGTGAATGATTTAAACCCTGAATATACACCAACGAATATCGAAAATATTGCTAACCAGGCAACAGTGACTGCACAAGTGCCGGACCCTGATGGTGCTGGGCCATGTTTAAGTGTAAGTGAAAACATTGTGATAACCTTATTGGATACGGTGGAAGTAAATGCTGGTGCTGATGCTGTAATTTGCTCTGATGATGCCTTTATTACGCAAGGATCTATTGCTGGTTCAGCTAGTTCGGCAGTATGGTCAACTAATGGAACTGGTTTGTTTGATGACAATACAAATTTGAATGCAACTTACACGCCAAGTGCTGATGATTTATTGGCAGGAGTTGTTGTTCTCACGCTTACATCCGACAATCCTAGTGGCCCATGTGAATCTTCTTTTGACTCAATGGAATTATCCTTTAATACTGCAGCAATAGTTGATATAGATGGCTCCTCTACCGGTACTTGTGATAACTCGGCGGTTCCAGTGACAGCTTCTTTAGGAGGCAGTGCTTCATCGCTAACTTGGTCGGGAGGTGCAGGGACATACACACCAAATACATTCTCACCAAATATAGACTATGCACCGAGTGCAGCTGAAATTGCTGCAGGTTCTCTAATATTAACTGTGACAACCGACGATCCAGATGGATCAGGTCCCTGTGCAGCTGTAACTGACAATGTTACCATAAATATTGCTACCGATGTACTTGTAGATGCCGGTGATGATGAGGAAGCTTGTTCTGATGGGGCTATAGTTCTAAATGGTTCATTCGGCGGTGCTGCATCATCAGCACAATGGTCAGGTGGCTTAGGAACATTTTTCCCGAATAGTAATCAGCTTAACGCACAGTATACGCCTACGGCAACAGAGATTGCAAATGGTTCAGTGACTTTAACTTTGACAACTGATAATCCCGTTGGACCATGTACCGAGGCCTCAGATCAAATTACTTATACATTTACTTTTCCAGCCACTGTTTCTGCTGGATCTGATGATGTGGTTTGTTCAAATTCCGCAATCGCATTAAGTGGTTCTATCGGAGGTACTGCGAGCACAGCAACTTGGACAACAAGTGGTTCAGGAATCTTTAATAATGAACTTTCATTAGGAGCGGTTTATACTCCGAGTGCCGGGGATTTATCACTGGGATCAGTTACGCTTACGCTTACCACAGATGATCCTTTCGGCGCATGTGATGCGGAGCAGAGCACAATGAACTTGACGATAAATGAAGGTGCATTTGTTTCGGTTACCACGCCTTTAACCGAATGTATTGGTGATGAATTTGTTTTGAATGCTGTAATCGATGGTGCAGCATCCTCTTTAACTTGGTCAAATGGAACAGGCACGTTTACACCAAATGCCAATGATCTTACCCCTACTTATTTACCGTCTGCGACAGAAAATGCTACAGGATTTATGTCTCTAGATGCAACGACAGATGACCCTGATGGTGCTGGGCCTTGCCTTGCTGCTACAGAGGTTGTCATTCTTCAAATAGATGGGGAGGCCACCGTTTCTGCAGGCGCGAACGATATAGTATGCTCTAATGCTACCATTGAGTTGAATGGTTCTATAGGTGGACTTGCAACCGTAGGTACATGGACTTCAAGTGGAACAGGAACTTTCTCGAATGTAAATAATTTAACCTCGGATTATACTCCTAGTGAGGCAGATATGATCGCAGGTATAGTCCTACTTACATTGACTACAGATGATCCAGTAGGAGTTTGTCCTGTGGTAACAAGCACGATGGAATTAACTGTGAATGAAGCAGTGACGTTAAGTGTTGTTTCTCCTGTAGTAGCATGCATTAACGAAGAAATTCCGCTCGAATCAATTATTGGAGGTTCGGCAACAAGTGTTACCTGGTCGAATGGTTCAGGAGTATTTTCACCTGATGCAAATTCGTTGGTGCCAAGTTATACCCCTTCTTTAATAGAAAATACAAATGGAGGTTTAACCTTAGATATTGAGACCAATGATCCGGATGGAGCAGGACCTTGTTTATCCGCTTCTGATCAGGTTGTTATTGAGATTAATGAATTACCCACAGTTTTTGCTGGTAACGCTATGGATGTTTGTTCAAATAATCAAGTTTCACTGAATGGAACCTTTGGCGGGGCAGCATCATCTGTCACTTGGACTTCTTCGGGAGGAGGGGTGTTTGATGACCCAACAAGTTTGGTTGCTATTTATACGCCAGACGCGAATGACTTAATAAACGGTACTGTTACCTTAACATTGACAACAGACGATCCTTTGGGCCCATGTGTTGCCGTTAGCTCAGATGTGATTGTTACCTTTATTGAACTTCCAACCGCCAATGCTGGATTAAATCAAGATATTTGTTCAGATCAGTTGGTTTCCTTATCAGGTATTGTAGGAGGTAGCGCAACTCAAGGCACTTGGTCTTCTGATGGTACAGGTGCATTTTCTCCAAATAATTTAGATTTGAATGGTCAGTATACCCCATCTGCAGCTGATATATCTGCAGGTTCAGTTTTATTGACCTTGACAACAGATGATCCTTCTGGTGTATGTGGTTTAGTATCTAGTGAAATGACAATAAATTTATTTGATTTTGCTGTTGCAGATGCAGGTGTCGATCAATCAATATGCTCGGCAGAAAATGTTTTCTTGGGAGGTTCAATCGGTGGATCTGCAGTATCCATAACTTGGAGCACTGATGGAGATGGAGTTTTCAATCCAAATGCCAATGCATTAAATGCTACGTATATTCCAGGTATTAATGATCAAAATTCAGGTTTTGTTACTTTGACTATGACAACCAATGACCCAATTGGACCATGCGAGGCAGCTATAAGTTCATTAGATGTTTCCATAAGTGGTGTAGCAGAAGTTGATGCAGGTCCTGATTTTACAGTTTGTGCTGGTGCTGATGCATCATTGAATGGTTCGGTTACAGGAGCAGTCATTACAGGTTTTTGGTCAGGGGGTTCAGGTTCTTTTTCTAATATCTCCGACTTGAATGCATCTTACACGCCCACTGCAGCAGAGTTAAGCGCAGGAAGTGTTGTACTCACCTTAACTTCAGAAAATCCTGTGGGACCATGTGGACCTGAATTTGATGATGTCACTGTTTCATTTACTTCATCTGCAATTGTCTCAGCGGGTCCTCCGCAAACTATTTGTGAAGGCGATGATGTGAATCTGGATGGAGCCATTGGTGGATCTGCAGTTACCGGATCTTGGTCTGGAGGTGCAGGAATCTTCGTCCCAAATGCGAATACACTAAATGCAGTATATATTCCTTCAGCCGCAGAAAACGCAAATGGAAGTGTTTTATTGACGTTAACAACAAATAATCCTGCTGGTCCTTGTGAAGCAGCCTCAGAAGATTTATTGATTACTATAAATCCTTCTCCAGTGCTGTCTTCATCTTCTGATATTGATATTTGTTCAGGTGCTTCCGTAAATTATCTTATTACAAGTGATGTACCTTCAAGTTTTGTTTGGAATGCTCAAATGGACGAAGCATTCTTAAACGGAGAGTCTCTTCTACCTCAAACGACATCCACAATTAATGATGTTTTAGACAATACATCTACCTCAATCGAGACTTTAACTTATTTAGTTTCAACGACAGCTTTAGGTTCAGGATGTACCAATGAAAATCAGATTGTCAATGTTAATGTTAATCCAGTTGTTACAATGGACACACCGGATTCGGAGACGCTCTGTGTTGGAGAGAACACAACAAATGTTATCTTTTCGTCTAGTTTTGGGGGTTTAACTTATGATTGGACCAATAATAATGCGCAAATAGGATTAGGCCTTTCTGGTAATTCAGATATATTAAGTTTTTCGGCAGTAAATAATACAGCTATTATTCAGACTGGAATTATTACTGCAACTCCGTCTATTAATGGTTGTGCAGGAACACCAGTTACTTTTCAAATTACAGTAAATCCATCATCGACTGTTGATGATCCAGGAGCGATTGCTGAATGTGATGGCGCTCCTACGGGTAATATTATTTTTACCGGTAGTGATCCTTCTATTATTTATAATTGGACCAATACAAATGTTACTATTGGATTGCCAGTTGCCGGAACAGGTGATATTTTGTCTTTTATTGCTACCAACTCGTCAAATGAACCTATTCAGGCTATAATAGAGGTTACACCGGAATTAAATGGTTGTAATGGATCGTCTCAGACATTTACAATTAATGTTGATCCTTCTCCTGAAATGGCTACTCCACCAGATCAAACGATTTGCGTTACCAATAATTCGGTCCCTGTCGTCTTTACTTCTAATGTAGTTGGCACCTCTTATGATTGGACAAACGATAATACCAATGTAGGTTTAGGTCCCAATGGAGTAGGTGATATACCATCTTTTACTACTATAAATAGCGGAAGCGAAATGGATACTGCCAATATTACTGTGATTCCGACATTTAATGGTTGTGAAGGAGCACCTATTGAATTTGACATTATTGTTACACCGGTATTAGAAGTAGATTTCATTGCGGATACTGTTCTGTGTGCTGGAGAGGAATTTGCAGGTGTGAATTTTACGGGAAATGCGCCAGATATATCTTACGAGTGGAGTAATAATAATATTTCAATTGGCTTACCATCAAGTGGAAATGGTAATATCTCCAGCTTCATTGTAACCAATTCAGGAACTTTAGAGCAAACCGCCACTGTTACTATCACTCCTATTTTGGTTGGATGTTCTAGTATTGATTCTGAATTCACTATTACTGTTAAACCAGTACCTACCGTATCTGTAGTTCCTTTGTCTCAAACTTTATGTCATGATGAGCCTTCAATTCCAGTTGATTTTTCTGGGAATATAACAACTGCAGTATATAATTGGTCCCATGATGATATTTCTATTGGTATAGGCAGTCCAGGATTTGCTGATATTCCGTCCTTTACTGCAATAAACACGAGTTTGGTTTCAGAAACGTCCACATTTACAGTTACGCCTGCATTTAATGGCTGTGTTGGTTCTTCAGAGAATTTTACCATTACGGTTAATCCGAAACCATCTGTTTTCCCAATCCCAAGTCAAGTATTGTGTGCAGATTTCCCTACTACTTCAATTGATTTTGATGGAGATTTTGGTGATTTGGCAACATATAGCTGGACAAATGATAATGTATTGATTGGTTTGCCTGCTTCTGGATTTGGTGATATTAGCTCATTTATTGTTCAGAACACGACTTCAGA
>CAJWRM010000028.1 GCA_913046365.1 uncultured Flavobacteriales bacterium
AAATCTTCAGTTTCATCATGGCTGTATCGCTTTAGGTCAGACTCAATGGTCTTGCATCGTGTCCCCAATAGATCTGAAAAGAAAAGAATATCATCTGCTGAGATTTCCTTAAATGATTTTGTCTTGCCCATAACTATTCAAAAGTAACAATATCCCCATATTTGATACTGTATTCACCTAAAATTGTAATTTTATATTAAAACAGATTCATGAAAAAACAAGCCTATATTATTGATGGAATTCGAACGGCCATTGGCAACTTTGGAGGGACGCTTTCGCCTGTTCGTGCGGACGATTTAGCGGCTCATGCAATAAAGGGACTTATGGATCGAAATCCTGGTCTCGATTTCTCAAAGATTGAAGATGTAATTATGGGTTGTGCAAACCAAGCCGGTGAGGACAATAGAAACGTTGCTCGAATGGCAGGTCTATTGGCTGGATTACCTCCATCAGTTCCAGGAGAAACAGTTAACCGTTTATGCGCTTCCGGAATGGCCGCTGTTATTCACGCGAGTCGAGCTATTGAATCTGATTCCGGTGATTTATTTATTGCTGGCGGTGTTGAACACATGACACGAGGGCCATGGGTAATTTCTAAAACCTCGAAAGCTTTCGGCAGAGACGCGCAAATGTATGATTCATCCTTTGGGTGGCGCTTTGTGAATCCAAAGCTTCATGACGCCTATGGCACGGATGGAATGGGGGTAACAGCAGAGAATTTAGTTGAGAAGTATAGTATTAGTCGATCCGATCAAGATGCTTTTGCTTTATGGTCACAGCAGAAAACGAAGTTGGCACAAGAGGCCGGTTTTTTTACAGATGAGATTGTACCTGTTGAAATTCCGCGAAGAAAAATGGATCCAATTGTTTTTGATATAGACGAATTCCCTCGGGGCAATTCGACGATGGAGAGTCTAGGTGGGCTAAGAGCTGCATTCAAAAAAGACGGAAGTGTGAGCGCTGGAAATTCTTCTGGACTGAACGATGGTGCTGCGGCTTTATTAATCGCTTCTAATGAGGCAATTGAAGCAAATGATTTAAAACCTTTGGCAAGAGTGGTTTCTTCTGCTGTGGCAGGAGTAGAACCTCGAATAATGGGCATTGGACCTGTCGCTGCTTCAAATAAGGCATTAGAAAGAGCTGGTTTAAGTTTAGATGATATGGATGTACTTGAGCTGAATGAAGCTTTTTCAGCGCAGGTGTTGGCATGTACAAGAGCTCTTGGAATAGCAGATGATGATCCGAGAATTAATCCAAATGGAGGTGCTATATCTCTTGGCCATCCACTTGGTATGTCGGGATCTAGAATTTTACTTACAGCTGCAAGACAACTAAATAGGACAAACAAGCGTTATGCTCTTGTAACGATGTGCATTGGCGTTGGTCAGGGTTACGCCACCATATTAGAAAAAGCGTGAATCAAATAAAGCTATTTTATATTTTTTCTTTTTTGCTTTTAATGAGCTGTGTTCTTTCATGTAGAAAAAAAAATACTGAATGGAACTCAGATTGGGTTCTACCCCTCGCAAAGGATACAATCAGTTTATTGAATTATCACAATGATAGTACCTTAGACAATAGCAACTTTCAGTATTATGTTGATTTTAAAAGAACGATTTTAGATACCTACATTAGTGATTATCTTGAGCTTCCTGATACAACCATTCATCAAACCTATTCTCCATCAATAGGTATCGGTAATATCCCGGCGGGCTTTACCTTTTATAACTCTGTGGAAACGCATGATCTAAGTATTCCTGATGTTGAATTAAAAAAGGCAATTGTGTCAAGCGGAAGTATTAAATTATCGGTTTACAATCCAATATCTACAAGTGCATACTATACGATTTCAATGCCAGGCGTAACCTTGAATGGTGTTGATTTTGAGCAAACCTTTTTTGTAGGAGCAGGGACGCAAGAAAATCCAACTGAAGGCGAAGCATTGATTTCATTGGATGGTTATGAACTCGATTTGCAGGGAACTGGTGTTATGGGGTCATCGAATCTTTCGGCCTTCAATATACTTCAAACCTCATTTTCGATTATGACAGATCCAGAAGGGGAGAGCTCAAGTTTATCTACCTCAGATGTTTTTGAGTTTGACGCAAAATTCGAAAATATTAAAATTGCATATGCTCAAGGCTATTTTGGCGCATTGTCTTTTTCTGATACAGCGGAAGTTACTATTCCATATCTTGACCAAATAATATCGGGTTCTATATCATTGAATGACATTCCATTGACATTTTCAATTGAAAATGGTGCGAAAATACCGGCGTCGGCAACTTTAACCCTTTTGGAGAATACAAATACAGGTCAGAATACAGTTGGTTTGCTTTCAAGTCAGCTGAATACGGAACATCTTATTGGTCCAGCAACAGGGGCTTGGTCTAGTTTAATCCCAAGTATCTCATCAATTATCTTTGATTCAGACAATAGTAACCTTGGAAGCTATATTGGAAATTTAGGCTATACGCACAGGATAGGTTATAATATGAAAATGAATCCACTAGGCACTTCAACAGGCTCTTACAATGAGATTTTCCCGAATAGTAAGGTAAAAGTTGATTTGACATCTCAGTTTCCTCTTGCGATCGGGGTAAATGGTCTGACTTTTTCTGATACTGTCTCGTTTTCTTTGAATACTACACAGCTAAATGATTTAATAAATACGGAAACGATGGAATTGCATATTCGTTCTACCAACGCTTTCCCCTTGCAAGGAGAAATTTCTATTGAGTTTTTAGATGACGGAAATAATCTTCTTCATAGTATACCCAAAGAACTGATTTTACGCTCTGCTTTGGATGGCATGCCAGATCCTTCTGATAATCTTTATAAGGCTTCAAATAAGTCTGTTATATTAATGGGTAATGAGCTTGTAGCACATTTACCGAATACTAAGTCTATTGTGATCAAAGCACACATGCAAACATCTGACGCCTCGCAGTCATCTCCTGCAGCGATTCCAAGTAATGCTTTTGTTTATTTTGAGTCATTTTTGAAGCTAACCACGAAAAACGTGTTGCCATGAAAAGATGTTTGTTCGCATTACTATTATCTATCCTCTGTTGGGAAAATGTATTGTGTCAATTTATGATTCCTATTCAGCAGGATACAGCTCTTTTTCAAAAGAATCATGAGCTTGTTTTTTCGGGTATCGCGGACTATCAATCTACATCAATCGGAAAAGATATCACCAAAAGTTTTTTTTATGGTGGATTCATTAATGATGGTATGAAAGGCCAAACCAGTGCAAGGCAGCAGCTCATCAATCGATTTGGTATCGATCTCAATAGTGAAATTGAATACAGAAATCATACGAGTAAAATATTTAAAGATTCAACCAAAGGTTTTCTTTTGAAATATGGTATTTATAATTTTTCTGCAATCGAGTACGCCGAAGATGTATTTGATTTACTTTTTTATGGAAACTCTGCCTTCATTGGGGACACTGCATTTTTAACAGGTAGTAGATTTGATTCTTATACTTTTCAAAAGATAGGTTTTGGCTGGTTTGATAAGTACTCAAAGTCGAGCTTTACTTTAAATGCAATCGGTGTGCACAATATTATTTCAGGCCGCATAGAAAACGGATCCCTTTACCAAAGTGCATCCATTGACAGTATTGGTTTGTCCTTAGATGCCAAATACAATCAAAGTAATTCAAATGCCTTTTGTGGTTTTGGGTTAGCCGTTGATGTTGATTATCGATTTGATATGCCCAAGAATAAGAATGAAAAGATCTATTTCCAGCTATTGATGCGTAATCTTGGTGTAGTCTGTCTCCCTAAAGTCCGTTCATATTCAATTAATAGCAACGTTAATTATGATGCTTATTCCATTGATGACCTAATGAATGCATCAACTATTTTTAACGATACAGAAGGGACACTAGGTTCATTTTCAGATTCTTCCTCTTCAGGTACTGATTGGAAGCTGCTCCCTGCATTATTTCAGTTCACAAAACTTGTCGATCGCAGCTCAATGCGAAAGCTTCAAGGTTTTTATGGAGCTCGCGCATATTTGTCCTCCTCCTTCATGCCAATGTTCTTTTCAGGAATGGATTATCATCCCGTTAAATGGTATCGCATTGGTTTACAAGCTAGCTATGGTGGGTTTTCTAACCTGCGTTGGGGAATGTATTCCGCTTTAAAATTCGATCGTTTTAGTCTTGGTTTGGCATCAGAAAACCTTTTTAGTAAAACCGGTGAGTCTATAATTTTAAGAATATCATGTCTGTTTTAAAGTATGTTTTATGTTTTGGCGCCCTGTACCTTTGCTCTTTGGTTTTTGGTCAGTCCACCTTTTATAAAGTATACTCCGGTTTAGGGTATGATGTGGGTAAGGGTGTTGCTGAGCTACCGGATTCCTCTTTTGTTGTAACAGGATCAAGTACGAGCTGGGAAGGAAGCAGTCAAGTTTATTTTATGAAG
This sequence comes from uncultured Flavobacteriales bacterium, assembly GCA_913046365.1. GTDB lineage: Bacteria > Bacteroidota > Bacteroidia > Flavobacteriales_D > Crocinitomicaceae > UBA952. The sequence continues at coordinate 4,437 of CAJWRM010000028.1, forward strand.
ATTGACAGTGCGGGAACACGACAATGGACGAAGCATTATGGAGGTCAGGAGTCGGATGGTGCATCAAGAGTACTTTTTAATTCAGATTTAGGTTTGTATGCTATCGGTTATACGAATTCCATTGGTTCAGGAGATTATAATGGTTTGGTAGTGAAAACCGATCCAAATGGAAACGAAGATTGGCAAAAAAGCTATGGTGAACCAACTTCCTGGGAGTTTTTAAATGATGCAGTATTTGTTCGAGATTCATCCATTATTATGGTTGGTAGTAGTCAAAATCTGAATGATGGAGACAATGATGTTTATATGCTTCGTATTGATTCTGACGGGGATACATTATGGACAAAAAAAATTTCCAATCAAGGATTGGATTATGCAACGAGTGTAGTAGGTGTCCAGGATAGCTTATTTATTGTTAGTGGAGCTTTTTATTGTGAAGATTCTCTTTCTCAAAAAGGATTCGTAATGAAAATTAATGAGGAGGGAGAAGTATTATGGAAAGATACCCTTGGAAATTATTCGGGTGCTTACACTATAGAGGACGTGACTGTAAGTACGGATAAAATAAATGCTGTAGGAGCAAGAATTGTGAGTGAATCAAATCATGACAGCTATTTGTTAAAGTTAGATTTTGATGGTTCTATAATACTTGAAGAAACTGAAAATGATCCAAATGGGGAAACGGATGTGATTATGGATGAAATTACTTTTGTTCAAAACCTGAATGTAAACGTTCTAGGCTTCCGAGTCGTTAATGCTTTTACGCTTCAAGACAATTATGATGCAAATGTTGCCTATTTTAATGAGCCTTCGCTATTGTGGCTTAATAACTTCACGTCAATTAATTATTTAGGTCTCGATGAAGTCAATCATTTACTACCCACTTCTGACGGAGGTTTTATTGCAGTAGGCCAGACAACATATCCAATTAGTGGCGGGAGCAATATATTCGTTCTAAAAGCAGGGCCAACGGGGGGACTTCCCAACACTGGTGAATACTATACGATTGATACACTTGTTGGTCTACCGATTAATGATGAAGAAAATTCAGCTCAAATACACATGCACCCTAATCCGACCACTGGAGAGTTTGTATTTGATTATGAGGGAGGGATTGAAATGGATCTAAAGCTATACAATAGTCATGGCGTATTGGTCTACTTTACTCAGATTAGCTCGGGTGAGCCTCACGATATTTCGATGCTTAGCAGCGGTTTTTATTATGCCGCATTAGGTGAGAAAGTATTTAAACTCGTTAAGCTTTAGCTTTTTTTCTGCGATTTTTTTCGGTAACAATTAGACCTAATTCTCTTCCTGTTTGCCCGGCCACAGATGTGTTTTCATCGGCCCGCCTCAACAAGTAGGGCATCACTTCTTTTACAGGTCCGAAAGGAACATATTTTGCAACGTTGAATCCTTCATTTGAAAGATTAAATGATATATGATCACTCATTCCTAATAGCTGTGCAAAGTAAACACGCGAGTCTCCTTTTTGTATTCCGTATTTCTCCAAATGCTTGGCAAGCTGCATTGAGCTTTCTTCATTATGTGTCCCGGCAACCAATGTGAATTGCTTTATGTTTTCTAGGATGAAATCCTGTGCAGCATTATAATCATTATCGGTTGCTTTTTTATTGATTTGAATAGGAGAGGGGTAGTTCATCTCTAAAGCCCGTTCTCTTTCTTTTTCCATGTAGGCACCTCTCACAAGTTTCACACCGTAATTAACATTATGATTCAATGCCTGCTTCAGGCAAGTTTTAAGGAAGTTCAATCGGTCATGACGATACATCTGAATTGTATTATAGACAATCGTTTTCTCTGTATTAAACAAGCACATCATTTCAAATGCCCAGGTATCGATAATATCTTGCACCCAGCTTTCTTCGGCATCTATAAATACGGGGACATTCAGCTCGTGTGCAGTTTTACAAATTTTTAAAATACGTGCTTCTATTTTTGAAAGCTCTTCGGTTTCAGATGAGTTGAGTTGCTTGTCCTTTTGGCTCGCTTTTTCAAGAAGGCTAAACTTACTGATCCCAGTGATTTTAAATACGGCAAAAGGTATGTTTTTTTCCGTATTGGCTTTTTTAATTGTATCTATAATGATATCAGTAGTTTTGTCAAAATCATCCTCATTCGTTTTTCCTTCAACGGAGTAGTCTAAAATAGTACCAATACCCTGACTTCCAAGTGATTCAATTGTGGGGGTGCATTCTGAAATTGTTTCTCCACCACAGAATTGTTTGAAAATCGTTTTCTTCACAATAAAATTAACTGGTAGCCTAAGCTTTAGCGCAAACAGCATCAAGCCTTTACCGATTTTGACAATAATCGGAGAACTAATGACCTTGAAGAGCACATAGGCTCTATTTAAATCAAGATTAGATTTTAACTTAAAAGCAATTTTAGTATTCTCGAAATTTAGCACGATGCAAAAATAATGTCTTTTTGTTTATAAGCTATTGACGGCTCAATAATCTGTATATTTGATGCTCATTATCTCAATATGACAAACATTTCAAGTGAAGGCACACAAATTGAAATAGGATCACTTTCCGACTCTTCCTTGTCGGAGGTATTGGGATTATATAAGGGTAATAATATTATCATTGTTGTAGACGAGAATACACATGACCTTTGTCTTGAGTATCTCATTACATCATTTCCTGCTCTTGAAAAATCAGAAATTATTTTACTTCCGAATGGGGAAGAAAATAAAGTAATGGAGGTTTGCATGCAGGTTTGGAATGCTTTTTCTGAGTATGGTTTTGGTAGAAAAGATTTAGTCCTTAACCTTGGTGGTGGAATGGTTACCGATATGGGAGGGTTTTTAGCATCAGTTTTTAAACGAGGTATGGATTTCATTCATGTGCCTACAAGTCTTCTGGCTATGGTAGATGCTGCTGTAGGTGGTAAGAATGGAATAGACTTGGGTCCTTATAAAAATCAGCTAGGTACAATCATAAAGGCAAAAAACGTTTTTATTGATGCTGCATTTCTTCAAACCCTGCCAGAAAAAGAATTTTATAATGGCTATGCAGAAATGTTGAAATACGGCTTGGTATATGATGAGGCATTATTCAATGAGCTTTCTAGTTTTAAAACTGAGGATGATTTCAATCGACTTGACATTATTGAGAAATGCGTACAGATAAAAGTAGATATATCAGATGGAGACCTTTTCGAAAAAGGAGAGCGTAAGTTGCTGAACTTTGGACATACCTTTGGCCACGCAATTGAGGGCTTTAAGCTCCAGACAGAACCGATTTCACATGGTCATGCTGTCGGTATAGGAATGTGTGCAGAATGCTACGTCTCTATGACAAGAGGTCTGCTTTCAAAAGATGATTTTCATAAGATTCAAGCATTGCTTATCAAAACGTATCCTTTTTTGACTTTTACTGAGGAGTGTATTCAAGCAATTATTTCGCTGATGTATAATGACAAAAAGAATGAAGGTGGTAAAATATTTTGTGTTTTACTTCAGGCAATAGGGAAAGGAAGCTACCACAACGAATTATCAGAAAAGGAAATTCGAGAGGCTTTGTTACATATATCTTTGCTATCTGAATCACTGAATTAATCTTCTCAAAACAAAACAAAAAAAGCCCCGCAAAGCAGGGCTTTGGTTAAGATATTTAGGTTTACTTAATCACTGTCATTTCTTCAACAATGTGATTTGCTCCTGCATATTTGTCAATTAAGAATAATACATACCGAATATCCACATTAATCGTTTTTTGAAGCTTCTTGTCAAAAATAACATCTCCTGCCATTGCTTCAATGTTTCCATCAAAGGCCAGTCCAATCAATTCTCCGTTTCCGTTGAGTACAGGTGATCCTGAGTTCCCTCCAGTAATATCATTATTTGTAAGGAAGTTAACTGGCATGTGGCCTTCCTTATCTGCATAGGGTCCAAAGTCTTTCTTTTCATATAGCTCAATGAGGCCTTTGGGCAAATCAAACTCTGCATCATTTGGAACGTACTTTTTAACAGTACCTTTTAGGGTGGTGTAGTAGTTTTCTTTAGCATCATTCTTTGGGTCTGAAGGTAAGGCACTCACTTTCCCATATGACAACCTAAGTGTGGAGTTTGCATCCGGATACTTTACTGGGCTTAGCTTGGATTTCCTCATTCCTTCAACCAGCATTCTATACGCACGGTCATATTTGTCTTTCGCTGCGTCAATTTCATCAGTGCTGGCATAATAATGCGCAATGAATTCATCTGATAACAACATTAAAGGGTCATTTTCAAGTAATTCACCATTTGGAACCTCTAAAAATGAAAGCATTCTTGTTTCGTCTGTAAGTATACTTAATTCGAATACAGCAGAAACGTGTGCCTTTAAGTCATTTACATTAGAAATTGAAGCGGGCAGTTCGTAATTGGCTTTTTGCGCATATAAATCAATCATTTCGAATAACATCTGTTTTTCAAGAGGAATGTGGGTAGAGGCAATGAACCCCTTAATCATATCACCTAAACGCGGTTTCACTGCAGCTCTTTGCTCTTCGTCCGATGCAGCGTATTTTGCCAGCTGTGCTCCAAGTCCTCTTGAGCTTGTTGCAAATTTTGAGCCTCGAAAAATCATACGCAGATAATTGTCATGTCTCGCCTTATCATTTGTGAGTGCATAATATCCGTTAATGTCTTTTATCACATCGGAATAGTTAGCATTTTTCTTTTTGTTACCCCACTTATTGAATTTCCTTTCATTTTTTGCCTTAGTTTCAGCCGTTTTAAACTTAGTCAAGGCATCAATCATGCCTTGTCTATTTTTCCAATAGTTGGCGATACCAGCGTATTTAGATGCGTAATTTAAACGAACACCATTATCTTTATCCATATATTCCTTGAGGACGTCCATAGCCTCTTTAGAAGCTTCTACCCATGCTGGATAAGCAAATTTTACATTTTGATCTATACCGCCTGCTGGTAACCATCGATTTGTTCTACCGGGATAGCCTAAAATCATAGCGAAATCATCTTGTTCAACTCCTTGGATATTTACCGGTAAATGGTGCTTTGGCTTAAGCGGAACATTCTCTTCTGAATAATCTGCTGGATTTCCTTCACGATCTGCATAGATACGAAACATTGAGAAGTCACCGGTATGCCTAGGCCATTCCCAGTTGTCTGTATCTCCACCAAACTTTCCAACACTTGCCGGGGGTGTTCCTACTAAACGAACATCTGTATAGTCTTGGTATACAAAGTAATAGTATTCATTTCCTTGAAAAAAGGAACGTACACTAACGACGTACTTTCCATTCTCACTATTCTCATCTTCTATCTTTTTGGTTTCTTCTTTAATGGCAGCATTTCTTTCATCCTCAGTCATTTCATCATTAACTTTGTCAAGGATTCTTTGTGATACGTCATCCATACGAACAAAAAATCTGACATACAAAGAATTGGGTTTCATTTCATCCTTTTTGCTATCGGCCCAATAGCCATTTGTGAGGTAGTCATTTTCAGGTGTAGAAAGCTCTGCAATCGCGCTGTATCCGCAGTGATGATTTGTGAGCACTAATCCCTGGTCTGAAACTAATTCTGCTGTACATCCTCCATTGAATTGAACAATTGCATCTTTAAGACTGGAATTGTTAATGCTATAGATCTCTTCAGATGTGAGTTGAAGTCCCATTTTTTCCATATCTCGTTGATTCAATCGATCAATAAACATGAGGAACCACATGCCTTCATCAGCATGAACAAATAAACCTACAAATAACGATAGGGCTACTAATACATTTTTCATTTTATTTTATTTTAAAATTAGGTTGCTAAAAATACCAAAAATTAGGTTAGGAATTAGGCTTACACAATATGCTTTATTCTGTTTTAGTATTTGATTATTAGTAATAAAGCACTTAATTTGAATTGTTTTTTGATTGTACCCCCCCTGCGATATTGATATGCTCGTTTATAATAAAAACAAAAAACTACTTATTATGAAAACACTAAAACTTTTAAACCTCTTTATGTTCGGAATATTTTTTTCAAATCAAATGTACAGCCAAGGCTGCATTGATAGCACATTGATTAGTCCTAATTCCTTCTGTACTGAAGAGTATGACCCTGTTTGTGGGTGTGACCAAGTTACCTATTCTAATGCTTGTATAGCAACAAATTATTATGGCGTAAGTTCTTATACTCAAGGACCTTGCGATCCGGCTTCATGTCAGGCGGGATTTAATTATATCGATAGTGCTTGTTTTGTTGAATTTTATGGTTCAGGGGCATCTTCTTACGAATGGTATTTTGGGGACGGGACGAGCAGTCAAGGGCAATATACGTACCATAACTATTCAAATAACGGACTTTATACGATGTGTATGTATGCGTATGATGGACAAGGCTTTTTGTGCGATACAGTGTGTCAAGAAATATATATTGATGGATGTGGACAAACTACACCTTGTGGCGCAGGTTTTCAAACCGATGGAGGAGATGGATGTACTATGTGGTTTTATGCATATGGGGCAAACTCATATGAATGGCAATTCGAAGATGGTAATTCCATTGAAACCGGTTCAATTGTAAATTACAGTTTTACCCAAGATGGCAGTTATTTGGTTTTAATGTTAGCCTATGATGGGCAAAACCAATTATGTGATTCAATCTATCAATATGTAACGATTTCTGGTTGCGACTCAACAAGTTGCATTGATAACTCGCTCATTAATAATGATATTATTTGCACGACAGAAGTTGACCCGGTATGCGGATGTGATCAAATAACCTATAGTAATGCTTGCATAGCTCAATATATTTACGGTGTAACCTCATACACCCAAGGGACATGTAACCAAGACTCATGTAATGCCGGTTTTCAGTTTTCTGTAGATGGTAATTGCACGTACACTTTCTACGCCTACGGAGCAGAAGATTATGAATGGTGGTTTGACGATATGGTATATAGCGGAGCGTCTTTAACATTGTATATTTCGCCAAATCAGTTACAGGATATCTGCATGTACGCCTATGATGGGCAGGGTGCTCTTTGTGATACGGTTTGTGAATCTTATATATGTAATTTATCAGGCCTTGATGATACTTCACGATTACCACTTACAGTCTATCCAAACCCGTCAAATGACGGTCGTTTTACTATTGGTTTCGATGGTGTTTTAAATGATGTTTCATTACTTGACTTATACGGAAGGCCTGTTGATTGTCCCGTTAATATAGCAACTGGTTTAGTTGATGGGTCACAATTAAATGCTGGGAAATACTTTTTAAGTATTCGAACAAAAGACAAATCATATTTTGAACAAATTGTTATTATGAAATAGTATTAGCCACTATTTGTTTTGAGTAGAGCCTTTCCTGTGAAGGGCTTTTTTATTAAGTTTTAGTTTAGCTAAATATTCAAATGGGTTAAACAAATCGGAAGGGTTATAAAAAGCCAGAAAGCTTTCGGAACTATCTACTCCTTTATAAATTTAAGTATCTGATTATCAATTTCTATGAAATAAATATTTGGTCTAAGCTCACTAATATCTATTTGTATATTTTTCCCTTCAAAGGATGTATGCTTTACTTCTTCCCCTAGAACAGAGAGTATTTTGTATATCCCACTATTAGATATATGGTTAATCGAAATTGAATTTACTGCGGGGTTAGGGTAGAGGGTTAGCTCATTAAGTTCTTCCTCAAAATACTCAGCTGTAGGTAAGCAATTGTTGTTGGAGTATACTTGCAATAAATCTTTGTTGACTGAAAGTAAGCAGTTACACATATTCATATAGTTATGCATATATGCTAAACCATAATTGGTGCCAATGCCCTCTATAAAGGTTAACTTTTCATCATTATTCCAATGCTGATAAGTGGTTCTTACATGCTTAAAGCCTGCATCAAAATAAATAGAATCGACAATTGCTAGGTCTGTTTCCCCAAAGGACTCATAAACCAAAAAGTCATCACCAATCTCCATTGATAAGTCCATAACGAGATATTCAACAGTATCGAAACCATTAATTGTTTCTACAGTGCCCACAAACCATACTTTACCTTCATTCGTGTTTTCTCTGGCCCAGCCGTTACCACTAACTGAGTTAAGTTCGTAGTCAACACCTCCTGTGTATGACGTGCCAATTTTTTTATAACTATTCGAATTGTATATGATATCAGAATTTGATACTTGTTCGGTTATTATAAATTGATCTAGGTTACAGAATGGGATTTTCCATGTTGTACTTTCACTACCAAAAACGGAGGCGTAGCTCTGTGCTAAGGAAAAAGTAGAATAAGATAAATAAAGAAAGGTTAAAAGTAAGTTTGAATGAAAATGTTTCATTGTGTAAAATTGTTTTTAGCCGAAACAGTTTTAGTTTTAATGCTTCGTTTGTTTATAAAAAACAGCTTTTTTATTAAAATGGTTTTGTTTTTACGTGTAGCATGCCCTTATTTTAAATGAGGACTTTTGTTTATAAGCTGCGGTAAAACATTCTCTCTTACGACCTAAAGTTACAATTAATTTAGAAATAACAACTTGTGTTTTTGATATTAGAAATGTCAATAAAGGTTTGTGGCACAAAAGGTTAAATCATTATATGTATCTTAATGCTAGAATAGGATTTATGTTAAATCCTTAAGATATCGTGGCTAATCGTAGCTGAATTCTTACTTGTAATCATGTGGCTCGACGGCTCTCTTTCTGGTATTTTGTAGATTAGATTTATAAAGAATCAAAGTCAAGGCATTCAAATATAACCTTTAAACAAGGGGCTTTATCAGCAATGGCCCTCTGATCTATTCTGAAACCTATGAGAGAAATAATCTTTTCTTCATCAACTAAAACCCATTGATTGTTTTTAATCGACGCATGAGTTTTGTCATCTTTTAATATATCACCAATCAACTTGCTTCCCTTGAGACCAATCGGACGCATACGATCCCCATTTTGCCATCGTCTAACGGAAAGATTTCCTTTTATTTTTTCAGGATTAAGATATAATTCTGCTTTACCAAATCTATTTGGAAGTGAATTAATTATCAGGGTTTTAAAGACAGGAGGTATAGAAGTTATGTGTTCTTTGGATTCAAAGTACAGACCGTTTTCTCTTTTCCAAACAGTCGCATAATTTGAGGCGTCTGAATCAAGGAATATCTTTTTTCCATTTTCACCCTTTAAAAGATCCAGAATAGAGAGTGCAAGATTTTTACCGATATTGATTTGATCTAAAAACTCAATCCATTGGTTTGAATTCATAAGAGATAACTCAAACGTTGAAATTTCAAAATCTCTAGGTGTTCTTGGAATATGGGCAGATGATACCTTACGGTCATGGCTAACTTGTCTGTTAAAGTGTTTTTGAAGCAATTCAACAGATTCGGAGATTTGCGGAATCTCCTTTTTAAATTGTGGTAAAAGCACATTTCTCCAGATATTCCTCGTGTATTTATTGGATTGATTAGATAGATCATCTCTCCATCGTATTTTTTTTTCATGAGCATAGGCAATCAATTCATCCTTGGAGCGGTCTAGAAATGGCCTCAAATAAGGTGACTCAAAGGTCTTCATACCGGCCATAGCCCTCAATCCACCGCCACGTGTCATGGCCATCCAGAAGTTTTCCTCCTGATCATCTTTATGGTGGGCAAGGCACAGAATAGCAGATTCATGTTTGGATAAATAAGTTTTAAAAAAATCGTAGCGTATCTCTCTAGCAAGGTTTTGAAGGTTTCCACCATCTTTCAAATCATTCGAAAGTTCATGCCTTAGAACCTTGAAAGGTATACCGTTGGATTTACAAAATAGCCGAACCAAATCTTCATCCTTATCACTTTCCTTGCCTCTTAATTTGTAATTCACATGAAGCACAGTAAATGGCCTTGCTTGTTTTTGAAATAAAGAAAGCATCACCATAGAGTCACAGCCCCCACTAATTGCCAGATAGTAATGTTGAGCGCTACGTTTATTGAGCAATTCAGTAAATGATGCTTCTATATTATCCACTAATTCCATCTAGAATTTTTTGAACTTTAATGCCGCATTCTTCATATTCCTTTTCTGCATCAGATTGTATTGTAATAGCACTACCTGCAGCGCAAGATAAAGTTTTGAGCTTGGAATTATAAATTAAGGTTCTAATAACGACATTGAGGTCAAAATCTCCATTTGGAGAGATATAACCAATAGAGCCGGAATAGAGTCCCCTTTTAAAGTCCTCAAAATCTTCAATGAGCTGCATAGCTCTTATTTTTGGTGCACCTGTCATAGATCCCATCGGGAAAGTTGCCTTTAGAATGTCAGTAAAGCTAGAGTTTTCTTTAAGCTTGCAGGATACTTTTGAGACCATCTGGTGAACAGTTTTATACGTGTACACCTCACATAGTTCATCCACATGTACCGAGCCTTTTTTTGCAATTTTTGATAAGTCATTGCGCATTAGATCAACAATCATTATATTTTCTGCCCTTTCTTTCGGATCCCTCTTAAGGGAATGAATTAGCTGTTTATCTTCTTTACTTGTCTCTCCTCTTTTTGAGGTTCCTTTAATGGGCTCTGAAGTAAGAGTACCAGCATCGTTTTTAATAAATCGTTCTGGACTCCCACAAAAAATCTCGAATTCACCAAATCGAAAATAACTTGAGAATGGGGCTTTTGTGATACTGTTAAGATTCGTATAGCAGTTTTTGACATCCTCTTCTTCAATGTTTTTGGCAAGGTACTCTTGGCAGAAATTAATTTCATAAATATCCCCTCGCTGAATAAGCTCTTTGAGTGCATTCACTTTATTTATATATACGTCTTTAGATATTTGCGGTTCAAATTGAACATTAAAGTTTTGAATCTGGGTTGATTTGGTTGAGGAAATAAAATCTCTTGCAAACATGAAATGCTCCGTTGAAGCATTACCTTGAAGTATATTTAAGGATTCAGGGTTGACATCAAAGACGCAGTCTGGGCACCAAAGCACAAGGTCAGGAAAAGAGGAATTGTCTTTGTTTTTAGAACTAAGCGATTCGATTCGATTCTTAAGATCGTAAGAAAGACAAAGGAAGATGTATTTGTTTGGTCGGTCCTCGATGAACTTATCAATTTCATCTATGGAAATAACATGTTGTACTACAAGTATATCTTCACCTCCGAAAGCTAGTAATCCATATCCGTTATTGCTGTTTAGAAAACAAACATTTGAAGTCATCGTGTCTCTAAAATTATTTGCACTTATTATTTGCGTTCTTATCTTATGTTAAGTCAAGTTTTGGTATAAGCCTCTATTTTTGACCAAACATTTAACAATTCTTGGTGTAAATTTAACACCTTAAAACCTTTTAGCGCTGTATGTGTTGCTATCTTTACAACTTTTTATAACAATGAAGCAAACTCTCGCCTTAATTTTCATACTCCTTGGAATTTTAACAATTGCTCAAAAACCTATTACACATACCATTAGTGGTTATATTAGTGATGCCAAAAGTGGCGAGGCACTTATTGGTGTAAAAATATTCGTGCCCTCTCTCAATAAAGGAACAATTAGTAATAATTATGGATTCTATTCTCTGACTTTAGAAGAAGGCACATATCAGATTCAGTTCAGGTCTGCACTTTTTCCCACAGAAATTAAAGAGGTTCAGCTCGTTAAGGATATTGACTATAATCTTGAGCTTGGTAGCTCGACAATTAATCTTCAGGAAGTTGTAGTTAATGGCAAAAAGGGAGAAAACGTAAAATCTACCCAGATGGGTGCAATTGAGCTAAATATTGAGAGCATTAAAGCCTTGCCCGCATTCATGGGGGAGGTTGATGTAGTAAAAACTATTCAGCTTTTACCAGGGGTTTCTTCTGCCGCAGAGGGTGGTCAAGGGTTTTATGTGCGTGGAGGCGGTCCGGATCAGAATCTTGTTTTACTGGATGAAGGAGTTGTTTATAACGCAGCGCACCTTTTTGGCTTTTTCTCTGTTTTTAATGCTGACGCAGTCAAAAGCGTAAATCTCATCAAGGGAGGAATGCCTGCAAATTATGGTGGCCGAATGTCGTCTGTATTGGAGGTGAACATGAACGAAGGAAACAATAAAAGATTTAAAGTCAAGGGTGGAATAGGCGCTATTTCATCTAGGCTGACCATCGAGGGTCCGTTAAAGAAAGACAAAGGTTCATTTATCATTTCTGGTCGAAGAACATATCTTGACTTAATTATGAAAGCTGCCATTCCAGATTCGTCTCCGTTTGCAGGAACGAGCTACTTCTTTTATGATCTAAATGCCAAATTCAATTACAAGTTGAGCGATAAAGATCGTGTTTTCCTAAGTGGGTACTACGGGAAGGATGTTTTTTCATTTGCAGACAATCAAGGTGGATTCAGTGTAGATATGCCGTGGGGAAATGGTATTGCAGCATTGAGATGGAATCATTTGTTTAATAAAAAACTTTTTATGAATGTTACAGGAACATTCTCGGATTACATGTTTCAATTTGGATCATCTCAAGATCAGTTTAGATTTAGTTTAACCTCGGGTGTTAGAGACATAGGCTCGAAAATCGACTTTTCATATTTCCCAAATCCAAGTCACTTAATCAAGTTCGGAGCGAACCATATCTACCATACTTTTACGCCAACTAGTGTGTCAGCTGAATCTGACTCCGTTGTCTTTGATACCGGCGCTGCACAGCGATTATTTTCTCATGAGACTGCTTTTTACATCATGGATGACTTTGAGGTAAATGATAAGCTAAAAGTGAATGCTGGTATGCGTTACAGTATGTATCACCACATAGGTCCTTTTACGAGATATATCAACGGTGATATTAGTACACCAGACACCTCTATACAATATCCATCAGGCGATTTGATAAAGTTCTATCATGGTCTCGAACCAAGACTTTCTATGCGCTGGCTGTTACCTGACAATAGCTCTATTAAGGCAGGGTATTCATATAATTATCAATATGTTCACTTAACAGCACTTAGTGCAGTTTCATTGCCAACAGATATTTGGTATCCCACAACAGACATTGCGAAGCCTCAAATTGGATGGCAGGGAAGTGTAGGGTATTTTAAAAACTTCTTTGATGACAAACTTGAAACCTCAGTTGAAGTTTATTACAAAAAAATGAACAACATGATTGAGTATAGAGAAGGAGCTCTTCCTGGCGATAATGTGAATGATAATACTGATAACTTATTGGTTTTTGGAGAGGGTTGGTCCTATGGTATTGAGTTGTTTTTAAAGAAATCTATGGGAGATTTCACGGGTTGGATCGGGTATACATGGGCAAAGTCGGACAGAAAATTCCCTGATTTGAATTCTGGTAATCTATATCCAGCTAAATATGACCGACGACATGACCTAAGTGTTGTTGGAACTTATAAGCTAAATGACAGGTGGACTTTTAGCACTGCTTTCGTTTATGCTACAGGTAATACTTTGACTTTGCCTTCCTCTTGGTATGTTCAAGAGCAAAATCTTTTATTTAACTACGGTCAACGAAATTCAACCCGAATGGCACCATACCATAGACTAGATCTTTCTGCTACATTGTATAGTAAAACCCATAAAACCAAAACCGACGTTAATGGGGACGAGATTCGTGTTAAAAAGAAATTTAAAAGCAATTGGGCTTTTTCTATTTATAATGTATACAATCGAGCAAATCCATTCTTTATGTACGTGGATAATGACGGTGACTTCCTTGCGGGTGACTTTCAGCTTACCGTAAAGCAAGTGTCCTTATTCCCAATCATACCAAGTGTTACTTGGAACTTTGAATTATAATATGAAGCTATTTATTTATACACTCAGTTTTGTTTTATTGTGTCTATCGTGCACTAAAGAGGTTGATATTGCCATTCCCGGATATGAAGAACAAATCGTTGTTGACGGAAGTATAAAGACAGGTCAGCCTGCAATAGTTCTTTTGTCTACTACAGCTGATATTTATTCGCCAACCAACCTTGAGGCATATTTAAGTGGTTTTATTTCAGGTGCGACTGTCGTTGTTTCCGATGGTATTATTACTGATACTCTTGTTGAAATATGCACAGACAATCTACCTCCAGGCACAGAGGAGCTTGCCGCGGCATTTTTTGGACTTCCTGTAGAAGAGCTTATAAACCTGAATCTTTGTGGTTATTTCTCCACGTCGATTGTTGGTGAGGTAGGTAAAACCTATAGTTTGTCTGTTAGCGTGAATGCAGAAACTTATACCTCGGTTACTTCAATACTTCAACCTACCGCATTAGATACCCTTTATTGGAAACCAGAACCTTCATTAGTGGACCATGGTTGGTCATGGGCTACGCTGTCTGATCCTCCAGGTTCATTTGATGCCTATTTATGGGAGGTTCAGCGCTTAAATACTTTGCCTGATGGGACAAAGGACCCAATAGTGTATAAGCCTTTTGGTCCATACTTCGATGATGCCTTTTTTGATGGTCTAACATTTGAATTTGCTTACGAAAACCCTATCAATTTTTTTGATGAAGATATTGATTTAGATTATCGTGGATATTATCCCCAGGGTGATACAATTTTAATTACCCTATCTAAAATTGGTCAAGCCGAATTTGATTTCTTTGAAAAGAAGTACAATCAAATGTATACTGCTGGAAATCCTTTTGCCACACCGACTAATATTCCTTCAAACATAGAAGGAGGAGCGTTGGGTATTTGGGCTGGATTCTCACCGTCCGTAGATACAATGTTTTGCCAGCCTTAAGGAGTTAAGCGTTTAATGATATCTTCTTCTTTTGGGAACTGTTCAATGAGCTGATCGTATGTAAATAGCTGAAAATCTTTAAACTCGAAACCAGGGGATACCACACAACTTACAAGGGCATATGAGTTTGGCTCTAAAACAGCGCTGCCAAAGATGGTGTTTCCCTTTACCAAATGCTGAGGACTACAAACGTCGTTGTATGTTTTTCCTAGAATATATTCTTTATGCACCTTGTCTTCCAATGTATGTATGACTATTGGACTTCCTTCATGATGAAACCAAAGTTCATCGTTTGATATTCTATGGAAATTAGATACATTTTCAGAGGTTAAGAGAAAGTAAATGGAAGTCATTAATACATCCTGCTTATTAGCGGTCCTCTGCGTGGATCTATACGTTTCACTATAAAACCCTCCTTCAGGGTGCTTTTCAAGCTTTAATGTATTAACAAGTTGACTGATTCTATTCAATTGGTCCTGGTCGGAAGGTAGATCCATTACTTTTTGTATTTGGAAAGAAAAACTTAAGGTCTAAGGATAAAAATGACCCATTCACATTTGTGACAGAAACTAATTCATAGCCCTGATATTTATACATGCCAGCAAGAATAAATAGCGGCGCAAGTGGTATCTGCACAGATCCTCCTAAATAGAAGAAGCCAGATTTTTTACTTCGAAATTCAAATCCAATATTTCCATTGAAATCGGCAGTAAATTTTTTCTTATAATCTACATACCCTGTATGAATAAATGAATGATTGTCTCCTGTATTGTTAACTCCACCGATTGTTGAGGGCTTATAAGAAGCTGCGATTCCAAGAGACGCATTTGCATACCATGACTTATTTAGCTTAATATAAATAAGGCAATTTAAAGGTATGTCATAGGTGAGAAACCCAAGTTCTCTTTGGGAATATTGATTGGAGTCTATAACACTCATATTAAGTTGAAAATTCCTGTGAATAAGATTAATTCCAGTTTCAAAAGCAATCAGTTTAGTAATGCCAGCTCTAACTGTTGCACCGATTGAATAACCTGTTTTCTGTAAGCAAGTGCTTGTAAATTCTTGTTGGCTGATAGTTACTGATTTACTACCAACAAAATTATTCGGAAGAACAGTTCTGTAGTGCACACCAAAATAAGAAGGCACTTTGTTGGATTGACTGAAACCGTTTAGGCTCAGAAGAATGAAAAGTAAAAGAAGGACCTTCATTTGAGTTGCTCAGTTTTCTGGTTTAAATAGGTCATATGTTTACAATAACTCAAAATAGCTAAAAGTAGTATGCCTAAACCAAATAAAAGTACAGTCCAACGAAGCAGGAGAAAGGGAATGAGTGGCTTTTTGTGTTTGCTCTCAACCTTAAAATTCATCTGCATTGTTTTTGAATAGTGCTTCTTATGTAGAGCAAAGAGGGTATAGGTGACTTGTTTCTTTTGCTCTGTATCTTCCTCAAAAGTGATTTTGTTGGAGATTAGTTCTTCACGAAAAGAGTTAGCTCTAGCAACGTCTGTGAATCGGTATACAAGGAAATTGGGATTTTTCGGATGTTTTGTGAAATTAACAAAACCAAGGTCTAAATGCTCTATTGGGTTTTCCATATGGTATTGTATTCAATAGGTTTCCTATGCGACTTTGGCCATTCCTCTTTAGTATATCCTAAATAAATAAGACCTAAACATTTGTCTTTTTCAGTGATGCCAAGAAATTCATTCATTTCCTTAGAATAAATGAGTTTTGGTGATGACCAAAATGAGCCTATTCCATATGCTGTTGCCGTAAGCTGCATGTTTTGAATAGCACATGCGACAGCCTCAACTTCTTCAATTTCGGGTATTCTCTCTTCTAATTGTCTAGACATATTTACAATAATGACAACAGAGGAGATAAGTGGCCTTCGAACTAGTTTCGCAAGTTTTGCGTCATTTTGATTGTTCTTAGGAGTTGTATCTAGGTATAGCTTGCCTAGTGCTTGGCTCAACTCTTGTCTGGCAGCTTCTGATTGATAAACCTGAAACCTCCATGGTTGAGTGCTGCCATGGTTGGGTGCCCATTGTGCATTTTTTAATATTAATTCTATTTGATCCTTTTGTACTTTTCTGCTTGTATATTGTTCAGGCCGAATAGACCTCCTGCTTCGGATCAAATCATTGACTTCGGAAAGATTAAATTTCATGACACGATTTTCACAAATTTACATACTTAAGTTGACTTAATTGCAATAAGTCTCGCTGTAAACTGTAGCGGCTTTCAAGCCTAAAGCTATCGCTTTTTTCAGGTCCCTGCAGCAGCCTTTTTCATCACCATTCATTCTTTTTACTAAAGCACGCATGTAGAAATAATTGGGATTGTCAGTGTTGAGGATAATTGCTTGGTCCAAATCCTGAATGGCGTTATGAAAATTTTCTGCAGTGAAATAAATGAAGGACCTTATGGAATAAAGGTGAGAGATTGTTTTTTTGTCTTTTGGAATGTCAACGGTAATACGAATGCCGGCGTTTAGAAGTTCCATGGCATTTTTGTAATTCCCTCTCGAAATAAATACATCTGATATTTTCGCATAGGCATCGGCGCATGCACTGTCTATGCTTAAGGCTTTGTCGTAAAGATCCAAAGCTCCTGTCGTATCTAATTGTGCTAACTTCTTATCTCCCTTGCTCAGTATTTTGTTTACTTTTTGCTGGGCTTGTAAAGAAAGGCATACACCAAAAACAAATATTAAGACTACTTTCACTAAAGTAAATTTAATGCATTTTTGATTAAAGCTTTAATGAAGATTATTATTTGTTGAAATATATTTATCTTTGCACCTCTATTGGCCTCGTGGCGCAACTGAATAGCGCACCTGATTACGGCTCAGGAGGTTACAGGTTTGAATCCTGTCGAGGTCACAAACAAAAAAGCTTCCCTTTTGGGAGGCTTTTTTTGTTCAGCTACTTTCAATGGATGAAAACCTGGTTTGACCTGAGCATCTTAGATGCGAAAGCTCCGAACGAAGTGAAGGGAATTCTGTCGAGGTAACTAAATTCATTTACTTTTTTTTGGGGCTTTTTAGTTTTTTTTAAAAAACTCCCCTGTTCCTACAACAACATAAAAAGATTACTAAGTGCACTATTAAATTTACGTTTTAAGTTAATTTAAACAGAGTATTTAATGTGCAATACTTATATTTGATTGACACGCCTTCAAGACCGCAAAACTCATTTATTATGATTATTTCTATTCTCACTTTTCTAGCTTTTTTAACCCTTATTTTGGTTTTGTTTATTCTCGTTCAAATGCGTTCCATTAAATCAAATTCGGGAGTCGAACAAATACAGGAGCTAGTAGGTAATGAGTTTCGCGAAAACCGAAAGGAACTTTCTGGAATGCTTAAAGAAAATAGAGAAGAACTTTCATTAGGTATAGAAAAACTCACAGAGAAATTAAATGAAAAGTTCATAGCACTCGGTGAAACCCTGAAAGTGAATGCCAAAGATGATCGGGAAGCCATGACCAATGCGCTTAAAGAGTTTAAAGATTCTTTCTCTCAAAGCGTGAAGGATTTTAATGAGCTTCAAAAGCAAAAATTCAATGACATGGGAGTCAAGCAAGACAAACTTGTAGATTCTACCAATGAACGTTTGGAGAAAATGCGAGAAACTGTTGACGAAAAGCTTCACAAGACCTTAGAGGAACGTTTAGGCCAATCTTTTAAAATTGTAAGTGAAAGACTAGAGGCGGTTCAAAAAGGTTTGGGTGAGATGCAGAACTTAGCAAGTGGGGTAGGAGATCTGAAAAAGGTACTAAGTAATGTGAAGACGAGAGGGGTACTTGGAGAAATTCAGCTTGGAAATATTTTGGAGCAAATATTAGCACCTGAGCAGTATGACCAAAACGTAAAAACAAAATCTGGTTCTGATGCGCATGTTGAATTTGCTATTAAGCTTCCTGGGAATACGTCATCTGGTAAAGAAATATACTTGCCCATAGATGCAAAGTTTCCCCAAGAAGACTTCGTTCGGCTTCAGGCAGCATATGATGTCGGTGACGTTCCTGCCATTGAAGCAGCTAATCGAGATTTGATGCGTTCTATAAAGGCTTTTGCGAAGGATATTAAGGGTAAATATCTTGACCCGCCCAATACAACAGACTTCGGAATTATGTTTCTTCCAATAGAAGGCCTATTTGCAGAGGTCGCACGCCAACCAGATATGATTGCTTTATTGCAACGAGAATATAAAATCATTGTTACTGGTCCAACTACCTTGGCAGCGATGCTCAATAGCCTTCAGATGGGCTTTAAAACGCTCGCTATCCAGAAAAGAACAAGTGAAGTTTGGAATGTGCTAGGCGCTGTTAAAACGGAATTTGGAAAATTTGGCGGTGTTTTGGCAAAAGCACAAAAGAAAATCAACGAGGCAAATAATGAAATTGACAACCTAGTTGGAACAAGAACTAGAATGATGCTCTCTAAGCTAAAAAAGGTTGAGGAGCTTCCATCGGCAGATTCTGACAAATTGATAGATGAAGGTTTAAATGATGCCATAGATTACGAGGAGGAAGTATAGAAGCGAAATGAGTACAGAGTCCAAGACATATACACTGACACAACTGCACGTATCCATCGAGAATTGGGTTAGGAAAACCTTTTCGGTTAAGCAGGTATGGATAACTTGTCAAAT
Organism: uncultured Flavobacteriales bacterium; assembly: GCA_913046365.1. Classification (GTDB taxonomy): domain Bacteria; phylum Bacteroidota; class Bacteroidia; order Flavobacteriales_D; family Crocinitomicaceae; genus UBA952. Next base: position 23,779 of record CAJWRM010000028.1, read on the forward strand.
CGCCAAAGCAAATGAGAAGAATGGCCATTATTATCTTGAGCTGGTAGATTCCAAAGATGGTTTAAGAACCGCTCAAGCCAAGGGCATGATCTGGCGAACAAGCTTTGATTCCATTCAAAAACAACTCGCATCTTTTGACTTAAAAACAAGTGATGTTCTAAAAGAAGGTCTTGAAATAAAATGCCTTGTGACCGTTAATTTTCATAAAGTCTATGGAATGAGCCTTGTAATCAGTCAAATTGATCCTTCAATTTTATTGGGCGATATTGAAAAACAAAAGGCTGAAACGAGGATACGCCTTGAAAAAGAAGATTTATTCCCCCTGCAAAAGGAACTTTATTTCGGTCCTGTAATTAAGCGAATTGCTTTAATTGGATCGCCTGAAACTTCTGGTTTTGAAGATTTTATGAATGAGTTAATGAATAATGACATCTTTACAAACTTCAAGGTTAAAATCTTTCCTGTTGGGGTCCAATCTCAAGAGGCAGTTGATGAAATAACAAACGCCATTCAAGAGGCCAATTTATATGATGTTGATGCCATTGCTATTGTACGTGGAGGAGGCTCGAAAATGGACCTTCATATTTTTAATAGTTATTCAATTTGTTCTGCGGCTGCAAGCTCAAAAATTCCTATAGTTACGGGCATTGGTCATGAGTCGGATAACTGTCTTATCGACGAGGTCGCTCATACAAGTATGAAAACACCCACGGCTGCTGCAAAACTATTCTACATGAATATAGGTGTGTTTGCGTCAAGCTTATCAAATACAAGCAAGCATATTCAGCTTCAGGTTAGAGAATTGCTTTCCCAATCTTCAGGTGAGCTTCAGTTTTATTCTGGTATTCTTTATGAACGAGTCGATGAAATCATTCAGGTCAATGAATTGGCATTAAATAAGTTTGCCCGAAGTCTCCAGTATAGTTTCAAAACATACCTTTCGGACACTCGAGAAGCTTTAAACGAATCGCTTCATCAATTGCAGTATGTGGTCTTTTCAAGTATTCAAATTGAACTTTCACAACTAGACACCTTGGATAGTTTTTTAGGACGTACTATTGAGACTTATCTTCAAGAGATTGCGGCAAAGGAACTACGGCAAGTCAAGGATTTGCTTTTCATTCGCGCTCAATTTGTGCTGCGTTCATCGCAAGACTATTTAGAGTTTTGCACACAAAAATTAGGATTAGTGGACCCCAATCAATTATTTGAAAAGGGATATACAATCTCTACAATCGATGGTAAAGACATCAATAACATAAAAGGAGAATTCATACAAAAGGAAATGACGACACATTCAAGCGGCTATAGTGTCCTGAGTACGGTAAAAAAAATAATTAGAAAAAAATGACAAAACAAGAAATTAAAAACCTCAAATACGATGAAGCCCTTGATATGCTTAAGGAAATTTCTTTAAAGCTTGAAAACAAGGAGGTTTCAATTGATGATTTAACGGAGCAAGTAAAGCTCGCCAATAAGCTGTCTGAACATTGTAAAAGTAAGCTACAAGCGACTGAGGATGAAATTAAAAAGATCATTCAAACGGATGCTCCTGAATAAAATATATTGACTTCTTATTCTAAGAAGAGGGCTCTTCCGTTGATGATACTTTTGTTTGATTTATTTTCGAGTGTGAAATAATAAAGACCGGACGAGATCATCGAGCTATCTAATATAAAACGATTGCTATTTGTCTGTTTTTTATAAATGACACTCCCAAAATCATCAAAAACTTTTAGTTCAACGTCATTGTTGTTGGAATTATAAAAATATAATGATGAACTACTTGTGATTGGATGTGGTTTTAATAGGTAGCTGTTTGATGGAATGAGCAAGACCTCGATACCAAGTACTTCGGAAAATTCCTGACCACCCAATAAGAGCTTGTAGTAATTAACCTGATTTGGCATTGGGTCTTCGTCAGTAAAAGTGTAAGCAACTGGGCTTGATAAATCACCACAAACGCCTTGAATATCTTCTATAAGACTAAAATTAACACTGTCCGCAGTCGAACTTCGGTAGATTTGGATACCATTACAAATACTCCCTGATTTTATTGTCCAGGCCAAGAGGACTTTGCCTTGGTTCAGATCCAAAGCAAAATCATCAAGAATGGTTTGGCATAGCGACATACCATATAGCACTGAAAATAATAGGGTCAATATTTGTTTCTTGAACTGATTCATTAGAATTATTTCTAAATTACCATAGATTATGATGAATACAAAAAGAAGTCAAGACTTAATCACATCGATATATGAAACGAAGAAATTTTATAAAGAGCACTTCTGTTTTGGGTGCAGGAGCATTAATCCTTCCAAATTCAATATTTGCTAAAACAGCAGGCCTTCAAAGGAAAGTGCGTCTTGGCTTTATCGGTGTTGGTTTTAGAGGTCAAAACCATTTAAATGAAATGCTCAAAAGAAATGATGTAGAAATCATTGCCTTCGCCGATCCAGATAAAAGAATGATTGCATCTGCCATAGAAATGCTAAGCAAATCTTCTCAAAAGGAATGCCAAACATATAGTGCTGATGATTATGGCTATCGAAAACTATTGGCTAGAGATGATATTGATGCCGTTTTTGTTTCTTCTCCTTGGAGTTGGCATTACAGGCACGGCACCGAGGCTATGAGGTCTGGTAAAATCGTGGCAATGGAGGTTTGTGGAGCGATGTCATTAGAAGAGTGTCACGGTTACGTAAAAACATACGAAGAGACTAAAGTTCCCATTATGGTCATGGAAAATGTTTGCTACCGACGCGATGTAATGGCTGTTTTAAATATGGTTAAAAAGGGTTTTTTCGGTGAGCTCGTTCATGGTCAAGGTGGTTATGAACATGATCTTCGTGGTGTGCTTTTTAATGATGGTGAAACAGCATATAATTCGGGTGTAGAGTTTGGTGAAAAAGGATTCAGTGAAGCCAAATGGCGAACTGAGCATTATCTTAAAAGAAACGGTGAACTATACCCGACACATGGCATTGGACCATTGGCCAACATGTTTGATCTTAACCGGGGAAACCGTATGTTGTATTTACAATCTATGTCAAGTAAGGCTGTGGGTCTTAGCAAGTATATTAGAGAGCATGAGAAAGGGGGGGAGCAACATCCAAACGCTAATCTATCGTTTAATCAAGGTGATGTCGTAACAACACAAATAAAATGTGCTAATGGCGAAACCCTAATGCTAACGCATGACACATCTCTACAGCGTCCGTACAACCTAGGTTTTAGAGTTCAAGGAACAGAAGGGATATGGCAAGATTTTGGCTGGGGTAACAATGAACAGGGATTGATTTATTTTGAAAAGAAAATGGATCACGATCATAGATGGAAGAACACTAAGGAATGGCTTGAGAAATATGATCATCCCTTATGGAAACGAAATGCAAGGGCAGCTGAAAAATCTGGTCATGGAGGGATGGATTATTTTGTCGACAATGCATTTATAGAATGCATAAAAAATGATGTTGAATTCCCATTGGACGTTTATGACCTTGCTTCTTGGTATGCGATTACTCCGCTAAGTGAATTATCAATTCGGGAAGGAGGTGCTCCACAGAACATACCTGATTTTACAAATGGTAAATGGCGTCAGAGATCCAATTCATTTGGTAGCTCTAATAAGTATTGATATGTCTACGTTGTTAGTTCTTGCAGGTGGCATAGGTAGCAGATACGGAGGTGATAAACAAATATCTGCTGTTGGGCCAAATGGCGAATTCATAATGGAATATGCCATATATGATGCGATTAACAATGGCTTTAAGAACATTATTATTCTCTCTTCGGCCCAATTTATTCCTTCCCTAAAGAAAAAGCTATCCTACCTCCTGAATCGTGTTTCTTTACATTTTGTTGATCAACATAAAAATGATATAAATTATCCGAATTATCGTAAAAAACCTTGGGGTACGGCACATGCGGTATGGGCTTGTCGAAAAAAGATTAAGGGATACTTTTTAGTAGTAAATGCAGATGATTTTTATGGAGGTGAAACTTTTCAAATCGCGAATGCTGTTTTTAACGAAGTGCAACTTAATAAGGTTGGGTTAATTACCTTCTGCCTGAAAAACACTTTGTCTCATAATGGAGGTGTTTCAAGAGGGCTTTGTATCATAAATAAAACTCGATTATTAGCCGTTAGTGAGCACACCAATATCGCTCAGCATAAAATGAATATAACATCGAATGAGTCTATTGGACCATTAATCGGGAATACTCAAGTCTCAATGAATTGCTGGATACTTCACTCGAATATATTCTTTGCTCTTGATAACTATTTTCAACAATTTTATTTGAAGTATGCAAAAGATTCTCATGCGGAGTGTGGATTACCAGATTTTATACAATCTGAAATTGAAAACGGTAAGCGGTATAATGTATATTTAAACAAGTCAAAGTGGTTTGGTTTGACCCATCCAGGTGACTTAGAATGGTGTAGGTATGAAGTTAAGTGCAGAGTAGAGGAGGGGAGCTACCCAAAAATATTATCAAGTACCTATGAATAATCGGAAACAAATCGCATCCAAGTTTTTGACTAATACAGGGTCTATGGTAAAGGCAATAGAACCAATTAATAATGGCTTGATTAATTCAACATTTAAGGTGCAAGATGACGAAAACAACTTTTTTATCCTACAAAAAATAAACTCATCGGTTTTTAAGTATCCATTTGACCTTGCTCATAATTTATTGATCTTAAAAGAGAATATTGAGTTACATTGTGTAAAACTCATTATACCTGACTACCTAAGCTTTAAAAACAAACTCATTATTGAGCATGAATCAACATTTTGGAGAATGTATCGGTATATTCCAGGAATAGTTTTTGACAAATCAAAGAATAATACCATGTCAAAATCTGCAGCTATGGCTTTGGGTAGATTTCATAATCTCAGTGCATATATGCCACTCAAGACATTCAGAAATCCTATTGAAAATTTTACGAATTTTCAGTTTCGACTATCAGAGTTGCGGCGAGCATTAAAAGAAGGTGTTGACTCGCGGATTAGTAAAACGAAGTATTTTCATTCTGAATTGATAAATCACATAGGCATTATCGAAGATTATTGCGTTGTTGAGAAAAATGTTCCTAAACGTTTGATCCATGGTGATCCAAAAATATCAAATTTTATATTTGATCATTGCGGAGAAAATATTATTGCTATCATCGATTTAGATACAATAGGTCAGGGGTCTATTTTGTATGATTTTGGTGATATGGTTCGTTCATTTTCGAATCGAAACCTTGAATCACTACAAAATGATACGAATATTCTAAATAAACAGGCTCTAAAGTCAATTATAGATGGGTATCTTGTTTCGACAGATGGTTTTTTAACCAAACTTGAGCGTGATTCATTGCTGCTTTCAGCAAAGGCAGTTTCTCTTGTGCAGTGTATTCGTTTTTATACGGATTATCTAATGGGAGATGTATATTACAACACTAAAAATAACGATGAGAATATGGGCAGAGCTAAAAATCAGTTTCAATTGTTTTGTGAATTAAACGATTTAAATCTTAAATTTTAAAGTAATTCTACTGCAAAAAAAAACCTCCCATTTGGGAGGTTTCGAATTTCTTTAAGAAATATCTTACTCAGCAGCTTCTTCAGTAGCTTCTTCAGCAGCAGCATCTTCAGTTGCAGCAGGAGCTTCTTCAGCAGCTTCTTCAGCAGCTTCTTCAGCTGGAGCTTCTTCAGCAGCAGCATCTTCCGTTCCTTCTTCTGTAGCAGCTTCTTCTGAAGCGTTACCTGAAGCATCACCACAAGACGTAAATGTAAACGCTGCAGCAACAAATAATAAAGCAAATAACTTTTTCATAATATGTTTTTTTAAATAATTCGGAACAAATATAGCTTTTTCTTCCTTTGGTTTTAACGTATATTAGCTTTATTGCCTTAATTTTTGCTTTTTTTAACATGCTTTTATCGACGGCTTAATGTTCAAAACCATTGTTTAAAATTATCTTATTTGGTCGATTCAAATAAACTCAGCTTGTGAGGATCCATTCCATTGTGTTGATTTTCAAAAATAATTTTTAGTTTAGATAAAATTATAAATTATAAATTATTGATTATGAAAAAGTTATTATTACTCCCACTAGTGATGGGAATGGTGCTTACGTCATGTGGTGACGCAAGTGAAAATGCATCAGAAGATGCCTCGTCTGAGCAAGCTGTTGCTTCTGGAGATAAATCATTTTGTGACTGTATGGAGATTGCCTCAAACGATCCTGAAATGGAGGAGGCGCCTGCGGGCTGTGAATGGATCGACGAATTAACTGATGAAGAAGGAGAAAAAGCGTTAAGAGCTGCTTTGGATGACTGTCCAGATAATTTACCAGAAGGTATGGTGGATATGCTGAATGCGGCGGATGAATTAGAGGATATGGTTGATGATCTTGATGCTGAATTAGAAGATATGGATGAGGAATAAACCTAACTTCTTATCATTAAACACAAAGCCCTTTCAAAGGGCTTTTTTTATGCCCCTTATTTATTCAACGATGAATTTTTGTGAACAATACCCAGTAATTAATAGGTAAGCTCCTGATGCAAACCCTCGTAAATCAATTAAATCTGTTGTGCCGCTTAAAACACCAGTCAAAATCTCTTTGCCATCCAAAGTTAAGACTCTAAAATCTGTAGTTTCGTTATTGGCTTTTTGAACTATTAAATCACCCTGTGTAGGATTCGGAGATAAGCTAAAGCTCAATTCCAATTCATTTTCATCTATTGCTGCAGTTGTTCCGTTGATGTCATACCTTGAAAAGAATTTCCAAATTTCAATATTTGAGCTAATATCATAATTACCAAACGCTCCTGGCCAATCATGCCCCCCATTATAAACTTTAAATAGCTCGACTGTGGTTCCATTTGTTCCGCCATCATATACGAAATGGTCGACCGTTGTTCCATCTCCTGAGTTTATATCGGGTATTGGCGTCTGCGATGGGGTTGTGTTGCAGTTATTGTAGTTTACCCAATAGTTTAGCACATTATCGATACCCTCAGCAAATGGCCCGCCCTCATAGGGAACAGTACCGTCATCAGTACCGTGAATTTGTAGAACAGGGGTAGGATGGTTAGGGCTGCAAGAACCAAAAGTTGAAGGGGACATAGAGCCTGTGACAGAGGCAATCGCAGCAATTTTATCACTCAGCTGGCACGCCAAAAGGAAGCTCATGAATCCACCATTGGACATTCCAGTAGAGTATATTCGGTCATTATTTAGATTGTAATTATCATTGACATAGTCTATCATGTCTTCAACGAAGGCAACATCATCAACGCTACTTGATCCCCAACCTACATTCCAATGAGGTGTACCGAAGAAATCCTGTGTTCCTTGAGGATGAATTAAAATAAATCCAGCGGTATCGGCAACGGGTCTAAATCCCGTATAAGATATATTAGCGCTAGCCGAGCTTCCATATCCATGTAAACAAAAAACTAGTGGGGCAGGGGTATTTTCATCATAAATATCCGGAACATACAAAAAGAAATCACGATCAACGCCGCCTGAACTTATTGTGATACTTTGTGTTTGTTGCGCAAGTATAAGTGTTGAAGTAAATAAGAAGAGTAGTATAGAGATTATTTTCATGAATTTTGGTTTTGTATAAAGTTACAATATTCCAATGAAGTGAAGGTTTAGTGCATAAAAAAAGAGGTCAATTGACCTCTTTTTTTGCTCTTCCTCTTGGGCTCGAACCAAGGACCCTCTGATTAACAGTCAGATGCTCTAACCAACTGAGCTAAGGAAGAATTTCGGAATGCAAATATAAGAGATTTTTTAAACGGAGAAAATGGATTTTAAAAAAAATTAAAATTCCTCCTCATGAATTGAGAAATCATGGACCGCATTAGAGGATGTTTCTCCGGATTCAGAGATGTTCATTTCTTCTTTAGAGGTAGTTCGTAAAATATTCGTCTTGGATATGTTTAATCGTATTTCAGACCGTACTGTTTGATCTTCATGTAAATATCCTTTTGAGAATGGTGTACCGATGAGATCGACTAGGGTTCCCTTTTTCAGGTAGTCAACTATTTTCATGTTGGCACCTTCTTTTTTCCAAATGGTACAATTGACCCAAGTTGTTTTTGTTTTTAAAACACCTGTTCTTTTGTCTTTCCAATTTTTATTATGCGCGACGGGAAAATTAATGGCTACGATTCCATTATCCATACTTTTTACATCTGCATCCTTACCGATATTACCGATAAGGCGCGTTTCAAAAACAGTTGCCATGATTTAGAGTTATAGTGTTTAGCTATAGCAATTTACGCATTAATTTGCGTTTTGAATGCTAAAATTGAAAGTTTTTATCTAGAAAATCCGGATATTCAATCTGAGCCTAGTGAAATTAAACTGTTAATAAACAGCGAATTAAAGTGTTTAAGCAACTTTAAAAACTACGTTAATAAGACCTAGGAAACCCAAATAAGCTTTGCTAAATCTACCTTTATTCTTATGTTTCCCATACTAAGAACAACCTGGTTTCCATTAATTTCCTCCACAACAGCTGCTTGTTTTGTTGAGATGATTTTGACTTTTGAGCCTATTTTAATATTCTTTTGTTGATAAGATTCAACCTGTTTTTTACTTAACTTTCTCTTTGCTTTATTCGACTTTTTCTTTACCTCATTTTTTGTCTTTTGTTGCTTGAGGAAAAGCATAACTTCCTCCGAGAGCTCCTTATTTTTATTTTTACCCCTTGCATTTTTATACTGGGCTATGAATTCGAGCATTTTTTTTCCAGCGGCAAGCTGCGTCTCATGAAGTAGTATCGTTTGATTTACTTTGTCAAACTTGTATTTTAGCTTTTCTATGTCAGAGGCGGCCTTTTCAGCTTTGTCTTTGTATTCCCTTGATTCGGTTTGGTTAAATTTGATTGACCTATCTAAGTCATTATTTTTCCTTTGCAAGTCTGAAAGTAGCTCATTTAGTTTGAGCTTTTCGTTATTTAATTTTCCTTTTGCTTTTTCAATTAATGAATTAGAAACACCATTAATCTGAGCTACTTCAAAAGTAAATGAACTTCCTGGTTGTCCGATTTTAAATTCAAAGAGAGGTGCCAAGCTTTTCGCGTTAAATAACATACAACCATTAATAGCTTGAGGCAATTGAACAGCTCTTGACTTAATATTGCTGTAGTGCGTCGTTAATACAGCAAAAATCTTCTTTCTGTACAAAGATTCAAAAAAGGCCTCTGCCAAAGCACCACCTAATTCTGGGTCTGAACCGGTTCCAAATTCATCAAGAAGCAATAGCGTATCTGGATTTGACAGCGATAAAAACTTTTTCATCCTTTTCAACCTGTAAGAATAAGTACTCAACTCATTTTCAATTGACTGATTGTCTCCAATTTCAGAATAGATTTGCTTAAACATCCCAAAGGTATTCTCTGATTCGGCGGCTATGAATAAACCTGCCTGAACCATTACCTGAAGTAAACCGAGTGTCTTCAAAGTAATACTTTTCCCTCCAGCGTTAGGGCCAGATATTACGAGCATCCGTTGGTCGATGCTCAAATGTATATCTTGTCCAAATGTCGGCTTATTTTCGCGGTCGTTTTTATCTTTGAGTAGTGGATGAAGTGCACTTTTTACATCAATAACCTTATCCTTTGATAGATTTGGCTTTACAGCGTTCATTGCATC
>CAJWRM010000029.1 GCA_913046365.1 uncultured Flavobacteriales bacterium
CTGTTGGGCCTACATCACCCTGTGGACCTTGAGGGCCAATATCTCCTTGTGGACCAGTGTCTCCTTGTGGACCCTGAGCACCATCCGCCCCATTTGTTCCGTTCGTACCATTTATTCCATCAATACCGTCTGCTCCGGCTGGACCTGCTGGGCCTTCATCACCCTGCGGGCCTTGAGCACCAGTATTTCCCTGTAAACCTTGAGGGCCAGTATCTCCTTGTGGACCCTGAGCACCATCAACTCCATTTGTTCCGTTCGTACCATTTATTCCATCAATACCGTCTGCTCCGGCTGGGCCTGTTGGGCCTACATCACCCTGTGGACCTTGAGGGCCAATATCTCCTTGTGGACCTTGCGCTCCGGTTTCTCCTTGAGGGCCCTGAGCGCCATCAACTCCATTTGTTCCAGAAGGGCCTATAACATGACCTGCATTAATTACAGTGCCATCGGTCAAAGTTACTATTAGATCTCCTCCAGCGTTAACTATAGCATCTTGCACATGGATACCATCATCACCCGGAGGGCCTGATGGACCTTGGGTAAAATCACACAATGAAAACCATTGAGCTTCAATAGATTTATAGAAAACAAAACAGGAAGAATCAGTGTCAAAAACCATTAATGCATTTGATGGATTCAAAATCGCTAGACGTTCATCAGACGTCATTCTTGGAATCAGCAGACCTTTCGATGTGGAAAAAATATCCAGCACACTTGATGCATCTGGTGTATTCGCAACGTCAGAAATACCAACGTTTTCTTGCGCAAAACCAAAAAAAGAAATCTGAAGCAATAATAGACTATATAGCCATTTCGGGGTATTAAAATACCATTTGGAGAAATTCATAAACACTTTACTTTAAAGTTACCAACTAAAAATAATGACAAATAGAGACCTAGGCCAAAGTCAATATATTTAATTTAGCAACACAACAATCACATATTTAAGACGAAACTACGCGATATATAGTTGCCTTAAATATTAAACTTTTACGAGCAGTATTTAAGAGCCAAACAACATAAGATAAGCCTTTAAAAAAGGGTCTAACTTACCATTCAATACAGCTTCTGTATCTCCCGTCTCAACTAATGTTCTGACATCTTTAACTAATTTATATGGATGCAATACATAATTTCTAATCTGAGAACCCCACTCAATTTTTTTCTTTTCAGATTCTATCGCATCTTGCTTCTCCATTCTAGCGCGAAGCTCCAACTCATAAAGTTGGGACTTTAAAAGCTGCATAGCTTTCTCCTTGTTTCCGAGTTGAGAACGGGATTCTGAATTTTCTATGACAATTCCCGAAGGAGCGTGACGAAGTCGGACTGCCGTTTCAACCTTATTGACATTTTGTCCACCGGCACCACCAGAGCGGAAGGTTTCCCAAGATATATCAGCAGGATTCACTTCTACCTCTATGGAATCCTCGACAAGAGGATAAACATAAACAGATGAAAATGAGGTATGTCTTTTTGCATTTGAATCAAAGGGAGATATACGAACCAATCGATGTACGCCATTTTCACCTTTCAAATAACCAAAGGCAAAATCACCTTGAATTTCTAATGAAACTGTTTTGATTCCAGCCACATCTCCTTCTTGAAAATTTAGCTCTTTGACCTTATATCCATTATTTTCCGCCCACATGATGTACATTCTCATGAGCATTGAAGTCCAGTCACAAGATTCTGTGCCACCTGCTCCAGCGGTAACCTGAATAACGGCATTGAGTTTATCTTCCTCCTTTGAAAGCATATTTCTTAACTCTAAATCTTCAATATGGTTTAGCAAATTCGAATAAGCTAAGTTCAACTCTTCTTCAGAAGCCATTTCTTCTTTTACGAAGTCAACTAAAACCTCCAAATCACCGAATTTTTTTTCAACATCACCAAATCCCGAAACCCAAAACTTGAGTTCTCTTATCAATTTCATGTGCGCTTCAGCAGATTTTGGATCATTCCAAAATTCGGGGTCATGGGTTTTTAGCTCATACTCCTTAAGTTGGAGTTTTTTTTCATCTATTTTCAAAAATTCACGAATTCCAATAATCCTTTTTGAAAGGTCTTTAAGCTGATCTGCTGTCATGCTACAAAAATAGTCTTAAAAAATTATTATTGTTTATTCACATTGATAAGAACTATTGACCAATTTCATTAAATTTGAATGACAAAATTTAAGAAAATGAACATCCCTAAAGAATTAAAATACACCAAAGACCATGAATGGGTGCGTATTGATGGTGATATTGCAACGATTGGCGTTACCGACTTTGCACAAGGTGAACTTGGTGATATTGTATTTGTAGAGATCGAATCTGTTGAAGAAACACTTGATACTGAAGAAGTATTTGGTTCGGTTGAGGCAGTTAAAACTGTTTCAGATTTATTTATGCCTATTGCTGGTGAAGTTTTAGAATTTAATGAAGCTTTAGAATCTGACCCAGAGCTCGTAAACAGCGATCCTTATGGAGAGGGATGGATGATTAAGGTTAAGATTTCAGATGCGTCGGAGCTTGAAAACTTACTGTCAGACGAAGCTTATTCTAATTTAATTCAGTAAATGGCACATTAATTGTGTCAATTTTATAAATTTGGTACCATGGAACTAAAGAAAAATCCAGAAGTAGATGGTGATAAAATAAAATCTAGCTTCATGATGATCGCACTTAATTATGTTGCGGGACTTTCATTAGCTGCGTTCACTTTCCAATCTGTAAAAATTGAAGACGACCTTTCTGATACCAAATCTAGACAGGTTAGTCAGGAATTTCAGGCTGAGGAGCAAGAGCAGGAGGAGCCGCCTCCGGTTGAAGAGCCACCAGCAGTCGTTATTGAACCACCTATTGTAGAAGAAATCGTTGAGGAAGAAAATATAGATGAACCACCTCCGCCAGACGTAACACCACCAGATCCTCCGCCCATTGCCGAAGAAGAAGTAATCGCTGTTGTGGAAGAAATTGTAGAATTCCCGGATGTTGAAGCTGCCTTTCCAGGTGGTCCAGCAGCTATGATGAAATGGATTAATGATAATGTGGATTATCCGCAAACTTCAATCGAAATGAACGAGCAGGGGCGTGTTTTCCTGTCATTCGTTGTTGAGAAAGATGGTTCCATATCCAACGTTGCTATTGAACGTGGTGTGAGTCCTGACTTGGATAAAGAAGCTAAGCGAGTTGTAAGAAAAATGCCTAAATGGACTGCCGGAGAAGCCTCAGGTAGAAAAGTCCGAGCGCGTTGTCGACTTCCTATAAATTTCCAGCTGAATTAAACGTAAAGTTTATCTCCATGACCAACGCGTGTGGTCTGATTTCGTCTCGATAATTGTTTGCAGACTATCATCAAGATTATGGAAAAAATCAATGCCTAAATCTTCCTCTAGCGCATCAATTGTTATTACATAATCTGTCAAATCTGATTTACTTGCCTTGTTGGGCATAAGAAAAGCAATTGCATCACTATGGCTTTGGTTAAATTTAAGAATCACTTTATAATAATAGTCCGGTACCGATACTTCATTTGGACCAATCGTATTTAACTTCATATTTAACTTAGGCCCGGTGACGATGTATAAACTATCAGCTTGCGACACCCATTTCCTCACACGTGATTCTAACCTTTTCCATATACCTCTATTAAACGAGGGATGCTGAGGACTCATATTACTATAATAAAAGGACTCCGATAAGGCTTTTTGGGACCAAACCATGTCTGCAGCAGGCATTAAATGACCACGATCAAATCCAGAACCTCTATAATCAGAATGTCCTGCCGATCCTGAAGTAACAGATGGATCTGAGCGGAAATCATTTTTTCTTTCAAACGACTTTACGATATATGAAGGATAGAGTTTATAAAAAATCCACTTTGCCTGTTCATGATTTTCGTCATAAACCAAATCATAATAAAGATGGTGTATTACCGATTCTGCTGAATCAATTCTAGGATAAAAAATTGTATCACTTAACTCATATTTAATACTCGATGAGTCAACATTTTGATGAGTTTCTTTAGTTGAAAAGGCGACAATAATTGATATAACAAATACCAATAAAATAAATAGCCCGATCTTAAATATCGATTTTTGCGTATTTAGCATTTCTTTCTATAAAATCTCGCCTTGGTGGAACCTCATCGCCCATAAGCATTGAAAATATTTGATCGCACTCTGCACCATTTTCAATTGTAACCTGACGTAGCGTCCTGAACTCCGGGTTCATTGTTGTATCCCATAGCTGAGTCGCATTCATTTCTCCAAGACCTTTATATCTCTGAATATTCACTGAAGATTCCGCACCAGCTCCTTTCATTTCTTGAATCAATCGATCTCGCTGGTTATCATCCCAAGCATACTTAGACTTTGCTCCTTTTTTAACCTGATATAAAGGAGGTGTGGCAATATAAACATATCCATTTTCGATTAGCTCTTTCATATACCTAAACAGGAACGTAAGAATAAGCGTTTCAATATGAGATCCATCTACATCGGCATCACACATGATGATGATTTTGTGATATCTAAGTTTTTCTAAATTCAGAGCCTTGGAATCCTCCTCGGTACCGACACGAACACCGAGTGCAGTGTATATATTTTTGATTTCTTCATTCTCAAAAATCTTATGCTGCATTGCTTTTTCAACATTCAGTATTTTACCCCTTAAAGGCATAATGGCTTGAAAATGACGATCACGTCCTTGTTTAGCTGTTCCACCCGCTGAATCTCCCTCAACGAAATAGATTTCGCATGCAGCAGGATCTTTCTCTGAGCAATCTGCAAGCTTACCTGGTAAACCGCTACCGGATAACACACTTTTTCGCTGCACCATTTCACGAGCCTTCCGAGCAGCGTGTCTTGCTTTTGCAGCCAGAATAACCTTTTCAACAATCGTTTTGGCCGCTGCTGGATGCTCTTCTAAATAGGCTGATAGCATTTCGGATACAGACTGACTAACAGGAGCTGAAACCTCTCTATTCCCGAGCTTCGTTTTCGTTTGGCCTTCAAATTGAGGCTCTTGAACCTTTACAGAAAGCACCGCCGTTAATCCCTCTCTAAAGTCGTCACCATCAATTTCAATTTTCTCTTTGGCTAACATTCCCGACTCAGCAGCATACTTTTTTAAAGTATTCGTTAAACCTCTTCTGAAACCTGAAAGATGCGTTCCTCCTTCGTAGGTATTTATGTTATTCACATATGCCTGAATATTTTCAGTATAAGAAGTATTATAGGTCATAGAAACTTCTACTGGAATACCATCTTTTTCTCCTTCGAAGTAAATAACATCAGGTATCAATGACTCTCTATTTCGATCAAGGAATTGAGCAAACTCTTTGAGTCCACCCTCAGAGTAATAGCTATTATGGATCAGTTCACCCTTTTCATCTTTATGTCGTCTATCCGTAAGATCAATTCTGATTCCTTTATTTAAAAATGCCAATTCACGCATTCTTGCAGCAAGGGTATCATAATTGTATTCGTGAACTTCAAAAATATCAGCATCAGGAAGGAATGTTACTTCAGTTCCATTCTCTTCTGTTTCACCAATAACCTTTACGTCGTATTGAGGCTTTCCACACTTATATTCCTGTACAAATATTTTGCCCTCACGATATACTGTTGCTTTTAGATCAATTGAAAGCGCATTCACACAAGAGACACCAACCCCGTGCAAACCACCTGAGACTTTATAGGTGTCCTTATCAAATTTACCACCTGCATGAAGAACGGTCATTACTACCTCCAGAGCAGATCTCTTTTCCTTCGTGTGCATGGCGGTTGGAATTCCACGACCATCATCCCTAACTGTTATTGAATTATCTTCATTTATGTAGACCTGTATAGAAGAACAATGCCCAGCAAGTGCCTCGTCAATCGAGTTGTCAACTACTTCATAAACCAAATGATGCAAACCCTTAACACCTACATCACCAATGTACATGGCAGGCCTTTTTCTTACGGCTTCTAGACCTTCAAGGACCTGAATATTGTCTGCTGAATAATTACCTTTGTTTTCTTCTTCCATTGGTTACGTATATATTTTATTAAACCCACTGAGGTACTAACAAAAATAACGATTTCGAGACGGAATTAATAGGTTATCGACGCTAAAAAGAGCGGACTTATCAACAAAGTTTCAACGACATGTTTAATTTTTAATCCAGGCGATTATTTCAGGATCGTTTGGTGCTGTTCTAGGTGGAATTACGAGCTCTAAAAACCCGTTTTCATCTATTAAATATTTTTGGAAATTCCATTTCACTTCACTGTCTTTCAGACCATTGAGTGATTTCTCGGTTAAAAACTTGTACACTGAGCATTTACCTTTTCCTTTGACATCCACTTTGGACATCAGTGGGAAGGTAACACCATAATTTTTCTTGCAAAAAGTTAAAATATCGGCATCAGAACCTGGTTCTTGACCCATAAAGTTATTTGATGGGAAAGCTACTATAGTAAAATCACTTGATCCATAGGCTTTGTAGAGTGCTTCTAAAGCTTCATATTGAGGTGTTAAACCACATTTTGAGGCTGTGTTCACTACCATGACCTTTTTACCTTTAAGCTTCGAAAAGTCATAGCTGTCGCCATTGATATCCTCAACGATATATTCATGTAACGATATTTTATTTTCATTCATAGGTTTTGAATTTGATTCCATACAGAAGGCCATTAAAAAAATGCCACTAGCTAATATAAAGAGGATACTGAATTTTTTCATGTTGCAAAGTAACACTTTTAATACGATAAAGTTTAAATGGAACATTTTTTGTTATTCTACGAATACCTTAAGAACAATGTCTTTTAAATTATTTCTTTTAGCTCCAATAGTGTCTCTGGTCATTTCGGCCCAACATACCTGCGCTCAGCTCAAATTGTCAGGTACCTGGAGAGGTGTAGAGATTATCGATTCATCAGAGGTTGGCGCTGTTTATGAACTAAATTTTAAAATCATAAGCGGCCTTCTAGATGGAATAATAAAAGTCGAATCTAAAAACAAAGATATTTATGTTAAAAAAATAATAGGTTCTAAGAAATATGTTGATTTAACAATAAGAGAAGCATCATCAATCTTCAACTCAAAAGGGAAATCCAACATAAAAAACAACTTTGAATTTCATTATAACCTAGAAACTGGCTATTTAGAGTCGGTTTACGATAATGTAAAAAAATCTATGATTGTATTATATCAAGAAGATTTTTCATTTAATTCAAAATCAAAATCGATCCAATCCAGGCATTGGATAAATTCATTTATTCAAAATTACCTTTCAGGTTTATCTTCGCCTAAAAAGCGCTTGGAGGAACTCCGTGAATTCAAATTCATTCCTATCTATTTTGATGTTGATCGAGCAGTTATTCTGGAACAATATCATACGCAACTATTGGAAATAATAAAAATCACGAAAAGTCATTCTGATTTACGCATTCAAGTTACTGGCCATACAGACTCAGATGGATCGAAGACGTACAACAGGCATCTTTCAAAAAGAAGAGCCGAAAGCATCATTAAATTCTTCACTAAAAGAGGACTAAGACGAGACAGGATTGTAATCGACTTTAAAGGAGAAAACGAACCCGCAGAAACCAACAAAACAAAAGAAGGGAAGCGTAAAAACCGACGTGTAGACTTTACGTTTATTTAATTTAGATTACTTAATTTTTCTTCCAACAAGGAAATCTTCAGCAGCGTATCTGACTGCTTTTTCTTTTCATTTTCTACAACTTTCTCTGGCGCAGAATTGATGAACCTTTCATTGCCAAGCTTTTTCTGAACACTCGTTAAAAAACCTTTAGAGTACTCGAGCTCTTGCTCCAGTTTTTTTCTTTCAGCATCAACATCTACGGAGTCTCCAAAAGGCACATAAAATTGAATCCCATCGACAATAAAGCCATTTGAATTACCAATTTTTTCATTGGTCGCTTCAAAAAGAGAAAGGTTACCCATTTTTCGAATCAGAGAGGTGAAGTCTGCATTACCTTTATATTTGCCCGAATAGAAAAGCTCTAGCTTAATCTTAGCGCCTATACCTTGTTGCTTTCTGATATTCCGAATATTTGTTACAATTTCAGCGGCACTATTAAAAGAACTTAGTATCGCATCATCATGTCCTGAAACTTGAGGCCAGTTGGAAATAATAAGATCCTCATTTTTTGAAGAAAGTTGATGCCAAAGTTCTTCCGTTACAAATGGCATGAAGGGATGTAATATTTTTAAAATATTATCAAAAAGTACAATTGATTGCTCGAGTGTTTTACGATCAATAGGATGTTGATAGCCAGGTTTAATAATCTCTAAATACCACGAGCAAAAATCATCCCATACCAGCTTATAACTGACCATAAGCGCTTCTGAGATTTTATAATTATCGTAAAGCTCATTCAACTCCAAAAGGGTTTGCTGAAACTTATGCTCAAACCACTTTATTGCAATCGCAGAGGATGCAGGTTGCTCAATATCTCTGACTTCCCAGCTAGAAATCAATCGGTAGGCGTTCCATATTTTATTTGAAAAATTTCGGCCTTGTTCACACTGACTCGTATCAAAAGGTAAATCATTACCAGCAGGTGAACTAATGAGTACACCAACGCGAACACCATCAGCGCCAAATTTGTGAATAAGGTCAATAGGATCGGGAGAGTTACCAAGAGATTTGGACATTTTTCGGCCCAATTTATCCCTCACGATACCTGTAAAATAAACATTTTTAAACGGTAGCTCATCCAAATACTCATAGCCCGCCATAATCATTCTGGCTACCCAGAAGAACATAATTTCTGGCGCCGTAACAAGGTCATTCGTAGGGTAATAATACTTGATTTCATCATTATTCGGCTTTGTCAACCCATCAAATACAGAAATCGGCCACAACCAACTTGAAAACCATGTATCCAAAACATCCTCGTCCTGCCGTAAATCAGTTAAAGACAGTTTGTTTCCGGTTTTTTTAGAAGCCAAAGCCAATGCTTCCTTTGCTGATTTCGCAACTACAAAATCATTGGTCCCTTTTCCATAATAAAAAGCGGGGATTCTATGACCCCACCATAGCTGCCTAGAAATACACCAATCCTTGATGTTTTCCATCCAATGCCTATACGTATTTTTAAATTTACTGGGGTGAAACTGAATCTTTCCATTCATTACATTTTCCAAGGCGGGCTCCGAAAGATCCTTCATGTTCACAAACCACTGCATCGATAACTTAGGTTCGATAATCGCATTCGTACGCTCAGAATAACCCACCTTATTTTGATGGTCATCAACTTTAATAAGGTACCCTTTCTCATTCAGTTCCTTTTCTATTTTTTTCCGTACCTCAAATCGATCAAGTCCTTCGTAATGCAGTCCATAAGCATTCAAGGTGCCATTGTCATTGAAAACGTTAATGTTCTCTAGATTATGCTTTACACCTATCTCGTAATCGTTAATATCGTGTGCAGGTGTTATTTTCAAACAACCCGTACCAAACTCTATGTCAACATACTCGTCAGTTACAACCGGTATTTTACGATCCGTTAAAGGAACCTGAATATGTTTCCCGTGTAAGGATTTATATCGATCATCATTCGGGTTTACACAAATAGCAGTATCACCAAAAATGGTTTCTGGTCTCGTTGTTGCCACATTTAGCCATTCGTCTTGAGAACCAACAACCTTATAGCGCATGTAAAAAAGCTTGGAATTCACCTCCTTATGTAATACCTCTTCATCAGAAACTGCTGTGAGCGCATCGGGGTCCCAATTTACCATTCGGACACCTCTATAAATTTTGCCTTTGTTGAATAAATCTATAAAAACGTCAATCACAGAGTCCGAGTAGCCCGAATCCATTGTGAAATGTGTCCGATTCCAATCGCATGAAGCTCCTAATTTTTTGAGCTGTTCCAGTATAATCCCACCATGCTTTTCCTTCCATTCAAATGCATGACCTAAAAATTCATCTCTTGATAAATCTGATTTTTTTAAACCATCTGCCTTTAACTTCTGAACAACTTTAGCCTCAGTTGCGATGGAAGCATGATCCGTCCCGGGTACCCAGCATGCATTTTTACCTTGCATTCTGGCCCGTCTAATCAAAACATCCTGAATCGTATTATTAAGCATATGACCCATATGTAAAACCCCTGTGACATTCGGTGGAGGAATTACAACGGTAAATGGCTCCTTGTCATTTGGAACAGAGTTAAAATACCCTTTTTTTAACCAATGCGCATACCATTTTTCTTCTGCGGTTTTGGGATCATATGTCTTTGCAATGCTCATGGATAAATTTTAAATGCAAATGTATAAAAACGTCTTGATTTAGCTACCTATTCAGGTTATTTACCTTTATAAAATCAGAGATTAATTCACGAATAGAAATGAAGGTTTGATTAAGATATTGATCTAGCTCATCAAATGGGACCCATTTACACTCAGAAATCCCCTCCTCGATTTGAGGATTAAGCTTCTCTTTCGAAGCGGTTTTTATAATGTACCAATCAGTTATCTTAAGCACACTATCAGAGTCAAAAAAATAAACATGGTATGACTGCTGGAAAAAATCTACAATCTTGATTCGATTTGACAGACCACATTCTTCCTTTACTTCTCGCAATGCAGCATCATCAATTGTTTCATTATCTTCAACATGCCCCTTTGGTAAATCCCAAAATCCATTTCTGTAAATTAATAAAAGCTCCTTTTCATGAATCACCAAACCACCTGCAGCTTTTATGAGCTTAAAGTTTGAAAACAATTGTTTTAGTTTTATTTCAGGTTTTTCAGCAGCAACCTTAATTATATCTTGTCCTACAAAGGCAGAAAATTGAGCAAAATCAGAAAAAGAGTGCGGACCTTTTTGCAGAATATTATTTTTTCTTGAATCACAGATTAAAATACCCCCTTGTTCAGTAAAAACTTTATACTTTTGCCTCATGATCAACGACAAAGATAGGGCCTTAACGATTGCCGAGCTACTCCTTCAAGTGAAAGCTGTGAAATTACAGCCTGAAGAACCTTTCACATGGGCTTCAGGATGGAAATCTCCTATATATTGTGACAATCGCATTACCTTGTCTCATCCTTCTGTGCGAACGCACATTCGACAAAGCATTGTTGAGCTCATCAGCGAAAAGTTTGGTAAACCCGATTTGATTGTGGGTGTTGCAACAGGAGCTATTGCAATAGGTGCTTTGGTTGCACAAGAAATGGGCTTGCCATTCGTATATGTAAGAAGTGCGGCAAAAGACCACGGAAGAAAAAATTTAATCGAGGGCTACTATGAAACAGGACAGCAAGCCGTTGTTATAGAAGACCTTATATCAACTGGAGGAAGCAGCTTAAAAGCAGTCGAATCTCTAAGAGAATCAGGTATAGAAGTAAAAGGTCTAGCGGCAATATTTACTTATGGATTTACAGAATCTCAGGAAAGATTTAATAATGCTCAATGTGCATATTTCACATTAACGGATTACACAACTTTGTTAGAAAAAGCACTAGATTCAAAATATATTAAGAAAGATAGCCTTCATTTGTTAAGAGAATGGAGTAGAGATCCATCCAAATGGCTAAATTAGTAGGATATGATTTTAACTGGAGATAAAGTAAGCGTAGGAACAAACCGTTCCAATATCATTGATTTCTTAATAATGCCCAAAAACTTGGAACATTTACTTCCTATGGATAAAGTTAAAGACTTTACCTGTGATGAAACATCCTGTTCGTTTAAGGCGCAGGGAGGGTTTGTCATTTCTCTTGTCCAAGATGGAAATGAAGAAGATAAAGTATTCCTAAAGTCCGGAGAGAAATCACCATTCCCCTTTAAGCTAACAATTCATTTAGTGGAGCAAGAAAAAGACATAACTGAAGGGCATATTGAATTTGACGGAGAGGTAAATGCATTCTTAAAAATGATGGTTGAAAAACCTCTACTCAGTCTGTTTAATTATATGTCTAACAAACTCAGTAATCACTTTTCATAAAAACACGATCTCTTTGGATTGAAAATAGTGTGTCTCTTTTCCTATTTGAAGGATTAGAAACCCATGCTTATTGACCCCCTTTATAACTCCCTCAAAGACTTCGGAACCAACTTGAAACTGACGTTTTTCTTCAAGTCCAAATAAATTGTTTTGATACATGGCATGAAGGTTTTCAGCACGATGTTTAGAAGTGATGAATACTTCCCACTTCTGAAAAAAAGAGATTATTGAAAGCCAAATTGTATCCAAATCAAATACCTGATTCTTTTCCAAAAACATACTTGTAACATTATTAAGCCGGTCAAATTCAATTTGATTAACGTTAAGGCCAAAACCAGCAATAGAATAAGACAGTACATTTCCCGCTAGCTTATTTTCAACTAGGATTCCACATATTTTGTTAGAATTGACCATAATATCATTAGGCCATTTGATTTGTGCATCGATTCCATAATTATTTAAAAAATCTATCAGTGCAATAGAAACAAAAGCATTTATTCGAAAAAGAAACTCTGGATCTAGTGCTTCAAATTTAAATATAAAGGAGGTCAAAATGTTTTTTGCTTTCTGAGACTGCCATTCTGAACTTCGCTGACCTCTGCCATTCGTCTGATTTTCTGCCAAAATTACCGAACCATGTTCTGCCAAACCATCATTAATGAGTTTGGCAGCAAAATTGTTAGTTGAATCGACAGAATTCAACCGAATCTTTTGGATTCCGATTTTAGATTTGCTTTGTGACATATTATTCAAGGCAAAATTAAAATTAATCAGTTAGATTTGTGATACTTTAATTATGAGCAAAAAAACAGCAAAATCTCCTTCTGAAAAATTATGTGATGCAATTGTAGAAGGAATGCAAGAAAACAAAGCAAAAGAAATTGTAGTGCTTGATTTGAGAGAATTAGACGGGGCGATAACTGAGTTTTTTGTGATTTGCTCTGGCGATTCAGATACACACGTTGATGGAATCTCAAATTCCATCAACAGATATGTACAAAAAAACCTTAAAGAGAAGCCTTGGAACATCGAAGGCAAAACAAATAGCGATTGGGTTTTGTTAGATTATGTTAATGTCGTAGGACATGTTTTTTACCAGGAAACAAGGTCCTTTTACGACATTGAAGATTTGTGGTCTGACGCTGCAAAAACAACTATACCCTCTTAAAAAAAACAAATGGCAAATAAAAAAAATAATTTCTCAATCTACTGGATATATGCAATTTTAGGTGTTGGCCTTATTGCATTTCAGTTATTCATGGGAAAGACAGAGCAATCTAGTGTAAAGATTCAATCTTTACTTGAAATAGCAGATGAATCCGGTGTGCAGAATGTCGTTATTATTAACGAAAAAAGTGTTGAGTTTCAATTAAATTCCGAAGGGGTCGATTTCATCAGAAAGACTGAAAATAAAGAACTCAAAAACATAAGTAAAACTCTAAAAGAGTCAAAAGAAACTGATAAAACAAAAATTGTTTTTGAAATTAAGCAGGTTGATCAAACCTATCTTTCTCAGAAACTTGATGAGAAAGGCGTGACCGTCGAATATGAAGAAAGAATAGACTATTTCGGAACAATTTTAAGCTATTTACTTCCTTTTGTGATTATTATCGCAATTTGGATTTTTGTAATGCGCAGAATGTCGGGCGGAGGTGCAAGTGGCGGAGGGCAAATATTCAATATTGGAAAATCAAAAGCTAGAGTCTATGAAAATGGTAAAACAACAAATGTTACGTTTTCAGATGTTGCTGGTCTCGAAGGTGCGAAAGAAGAAATTGTTGAAATTGTTGAGTTCTTAAAAAACCCATCAAAATATACAGAGCTGGGTGCAAAAATACCTAAAGGAGCGCTGTTAGTAGGTCCTCCTGGAACAGGTAAAACACTCTTGGCGAAAGCTGTAGCTGGTGAAGCCAAAGTGCCATTTTTTTCCCTTTCCGGATCTGATTTTGTTGAAATGTTTGTGGGTGTTGGTGCATCTCGAGTACGAGACCTATTCAAACAAGCAAAAGAGAAATCACCTGCTATTATTTTTATAGATGAAATAGATGCGATAGGTAGGGCTAGAGGAAAAAACAATGGATTTAATTCAAATGACGAACGTGAAAACACGCTCAATCAGTTGCTGACAGAGATGGATGGATTTGGTACCAACTCTGGCGTAATCATATTGGCTGCAACAAACAGGGCAGACGTTTTGGATGGTGCTTTAATGAGGGCTGGTCGTTTTGATCGTCAGATATACGTTGACATGCCTGATCTAAATGAGCGAAAGGAGATTTTTGAAGTACACCTCAAGCCATTAAAACTTGAAAAGGATTTGGATGTGGACTTTTTGTCCAAGCAAACCCCCGGATTCTCTGGAGCAGATATTGCTAATCTATGTAATGAGGCAGCTCTTATTGCAGCAAGAAATGACAAAAAACAAGTTGAAAAACAGGATTTTTTAGATGCTGTTGACAGAATTGTTGGTGGACTTGAAAAGAAAAACAAAATCATTACACCTAGCGAGAAAAAAGCCATTGCCTTTCACGAAGCAGGTCACGCTACGGTTTCATGGTTATTAGAGCATGCGCATCCCTTGGTAAAGGTTACAATCGTTCCGCGTGGACAATCTCTAGGAGCCGCTTGGTATCTTCCAGAAGAAAGAAGCATAACAACCACAGAACAAATCTTAGATGAAATGTGCTCGGCGCTTGGTGGAAGAGCTGCAGAAGAGCTCATCTTTGGAAAAATAAGCACAGGAGCTCTCAGTGATTTAGAAAAAGTAACCAAGCAGGCATATGCTATGGTTTCAATTTATGGACTAAACGAAAAAATTGGTAATATCTCGTATTTTGATTCACGAGGCGCTGATATGTTTACGAAGCCATATTCGGATGATCGAGCGAGAGTGATAGACGAGGAGGTGAGTAAAATGATTGAAGCGCAATATGCTCGTGCACTTGACCTGCTTTCTAAGAACAAAGACAAGCTTACTGAACTAGCGAATAAGCTATTGTCTCATGAAGTAATCTTCAAAGAGGATTTAGAAACCATTTTTGGAAAAAGAGAATGGGAAGATGAGAAAAAGGAACCATTGGTTTCTACAACAAAACCAGAAGAAAAGATTGAGAAAACAGAACCTACTAGCCTTGTCGAGCCAATGGACAGTATAGAAGATCAAACCGAAACGAAGAAAGAATCACCTAAAGTTTCTGATTCAAGGGATGCTCACGATGAAATTAATGAAGAAGATTTGAATGACTAAAGAAAGAATTATATCTACTACTGATCGCACTTACTTTCAGCTTTGCCAGTCGATCTTATCTATGAATGAGATTCCATTCCAAATTTCGAGTACTGTGGACTCGATGTTTAATGATTTTGGCACCTTCGAAATATATGTCTCTATGCAGGATAAAGACACAGCAATTGATGCACTAAACAATCATGAAGACGCTGCTGACGCGTAGTATTTCGGGGCTAATTTTTGTTGTCCTAGTCGTTTTAAGCTTGACGCTAGAACCCTTATTTTTCTTGGCTTTTTTTTCAGTCATTGTAGGAATCGGTTTGTTTGAATTCCACAAGCTATTTTCAGGAAAAAACCAGCTTACCCATTCATGGTCAGTAACGGTGATCTTGGGTTACATTTCCTTTCTAAGCCTAGTTCTCCCCTCCTATCTTATTTATAATTTTAGTTTAAACCCCCTCTGGTTCATTCTAGCCGTACTTTTGTTTTATGGCCTACTTCAGGTTTTGATTTATAAAAACACAACCTCTAGTATCTTTCTATTTCTGGGTGCAATTATGTATGTTGTTATTCCATTTTACTTAGCCTTCGAAATACATATTAAAGATACAGGGACACTTCCGATTATTTTGGGTGTTTTCTTGCTGGTATGGACAAATGACACATTTGCATATTTATCAGGAAATATTGTTGGCAAGCATAAGCTTTATGAAAAGGTATCTCCCAACAAAACATGGGAAGGTTTTGCAGGTGGATTTGCTTTTGCTATCATTATGGGATTCATTTTAGATCAGTATGTATATGTTGATGCAGGTTATGCGCCTTGTTTTTGGGTAAAGTCTGCCATTTTTATTGCTCCAGCCGCTGTTGCTGGAGATCTTTTTCAATCAGCACTGAAAAGAAAAATGAAGGTTAAGGATACCGGGAATATCATGCCTGGTCATGGCGGTATTTTGGACCGATTTGATGCTATGCTTTTTGCACTACCTGTTTTTTACATTTTGCTTTATTTTGATGTAATATAAATAACTTACACTATGACTTTACACAGAGAAGGAACAACTATTATACTCACAAGTCTTGCAATCTGCCTTATTCTAGGGCTATTAAATGGACTTTATATTTTCCCTATTTCTAGTATTGTTGGCGCATTTATTTTCGCATTATTATCGGTAATGCTTGTTTTAGTTGTCCAATTCTTTCGTATTCCGAGAAGGCAAAATACTTACCAAGAGAATGAAATTACTTGCCCTGCAGATGGTAAAGTGGTCGTAATAGAGGAAACAACCGAAACGGAGTACTTTAAGGATAAAAGAATACAAGTTTCTATCTTCATGTCTCCGTTGAATGTTCACGCCAATTATTATCCAATAAAAGGAACCTTACCTTTTGTTAAATACCACCCAGGAAAATTCCTAGTTGCCTGGCACCCGAAAAGTAGCACCGATAATGAAAGAACTACTATTGTTGTAAAAAATGAAGACGGCAAAGAAATACTAATTCGGCAAATAGCTGGAGCGGTTGCGCGAAGAATTTGTTACTACGGCCAAGAAAAAGACAAGGTCGAACAAGCTGGTGAATTAGGATTTATAAAATTTGGATCACGTGTAGATTTATTTCTCCCATTAGATGCGAAAATAGATGTGGCCTTGGGCCAAAAGGTTCAAGCGAAGCTAAGTAGAATTGGATTTCTCTCCTGAATTTTCATATATTTAGATTCTAAACTATTTATCATGAAAAAATTATTTTTTACCCTAACTCTATTGTTTCTTGTCGGTGCTTTCAGCACTCCGGTCTACGCATCAGGTTCTAAAACAGCAATTGAGCTAAAGAAAGACGACAAAAAGAAAAAGAAAAAGAAAAAGAAAAAAAGAAGATCAAAAAAATCTTCATGTACCACCGAAAAAGCAGCTTGTGGTTCTTCCCAAGCGAAAAAATCATGTTGTGCAAAAGGTAAAAATTAAGCCTTTGAAATAGAATTATGAAAGCGTCTTTTAAGACGCTTTTTTTATGCCAAGAAAAAATAACAATACCCCCACAAGGTAAGTATAGCTATTATATTTAAAAAGAATCCGATTGAAGCCATTTGAGCTATAGTCACTTTTCCCGATGAAAATACTATTGCGTTAGGAGGAGTACTCACGGGCATCATAAATGCACAGCTTGCTGCCAAAGTAAGAGGTATCGTCAGCTGAAAGACATCATACCCCATCTGAATCGCCAAAACTGCAACCAGTGGAACAAGAACAGATACCAACGCCAAATTCGACATCAGTTCTGTAGCTAATAAAGATACTACGATAACGACTAGTAATATAAAAATTAAACTCCATTGATCCAAAAACTCACTGTTAGCAGCTAAATATTGCAGGACGTTACTTTTCTCAAGTGATAAAGCCAAAGCGATTCCTCCCCCGAAAAGAACCAAAATACCCCAAGGAATTCGAACTGTATCCTGCCATTTAAGGAGGGGTTCATTCTTAGCTGAAGGAATTAAAAACAATAAAAATGCGCCTAGAATAGCAATGGTGGCGTCCTTAATTTCTATCTGAACCCAGGCAACAATGTTAGATCGGAAAACCCATAAAAATATGACACAAGCAAAAAGCAGCAAAACTCTTTTTTGAGGCTTGGTCCAACTGGACTGAAGAATTTCATTTTTAACCGGCACAGCTCTTTCTTTACCCAACAAATACTGAAAAAACAGCGTGAAAAGCAGAAACAAAATCAAACTAACAGGCCCGCCTATAGATATCCATTCCAAAAATGTTATGTGTAAGTCGTAAGTAGCGGACAAGGTTGCAGCCATCTGCGTGTTTGGGGGAGAACCAACCAAGGTTGCCATTCCTCCGATACTTGATGCGTAAGCCACAGTTAGCATAAGCAATAATGGAAAACGATCCGTAGAATCTGGATTTTTTTCACCCTGCAATTGTATAATAGAAAGTGCCATCGGAAGCATCATCAAAGTAGTCGCTGTATTTGAAATCCACATACTCAATAAATAGGCACTGAGTCCGAAACCAATTAAAACACGTGACTTTGTGGAACCAAATAGCGAAATAATTCTAGAGGCAATTTGATGGTGAACTTTCCACTTCTCTAGTGCCAAAGCAAGAATAAAACCACCTAAAAAAAGATAAACGTTGTGATTTCCGTATGACTTGGCTAAATCAGTGGAATCCAATAAACCAAGAGGAACGGCTAAAAAAAGAGGAACCAATGCGGTTGCGTAAATGGGGACCACCTCAAAAATCCAAAATATAACCATAACAGACGCCATGGCAATGGCATTGTAAGCTTTTGAATCTCCACCCCCACTCGTTATAAGTAGGATGCAAGTAAGTAACGCAAAAAAAGCGGCTACAGATTTTTTGTGCTTGACGACAAACACTTTTATTTATTCAAGGCATTCAATTGTTCAACGAAGTATTTACCTTTCTCACCGACATAACTCGTTAGCTCTGTAAATTCTTTTTTGGTTTTACTTCTGGATATTTTACCCAAAACCTCATCTTGAAAAGCAGCTGTTTCATCTATTAAGGCCTCAGTTTTCTTCGTTTTAGAATCATCAACCATTTGTAGATAGAAACATTCCTCTACAATATCAAAAACCATCTCATTGAGGTTTTTCTTAAAAGTTCTTTTATTTGCCATGTTGTGAATTTAAGAACAAAAATAGAGAAGAATAATGGAACAAAACTGATTTTCAAATTTGAATGTACTTAATATGTTAATTTTAAATGGCGTGAGGGTGCACAGAAATAAATTGTAGTAATTTTGATTTCTTTATGACACTCGATCACAAATACTCAAGCCTTTTGAGGGTTTCAATGCCCTTAATGGTTTCTGGATTTATCCAATCAATTGTTTTATTGACCGATTCTGCATTTCTGAGCAGGTATTCAACACCTGCCTTCGATGCTGTTGGAAATGCCGGACTACTTTTTATTACATGTTTCATGATTTTAGTGGGCTTAGGAGATGGAACACAAATTGTTTTAGCAAGAAGAATTGGCGAAAAAAAAACGGAGCAACTTCCTCATGTTTTCACCACAGCATTATTGGTTCAATTTATGTTTGCGACAAGCCTCTTTGCTATATTATTTTTCATCGCTCCAACATGGTTGATAAATATTTCGCAGCAGTCAGATATTGCTGTTCTTCAGGGAGACTTTTTAAGCATCCGTTCATTTGCTTTTTTTCCGAGCTGTATCTTTCTCATTATTCAAGCCTATTTCCTAGCTAAAGGTAAAACTTGGCCTGTTCTTTTTTCAGCTATACTTACCGCTTTGTCTAATATTGTTCTTGACTATTCTTTGATCTTTGGAAATTTTGGGCTGCCTGAAATGGGTGTCAAAGGGGCTGCGCTTGCAAGTACATGCTCTGACCTAATAGGTATGCTTTCAATGATTATTCTATTCATTATGGATAGAGAATTCAGGTTGTTTAAATGGCAATTTTTTAGTCTAAAGTCTGTAAAGAACATACTTAAAATATCAAGCCCGTTAATGCTTCAAGGAAGCATCGCATTAGGTACCTGGACGCTGTTTTTTATGATGCTTGAGCAAAGGGGAGTATTTGAGCTTACCGTATCTCAAAACATTCGCTCTATTTATTTTTTGGCCTTTGTTCCTGTTTGGGGTTTTGCAGGTACAACCAAAACCTATGTTTCACAATATTTAGGAAGCGGAAAAGCTGAATTAATTCCTCAGCTGCAAAGAAGAATTCAACTATTGACTACCTTTTTTCTTCTCGTTACCTTCCACGGTGCTGTTTTATACCCGGAGCTCTTGGTTTCATGGATTAACCCGGAAGAGGTCTATATCGAAAAAAGTGCAGCAATTTTACGCCTGATTTCTCTATCGATTATTCTTTATGGAGTCATATCTGTCTATTACCAAACTATTCAGGGAAGTGGCAATACATTCTATTCAATGTGTATTGAATTATCTACAGTGTTTATTTACGTCACTGCATGCCATTTATTTATTAATATTTTCTCTTTTGATATTTATTGGATTTGGACAGTTGAATACATATATTTCGGTGTAATTGGTATAATGAGTATTCTTTACTTGAGAAACTCAAATTGGAAATTGAAATCTATTTAGATTATGAATGAAGGACTTAAAATTATCTTTATGGGTACACCAGAATTTGCACAAGGGATTCTTGCGCAAATTATAGAAAGTAACCATGAGGTCCTTGCTGTCGTAACTGCACCAGACCGACCTGCTGGCCGAGGTCAAAAACTTAGGCAAAGCGCGGTGAAATTATATTCGGCATCTAAAAATATAGATGTCCTACAACCGGAAAAACTAAGGGATGAAGTTTTCATTGAAACACTCAAAAAATACAATGCCGATCTTTTTGTTGTGGTAGCTTTTCGGATGCTTCCCGAAGTGGTTTGGGCCATTCCACCAAAAGGAACCATCAATTTACACGGGTCTTTGCTTCCAAACTATCGAGGCGCCGCTCCTATAAACTGGGCAATTATTAATGGAGAAAAAAGGTCGGGAGTCACTACTTTCTTTATTAATGAAAAAATTGATACTGGTGATATTATAAAACGTAGTGCTGTGGATATTTCTGAAAATATGACTGCTGGCGAGCTACATAATCTTTTAATGGTTGATGGAGCTGAACTTGTCTTGGAAACCCTCGACCAAATTGAAAGCCATAATGTTGAGAAAGAAAAACAAATGGACATCCAAATCGATACAATCAAACACGCACCAAAAATTTTCAAGGCGGATTGCAAAATCGAATGGGCGCTAGAGGCGCAAGCTATTCACAATAAAATCAGAGGGCTTTCTCCCTACCCTGGAGCTTGGTGTAAAATTGAACATAAATCAAAAGGTTCTGTAGTTCAATTTAAATTATTTTCTTCAATGTTAACAAATAAAGTTCCTGCACTAGGAGACAAAAACCTAAAAACGTCAGAAAAAGGAATTCTATTTCCTTGTAAGGATCTATTTTTGTTGGTGGACGAGCTTCAAATGGAAGGGAAAAGAAGAATGAACTTCAAAGAGTTTCTATCGGGGAACAAAATAGAAGACTTTGCCCTTATTGAGGAACAATAAATTCTATTTCATGCTCAAAGTTTGCCTTTACACTTGTTTTTCTACCAAAAGAAAAACGTCTTTCCGGTGGACTGAATGATGCTGGCTGAAATGGGTCCCATATTCCGTTTTCATTTTTATCCTCTACAATATAAATCGTATAGTTACCAGGAATTAAGTTTTCAAATTTAACGGTTTGATTTCCACTCATACTATTCATTATGGCTATTTCTTTTTCATCCTTCTCAAGCAGAATAAACCAATGCTTAATATCGGAAATGACATCAATATTAAGTACGCCTAGACTTTCAGACTCTTTTCTTTCAATCACTGTTTGAATGGCTGAATTTACAGAACCATTTACACCGACAATTGCTCCCGAATCAATCTCAAAACGAACATTATTACACACATATCCTTCAGTATTAAAGCTGAGAACATTGTTGTGAATTGAAATGCCAGTTTGAACTTCCTGATAAGTAGTATCTTGAGGTGAAAATAACCTAAAAGAACCTTTTGTCAAATCAATAGGGTTAAGCGGCATATCGAAGCTCATTTCTAAACAACAATCCTCTGGCGTTAAGATGAATTTTTTAAGCTCTTTAAGTAAGCTCAATGTAGCTAAATCCTTGTTGTTTCGGACCTTCTTACTTATGGTATCATATGAGACCTGCAAAAATTCATGGTAAACCGGTAAATAGAAATGAATACTATCCGAGTTAATTTCTTGTATGGGAGTCTGACCCATATTCAATCCATCTATTTCAAGCCCTTCAAATAAGGACTCCGCTGGTATTCTAATAGCTAAAATATAAGGACTTAAAAAAGATGCACTTAATGAGCTTCTAGGTACTAATGGCAGTGAAGTGAATAATTTCAAGGTATCTTTAAAACTTGAATCGACCTGAATTGAATACTTTTCAGCAAATTGAAACTCATCCCCATCTCGAGTGCGGTTTTTATTTTCATCAGCAAATGCGGCATAAAAGTAGCTCCCGTCAGCAATGGCCCTAATCCTTGCAATACCTTGACCATCTGTTTTAGAAAAATAAATGGGCTGGGGCTGTTCCAAAGAATCAAATAGACCTACTGTAATTCCAGATTGAATATCATTGGTAAAAGCATCCTTAATCTGGAAATTAACGACATTAGAATCTAAAAATGGGCCTGTTGAAAACACCAACTGAATTAAGGTATCATTACCCTCAGTAAGGTCTTTAACTGCACCGTTTAGATACAAAGAATAAGTTGTATTTGGAGATAAATCCTCCTGTAAATCAAGCGTTAGTACCTTGTTAATGAGTTTTGTTTCATATGAAACATTAGACGGCAACAAAACTAGATTTTCTTTCGGCTTTTGTAAAACAACAAATTCATCAAACTCAATTTGAATTTGTTTTGTAATCACATTCACCGAGCCATCTACAGGCGTGCTTTTCTCAATACGAGGAGGCATAATATCCTTTGCCCCACCTGTAATTGTTCCAATTTGTGCACAGGATGATAGCATTATAAAACCGACTAATATACCTCCGAAACGAACCATTTTATAATTTTTTCTAAGCATTTTTTATCTGTACCATCAAAACAATTTAAATGAATGCTATCTATATCTAGTACGGCTAAAACTTTACCATCTTGATTTATTAAAGGCACAACAATTTCACTATTCGAATCACTACTACAAGCAATATGGTCTGGGAATTGGTGTACATCTTGAACTACAAAAGTTTTTTTATTGGACCAAGACTTTCCACAAACTCCCCTATCAAATGCAATTTTCGTGCATGCTATTGGACCTTGAAAAGGACCCAATACTAGCTCTTTTCCTTCTACTAAATAAAAACCCGTCCAAAGAAAACCAAAGTGACTTTGAACAGCAGCAGTAAAGTTAGATAAGCTAGAAATAAGAGCATCTTTACGAGAAATTAAGCCCCTCAGTTCAACTTCCAACAAACCATACTTTTCTTCTTTGGATTGATTATTCATAAATGTTTACCATTGTCTTTTGATGGTTACAAAATTGAGCTTTTTCATTGGAATTCGCAAAAAGACTTGCTACTTTCAAATGTTGGAAAATAACACCAAAATTTTGCAAGAAAACTATAAAAGAATTTATGCGTAAAGAAATCATTGTACTTGATATTGAGACAACAGGATTGAAACCAAAAGAAGACCTAATTCTCGAACTAGGTATGGTTAAACTAAATCTTGAAACAGGCAAAATAAGTGAGCTATTTGATAAAGTGTTTAAGGACCCTCGACTCACTGCAAAGCATAGAGAAGCATGGATCTTTCAAAATGGCTTCATGGAGCTTGACGAAGTAAGAAATGCCGAACCGATATCTAAGTATATGGATGAAATTCAAGGAATAATGAATCAGTTTCAAGGATCAATTACTGCTTGGAATAGAGACTTTGACAGTGCTTTTTTGGAACATGCAGGGTTTAATTTGGGCCCAGCGATTGACTGTCCAATGAAAAAAAGTGTTGACTACTTTAAAATCGAAGGGCCATTCGGTTATAAATGGCCAAAAGCACAAGAAGCCTGGGATATCCTATTTCCTGACAGACCTAAAATAGAGGAACATCGTGGACTTGATGATTCTAGAATGGAGGCCACTATTATTTATGAATTATACAAAAGAGGCCAATACAATCCGCTTTAGACATTATTTCGGTCTTTTGTACCCCCCCTTAAAAGGTAAGAATCGACCAACTGTTTTCATATATCTTTTGTATTCAGGATACTTCTCTTCTGAAATTGATTCTGAAAAATCTGAGCTTCCTTTAAATAACAATACAAGAAGCAGTCCACCAGTGATGGTCCAATTGATCCAATACCCTGTTGCAATAACAGAAAAGAAATAAAACACAATCCAAATCGCTTGTTCTGCCATATAATTTGGATGTCGCATATAAGCCCATAGCCCTGTATGCACAAAACCAACTTTATAGAAAGGCTCTATTGTTCCTTCGGACCGCTGCTTATACTTTTCAGTCTGATAATCATATTGCTGCTGATCCGCCAAATACTCGATATATATAAACCCTAAAATAAATATAGCAAGCATACCATCAAATAAGCCTAGCTCTGTAGCAATCCCAAGCACACGGAGCGCAGGCAATGTAGTCAAAAGAACAAGGCCCATCTGGTAAGCGGAAATAAAAATCAAATTAAACAAAATCCATTTCCATTTTTGTTCAAAACCAGGCTTAGCGCGTAATATTGACCAACGATAATCCTCCTCTCCAGTCCAAAACTTAATGGAATAACCACCTCGTCTTGCAAAATTTAGACTCAATCGAAGGCCCCAGATGGTCACCAAAATAGCCATCAAAACCATTCTATGGTTATAACCTGAATAATCTGCTAAAATCCACAAATAAGGTATGGGCATTATACTCCATAACTTATCTACCTGGCTATAATTATCCGTTATTGTACTTACCACGAAGCATAAAAAGGAGGATATACCATATACCCAAAGCAGCGTGGATAATGCCTGATATTGCAAGGAAGACAAGGGCTCATCATAATAAAAACAAACGACAGGCACAGTGACCAAAGTAAAGATCAACAACAATGCTGTTTTCCACATATCTTAGGGTTTATAAAAATGAATATTTAAAGATAACATTTCAAATTTAGGAAACTTAGAAGGTATCGAAAATCGAAGCTAATAGAAAACAAATATTTTACGACTAATTTTATTTCAAAAAAAAGCAACATATTTGCTCGATGAATCGTTAAAAGAACGTGGTTTCTGAAGAAAAAAATATAAATAGCTCAGAATATGTTTTTTGTGCTAAATTTTTGGTGACATTTCTATTGTTTTTTTTCACAATGTCTAACCATGCGCAGGTAGTTAGTCCTTTCGATATTCGTTTTCAAGCCAACCAAAAGGGAGGTATAGAAATGATTTCAAATGTAGCCCTTACCTGTAATAGTTCTAATCAGAACTGTGGGACCTTTCAAAATCAGTTCCCGCCCAATGGAAACCATAACCAAGATGGCGGTATAACTATGGATTATGTTGATATTGACAACGTCGCATCAACTTTTATGTCGTCGAGTGATAGCTTAGCGCTACCGTCCTGTAGCGAGATAAGCTGGGCAGGATTATATTGGAGTGCCAGAATTCAAGAAAATACTACAGCATATGTAAATCGGGAGAACGTCAAAATAAAGCTGAATGACTTATTTTATCAAAATATTACTGCCGATGAAACCATTGATTTACAAAATATACCTGGTAACCCTTCATTTGGAATGCCAAGTTATTTTTGTTTCAAGGATATTACCCCTCTTGTTCAAGCCTCAGGAGGAAATGGTCGTTTTACGTTAGCAAATATTTCATCTAGAACCGGAGATGAAAATTTATTTGCGGCTTGGACAATTGTAGTCGTTTACAAAAACGAATTAGAATCTTTGAGAAACTTGACAGTATTTGATGGAATGGGTTTTGTGAGTGGACAAAATAATTTGGATATCCCTATATCAGGTTTTATTACACCCAGCACTGGGCCTGTCAGCTTTGAGCTTGGTGCCACGGCCTACGAAGGTGACAGAAGCATTGAAGGTGACCGTTTTCAATTTAACGGCACAGGTACTTTTCTAGATGTCCCTGATCCGCTGCGAACTGCCTCAGATTTTTTCAATAGCACAATAACTAGTGGCGGATTACTCACACCACACAGAAATCCAGACTATAACAACCTTTTAGGATTTGACAATGGAATATTTATACCCGACAATTCAGCTTTTACCTATATTGGCAATAGTGCAACTTCAGCCACTATTAGGCTTGTAACCTCGCAAGATGCAATACTTACACGAATTATAACCTCTGCGATTGATGTATACCAACCCGATTTAAGAGCAAGTGTAACAATCAATGACCTAAACGGACCGCCTGCTCAACCGGGAGATATTTTAGAATATACAGTTGTCGGTAAAAATATTGGTTCAGATGTCTCACTTGATACCTACATGCAAACAGCACTTGACATCCGTACATTGTATGTTCCAAATTCGATAGAGTACCTCAATGGACCCTTTATTGGGCCAAAAACAGATGCCAGTGGTGACGATCAGGCAGAATATGATGCAACGGATAGAATTGTAAGAACACGGGTAAATGCAGGAGCAGACGCAATCAATGGAGGTACAATGGTGAATTCGCCTCTAGGGATTGATAGTGCTGCAATTCGTTTTCAGGTTGAGGTTATTGATGATTGTATTCTTTTACTTTGCGATACGACATTAGAAAATTTGTCCTTTATATATGGTGATGGGGAGATTGGTGGATATCCTTATGACAATAACGGTGCCTCAGCATCATTCGATGCAAATGGCTGCCCGACACCAACTGACAACGTTATTACTATTAATGCGCCAAATTGTACTGAGATAGAAATCACGTCGAACAGTATATATTGTCAAGGAGATTCTGTTCAATTTATTGTTCCCGTATCAGGTTATGCCACCTATTCATGGGAAGGACCTAACGGTTTCACATCCACTGAGGCAAATCCAATAATTACAAACCTATCAAGCACCGAGGAAGGATTGTACACTGTGAGTATTTCACTCATTGATAGCTCATGTATATATGAAAACATTACAGATTCAATTCAAGTTTTATCATTACCCGAAAGTATTACAGATTCAATTGTGAATATTTCCTGTAATGGATTTAATAATGGGATAATTGCGGTTACTCCGAGTGG
Organism: uncultured Flavobacteriales bacterium; assembly: GCA_913046365.1. Taxonomy (GTDB): domain Bacteria; phylum Bacteroidota; class Bacteroidia; order Flavobacteriales_D; family Crocinitomicaceae; genus UBA952. The sequence continues at coordinate 26,984 of CAJWRM010000029.1, forward strand.
AACGAGCCCTTTTGAATATACCTGGAATGGAATTAGTGGAGATAGCCTTATTTCGGGACTTTCTCCGGGAGATTACACGCTGGAATTAGTGGATTCCAATAACTGCTCAAATACATTTACATATTCAATTTTGGAGCCCTCATTATTAATGTCTGAAGCGATGGTTTCAACAGATTTCAATGGCTTTA
>CAJWRM010000030.1 GCA_913046365.1 uncultured Flavobacteriales bacterium
TTGACTCCGCCAAGATTGTCGAAAAGAAAAAGAAGCACTTCGATAAGTTTCAAAACAAACTCAACAAGAAAAAGGCTAGGTACGAAAAGATAAATAATAAACGCATTTCAAAAGCAAAGAAAAAGGGCAAGACGTTTTATCGAAAAAAGGAATTACAGGATACTATTTATAGTCATTTATTGCTTCGGGAGCGACTCAAATATCAATTTGGAGAAGAACCTATTGTTTTTGATTCTGTGGCCTATAAAAAAACCAATCAACAGCTAGTTAACTTCTTACGAAGAAAAGGTTATTACAGCATTATTCTCAAGGATGAAATAGAAATAGATAGCGCGAAAAGAAAGCTGCAAGTAACTTATAATCTTGATGTTGGTCCCGTTTTTAAAATTGATTCAGTTTTTTATTCAGGTAATGTCCTTATGATTCGAAATCATAAAGCTTATCTAGCAGAACGTGTGCTAAATGATAAGGAACACCCGCTGATTGGTAAACCTTTTGATATTGATATATTGAGCGATTATAGAGATGCATTTGCATTAGACCAGCGAAACCATGGGTACTATAAATATTCATCTTCTAGTATTGATTTTGTTGCAGACACCAACCATAATGAAAGAAAGGTAGTTTTAGAAATGAAGCTTAATTCTCAGTATGATTCAAATGCTGACAATCCAGATAGTTTATTTCTACGACCCTATAAATATTCTCGAATCAATGAAGTTCATTTTCATTTGAGCGATACCCTAAATGTGAAGGGGCTTTTTAGCGATTATTGCCAATGTTTGGATTTTCAAAATCCAGAATATAAGCAGTATTTCCTTACTAAGGAAAAGGATTATTTTCAAAGTAATAAAGCTGCTTCATTGAATGGTGCAAGAAATAGAGATGCTTGGGTGCACTTTAATGGTACTAAACCTATACTTGATGCGGAGATTCTGGAGCTTCATAATTTCCTAGAAAAAGAAAATTACTTTAAGGGAGATTATTTAACGCGTTCTATTAGAGGCCTCACTCAGCTTGGTGTGTTTAGTTCTGTGAAACCAATTATATATGAGCTCCCTGATACTGGTAAAGTTCGGTTAATGGATGTGCACTATTATCTTGAGCCAAGTAAAAAGCAATCCTTTGCTTTCGACAATCGCTTTACGACTTCTTCAACAGGTCAACCTGGAATTAGTACCGCTTTGAATTATGTCAATCGAAACTTAAACAGAAAGGCAGCTAAGCTAACGTTATCATTTGGTGCAGGTTTTGAAACACAGACCAAAGTTTTTGAGCAGAATGAGGAGGAGTCAATAGATCTGTTTAACTCCATTGAGATTGCGCCAAGCATACAAATGGAATTCATTGGTTTGGCGCCATTTTCACCAACGCTCCTCACAAAAAGACACAGAGCTCGAACCTTAATTATGATAGCTTATAATTATGAAAAACGTGAGATTTTTGATAAACGGCAGGTCTTTCAACTTAACTATTCATGGAAGTTTTTGGTTGGTAAAACACAGATCTTTGAAATTGGGCTTCCCGCAGCTTCTGTTATTAAGCTAATTAATATTTCACCCACTGATGCTTTTCAGCAAAGGTTGGATTCAATTAACGATCCTTTTTTGACCAATTCCTATAGCAATCAATTTGTTTGGCAGGATACTCGATTTTCTTTTGAGTATAATAATAAAAATAAGTCATTTCGACCGGGACGCAGACCTTTTCTAGGATCGAATGTCTTATTCTCAGCCAGCTTGGATGGTGCGGGGAATGTTTTGTCAATTTTCAAGGGAATGCAGGATATAGCATCTGATGGGAGCTATGAATTTCTGAACCTTAGGTATGCACAATTTGTTAAAGTTGATTCAAAATACATACTCTCAAAGAGAATCAATACAAAATCATCTGTTCATTTCAGAGCAAATGCTGGGTTTGGAATTCCATATGGAAACAGCACAAATGCATTGCCTTATGACTATAGCTTTTATGCAGGAGGCGCAAACGATAATCGGGGATGGAATGCTCGTACTCTTGGTCCTGGAGCATATCAATATCATTTGGATCCAGATAGAACTTTAACGCAGATTGGAGATATTAGACTTGGTGGTTCTTTAGAATATCGGTTTTCCTTAGGAGCTTTGTTTAAGGGGGCGTTATTTACTGATTTTGGTAATATTTGGACCTATAAGGAGGATTCAAGGAACGCACAGTTTCAGCTGAATAGGGTAATGAGGGAGATGGCCTTAGCTTCAGGTTTTGGTTTACGTCTAGATTTAGAGTATTTCATTATTCGACTTGATATAGGATTCCCAATATACAATCCGGCATATGCGGATGGTGCCAGATGGGTATTTCAAGATATACAAGATAGGACCACATATTTTCAAGAGGGTATTGATGCTGGAATTGATATAAATACAATGCCTTCTCCTTTTGTTCCTAGATTTCATTTTGGTTTAGGTTATCCTTTTTAATGATGAAGAAACATAACATTCTTATAACTTTTATCATCTTTTTGTCTCTGGGTTCATGTATGAAGTCAGAAGAGGCGGATTTAGTCGTCTTCAATGCCAACATATTTACCATGGATGAATCAAACACCAAAGCAGAGGCGATGGCGATTCGTGATGGAAAAATCATCGAGGTGGGACCGGACCGTCAAATACTTAATAAATATGCATATGATGCGTCCATGGACGCCATGGGAAAAGAGATTTATCCTGGTTTTATTGACGCGCATGGCCACCTTATGTCTTATGCCGAGCTTCTTCTGAGTGCAGATTTAGTAGGATGTACATCTCAAAAAGAGATGGTTCGTCGCGTACAAGATTATGAAGCAAAAAGTAATAAGCCTGTTCTTGTTGGAATGGGTTGGGACCAATCTTTATGGGCGAATAATGAATTCCCTGATAATGTACTATTGAACGAGGCCTTTCCAGAGACCCCTGTATGTTTGTATAGAATTGATGGACATTCGGCCTTACTAAATAATGCATTTATAAAATTACTTGGGGAATTCGATGTTCCCAATGGAGGTGCTGTACTCAAAAATGCTTCAGGCGAATATACTGGCTTGTTCGTTGACGCCGCATTACAGCTGCTTGAAGGTTTGATACCTAAGTTCTCAAATGCAGAAATGAAAACGAAACTTCTCGAGGTTCAAGAGGAGCTTTTCACTTATGGTGTAACCGGAGTTCATGAGGCTGGGGTAGATGCCAATCAAAGAGAGCTATTGATAGAAATGGTAGATGAAAATAGTCTTAGCTTAAATATATACACCATGCTTGCACCTTCTGATGCAAACAAAGAATTCGCTAGAAAAAATGGAATTTATCGAAATCAAAACTTATTGATTAGAAGCTTTAAAGCATATGTAGATGGCGCATTAGGTTCAAGAGGTGCTCTATTGAAGGAACCATACCACGATCATCCGAATTATAAAGGCTTATCTTTAAGTTCTATGGAAGAGCTTGAGACCCTCCGAGACTTCTGTCTTTCTGTGGATTACCAATTGAATTGCCATGGAATAGGAGATGCTGCTGTATCTCGAATACTTGCAATGTGCAAAGAAGCCTACAAAAGAAAGCCGGACCATCGTTTTCGTGTGGAGCACGCCCAACTCGTGGATTTAGCCGAGTTCAAATTGTTCACTGATTATGCTGTTTTTCCCTCTGTTCAACCTACACATGCAACAACAGATCAGCGCTGGGCAGCTTCGAAAATAGGTCCTGAACGAATGGAAGGCGCATATGCATACAAATCCTTGCTTAATTCCTTTGGAATGATTGCCTTGGGGACTGATTTTCCCGTGGAGTATACCAATCCTTTTTATACGATTCATTCCGCGGTGCATCGAATGACACCAAAAGACTATCCAGCAAAAGGTTTTCTGAGCAATGAAGCACTCAGTATAGAAGAAACTTTGAGAGGAATGACCATTTGGGCAGCTTTTGCATCATTTCAAGAAAATCAGCTTGGCTCATTGGAGCAGGGGAAGGATGCTACATTTGTAATACTAGACCGCCCGTTAAATAAAAAGCCAATATTTAAGCCGAACTATGCTTGGAAGACTTGTATTAAAGGGGACATAGTACATTCTTTAGAATGAAAATTCTTAATTTTGTAAGATGAATGTAGAGCAGATTTACACTAAATGTTTGGCGCAAGGAGCCTATTATATCGAATCTAATGGGGAGGCTGCGGTTATTGACCCTCTAAGAGAGACAGCTCCATACATAGAACGCTTGCAGGCCGATGGTGCTAAAATCAAGTATATATTTGAAACTCATTTTCATGCTGATTTTGTTAGTGGGCATGTAGACTTGGCTAAAACGACCGGTGCTTCTATTGTTTTTGGTCCTGAGGCCAATCCTAGTTTCGATTTCTATTCTGCAAAGGATCAAGAGATTTTTTTTATCGGTGACTTGCAAATAAAGGTGCTGCATACTCCAGGACATACAATGGAATCTTGTTGTTACCTTATGACTGATAAGACAGGTAAGGATATTGCTGTTTTTACGGGCGATACTCTTTTTATTGGTGATGTTGGTAGACCTGATTTAGCACAGAAAGCCGCCAATATGACGCAAGAAGATTTGGCGGGAATGTTATATGAATCTTTGCGTAATAAAGTTATGACTTTAGGAGATGATGTTGTCGTTTATCCAGCACATGGTGCTGGTAGTGCCTGTGGTAAGAATATGTCGAGCGAAACCTCCTGTACGATTGGAAAACAAAAAAGAACTAATTATGCTCTGCGTAAAGACATGACGAAGGCAGAATTCATCGATGAACTAACGGATGGCCTAATGCCTCCACCTCAATATTTTGGAATGAATGTCAAAATGAATAAAAGCGGTTACGATTCGATTTCTGAAGTAATGCGAAGGGGGTTAACCTCTTTAAACCTTGATTCTTTTACAGCTTTATTATCCAAACAGGATGTACTTATATTAGATACTCGCAATGCAAATGATTTTGCTGCAGGCTACGTTCCTGGAAGTATTTTTATTGGACTGGAAGGTCAGTTTGCCCCTTGGGTTGGTGCATTGATTCCAGCAGATAGACAAAAAATTGTTTTGGTGACTGATATTGGAAAAGAAGAGGAGACTATTCAGCGTTTAGCTCGCGTCGGATATGATAATGTGATTGGTTTTTTGGAAGGAGGTTTTCAAACATGGTTGTCTGCAAATAATAGTACAGAAACTATTGGCCGTATGGATGCCGATGAATTTATGTCCTTAGATTTTGACCAAGAATGTGTAATTGACGTGAGAAAGCCAGGAGAATATAAAGCCTCGCATCTAAAGATGGCTAAATCTTTGCCACTTGATTTTATTAAGGATAATATTCACAACTACCCCAAAAACACCTCTTTACTATTGCATTGCGCAGGAGGATATAGAAGTATGATTGCGGCTTCTATTCTCAAAAAGAATGGTTTCAATGTTATCGATGATCTAATCGGTGGTTATAGTGGGATTCCAGAAACATTCGCATTGAGAACAGATTTTATTTGCCCAAGTGGATTATGATTTTAGGTATCTTTTCTTGTTTATAGCTTTAAAAATCTGTAAATCAAATATTTAAACCGCACAATAAGAGCTTCTTCTCTTTATTTTTAAAACAAGCTTCTTTTTTCTTTCCATAAACAGCAGTATTTTAGCAGTAAATCCATATTTTAATGTCATGCTAAGAGAATTAATTCGCCTCAAGACAGTGTTTTATATGTTTTTTGGTTTTCAAATATTATTTTTCTCTCACTGTGTTTTCGCAAGTTCCTATTATATCAGTAGCTCTGAAGGAAATGACCTCAATAATGGCTTAAGTAGTCAATTTCCATTTGAATCCATTGAGATGCTGAATTCCATGGTTTTCAGTCCGGGAGATTCTATTTATTTTAAGTCAGGAGATTATTGGGAAGGAATGTTTTGGTTAAAAGGATCTGGTACAGCAATGGAGCCAATTGTTGTCGATGTATATGGAGGTTCGGATAAACCAGTCATTAATGGATTTGGATACCAAGCTTGTATTTTGCTTTATAATGACGACCATATCGTCATAAACGGTATCGAGCTCTATAATTCATTCTCCCATCTTGACGCTGGTGTATCCACAATCGACGAGCAGACCCCGGAATTATTTGAGAGTGGTCCGAATACAACTTGGACCAATGTATTTGTCGCTTGTGAAATAGGAGATGGCAATAATGGAGCACAACAAACACTTACGATAAATGTTACACAGCTTCCTGCTGTTGGTGCAAATTATAGAGTAGTGAAAACCCAAGCCAATGGCAATTGGTACAATGCACCGGCCCAAAATTTATCGCTAGGTATCAATACCATTACGGTCAATCCTGTCGCATTTGATAGAACGGTAAAGATACAGTTTGGTAATGGTGCCGTTGAATTTGATGCACTTTCACTGAATGGAACAGGAATACCTATCGGCACAATAAAGAAGCTTGCAGGGTATGAAGGTGTCGACAATTCTTGGGGTAGCGGAAAAAATGTCCGTTTTGGGGTTAAAGTAGTTGCATCCACCAAAAGTCTTGAGGACTTGACATTCAATGATCTTTACATTCATGACATTTATCCAACTCCCGATAATATTGCTAACGTACATCTCGGATATGGTATTAAGCTTGAAACTCAATCAGATACTGATATTGGATTATTTAACATCATCTCTAATACCCGAATACTAAATTCAACAATAACAGAAACGGGACATTATGGTTTATGGATCAAACGATTGGGTGTAAATGCTATCGATTCTCTTAAAGTCAATGAGGTTCTTGTTGAAAATTGTTTATTCGAACATACTGGAGGTTCTGGGTTTGTTCCGAATAGAAGTGAAAACGTACTCGTTCAAAATTGCACATTTAACCACTCCGGTTCAGGGATTGATTCTAGGATGTGGAATCGTGGAAGCGGAATGTGGACCTTTAAATGTAAAAATGTTGTCGCACAGCACAACAACTTTTTGAATTGCCATGGCCCACAGGACTCCTATAGTTGTCATATTGATTACGGAAATGAAAATGTCGTTTTTCAGTATAATTATAGCTACAATAATGAGGGTGGTTTTGCCGAAATATTGGGGGATAATATTAACTGTGGCTACCGTTACAATATAAGCGTAAACGACGGTTACAGAGAGGATCCAGACGGAATCCCATGGAATAAAAAAGGTAAAATATTTTGGATTTCTAATTTTTGTGGCCAAAATCCAATAAGATGCCCAAGTGTTGGGACGTTCATATATAACAATACTGTGTATGTAAATGAAAACCTAAATCCCGAAATCTATTTTTGGCCAGATGTAGGTGATGTTTATGTTTATAATAATTTAGTTCACGTTGGGCAAAGTGGCGCGATTTTGCCAACATTTATTCAAAACGAATCGAACATTTTGGATATAAGCCATAATTTGTTTTTCGATAGCGACCGTATAGACCTTGATAGTGATCTTTTGAACAATGCGATATTTTCAGAACCGAATCTTCTAAATACGGACCCTATGGGTTCTAATGATGCGGCAATGTATCAATTGCAGTCTACCTCTCCGGCAATTGGAGCCGGGCGTTTAATACATGGTAGTACTGATACTTTGGATTACTTATTAAATAATGGCGGTCAAGATTATTTTGGCAATCCTGTTTCTGATTTGCTTCCTCCAAATATTGGTGCATTCAACGGCGGTGCAGCTGCGACTCCTGATCCTCCTGACCTAGTAATCACAGAGATTATGTATAATCCACCTGAATCCGGTGCAGATACGTTGGAGTTTATTGAAATCTACAATAACGGAACCTCAATTGTTAACTTAACCGGCTTTACCTTTTCTCAAGGTGTGACCCATACTTTTGCGGGTGGATCCATTGAACCTGAGGCATACTTCGTCGTCGCTTCTAATGCAAACGCCTACCTAAATACATTTGATTCTAGTCCTGATGCAGAATGGTCCTCTGGCGCGCTTTCCAATGGGGGAGAAGCTATTGTTTTAATAGATGCATTTGGTCAAGAGGTGGATGTAGTTAATTATGATGACTCGGGAAGCTGGCCCTCTGGTTCTTCTGCCGGAATGCCAGATGGTGGAGGTAGCTCAATTGTTATTTGTGATCCTGCAGTAAACAATAATGATGGTGCGAATTGGTTGTCATGTTCTAGTTCAATAGGAGTCAATATAAACGGATTTGAAATTTTGGCAAGTCCAGGGTCTGAAAATATTATTATCTCTACTGATATTGTTAGTGCTTGTGATGCTTACACATGGATTGATGGTGTCACATATTCGTCTGTTAATTATAATGTTCCAACAAGCATTGACGCACAAACGCCTTCATTGTTTCAAATTGGCCAAAACAGCCCTTGGGATAATATTTACACAGCTTGTGTTGTTGGTGACGGTAATAATGGAGTAGAGCAGGAGCTTGAAATAAATATAACTGATCTGCCTGCTGGTGCCAATTATAGAGTCTTGAAAACTGTAGCCAACGGTAATTGGTTCATTGGGAATCCACAACCATTATTACTCGGTATCAATACGATTACTGTAAATGGTGTTGCGTTTGATAGAGCAGTGAAGTTTCAATTCGATAATGGTTCTGTCGAATTTGACGAGCTTTCTGTGAACGAGACAACAATATACTCGAGTATTCCTTCTCAAGTGCTCAGTAATGAGATAGGTTGTGATTCTATTGTTACACTTGATTTATCACTTGGTAATTCCACTGTAGGTATACATAACGTTGAAGCGTGTGATACATATACCTGGATTGATGGAAATACATATGTTGAAAGCAATAACGAGGCTAATATTATGCTGTCGACAAGTCAGGGTTGTGATAGTCTTGTAACGTTAGATTTAACGATTAACAATTCCTATAACACCATAGACATGCAAGGTGCTTGTGATAACTTTACTTGGATAGATGGTAACACATATAGCTCAAGTAATAATAGTGCATCAGTAATGCTGACATCAATTTATGGATGTGATAGTTTGGTTACTTTGGATCTCACGATAGATAATTCACTTACGGGTACTGATGATATTGATGCATGCGACGCATATACATGGATTGATGGGGTTACCTATACTGAAAGCAATAATACTGCGACTCAATTATTAACCGCAGTCGGAGGTTGTGATAGCACCGTGACGCTTAATTTGACACTCAATAATTCTTCCTCTGGATTTGATATCGTTGAGGCCTGTGATGCTTACACTTGGATTGATGGTGTTGAATATACAGAAAGTAATAATTCTGCAACCTTCGTGTTGCAGAATACTGAAGGCTGTGACAGTACAATTAATCTTGACCTGACCATTACTTCTTTTAATGTTGGCGTTGAGGTAATTGATGATATTACATTAGAAGCGGAAACAGATGTAACCGGAGTAAGCTATCAATGGGTAGATTGCAATGACAACTTCACACCAATTTTAGAAGAAAATAATGCAACATTTACCACTGGGATTTCAGGAGAATATGGAGTTCAGGTTACTTTTAATGACTGCATGGTTATGTCTGATTGCTTCACAATCGTAAATACTGTTGATATAGATGAAATGAATGAATCCTATGACATACAGCTTTTTCCTAATCCAACTTACAGCTTCTTAAATATAGCATTGCAAGGTGTTGAATCGGTTGATGTTGAGCTCATGGATCTTCAGGGAAAAGTATTGCTCAAGCAGAAAGGTTTATTGAACCATGATCGGATAAGCCTATTGAATCTTACCTCGGGATCATATTTTATTAAAATCTATACGCCCAGAGGAGATCGAAAAGTGAGCGTGATTATTCTGTAAAATAATTTAGCTAGAAAGCTGTGAGTTTTATGCGAAATATGTTTGTTTAATTGAGTGCTTTAGGTCAGCCCTTTCAATCGTTTCAGTAACCACTCTACGCAAAGAAATAATATGCAAAGCATCAGGTACCAGGTGTAGTCAATCAGCCTGAAGCTTGCTTCTTCTGAAAAAGATACGGATTCAATTTCTGATCTTTGTGATAAGTCGTTGATCAATCTATCAGACTCTAAAAGCCTGTAAAAACCTCCATTGCTTTGTGTAGCGAGCTGCTTCAGTACACTGTGGTTTGCAACAGATTCAGCTCTTTCTTGATCGATGTCCTCCACGATGAAAACCCCTGATTTACGCTCTATTTTATTTTTGAATTCAGTTTCTACTTCCCATGTATATCTTCCCGGATTTAGCTTTCCCAGCTGGGCTTGATATCCGTCCTCATATACAGAAAATTGTGTTGTGTACTTTTTTGAATTTTCATCAGTGATATTTAAATTTAGTAAAGGGCTTGTAATGGCTTCTAAAGACGAATTATAAAATACCCCATTGATTATGAGCTCCTCTTGTTTGTTGATTTTTTTTGGAAAAGAAACGGTAAGACCTTTTGATTTTCCAGGAACTGTAAGGTACTGAATGGACTTATCGATTAAGTTGTTGAATACAGTATGGTTTTGTTCTCTTTGGAACTCGTTAATTCGCCATCTCCAAATACCTTCTCCCATAATAGCAGCATATCTTTTCCCTCTTTGTGTTTGGAAGAATAGGAGAGGGCTTTCTTTTTCAATGCTTCCAATACGTTGATTCAAGAGTATTTTTGCACCAACAGGAGTCTTGAAATCTCCATAATGTCCTTGTAACGGCGGATAGAAGTTTAAGGATGATTTTAGTAATGGATCAATAATAAATTCGGAAAAATTATCATTTAATGCAGCTTGAAAGTTGTCTCTTTTCCCAACTGTTCGTGGCGGGAATTGAATCGAAAGACGACCGTATAAAGCTTCGTTTGTAGAAGGCCCAAGAATATATAATATTGGAATATTTTCTTCCTCAAAGCGTTTAATGATATTCAGATCTGAATTTTTTTGAGGAGAATGACAGATCAAAAGGTTGGCCTGATTGACTTTTCCATTCCAATCTTTAAAACGTGCGGATTCAAATTCAATCTTATCGTCTGTAGCGAGTACATTTTTTAGTGCAGAAATATCTGGATGGGGAGCCGTTGAAAGCAGCAAAACTTTGTTTCTAGAATCTAAAACCTCAACGTAGAAGTTTTTACTATTGTTTTTGTATGAAATTTCGTTGTTCTTTTCTTCTAAATTGATAGTATAGGTTTGATTTCCAAGTTCATCAGCAGGGATCAAAAACCTTAGCTTTTGAAAGTCTTCTGTATTTTTTCCATATTTTAAGGTTTTCGATGCGATCACTTTTCCTTTTTTAGATATGGTGATCAAGGATTCTTCCTCAGGGAATAAGAATGAAGATATGTCTATTTCAACCGGGAACTCATTCATTAAAAAAGCAAGTGGATTATTGAATACTGACCGCACCAACTGATCCTTCTTTTGAATAGAATCTCCAACAGCCAGACAAAAAATTGGCGTGGTTCTAATTTTAGCTGCATTATATATTGGATTTGCCCCTACATTGAAATTACCGTCTGATATGAAAGTGATGCCGCCAATATTTCTATTGTAAAAGTTACTATGGATATAGGAAAATGCAGCCTCTAGATTCGAGCTCGATTCATTAAAATAACCCGTTTCATTGTTTCTAATATTAGCACCAACGCTTAGTGTTTTTATGTCAAATTTTGATCCATATTTCGCTGTGATTTTTTCTCTTGTGGATTTTATATTTTCAGCTACTGTGGAGCTGTCTTTATAATTAAGCATAGACGCTGAATGGTCTGTTACAATAAAGAAAAGGGGTTGCTCAATTCTTTCAATATAAGTTTTTATAAATACACCTAATAGAAGTGTCGTGATCAGGAAAATCGATATTGCTCTTGAGGAGTAGAGTGCCGCCCTCCATAAGCGCGATAATTCATTGAATCCATTTTTAGTCCTGTAGGAAAACCAGCTCAGGAAAAGAGAAAGTAAAAGAATACAAAAAAGCCATATGGCCGGATATTCTAGTTCGATGTTCATGGGATTAAAATTAGCGACAAAAATGGAATTAAATCCATTAAAAGAGACAAATTCTCCTACTTATACAGCACCTTGATTTAGAATCAAATACCTATATTCGTATCCAAAAATTGAAAGCATGTCAAAAACAGTATATATCGTATCTGCAGTTCGAACGCCTATGGGTTCATTCTTAGGAGGATTGTCCAGTGTTCCAGCCACAAAATTAGGTTCAGTAGCCATCAAAGGGGCATTGAGTAAAGGAAACATTTCAACTGCAAAAGTTGATGAGGTTTTTATGGGGAATGTACTCCAAGCTGGTGTTGGTCAAGCGCCAGCCCGACAGGCAGCAATAGGAGCAGGTATTGGTAACGAAGTACCTTGTACAACAATCAATAAAGTCTGTGCTTCCGGTATGAAATCTGTGGCATTAGGTGCTCAATCCATTATCGCTGGTGACAATCATATTGTAGTCGCTGGAGGTATGGAAAACATGTCCATGGCTCCCCATTATATGATGGGAAGATCTGGTACTAAATTTGGCAACATCCAAGTGCTTGATGGTTTGACCAAAGATGGCCTTTTAGATGTATATAATAAAGTGCCGATGGGTAATTGTGCTGAGCTTTGTGCTAAAGAACACAATATTACGCGAGAGGATCAAGATAACTTTGCAATTGAGTCATACAAGAGAGCAGCAGCAGCATGGGAGGGTGGTAAATTTTCTGATGAAGTTGTTCCTGTGGCTGTTCCTCAAAGAAAAGGAGATCCTAAAATTGTTGATACTGATGAAGAATTCAAAAATGTATTTCTAGATAAGATTCCTAACCTACGTCCTGCCTTTGATAAGGAGGGTACAATTACGGCGGCAAATGCATCTACCTTGAACGATGGCGCTTCATGTATTGTATTGGCTTCAGAGGAGGCGGTAAAGGAGCATGGTTTGACACCTATCGGAAAGATTGTTTCATACGCTGATGCTGCGCATGAGCCGGAATGGTTTACTACAGCGCCTTCAAAAGCGGTTCCTAAAGCATTAGCAAAGGCCAATATTGAAGTTTCAGATGTAGATTATTGGGAGTTGAACCAAGCATTTTCTGTCGTGGGAATTGCAAATACAAAAATACTTGGATTAGATTCCTCAAAGGTAGATGTAAATGGTGGTGCTGTTGCATTAGGACATCCGCTTGGAAATTCTGGTTCTAGAATTTTAGTCACTTTACTTCATGTACTTAAGCAAAATGGCGGTAAGCTCGGAGCAGCCGGTATTTGCAATGGAGGTGGAGGAGCCTCTGCTATGGTGATTGAAAATATTTAATACTTGTATAACAAGTTATAAAGGCGGCTTCGGTCGCCTTTTTTATGATTTATCCGAAACATTATATCTTAATTATTGTTTTAAAACTATGTATCAATTAAAGAAAACACAGATCATTAAGGCAGATCTGCAAAGTACTTGGGACTTTTTTTCTTCCCCGCTCAATTTAGAAAAAATAACTCCTCCAGATATGGGTTTTCACGTGAAGACTGAGCTACCTGAAAAGATGTATGAAGGACTGATGATTGAGTATACAGTTAGACCTTTGTTGGGTATTCCTATGAATTGGATTACAGAAATCAAAACAGTAAAAGAGCTTGAGTTTTTTGTAGATGAGCAGCGCAAGGGGCCTTATCGGATTTGGCACCATGAGCACCATTTTAAGGAAGTCGAGGGAGGTGTAGAAATGACCGATATTGTTTCTTATGAGTTGCCTCTTGGTTTTCTAGGTAGGTTGATGCACCCCATTATTGTCAAAAAGAAGCTTGCCGAAATTTTTGACTATCGATTTAAAGCAGTAGAGCATACAATTGATTTCTAATTGTCGTAATTTTACGACACATTGAAATTCAAGGATTACCATATTGACAACAAGCTAAAAATGCAGCTGGATTATCTTGGCTTCAAGCGTCCAACAGATATTCAGTTCAGAGCGATTCAAGCCATTCTAGATGGTGAAGACGTAATGGCTGTGGCCCCAACCGGTACTGGGAAAACTGCTGCGTTTGCGATTCCTGTTTTACAACAGATTATTCAAAATAGAAAAGCAAATAACCGCCGAATTTCGGCGCTTGTTCTTGTGCCTACTCGAGAGCTTGCCAAGCAGATTGCTGAGGTATTTATGACCATAGGAATGAAAACAGGCATAAAAGTTTTAGGCCTTTATGGTGGTGTTGATCAAGATCCGCAGATTAAAGCGCTTAATAGTAATGTCGAGGTTCTTGTGTCTACACCAGGAAGAATGTTTGATTTGATTGCTCAAGGTTTTGTTGATTTAAGTGCTGTTAAGCACTTTGTGATTGATGAGGCTGATTTGATGCTAGATCTTGGGTTTAATGATGATATTCGGGATGTACAAAGACATCTGCCATACAAAAGACAAACTCTTTTTTTTACAGCAACCTTAAATAAAAAAATAAAGTCTTTGGCCTACGATGTAGTGCGTAATGCTATTCGTATTCACGTTTCTCCAAAAAATCCAGTGTCAAAAAATGTACAGCATGCAGTTAGTCGCGTTGAAATGGATGACAAAAGGTTTTTTCTTGAAAATCTATTGAATGAGTTTGAAGAAGGTAAATTTATAGTTTTTGTTCGTACTAAAGTGCGCGCTGAAAGGGTAGTGGCTGCGATGAAAAGAGCGGGTATATCGACTGAAGCATTACACGGAGGCATTGAACAAAAGGAACGATTTGGAATATTAGAACGCTTTAGAAAAGCAGAGAACACTATCCTGGTGACCACGGATGTGGCATGCCGTGGAATTGATATTCCAGATATGGATTATGTTGTAAATTATGACCTGCCTGAAAACCCAGAGAATTATGTTCACAGATGTGGACGTACAGGTAGGGGCAACAATAAGGGCCATGCGCTTTCCTTTTGTGCAGAGAGTGAGGTTTTGTTGCTTGAAGATATAGAAACCTACACGGGACATAAGATTGATACATACGATCTAAAGCCAGAGGAGTATCATGCTATTGTTAGTGAGTCAGATGCACATGATAAAAATTGGAAAAAGCTTTTGGCTGATAACGATAATCCAGATGCTTGGGACTGAGCACCTATTTGAGGGGGCTCATGTTTATGTTTTCGATATCTGATTTGATCTTATTTAGCTCTTCACTCGTCGCTTTTTTACCCAATTTCAAGTTATATTTTAGCGTGATGCCATAATGCAAGAAATGACTGTTTGAGAAGTCAGAAAGTATCCTAGCATTTAAACCTATGCTTACTTGGTTAATAGGGTAGTAGCCAGCGATATTAATCGTGTAGAAGTTTGTTCCTTCCGGAACCTCCTCCTGTGGATTTGAGAAATTGAAAGCGTAACCAATATCAATTCCAGAGGTCTGCGTAAACAAGGCACTCAATTGAGGCATTAACATACCATTAAAATAATCTATTTTTAGTCCTGCTTGTGAATAGGTGTAATATTGTCTTTTTCCAATTTTTTTTGAGGGTCTTAGCTTGAAAGTTTTATACCCTGCAAGACTAAACATAACATCCATACCAGGTGAATCAAAGAATGCAAATTCACTTGGATTTTTCCCCCACGTGTAATAAGAAATAGAAGGTTCTATTGTATAGTCTACACGACTATCTGTAATGTTTTTGCGCAAGGCGTTATGGGCTTTCCTTTTGGTTTTTATTGAGAGTTTT
This sequence comes from uncultured Flavobacteriales bacterium, assembly GCA_913046365.1. GTDB lineage: Bacteria > Bacteroidota > Bacteroidia > Flavobacteriales_D > Crocinitomicaceae > UBA952. The sequence continues at coordinate 15,622 of CAJWRM010000030.1, forward strand.
TGCACCTCTAAATTGTCGGGTTTTTCGTTTTCGAGGATGGCCATCGACACAAGTGATTGCTGCAAATTGTAACCGCGTGACCTCATTTCAATGTATCGAATTCTTTCTTTTAGGTTGTACCGAAGCCGTTTGTTAGATATTTCCTTAAAGAGTTCTGGGTTAACATCTGAGTAATCTGAGAGTTGGCGGTGAACTACCGTAAGGTGTTCTAAACTATTGCCTTTTTGTCGCATCATTTTTTGAACACGTGAAGCCAATTCGTTGAATTTCTCTGTTCTCAACGAATCCTGTGCTACTGCTGTGTTATTCAAAAATAAAGCAGCAACAAATGCTATCTTACAACACTGATTCAACATTAACCCTCTCAATAAGTATCAAATATAGATAATTGCGTTTGAATAGTAAATTAATTGGAGGGCATTTATTCAAAAGAACAACTCAAAAAGGATTAATTGTTGATTTTTGAGCTTTTTGATCCAAGATTTTATTGATGAACGATCTTGATTTTTGGGCTAAATCATCTTTTTTTATTCTTAAAAAGCTTCCGTCTGCATGAATGCTGTAGTCATCCGAATGAAATAGAGAAAGTTTATAAAAGGGAATAGCCCAGCTGTACCTTGTTGCTCTTTTATTTAGGTGAACAATGATCCCATTTGGCCTAAGCTCAATGTTGCAGTAATTGTTATTGTTGTCTTGCTCCAAGAATCCTTTAAAATCATTGCTGTAACTCGATATATTGAGCTTTGTAGAGCCAATTCCTTTTAAGCGAAGGCTATCCCATATGGAGTAAGCAGGACCAACAAGCTTGGCGATTTCTTTTGTTTTTTCTTTTGATAATACCGTTGAGTCTAGAAGCATAAGTTTATTAAACAATCCTGGTCAAATAAGGTTTTGATTTTTAATGTATATTTGTTGTTCAACGACCTAAATATTTTTACAACATTCTACAACGCCTTACTTATGATTTCAAGACTAATCACCATTTATTTTTAGCCGAACCTCAAAAAGGATATAATTTTAATTTTTCCTAGGCTGCGAGCAGCACTATTGCTTGATGATTTTTTGCACGGTGCGCCCAAATATGGTGTCAATCACTATGAGGTGGGTTCCCGGATTGATATTGTTTAAATCTATTGCATTGTGGTTGTGCTCGGTTCCTTTCTGTAAAACTTCACCATACATCCCTATTACCTGATAATCGAAGCTACCTGATATGCCTTGAACGAACAAGCTATTTATGACTGGGTTCGGTCCAATCTGAATTCTGTTTTGTGTTTCTTCAATTCCTGCGTTCAGATCCAAAAAGTTGTCCTTGTAGTTCACGCTAATGACAGCTTCTTCTCCAGATGCCTCTATGCGAGTAACCACTTTCAGAATCGGCTCTTTTTCACTTTTTGTAATCCATTCATATTCGTAACGTACCGGAACAGGTAGCTCGTACCATTCAGCACCTTCAAATAAATCTATAAATACAGAGTCGCTTTCAATGATTTCATGCCTGATTCTTAGGACATCAAAAGTACCATAAGGTGTTGTGATGCTTCCGTATCCATCTACTTGTGTATTTCTTGTCCGGTATTGTATCCAAATGGCATTATAAATAGGGTTGAGGTCTAAATAGGAATACCCATTCGATGTATAGCTGTCCTCATAATTCATTGGAAAAGTGTAACGGGTTTCAATGGTATCCGAGGTAACCGGTATTTCAGTACCTGAAATACCGATCGATAAACCGACACTTGTGATTCCGTTCGTTGTGTTTCTTGAAAACTGATTGATGGCATCAATACTGATCGGTAAAAATTCTCCTGCCTGATCCAATGGGATGTCTACGGTTTCTGCAAAATTTGTGGCTTGGTATGCTTCATCTGCAAAAGCACCAAATGTAAAGGATGGGATGGCGCTTGCGTTGTCCATACTCTGGTAGTCCTTTAGGGTTTGACTTTCGGCTATAAGGCCTGAAAAGTCCCAGGTGTAATTGTCTCCAGTGCTTGCATAGTCGAGTGAGAAGTCATTGGTATTACTTACGCGTACCGTATCTCCACCATCGGCAAAATCTGAAACTTCGAGTGTGATTTGAGCACAAAGAATTGATGGTAATAGGGCAAAAGGAATTAAGAATTTCATAGTAGCTTTTGTTTATAGTAAAGTTAAGGGTTTATTGTTTCTAATCATATCTGGTTCAAAATTAGTGGAACAAAACCCAGCGACACTTAACAAAGGATAAGTAGTTCAATTAATTTTCAATTTCACAAACCTTTTTAGTAGAGTTTATTAACAATTTTAGTGTTAATAATTTTTTAATACAATAGACCAACCTATATGCTTGTAAATTCCTAAAATTGCCCCCGATAATGAGAATTGTAGTTTTATGTTTTTAGTTTTTCGCAAGAATTCCATCCTTCATTTAACAGGTTCTCCTTCTTATTTTATTATTAACAACGACTAAAAATTAACAAAATGTCTGAAATTCGTCACAATGCCTTGATAGGTTGGCAAGAGAATGCAAAATTAACATCGTCTGGGAACAAAAAATTAGAGAATAAGAAAATCTCTGATATTTTTGGCATGAATGTATTCGATATGAATACAATGAAAGAATACCTCACTGAGGGTGCTTATTTTTCTATTCTTGCAGCAAAAAAGCAAAACAAAAAAATTGAAATTGAGACGGCGGAAATGATTGCCAAAGGAATGAAAAAATGGGCTATTGATTTAGGTGCTACACACTACACCCATTGGTTTCAGCCCCTAACCGGTGGAACGGCGGAAAAGCACGATGCATTTTACAAACCATCTTCTTCAAATACAAATGGTATTGAAAATTTAACAGCGGCAGAATTGATTCAACGAGAGCCAGATGCATCTTCATTTCCTTCAGGAGGACTGAGGTCAACAGATGCGGCTCGTGGGTATACAGTTTGGGATCCTACCTCTCCGGCATTTATTCTCGAAATTGAATCTGGAAAAACATTGTACATTCCGTCTGTTTTTATTTCTTACACAGGCGAGTCTCTTGGTTACAAGGCTCCTTTGCTCAAGTCAATAGAATCGTTAAGTCAAGCTGCCACTTCGGTATATCATTATTTTGACGAGTCCATTTCAAGTGTAATTCCAACACTAGGTTGCGAGCAAGAATATTTTCTTATTGATGCTGGTTTATATGAGGCAAGACCAGATTTGATGCTCACAGGTCGAACATTGTTTGGAAGAAAATCAGCGAAAGGCCAAGAGTTGGATGATCATTACTTTGGCGTGATTCCGGAACGCGTTCATAATTTTATGAATGACCTCGAAGAAGAATCTTTAAAGCTCGGTATTCCAGTACTTACAAGACATAATGAGGTCGCACCGGGTCAATTTGAATTTGCTCCTATGTTTGAAGAGCTTAATGTTGCCAACGATCACAATATGTTGGTTATGGATTTAATGCATAAGGTTGCAAGAAAGCACAATTTACGCGTTTTAATGCATGAGAAGCCCTTTCATGGACTAAATGGAAGCGGTAAACATAATAATTGGTCAATGGCTACAGATACGGGGATCAATCTACTATCTGCAGGAAACCAACCAGGAAACAACTTGCCCTTTATAACATATTTTGTGAATATCATAAAAGCCGTCCATGACAATGCTGATGTTTTGAGAGCTTCTATCTCTGGACCAGGAAATGATCATAGACTTGGAGCCAATGAGGCACCTCCTGCTATTATTTCCATATTTACTGGTTCTGTCATGGAGAAATTATTGGCTGATTTTGAAAAAATGGGTCTTAATCCTAATGCTCCGGAAGGAAATCCAAAAATGGAGTTAGATATTCCAAAAATACCTTCAGCAATTCTCGATAATACGGACAGAAACAGAACTTCTCCTTTCCCTTTTATTGGAAATCGATTTGAGTTCCGAGCTGCAGGCTCAACTCAAAACTGTTCTCTGCCAATGATGACCTTGAATACTATGGTGGCAGATCAATTAAATAGCTTCAAAAAAAGTGTAGATGAAAAATTGTCTAATGGCACCCCAAAAGAGCAGGCTATTACACAAATTCTTCAAGGCTACATCAAGGAGGCAAAATCAATCATCTTCAATGGTGATGGGTATTCAGATGAATGGGAAAAGGAAGCTGAAAAGAGAGGCCTTTCCAATGTTAAAACAACGCCTTATGCTTTGGATGCTTTCATTACTGATGAGGCACAATTGCTGTTTGAGCGAAACAACGTACTGAGTTCGAAGGAACTCATTGCCCGCTATAATGTTCTTCAAGAGATATATGTAAATAAAATTTCAACAGAAGCTTGTATGGTAAAGGAGTTGGCTTTAACGCATATTCTTCCAGCGGCAATAGACTATCAATCTCAATTGTTAAAGCTGCATAAAGGATACAATGAATTGGGCTTAGATAAGGCATCTACCGATATCAAAACTCAAATCGAAGAAATCCATGGGCATACACATGCCATTCGCAATTATATTGCACAAATGGACAAGGCTGGCGATCAAATGCATGGAGTGAAATCTGTTAACGATGAATCAAAGTGGCTCAATGATAACGTTAAGCCATATTTTGATAAAATTCGAGAACATGCCGATGCTCTTGAAATTCTGGTTGATGACAGCAATTGGAAACTACCGAAGTATAGAGAATTATTATTCATCAAATAATTCAGATTTTGAGACAGGTGCTGGTAAAGCACCTGTCTTTAAATACTTGGTTATGCTGAAAAATATAGCAATAGTTTTTTTTATGGCTACGCTACCATATCTTGGTTATTGTGGCCCTGCTTATTCATCAATAAACCATGGTGATACAGCTTGGATGCTTGTAGCAACTGCACTGGTAGTTCTTATGACGCCAGCAGGATTAGCTCTTTTCTATGGAGGCTTGACAAGAAGTAAAAATGTATTAAATACAATAGGTATGAGTTACATTGCCTTTTGTATTGCGTTTTTATCCTGGATTGTATTCGGTTACAGTTTTACTTTTAGTGGTAATGGATTGTTTTTTGGAAATTTTGATCAAGTCATGCTGAGAGGAATTTCTGTCAATGATTTAAGCGGTTCAATACCAACCTATCTCTTTGTGGCTTTTCAAGGATCCTTTGCTGCAATCGCCGTCGCTATTGTAAGTGGATCTATTATTGAACGAGTTAAATTTTCTACTTGGTGTATTTTCGCTTCGCTTTGGACCTTATTTGTATATTGTCCCGTAGCCCATTGGATTTGGGGAGGGGGATTTTTAAGTAATAATGGTGAACTAGATTTCGCAGGTGGAACAGTAATTCATATCAATGCTGGCATCGCTGGTTTGGTAGTCTCTTACATGCTAGGTAAACGTAAAGAGTTTTCACATCATCCATCGAGGCCTTCATCCATTAAATTAACTGTTCTGGGATCTGCACTTCTTTTGTTCGGTTGGTTCGGATTCAATGCGGGAAGCGAACTTGCGGCTAATTTTATTGCTGCAAATGCATTTCTGGTAACCTCAATTGCGGCATGTGCTGGCGGTTTAATTTGGCTTATAATTGAATCGATTGATTCAAAAAAACCAACGCTTATTGGTGCTGCATCGGGTCTTATTTCTGGTCTCGTAGTCATTACTCCAGCCGCTGGTTATGTTGACCCTACTGGTGCACTATGTATGGGTGTCATCGGCGGTATAGTTGGCTATTTTGGCGCTGTAAAATTAAAGGTTATACTTGGTTACGATGATACATTGGATGCCTTCGGAGTTCATGGCCTAGTTGGAATTGTAGGTGCGCTATTAACTGGTGTATTGGCTAATCCTTCAATCAATGACGGAATTGGTGTGATATATGGAAATCCTTCTCAATTTTTCGTTCAATTCAAGGCCGTTGGAATAACCATAGTATATTCTGCAATTGGAACATCCCTTATTTTTCGATTTTGTGCCTTTTTGACCAAAGGCGGTCGGGTCAATGAAATCATAGAACATAAAGGATTAGATTCCATGATTCACGGAGAAAAGAGTTTTGATTTAAGCAAATAAAAAAATCATTTCTATCTAAATTAAAAATCAAATTAAATTCATCAAATGAAAACAAAATTAACAAAACCGAATCCTAAAGTTCAACACATAGGATTCAAAAATCTAGCATTAAAGGGTTTTTTTGATGCCATAGATATAAACAAAGAGGGTTATGTCTCACCTCAAAATTTTTGGAATGAACTTAAAACATATGGGATCTTAGAGACCGATGTTCGATTGAAAGATATTAGAAGCACTTTCAACAAGGCATACTTACAAAATAAAAAAGGTATTGATTTTGAACTATTTTCTGAATCCATAGATCAATCCGTTCTATTGACGAAAACCCTGAGAGGAGAACTGGTAATTCCCGATTTTAAAGGATTTTGCAATGAGATTATTGATATTTATGGGGAAGTTGAACAAAATATGGGTGGCGCTGTTGCAAATTATATTCCTCAACTTGCTAGGGTTAACCCTGAGCAGTTTGCGGTTTCAATTTGCACCATAGACGGTCAACGTTTCGATTACGGAGATTTTAATAAAAACTTCTGCCTACAATCCACCTGCAAACCCATAAATTATTGTATTGCACACGAAGAGTTGGGTGAAGAAAAAATTCATAAACATATTGGAAGAGAGCCAAGCGGTCGATCTTTTAATGAAATGGCACTCAACAATGACGGCCTACCTCACAATCCTTTGATCAATTCAGGTGCCATCATGTGTTCATCTTTGATTGACCGAAAGTCTGCCATTGCAGATCGATTTGATATGGTAATGAATACATGGTCGGAACTTACAGGAGATGATGATATTTCTTTTAATAATTCAGTTTATCTATCTGAAAGGCAAACTGCAGATCGCAATTTTGCTTTGGCCTATTTTATGAGCGAGAAAAAGGCATTTCCGGAAAACACAAATTTAATAGAGACATTAGAATTTTACTTTCAGTGCTGTTCTATCGAATTAAAGTCCTCATCAATGGCGAGTGCAGCGGCCACTTTAGCGAATGGAGGGGTCAACCCATCATCAGGTAAGAAAGTATTCAGTGCCTCTACTGCGAAAAACTGTCTCTCTTTGATGAATTCCTGTGGGATGTATGATTTTTCTGGCGAATACGCATTTAAGATAGGTTTTCCCGCAAAGTCTGGAGTTTCAGGAGCTATGTTGATTGTGATTCCTAATGTAATGGGCATTTGTGTTTGGTCTCCGAATTTGGATGAATTAGGGAACAGTGTTCGAGGAGTTGAATTCTCCAAAAGACTTGGTGAACGATTCAATTTTCACAACTATGACTCTTTAATTAATAATGATGAGAAAATTGATCCGAGGAAAAAGAAGTATGAAAATAAAATTGATAATGTTATCGGCTTAATTTATGCAGCTTCTCATGGAGATATAGATGAAATTAAAAAAATTGAGGCAAAGGGAATTGATTTGAACTCCGCAGATTATGATGGTAGAACCGCATTACATTTGGCGGCTTCTGAGGGTCAGCAGGAGGTAGTAGATTATTTAATCCAACGGAATGTTAAAGGAGACTTAAAAGACCGTTGGGGAGGAACGCCTATAAAAGACGCTAAGCGTGGAAAACATACAGGAATTATAAATGTTTTATCGGCTTATTTGAATGAATAAACGATTTATGCATCTTGTATGAGCGTGATACATTACGTAGATCAAATGACTTCAATTTATCTAGTTTTTAGTTGAAGGTAAAAATAGTAGATCATAAGTAAACGGCCAATTTCAGGAAGTCCGACACATTGTGCCGGGCTTTTTGTTTCTTGACATCCGAACGATTTGCCTTGCGTTTTGTTAAAGTGACATGCATTTCAATAGCACAATACCCATCTACAGCGTTAGCGAGCAAATTTCCGTTGACGTCTCTCAACAAAAATTGTGGAAGCTCATATCCATGCCTGAGAACCTAAACCTTTGCCATCCA
>CAJWRM010000031.1 GCA_913046365.1 uncultured Flavobacteriales bacterium
TCTAAGGTGCCAGCATGACCCACCTTAATTTTTTTGACTTTAAGCTTGTTTTTGATTTGCCAGCGAAGCTTGTTGACCACATCAAAAGAGCTCCATGTTTTTGGCTTGTCGATTAGAAGCATATGGCCTTCCTGAAATTGGCTTGCTTTCACGCCATCTCAAGATTTACACCTGCCGCCATTAATATAAGAATCAGCCCTCCAAGCGCAATTCGGTAATACCCAAAGACCTTAAATCCGTTTTTATTTAAAAAAGAAATAAAGGATTTAATGGCAAAATAAGCGACAACAAATGCAATCACATTTCCCATGAGCAGAATTACCCACTCATTATTGGTGGACTCTATAAGTAGCTCTTTTTCATCCCACATGGATTTCATGGTAGCGGCGAACATCGTGGGTACGGCCAAGAAAAATGAAAATTCTGCAGCTGCCTTTCGGGTAAGCTTCTGAGACATCCCTCCAATAATGGTTGCTGCCGAACGAGAGACTCCTGGAATCATAGCAATGGTCTGTAATGTTCCGATGATGAATGCTGTTTTGAAAGAAACCTCTTCAGTTCCCTCTGTTTCATTTTTAGCGAAGTACTTGTCTACAAACAAGAGTATTATTCCACCTACCAAGAGCGAAATAGCGACTACCACCACCTCCTCAAGGAGTGCATCAACATAACCCTTAAGAGCCAATCCGATTATGCCCGTAGGGATAAAGGCGACCATCAGTAATAGATAGAAATTCATAGACTTTATGAACTTCTTAAAGTACACCAATACCACTGAAAGAATAGCGCCAAATTGAATGGCCACGGTAAAAAGCTTTACAAAAGAATCTGAAGCATTACCCATAAAAGTAGATGCAATAATCATATGTCCTGTAGAAGAAACGGGCAAAAACTCTGTGAGTCCTTCGATAATTGCTAAAATAATGGCTTCTAAAAAACTCATAGTAAAGAATAAACAGGTTTAGTCCTCAGACTTTGCTTTTTTTATTGGGCTTCATGATTGAATACAAAATGAAGATATAACCAAGCACAATCAATATCGGTGCAACAGTAATGCGTAAATGACTAAAAAGCTCCGATGCATTGAACTCGTCTAAGCTTTCTGCCCCACCGCCAATCATAAGAATAAACCCAATCACATTTAATGCTAATCCGATATAGAGCAAGCGATAATTATCTTTGTTAAAGCCAAAGTGAGAGATTGCGTCTTTTTGTGTTTCAGATGGAATTGAATTTTTCATGTCAGGAATATAAATCGTCTATACTCATGCGAAGATACTTGTTTAATGCAAACCAAGTAGACAATACAGTCATAAAAATCCCTAAAGAAAGTAAAGCGATTGCAAGCATCACAAAAGATTCTTGGCTAAAAGTGATTACGAAGGTGTCAAAAATATTGTTTGAGGCATAAAAGACAACAACCAAAAGAAACATGCCGAAGATTGCCGAAAGTACCCCCTGAATGACTGCCTGAAACAAAAAAGGCCGGCGTATAAATCCTCCTTTTGCACCTACCAATTGCATGGTTTTGATCGTAAAGCGTTTTGCATATAGAGCAAGGCGAATCGTATTGTTAATCATCGCAACCGCAATGACAACCAAAAGCAAGGCGACACCTAGCAAGAGATAAACAAACTGCTGAAACCCAACATTGACATCCTCCAAGCTAGCATCGCTATAGCTTAGCTCAGCAATAGATCCAGGAAAGTTCGTTTTTAACTTTTCCTCTATGAGTAGCATCCCTTTTTTATTCGCAAAATCTGCCTTTGGCTTGAATACAACGGTTGGAGGAATTGGGTTTTCTCCATCTAAAATCGTCAGCATCTCCTCCTTACTTGTTCCAACACCTTCAAATTCTTGCATTGCCCTCTCAGGAGAAACAAAATACACCTCACTAAATTCCGGCCATTGTTGTAGCTCAATTTCTATTAGCTTAATGTCTGCCTCGTTGAGTTCACTGCTGAAAAACAAATCTACCTGCACATCCTCTTTCACTTGTTTTTCAAGACCTTGAATGCCTAAAACACCACCTAAAATTAGCCCGATCATAAAAAGGACGAGGGATATTCCTACTACTGTTGAAGCATAACTTGTTCTAACGCCTCGTCTACTATATTTATTGATGTTTACTGACACACTACGAAAATAGAGAATATCTAGGATTGAACATTTTTACAAGCAAAAAAGAATTGAACTCCCAAATGTTTATTTCACTGCGGCGCCATGATGACGTGCCTTAAAATAGTGGTAGATGCCAATGATCGGAATCAGCATGCTAAAGTTGTAAAACACATCTTCTACAGGAATAGAAACAATGCGTAATCCAACAATATGCGCTTCATTATACCAAACAATAGGAGCTTGCGTGACGGCTCCTGTAAGTACACCGTTGACAATTAAAAAAGGTAACATCGCTATAAGAAAAGCAAAAATAGCTCGAGGATACCAGATGTACTTTCCGCGCATTGAGAAAACAACCAACAAAACGGCAAGGCCACATGCAGACAAGGTATACCAATTGTCCATATTTAAAACAGCAAGCAGCGTACCGAGTAACACAAATGCAAGTGAAAAGAGGCGCGTAACATTTTGTAGAGATATATTTGGGAAATAGGCAATCAGCACTTCATAAATAAATACACAGCAATAAGGAATCAAAAAGAAAAATAGCACCTCCTCTAAAGGAAGACTTCCCAGAAATATCCCTTGAAGATAAGCTTCGTTAAAACCCCATATTTTATGAATAGTAAAATACTGATCCCAAATCAAAAAAGGAATTGCAACCATAAAAACAGCCGGGATAAAAAACCGCATGTTTTTATAAAATGCGACTTTTTTATCAAAACTCAAGACAAGACATGAGCCAAAAGAAACGAGCAACAAAATTAGGTAAAGGCTCATTTTCCCTTCCCTCTTCTTTGGTAGGTTTTCTTGGCCTCTATATAATATTTCCACGGAACAACAAGCATTCCGAAACACTCACCGTCTTCCTTACCACGATACTTGTGATGAATTTTATGGGCTTTACGAATGGCATAAAAGTAGGGATGGTCAATGTCTCGAAACCATTTGAAGCGTCGATGTATATAGACATCATGAATTAAGAAATAGGCAATCCCATAAACTAGAATACCTAATCCAATCCAAACTGGTACAGGCTTTTGATACATCGAGCCAAGCATGATTAATAACCAAGAGGGTATCGCATAAATTAAAAAGAAAACATCATTACGTTCAAAGAAACCAGGCTCTGTTTGATGATGATCTCTATGGAAAAACCACATTCCACCATGCATCACATATTTATGGGTGAACCACGCCATAAATTCCATTCCGAAGAATGAAGCTACAAGTATCAACGGCCCTAAGAATAGCATCACGAATGTAAATTTAATAAAGAAAAAAACAACGCTATTAAAATGAACACCAAGCTAAAGACTTTGTTCAACTCAGTTAGCTTTCCTCGTTTAAGAATCACTTGTAAAATAAACGCAATTCCAAACCAGCAGATATAATTCCAAAGAGGAATAGTAGCTCCTTCCCAGCTCCAAAAATCACAGGCAATTGCCACAGGTTCCATAATGTAATCGATTCCGAGCATTAGCAGCGCTGCTAAAAAAGGTGCCTGCTTTTTTAGAATTGGGAATTGTGCCACACAGGACGCACTGCCAACGGCAAGCACTCCCCACAATAAACCTATGACGATAGGTACTCCCGAAAACTTATAACCCAAATTGGACCCGTAACTATAATCACCAAACAAGATACCTGTTTTAACCCCTATTACCTCCGCTGAAAAACCAATACAAAAGGCAATAAATAAAAAAAGTAAATTCTTCAAAATATCTCGACTAGAAAGAACAACACCAATAGTGGTAAGGTAAAGGATCGTTCCGGATATAGGGAGCATTATTTCTTTTAATTCAGGGATGCAAAACCCTACTATGCCTACACCATATAAAATGATTAAGACCATCATGATTAACAGGTTCTTGGATAAAGTCTTACCCATTACATTAATCATGGAACCTCCCTTCTATGGCATTATCAATACTCTGCTCTAATGTAAAGAAGGAGTAATTAAATCGATTTTTAACCTTTTCATTGCTGTAAGACACTTCCTTATAAGCAGACTGCATACTTTCTAATGTCAAGGGGCTTTTTACACCGAAAAAACGCAAACCATTCTCAAGAATAAATGCAATGGTCTTGGCTATTGCCGCGTTCAATTTATATTTGGGAGATTTCGTTTTCAAACGGTCTGTAATCATTGTGAAAAGTCTCTTAAAACTTACGTTTTCACCGATTAATAAATATTTTTCTTCGCTCTCTTGCGCTTCAGCCAATAACATCAAAACATTTGCTACATCCCGCGCATCTACAATCGCATTGCTTCCTGTTGTGTAAAATGATAGCCCATTTTTTGCAGCCTTAAGGATTGTTAAGGAGCCTTTGCCCCAATCTCCTGGACCCAAAATGACACATGGGTTCACTATTGAAATCTTTAAACCCTCTGCCGCGCCGCGAAAAACCTCTTTTTCGGCGCAATACTTTGATACGGAATACCCGCTAACCTCTGGACTAGATTTCCATTTAGTATTTTCAGAAATCATGCCTTTTGACCTTCCAAGTGCCGCAGTAGAGCTTACATAGCATAATTTACCCACATTATTTCTCAGACAAGCGTTGACGACATTGGCTGTTCCTCTTCGGTTGACTTTCATACAGTTGTGAAAATCAGACTTTAAAAAAGAAACTATAGCAGCACAGTGGAAAACAATATTAATATCCTTTGTCGCCTCATCTAACAAACTAAGATCTAGAATATCTCCCTTAACCCATTCAATGTTGTTGGTTGTACGGTTAGTCCCGTTTTTTTTATTGTAATATGCAAAAAGATTATCCACTGACCGAAGGCTTTCACTAGACCTATATAGAGCCTTAACTTTTTCATTTTTTTCAGCAAGTGCAAATAGTAGGTGGCTACCCACCAAGCCGGAAGATCCTGTTACAAAAATCACGATGCAAAGTTAAGATAGAATGGGCAACTAAGCCAATTTTCCTTCTAGAATGTTGTTATACTTCTCAAGAAGCTCAAGGTATTTATCTTTCCAATATTCGGGATAATCTTGTTCCCCGGTAATATGAACTTTAAGCGCAGAAGATTTGAACTTCTTCAACTCCACTAAAACGTCAGAGAAATCGTAATGTATAATTTCACCTATCTGAATAATATATTCTATGGATAAATTAGGATTCTCAAATGCATTGTAAATCCAACGACGGCTTTTATTGATTCGTTTTGTGAGCTTTGTAAGTGGTATACCACTCTCTCTAACTGCTTTTTCTAATATTTTTCCCTTGTGCTGTTCCAAAGTTGATTGTATAAATACTCACATGTAAAACAAAAAGGTGCAAATAATGTTCGCCAAGTGGTGTAGAAAATATAAACTCGCTAGATTTCTTTTAAAAAATCCTTAAACACTTCAAGTGTTTTACACAGATCTTCGTAGCTCAATGCGTCATTTAAGAAATAGCTTTCAAATGCGCTTGGGGGAAGGTAAACTCCTCGTTTTAGCATTCCGTGAAAATAGGAATTGAATAATGGATTATTTCCTTTACTAGCAGATTGAAAATCTACAACAGGCTCGTTACTAAAATGCAGAGACATCATTGAACCAAGCTGATTCAGCTGATACGCGACCCCTTTTTCATCAAGTATCTTAGCCATTTCATTCTTGAGGTACTTCGTTTTAGATTCAAGACTCATGTATAGCTCAGGACTAGAATTTAGAATTGATAAAGTAGCAAGACCGGCTGACATTGCTAAGGGGTTTCCACTCAATGTGCCTGCCTGATAAACAGGTCCTTCAGGTGCCAGGTGAGACATGATTTCTCTTCTTGAACCAAAAGCACCAACGGGAAGCCCTCCTCCGATTACCTTTCCATAAGTCACAATGTCGGCATTTACTCCAAGAAGCTCTTGAGCTCCTCCTTTCGCCAAACGAAAACCTGTCATGACCTCATCGAAAATCAAAAGTGCACCGCTTCGGTCACAAAGATTTCTTAACCCCTCTAAAAACCCTTTTGCAGGAGGGACACAACCCATATTTCCTGCAACAGGTTCCACTATAATGGCAGCTATCTCATCTGAGTTTGCCTTAAATATCTCTTCTACGTTTTCAAGATCATTATAACGCGCAAGCAAGGTGTCTTTTGCTGTTCCACTAGTTACACCGGGACTATTTGGACTTCCAAAAGTAACAGCACCACTTCCCGCCTCAATTAAAAAAGCATCAGAGTGACCATGATAGCAACCTGAAAACTTTATAATCTTTTCTCGGTTAGTATACCCTCTTGCCAAACGCACGGCACTCATGCATGCCTCAGTTCCAGAGTTCACAAATCTTATTTGATCAATATTTGGAGCCATAGAGCAGGCAAGCTCTGCAATTTGAGTTTCAAGCTCTGTTGGGATACCAAATGATGTTCCTTTTTTTGCGCGATCATTCAAGGCATCAATTACTTGCTTGTGCGCGTGTCCCAAAATCATAGGCCCCCAGGAAGCGATATAATCAATGTATGAATTACCATCTACATCATACAAGTAGGCACCTTCCGCTTTTTCAATAAATATTGGCGCTCCACCTACAGACTTAAATGCTCGAACAGGTGAATTTACACCCCCTGGAATAACTTTTTTAGCAGACGCGAATAAATTACTAGAACGAGTATAAGTGTACATGGCATTCGTTTTCATTATCTTATATTTGCACCACGAAATTAGCAATAATAAGAACGTATGAACTTCGAATCAAGCCTAAGCTTTGCAAAAAAAATGGATGAGCAGGATCCCTTAAAAGGATTCCGGGAAAAATTTCTTTTTCCAGACTTCCATGAACATGAGGTGATTTACTTTACAGGGAACTCACTGGGACTACAGCCGGTAAAGACCCGACAGGTGATTTTAGAGGAACTTGACGATTGGGGCAAATTCGGAGTAGAAGGACACTTTATGTCAAGACGTCCATGGTATAGCTACCATGAACAGCTCACGGAGCTCAGTGCATACGTAGTTGGTGCAAAGCCAATTGAAACGGTTGTTACGCATTCGCTTACAACAAACATTCACTTGCTAATGGTTTCGTTTTATCAACCCAAAGGGAACAGAACAAAAATTCTTTGCGAGAAAAAAGCGTTTCCAAGCGATCAATATGCGCTAATGTCGCAGCTTGAATTTCATGGCTATAATAAAGAACACCTCATTGAAGTTGGTCCGCGCGAAGGGGAAGAAACCATTCGCCATGAAGATATATTGAAGGCCATCCAAAAAAACAAAGATGAGCTTGCACTCGTTTTCATGGGCGGCGTAAATTATTACACCGGGCAATTCTTTGACCTAAAAGAGATTACAAAAGCTGGTCACGAGGCAGGTGCTATCGTTGGATTTGATTTGGCCCATGCTGCAGGGAATGTAAACCTCTCGCTTCACGATTGGGGAATCGATTTTGCTACATGGTGTTCATATAAATACTTGAACTCTTCACCAGGAGGAGTTTCTGGAATTTATGTCCATGAAAGACATGCTGACAACAAAGAGCTAAAAAGATTTGCTGGTTGGTGGGGACATGACAAGGAACAACGTTTTTTAATGGAGGATCAATTTGTTCCGATTAAAGGTGCCGAGGGATGGCAATTGAGCAACGCTCCTATATTAGGTATGGCGGCACACTTGGCCTCACTTCAAATCTTTAAAGAAGCGGGAATGGAGCGCATAGGTTCAAAACGAGATTTGATTACTGCCTATCTAGAATACCTCATCCTTAAAGTTTCATCTGAAAATGGAGATTTCCTAAAGATAATTACACCTAGCTCTATTTTTGAAAGAGGTTCTCAATTGTCTCTCGTCCTAGACAAAGATGGAAAGAAGAAATTTGATCTTCTCACGGAACAAGGAATTATTGCAGATTGGAGGGAGCCTAATGTAATCCGAATTGCCCCTGCTCCGCTCTACAACTCTTTTGAAGATTGTTGGCATTTTGCCGAGGTCTTAAGCAGAGAAGTATCTTAGGTTTTATTTGACATTATAAGCTCTGCAACAGTATCTGAAAAATACTTATGCTCTAATGTTCTCACTTTGGTTGAAAGCGTTTCTGAGGTTTCGTTTTCCGAAATTGATACCCTAAACTGCTTGATTATTTGGCCTTCATCATATGCGCCGTTCACATAATGGATTGTTATTCCTGATTCAATCTCTTTTGCATGAATTACCGCATTATGAACATGCATTCCATACATACCCTTCCCTCCAAACTTTGGGAGCAATGCTGGATGGATGTTTAAAATTTTATTAGGGAAATGTGCGATAAAGGCCGCTGGAATGAGCTTTAAAAACCCAGCCAATACTACCCAATCAATACGCATTTTTTTACAAAACTCAAGTAATTTGATTTTCTCAGGATCATTCCATGGGCGATATTGGTAAACAATACCAAAGTCTTCACACAAGACTTTTAAATTTTCGTTAGGTCGTGAACTATATACCAAGGCGACTTCTAAACCTTCCCTTTCCCTAAAGTTTATGAGCATTTTGGAGGCGTTTGAGCCCTCTCCTGAAATAAAAACTGCAATCTTTCGCATACTTTACCAATGCAAAGGTAAGAGTTTGCATCCTTATTTTAAGTTAATCAAGACCTATCAGTTGATAAATAATTGAAGATTATGTTGTTAATTGGCCATATCTTTTTTTTCTTTGCAACCATAAACATTAAAAATATTAAAAGATGTCAGATATCAGAGAAAAAGTTGTAGCAATCATCGTAGACAAATTGAACGTTGAAGAAAGTGAGGTTGCAAATGAAGCAAGTTTTACAAATGACTTAGGGGCTGACTCCTTAGACACTGTTGAGTTAATCATGGAATTTGAAAAGCAATTCAACATCTCTATTCCAGACGATAAAGCAGAAGGAATTCAAACAGTTGGTGATGCAATTGATTACATCACTGAAAACGCAAAATAGTACGATACATTTTTAAGGGACTTTATGGAGTTAAAACGAGTAGTTGTAACTGGTCTTGGCGCACTTACCCCTATAGGTAATACAACGTCAGAATTTTGGCAAAACCTAATTGCAGGTCAAAGTGGTGCTGCGCCTATTACTCATTTCGATGCTTCATTATTTAAAACACAGTTCGCCTGCGAAGTGAAAGGATTTAACGTATCTGATTTTATCGACCGGAAAGAAGCCCGTAAAATGGACCTATTTACACAGTATGCTATGGTTTCTAGTGATGAGGCTTTGGCAGACTCAGGTATACTAGAGTCAGAACCAAACCATGATCGTATTGGCGTGATTTGGGGTTCTGGTATTGGTGGTCTAAATACATTTCAAGAGGAGGCTAAAAGCTATTTTGCTAGTGATGGACCTCCTCGTTTGAATCCCTTTTTTATTCCCAAAATGATCGCAGATATGGCTGCTGGTCAAATTTCAATTAAAAACAATCTTAGGGGGCCGAACTATGTTACAGTCTCCGCCTGTGCATCGGCAACAAATGCAATTATTGATTCCTTTAATATTATTCGCCTTGGAAAAGCAGATGCTATTGTAACAGGTGGTTCGGAAGCTTGTGTTAACGAAATGGGGATGGGTGGTTTTAATGCACTCCGCGCATTGTCGACAAGAAACGAGACTCCAGAGACTGCCTCAAGACCTTTTGACGCAGAACGGGATGGATTTGTACTCGGTGAAGGTTCAGGAGCCCTGATTTTAGAGGAATATGAGCACGCTGTTAAAAGAGGTGCAAAAATTTATGCCGAAGTAATCGGTGGAGGGATGTCCGGAGACGCCTATCACATGACAGCTCCACATCCTGACGGGTTAGGTGCAAAAAACACCATGCTCGCAGCGATTGAAGATGCGGAGATTCATCCGGAAAATATAGATTATGTTAATGTACATGGAACATCGACTCCCTTAGGTGATGTGGCTGAAGTAAAAGCTATTGAAGAGGTCTTTGGCGAACATGCATACAATCTAAACATAAGCTCCACAAAATCAATGACGGGGCATCTTCTTGGTGCTGCAGGAGCAATTGAAGCGATAGCCTGTGTATTATCAGTCAAAGAAAACGTCGTCCCACCAACTATAAATAATACTATACCGGATCCGGCCCTTGATGAAAAGCTGAATTTCACATTCAATAAAGCAGAAAAAAGAACCGTTAATATTGCGCTCTCGAATACTTTTGGTTTTGGTGGACACAATACAAGTATAATTGTTAAAAAACATACGCCTTAAATTCTGAAACTTCCTTTGTTTAAAAAGAAAAAGACAGAGGGTGAACTTAAACTATTTCGTTTCATTCTCAGTAGGTTTGGTTACCGACCAAACAAGATTTTCTATTTTCAAAAGGCCATTACGCACAAATCATTCATCTCGCATTCTGAAAGCGACTACTCCAATGAACGGCTAGAATTTTTGGGAGATGCGATTTTGGACTCTATAACAGCTGAGTTTTTATTCTTGAAGTTTCCTGAAAGTAATGAGGGAACATTAACAAAACTAAAATCAAAGATTGTTAACCGAAAAAACCTTTGCAAGCTCGGAGAAGAAATCGGGATACGTGAAGTCTTGCTCTACAACAACAATAGATCAATAAATATTGCAACCCTTGAAGGAAATGCTTTTGAAGCACTAATCGGTGCAATATATTTAGATGGAGGATACCTCAAAACAAAGAAGGTAGTAGAACAGTACATATTCAAACGCTACCTCAATTTCACGCAGCTCTTGGAAGAAGAAATTGACTTTAAATCAAAGCTATTTATCTGGTGTCAAAGGAAAAAGCTTGACCTGAAATTTAATTTACTCTCTGAGGAACACAAAAATGGAAAATGGCAATACAACATTCAGGTGCAAATAAACCAGCAGGAATATGGTATGGGGAAAGGTCCGTCAAAGAAAGTTGCAGAACAAAATGCAGCCAAGGAAACCTTTGAATTATTAGGGGAAATTTGAATTTTGATTTAAGCATTTTATTTGCTTACTTTGTATTTGACTTTCTAAAACAACAACAATGAATTCTACAGACTTTTTCTTCTTATTGGGTGACATTTTTCAATGGACATTTCAAGCTTTCGAATTCATTGGCAATTTTGTTAATTACTTCTTCATCTTGCTTATCTTCAGTGGTCTTTGTTACTGGATGACAATTCAAAAAAGGCTAAGCAGTTTGTCGAATGTTCCCGTTGAAGTAAAAGAAGGAAAAGGTTGGTACAAGGAAAAAGGCCGACAGCTTAAATAGACCCTAGGCAACCCGGACCCTTTGCCGTTCGTTTGAACTAATATTAACTTAAAGCCGTGAAGGGATATTTTCTTTTTTTTTCAATTTTATGTCATAGTCTGATTGCATACTCACAAATTGGTAATGCTCCAGATTGCGCCGATGCATTAGGAAATTTTATTTGTGAAGATGCTGACTTCCAACTAACAGCAAATGGTGAGGGTGTTGAAGAGCTTTTAGGAAATACTATTTCTAATCCACAAACAAATCCAGCTTCAGGAAATGCAGGATGCATATTGGGCCAAGGTGAAACCAATAGTACTTGGATGATTATTACAATAGCCAACAGTGGGGAGCTACAATTTTCATTTGGTGCAGCAGGAGGGACTGGATTTTTTGATTGGATTATGTGGCCCTACTCCCCAACAGCTTGTGATGAAATTGCCAATAATACCCTTCCTCCTATAAGATGTAACTGGAATGGCCCATCAGCCGGTTTCACTGGTGTAGCTAATCCGCTACCTGCCGGAGCTTCAGCGGCAAACTTCGAACCACCTTTTAATGTCATAGCCGGGGAACAGTACTTATTACATATGTCAAACTTTAGCTCATCAGTCACTAGTCTACCACTATCCTTTTTTGGTACTGCCGGAGTGACATGTAATCCTCTTGAAGTGACAGTGAATGATGCAAGTATTTGTCCTGGAGATGAAGTAATATTGACCGCTTCTGCACCAGCGGCATCCGGAACACTTGACTTTTTGTGGAGCCCTGGAAATGAAACAAGCGCATCAATAACTGTAGCTCCATCTATTACATCAGTCTATACTGTTACAGTGACCGAAACATTGCCCACAGGAGCAGAAACAGTTGGTCTGGGTCAATCCACTGTTATCGTTTTAGACGAGAATGATCCTCAATGTAGCTGCACAGTATCAGCATCTAATAACGGTCCAATTTGTTTTAATGCAACATTCGACCTAAATGCAACAGCGGTGGATAATGGAACTTATGAATGGGATATTATCGGAGATGTAATTGGAACAGGACAAAATATCATCGGACTTCCGGCATTGGCTCCCGGCACATGGCCCATTCAAGTAACTGCGGTGGATGAGAACGGTTTTATATGTACTGATGTAACACAGCTGATTATCATTCCGCCCACAGATCCACAATGTAGCTGTGAAATAAGCGCATCCAATACGGGGCCCATTTGCTACAACGCTACATATGATCTCAACGCTACAACAGTGGCAAACGGGACCTATGAATGGTCCGTTGATGGAAATATTATTGGAACCGAACAGAATTTAACTGGATTACCTGCCTTGGCTCCAGGGGTCTGGACTATTCAGGTCTCAGCGATAGATGATACAGGATTAAGCTGTGTAGCAACAACGGACCTTGAAGTGCTATCAGAAACTGACGCTTCTTGTAGTTGCACCGTTACAGCGTCTAACACGAGCCCGATATGCATAAATGATAGCTTCAACCTTTCTGCAGAATCAACAAGTAACTGTACCTATGAGTGGGAGCTTTTAGGAGCAACAATCGGTACCGATCAAAATATGTCAAATATAATAAGCAGTGCAGCAGGTATATTCTCATATGGCGTAACGGCAACAGACGAGAATGGTTATACCTGTAACGCGATTACTGAGGTTCTTGTCAATCCTTTACCCTCTATTTCAGCAGGTACGGACGAACAAATTTGTTTCGGTGACGAAATAACACTTATAGCTTCAGGAGGAATTTCCTACAATTGGTATGATGGTACTCAATGGTTTAATAATATAACCAACGAAATCACCTTTAACATCAGCAATAATCAAGATTTCATCGTAGAAGGAGAAGACATAAACGGATGTCTGAATACTGATTCCTTATTGGTTATTGTTAATGCGTCACAGGCGCCTAACCTAAACACCGAGGCTAGTGAAATCTGTTCAGGTGGTTCTGTTCAGCTTTCAAACCTCAATACAAATGCAGAGACAACAAATTGGTACTTTTCAAATGGGACAGAAAGTATTGGCTCTAACAACCCAAGTCCTTTCTTTTTTAATGAGGTAGGTTGCTATGATCTTACTTTAACTATGGTCGATAATAATGGGTGCGATACGGCAGTGAGTTTCAATAATGTGGTCTGCGTAGAAAAGCCGGTAGCATCCTTTTATACCAACCCTAGTTTTATTGGCCCAGGGAACAGCGAAATTTATTTCTTTAATACCTCCGTTGGTGCAGTTTCTTACTTATGGGAATTTGGCGATGGTGAGTTCTCGAATCAATTTGAAGATGTTCATACTTATGATATAACACAACAAACAGGATTTCAAGCTACATTACGGGCGTATTCTCCAGCTGGATGCGAGGATTCAGTATCGATTCCTATTACCTACCAAGAAGAGCTCATATACTACATTCCTAACTCCTTTACCCCAGATGCGGATGAACACAATCAAATATTTAAGCCCATTTTTACAAGTGGTTTTGATCCTTTCAATTACGAAATTTCAATTTACAACAGGTGGGGAGAGATGATCTGGAAATCGTTTGATCATAATCAAGGATGGGATGGCACGTATTCTTCGAATAAAGGCATACCTGTTCAAGAAGGTCAGTACAGCTGGGTAATTAAATTTAAGCCAAAAGATACGGACGGAAAAATAGTTATTCACGGAATAGTGAACGTTCTGAAATAAAGGTGCTATTTATCCGAACTTAGATTTGAGGTTAAGAAATCACGATTCATTCTAGCAATATTCTCCAATGAAATCCCTTTTGGACACTCCACCTCACACGCGCCTGTATTGGTACAATTTCCGAAACCTTCTTTATCCATTTGCCGAACCATATTCTGTACCCTATTTTTAGCTTCAACCTGACCTTGAGGCAAGAGAGAGTATTGAGAAACCTTAGCGCCTACAAATAGCATTGCAGAGCCGTTTTTACAGCTTGCTACACAAGCACCACAGCCAATACATGTAGCAGCCTCGAAAGACTTATCTGCATCCTCCTTTGTAATTGGGATTGCATTAGCGTCTAATGTGTTTCCTGAAGTATTAACAGAAATAAATCCACCTGACTGTTGTATTCTATCGAACGCTGATCTATCTACCATTAAATCTTTTATAATCGGGAAGGCCTTTGACCTCCATGGCTCAATGTAAATAGTGTCTCCATCACTAAAGCTTCTCATGTGAAGCTGGCAGGTAGTATTACCAGTTTGGGGACCATGCGCTCTACCATCAATATACAACGAGCAAGAACCACAAATACCTTCTCTGCAATCATGATCAAATGTAACAGGAGATTCTTTTTTTGCCACCAACTGCTCATTAAGTTGGTCTAACATTTCCAAAAAAGAGCTATCAGTAGAAACTTTATTCAATTCGTAAGTTTCAATACAACCCTTAGCTTCAGAGTTTTTTTGACGCCACACCTTAAGTACTATATTAATGAATTTAGAAGCCATATTTTTATTTATAATTCCGATCTGCTATTTTGATTGATTCATATTTGAGTTCTTCTTTGTGGAGCACCGAGTTTCGAGCGTCCTGATCAACATATTCCCAAGCGGCAACATATTTAAAGTTAACATCATCTCTTAATGTTTCACCTTCTTCATCTTGATATTCTTCTCTAAAGTGACCTCCACAAGATTCTTTTCTATTTAATCCATCCACAGCCATTAGCTGTCCTAACTCGAGTAAATCTGCTACGCGAAGCGCTTTCTCTAATTCAGAATTCAACTCATTTGCGGAACCTGGTATAAAAACGTCTTTCCAAAATTCTTCCCTCAAATCTTGAATTTCCTCGATGGCACTTTGTAATCCTTCTTTATTACGGCTCATCCCAACTTTGTTCCACATGATTAAACCAAGCTTCTTGTGGAAATAATCTACCGAATTTTTCCCTTGTATACCCATTAACTTTTCAATCTTATGGGTTACTTCGTTTTCAACAGCTTCAAATTCTGGTAAATCTGTAGGTATCTCTCCTGTTCTTATTTCATTGGCAAGATAGTTTGCAATGGTAAACGGCACTACGAAATAACCATCCGCCAAGCCTTGCATTAAGGCTGATGCTCCGAGACGATTCGCCCCATGATCAGAGAAGTTTGCTTCGCCCGCAACAAAACATCCAGGAATAGTACTCTGAAGGTTGTAATCTACCCAAACTCCTCCCATCGTGTAATGTACGGCTGGATATATTTTCATCGGAGTTTCATATGGATTCTCATTGGTGATTTGTTGATACATCTGAAAAAGGTTTCCGTATTTTTCTTCTACCCATTCTTTACCTAATTCAATAGTTTTCTCTTCTGAAGGGTTCTTATCTCCTTTAGCGAAAGCAACCTGCTTTCCTTTTGTTTTGATTTCTGTTGCAAAATCGAGATAAACTCCTTCATTTGTATCATTCGCTTCAATACCATGACCAACATCACACCTTTCTTTCGCTGCCCTCGAAGCAACATCTCTAGGCACTAGGTTTCCAAAAGCGGGATAACGTCGTTCCAAATAATAGTCTCTATTTTCTTCTGCTATTTCCGTGGGCTTTAATTTCCCATCACGTATGGCTTCAGCATCTTCTTTTCTCTTCGGAACCCAAATGCGTCCAGAGTTTCTTAGCGACTCTGACATAAGCGTTAATTTCGACTGATTTGTGCCATGAACAGGAATGCAAGTGGGGTGAATTTGTACATAGCAAGGGTTCGCAAAGTGCGCCCCGCGTTTATGAATCTTCCATGCTGCAGAAACATTACTCCCCATGGCATTTGTAGAGAGAAAGTAAACATTTCCATAACCTCCAGAGGCAATAACCACTGCATGTGCAGAATGACGATCTAACTTTCCAGTAATCAAATTTCGCGTAATAATTCCCCTTGACTTACCATCTACTTTAACAAGATCCATCATTTCATGACGGTTATACATTTTTACTCTTCCCAAACCGATTTGACGAGACAAAGCTGAATACGCACCTAATAATAATTGCTGACCTGTCTGACCTGCGGCATAAAATGTCCGTCTAACCTGAACTCCACCAAAAGAGCGATTGTCTAATAGCCCTCCGTATTCGCGTGCAAAAGGAACACCCTGAGCTACACATTGATCGATAATACTAACGGAAACCTCCGCAAGACGATAGACGTTTCCTTCTCTAGATCTGTAATCACCTCCTTTAATGGTATCGTAGAAAAGACGGTAAACGCTGTCTCCATCATTTTGATAATTTTTCGCAGCATTAATACCTCCCTGAGCCGCAATTGAATGTGCTCTACGCGGTGAATCTTGAAAACAAAAACACTTAACATTGTATCCCATTTCACCTAAAGATGCAGCAGCAGATGCTCCAGCTAAACCTGTTCCTACAACAATAACATCAATTTTAGGCCTGTTGTTGGGCGCAACAAGTTTCATCTTGTTTTTATGATTTGTCCACTTCAAGTCAATTGGTCCTTCAGGGGTATTACATTTAAGTATTGACATATTCTAAGTTTTCCTATGAGTTGATATAAATAATGACTGGTATTATTGCAAATAACAAGGGGACAACAATTGCGAAACCTCGACCAAAAATTGAAATTAGCGGTGTATATTTAGGATGATTTAAACCAAGAGATTGAAAGGCTGAAGAAAAGCCATGCCATAAATGAAAGGCTAAAACAGACATGGAAATCACATAGAATAGCGTTCCTAATAAACCTACAGGAATTCCGGATTCTGTTGTATTTCCTTTACTAAAATATTGGAGGACCACAGTGTGCAGATCTTTGTACCCTTCTCCAAGTACTTCATCCTTTTTTCTGATTTGTTTATTCTTGGCCTCTTCAAAGGCCAATAACTGCTCTTCTGACAAGACGTTTTCGCTTATGTAAGAGTTGTATTCTTTTTCAATAGATTGATTCATTTTATCCGCTCGCATGATAATCTGTGTGCCTTCGGTATCACCAATCATTCTTAGCTGTGCTGTTGTAATTTGTTCTCCCTTGTGCGTTAAATAAAGCGTATCTTGAGAGGTCTCAGAATAATAGGAATGTAGAGGAACTTCCGTTGTATACTTCATTTTCCACCAGAAATTGGACATGTGCGTTGCAATAAAAACCAAAACTAAAGTTCCAAGCAGAGCCATATACCTGGAGGTCCAAGAGGAATTCGCTGAAGGTTTGGAATATGCGTATTTAACTGGACGCGCTCTTCTATTTTGAACAAGTAACACAATTCCATCCGCCGCATGGAATAAAATAGAGAAATAGGTTAAATAGGACAAAACCTTAACGGCAGGGTTGTGGGTCATAAAGTAAGCATACTCATTAAAAATTCTTTTGCCCTCCTCGCCTGTCTGAAAAATCATTTGCAAGTTACCTAAAAGGTGACCGACTAAAAAAAGACACAGAAAAAGACCCGTCAGGGCCATATAATATTTTTTAGCTAACGAGGATTTAATAAATGCCGAATTGCTCATATAATTGCACTATTCTTTTCTCTCTGCAAAGTTACACCTAAAGAACATATGAATGAAAAAAAGGTTCTTATTTAGAATAATTATATATAACATAGCTTTGCGCCTTGTTCATTCACCTCAAGTTCTACCATGGCACCAATAATCATTGCTCTGTTGTCCTCAATATGTCCGGTTGGAAAATTAAAGCAAATGGGGACGTTGTTGTCTTTTACTTTTTCAAGTATAGCATCTTCGTATGTCATTCCGAATGAAGGAGTTGTATCTTGCAGATCTGTCATACCACCTATTACTAAAGCTTTTATTTCGTCAAAAACTCCTGCTTTTTGAAGCGCAAAAAGCATACGGTCGATGTGATAAAGCTGCTCTGATAGGTCTTCTATAAATAAAATTGAGCCCCTAAAATCATAAGCATCAGTTGTTCCTAGAAGGCTGTATATGATACTGAGATTGCCCCCTACAAGAGGTCCGCGTGCAATTCCTGTGTTATTCATAGAAGACAAAGGAGCTTCAATTGAAAAAGATTCTCCCGTTAAAGCGGAACGAAATGTTTCCAAAGCCTCCTTCGAGTTCATCTGAAAATTGAGCGGCATTGTCGCATGCATACTCATTATAGATAATCTTTGGGCTCTATGATGTAAAACGGTTATATCACTGAAACCAATCAGCCATTTAGGGGACTGCTCAAAATTGCTCCAGTTTAATTCATCAACTATCCTAACGCATCCATAACCGCCACGCGCGCACAATATAGCTTTTGCATCTTTATGATCAATGGCTAATTGAAAATCCGAAATGCGGTCAAAGTCATTGCCTGAAAAATAATTATGTTTACCAAGCGTATGTGCTGCACATTCAGCTGTAAAACCCCATGACTCAACAAGCTTTATTGCAAAATAAATTGATTCTGGATCTATACTTTTAGCCGGAGAAACTATGTAAATCAAATCTCCTTTTTTCAAATTATTTGGTCTTCTCATAGTGTTGTCCTTATCTGAATTCTAACAGAAAGTAAATAACTCAAATACACTGATGGTATTCAAGGAATAAATATAGTGAAAAGGTGGGCTCGATTATTATGCCGAAAAAGTTTCAATTCTTTGTGCATTCATTTTTAAAAAATTAAATTTGCCGGCTATGTTAATTGGTGAAGATTTTACAAAAATACGCTTAGACCTCAACGGTCTTGTTTTGCTTGAACCAAATGCCATTGTGTCCGACCTTGTCATGGCAGTGGTTAGCTTCTATATTGCAAGAAAATTATATTCCAAAAGAAGCTCAAATGGATTTATAAAATATTGGTACTACTTTTTTTTAACCTTTGGTTTTGGTGCCTTACTTGGGTCAATGGGACACGGGTTATTTCACTATTTAGGCCCTCAAGGTAAATTTCCCACCTGGATTTCAGCGATTCTCAGTACTTATTTCATTGAGAAAGCAATGATTAAATCATACGAGCGTCGTAACAAGAAAAATATCCTTGGGAAAATCGCTTTTTTCAAAATGATCACTGTTTTCCTTTTGGTGATCACCGTTATTTCATCAGCTGCATTTGACAAAAATCATACGATTGGGTTCCTTCCTATCGCAATCAATACAATACTCGGCGTATTCATATCAGTTAGTGTCATAAGCACTGTAAACATAAAAAATCAAACTGGATTTAAATGGCTCGTCTTTGGCGTTTTAGCAATGTTGCCGAGTGCAGTAATATTTCTAATGAAAATAAATTTATTGCAATGGTTTGACAAAGGAGATTTATCTCACGTATTTATGACAATCGGCGTGTGTGTGTATTACACTGGTATTACAAAGATTGATACTGAGAAAGCTCCCTTTAACCCTAACGTTGAATCGTTAACAACGAAGACTCGGTAACATCTTTACCGTTCATGTCTTTCGCAGAAAAATAATAAAGATAGGTTCCTGATGGTGCAGGTTGGCCATTAAGCATTGTTCCGTCCCACTTGAAATGAGCATCACTTGACTTAAATACTGGCTGGTTTTGTTGGTTCAGAATAACTATTTGAAACTCTTGCTTGTCTTCCATTTTGATTTCAAACACGTCGTTAACGCGATCTCCATTGGGCGTGAAAATATTTGGCAATAATATCTCCTCCTCGAGTACAATCACAGTTTCTTGAATCTCATCAGATGTTTCTACAAGAGACTCGTCTTGCGAAGGATCCTCGCTAATTGGAGCAATAACTTCAACGTCATCAACGACCTGCTCAGCTGGAACATTAGAAGAAATTTGGGTAGAAACATAGTTTTCTTGAGGAAGAACTTCAACACTTGGCTCTTCAACAATTAACTCATTTGCTTGACTTTCAGAAGGAGTTGACACAGGCAAGCTTTCATTTGCGGTAATGATTTCAGGTTGAGAGTCCTGAATACTTTCATTAGAAATTACCTTTTCTGATGAAAGCGATTCTGATTGGGAAAGCATTATTTCTGGAGATGCACTTTCCTGAAGATCAGAATCTTTGGTTTCAGAAGAAATAGACTCATCTAAATCCTTTTCTTGTAAAACGGTTTTTTCAATAGCTTTTATAGGTTCGGATTCGTCGGAGGACAAAAATAGAAATCCTGCAACACTTGCTGCAGAAACACCTACGACGATTGCCGCAACCTTCAGGAACGAGGCAGAACCGACACCCGCTGTAGAAGCTGCAGAGTGTCCAAGAGAACTAGAAACACTCGACCATACCGCTTTACTCGGCATGACCTCATGAGACTGAAGCTTGTCTCTGAACAAATCTTTTATAGGATCTTTATCGCTCATCTATTTTTAATATTCTTTCTTTTAAATACGCCCTCGCTCTTAAATATTGAGACTTTGAAGTACTTTCTGCTACGCCCAAGTGCTCAGCTATTTCTTGATGCGAAAAGCCTTCTATTGCAAACATGTTAAAAACCACTTTATACCCAGGGGGCATTTCTTGTATTTCTTTAATCAACTCGTCTGCTGATAACTTTTCAAATATGTAGGCATTTGTCGAAAGCTTATATTCTTCTTGCTCGAGTGGAGCATCAAATTTAAGCTTTTGATTTTTTCGAATTTGGTCCAAGCAGGTATTTACTACAATCCTTCTCATCCACCCTTCGAAAGAGCCTTTTTTGCTATACTCAGGCAGCTTTGAAAAAACTTTAATCAATGCCTCCTGAAGCACGTCTTCTGCTTCGTCATTGTTCTTCATATAACGCAAACAAACCGCAAAAAACTTAGGCGAAAAACTATCATATAACTTTCGCTGAGCCCTTTGGTTACCTTCAATACAGCCCTGTATCAATGATAATTCATCCATAGCTCACATTTAAAAGACTCATATTTATACCTAAAAGTTGCATCAGTCGTATAATTCTTTACTATTTCCTTTCATTTCAAAAACAGAATAGATCATATCATGGTCTGAAAAACGATCCCAGTTTTTGGAAAAAAGGCGCTTAATCCATGTGCTTTTTTGTTTAGCTCTTTTTGTTTGTTTTAAAAAGATATAATCAATCCAAACCGGGTCGCCTTCTGCTGGAAACAAATCTTGGTCAGCAAAATTTGCAGTTGCATAAAGAGGTGGCGATAAATCCGGTAAATCTACCTCCAAGCTATTACTCAAATATGCAAACAATTTTTCATCAGGCGTTATATTAAAATCTCCGGCCAAAATCACAATAGATGAATCTCCAATCAAATTCACGGTATTCGCAAGTTCTGTAAGCTGAGACTTTTGAACATTTTTTGCTTTTGAAGATACTCCCGCCTGTAGATGCGTGCCAACGATATGAACATCCTGTTTACCAAATCTTATTTTCGCTAAAACAACGCCCTTTTTTGCTAAACCATCTGCTCCTTTTGACTTGGAGTAGGGCACGAACTTTTCTTCAATAATTGGATGTTTTGAAAAAATCACAACACCTGAAGAAACACCAAAAAATGATTTTGGACCAATGGATGTATGGTATTCATACCAGCCATCTAGCTTTTGAAGGAGTCTTTTTCTAGCTCTTTTATGAAAAACCTCCTGAAGAACAACAACGTCTCCCCCACAACAGATTAAGTATCCAGCAATACCCGAAACTCGATCCATCTGACCATCAGACAATATTCCTGGACGCAAAAAAACATTCCAACTCATCACCTTAAGCGTATCTGTTTGTGTCGATGCATTTAGAGGCAGAAAAAACAAAATCATGAAAAAAAACAGCTCCTTGGACTTCATTACACTAAAGTTAAAGGAATAAAGCCAAACAAAAGTTGGTAATTTAGATGTATGGTTAAAAAATTATTATTTCTGCTCATTTGTATTGGCATTTCATGTTTCGCCATTTCTCAAAAACATATATGGCGTGTTGAGATTTCCTTAAACGACCGATTAATTCTCCCTTTTTTCATTGAGGAAGAAAAGATGGAAAATGAGGTGACACTCTATTCTGCAAAGAACGGAGACGAGAGAATCCCCCTAGACCTAAAAAAACTGACCAATGATACAATTCAGCTATCATTTAAAGAGATGAGCAGTCATTTAAAAATCATTTACACGGATTCAAGTCACTTTTTAGGTTATTTGACAAACGAAAGAAAAGGCTTGCGTCACCCAATATCTGGATCAAAAGGAAATTATAAAAGGTTCGAGTCAGCCACAGATAATCCATCTAAAGAAATACTCAAGTCATATGACGTTACATTTGGCAGCCCCAAAAACAATTGGCCGGCAGTAGGGTTATTCGAACAGATTGGAGATAAGCTAACAGGTACTTTTTTGACAGAAACAGGAGACTATCGATACCTCGAAGGAAACGTTTTTGGCGATCAGCTTTATTTATCGTGCTTTGATGGAGCACACGCTTTTGTATTCACCGCAAAAATGTCTGGAGACTCCTTATTAGGTAAGTTTTATAGCGGAGCATCTTATCAGACTGAATGGAAAGGCATCGGTAATGAAGACGCTGTAATTGGTGATCCCAACAAATTGACTTACCTGACAGATAAATCCTATGACTTGTCTGAAATTAAATTCAAGGCTCTTTTTCTGGGCAATAAAAAAATTAAATTCAAAAATAAAGCACTGACCGTAATCCAAATCATGGGCAGCTGGTGTCCTAATTGTTTAGATGAAACAAATTATTTTAAAGTGCTTCATCAAAAATAT
>CAJWRM010000032.1 GCA_913046365.1 uncultured Flavobacteriales bacterium
CTGCAGGAGGAACAGCGCCTTATAGCTACTTGTGGAATACTGGAGATACAACCATCAGCATTGATTCTTTGGCCACAGGAGACTTTAGTGCACAAATTGTAGATACACTCGGATGTGTTACCGCTATTGATATCTTCCTTGCTGAGCCACCTGAGCTGCAAATATCTTTAGATGCAGATACCCTTTCGGGATGTAGTCCTTTTGTGGTGCAGTTTACCAATACCTCTAACGCTACGGCAAATTGTGAGTGGGACTTTGGAAATGGGAATACCTATACTGGATGTGAGAATGTATTCAATGTATACGAAGAAGGAGGAACTTACTCGATCGCACTTACCGCATACGACGACAATGGATGCTTTAATGATGTGACCTATAATAACTTTATTACGGTATATCAAACTCCGACAGCGGCAATGAATATTGATCCCGCTTATTTGTATCCAGATATGCCGACCACAAATATTACCAACGAATCTGAGGACGGAGACATCTTTGTATGGAATATGGGAGATACACCTCTTGACTTTATGGGCTTTGAACCAGGAGCATATACCTATAGCCCAAATGTTGCAGATACATTCTGGGTGAGTCTTCTAGCATTGACAGATGAAGGATGTACGGACAGTACGCAAAGCTTTGTGACCATGTTAAACGATCCGTTCTTATATGCACCGAATTCATTTACACCAGATGGAAACAATTCAAATGATGTTTGGATACCGGTGTTTTCTAGTCCCGAATATGTAAAACGCTATAATCTCGATATCTATAACAGATGGGGACAACGAATCTTTGAAACCATAGACATCAACCAAGGGTGGGATGGAACCCTCCAAGGAAATACAGTGCAGGATGGTACCTATATCTGGAAAATTAACTTCAGATGGTATGACCAAAGAACATATGAGCTTACAGGGCATATTAATCTAATTAAGTAAGATTCATTTTTCTATTAATTCCTTAGATGAGATGGTATTAGTCCAATACATCACTCAGATGATTGCTTATATTTGTCGTCACTTCTTATTTTATCAGTAATGATCAATAAATTCAATACATACTTAGTATAGAAATGTCTTTTAAACTGTTCTACTATATCAAACGCTTTGGATACAATACCTTACCTCAGTCTTTTTTTGACCGAAACTATAAGCGGCTCATGGAGTTTGAGAAGCAATGTGATCCAGAAGAGCTAGATGCACGAATCAGTTACTATATCAAATTAAAAGAGCCTTTCAAGCTAGATGGTGGAAGTCAGTCAATAGGCACGTTCAGACGCACGAAGGGGAGTGATTATTATCTTGATTTGAAGGATTTTATGCATTATTTTCCTGATGAAGCGTGTTTCGTGTATCATTTTGGAGACAATACAGAATCTAGAGATATACCCACGTTAATTAAAGCTAGGGAGATCAACGGTTTTAATGAAAACTCTATTCTTTTTAAGCTTAATAAAAAAAGACATTTTCATTGGGTGAAGGATTCAAAACCCTTTTCTGAAAAGAAAAATGCTTTGGTTTGGCGCGGTGGAGCATATCAACAGCTCAGAAGAGAATTTGTTGAGCAGTTTCATGACCATCCAAAATGTGAGGTGGGGCAGACCAATCGTCCTGCTGAGAATGTTCCATGGCAAAAGCAATATATGTCGAAAGAAGACCAGCTGGAGTATAAGTTTATATTTTGCCCTGAAGGAAATGATGTTTCTACCAATCTAAAGTGGGCTATGTCCTCAAATTCTATTTGTTTAATGCCAAAGCCAAGGTATGAAACATGGTTCATGGAAGGCCTCTTAAAGCCAGGGATTCATTATGTAGAATTGAAGTCAGATTATAGTGATTTGGATGAGAAAATTGACTACTATTCGACACATATATTAGAGGCTGAAACTATCATTGAAAACGCACATCAGTATGTGTCTAGGTTTCAAAATAAAGACCTGGAAGATTTACTATCTATAAAGGTTTTAGAACGTTATTTCGAGCTAAGCGGTCAGCTTTAATGGTTTGACCTAATGATTGTCTTTGCTTTTTCTAGAACCCATTCGAGCTGTTCTTTTTTTGTAAGCGTGCTATTGTCAAGAACAATGGCATCCTTGACCTGAATAAGAGGGCTCTCTTCACGCGTTGAGTCTACATGGTCTCTTTTTGTTAGATTCGACCTCACCTCCTCAAGTGATTGAGGAATACCTTTTTCTTGTAATTCGGCAAATCTTCGTTGGGCACGTATTTCTGGACTGGCTGTCACAAATAACTTAAGTTGCGCATTTGGGAAGACAATAGATCCTATATCACGCCCATCCATAACAATTCCGCCATTTTGGCCCATCCTTTGTTGCTGTTTGACTAGCGCAACCCGCACTGCTTTTATGGTTGCTACTTTTGATACGATATTTGCTACATGCGCCTGTCTTATTTCATCCTCTATATTTTCATTATGTAAATACAGACAGTTCTTTGCATTATCGATTTTAAAACACAACTTGAGGTCTTTAATAGCGTTTTCAATTGCTTCTCTATCGATATGTTTCTCAGAGACATAGCCAAGGCGATGAAAGAATAGTGATGCGCCTCGATACATGGCACCTGAGTCAATAAATGAATAGTCAAGCGCTTTCGCCAAAGCTTTGGCTAAGGTGCTTTTTCCACAGGCGGAATACCCGTCAATGGCTATTGTGATTTTCGTGCTCATATCCCTCTAATTTAAGCATTGCAGTCGACTCTTCAAGCTAAAGCTTTCTTTAAAAACCGAGCGGTTTCGTTCTTTTTTTCTTTTACTAATTCTTCTGGAGTCCCAGCAAAAAGTAAATTCCCGCCATTTTCTCCTCCCTCTGGACCGAGGTCGATAATGTGGTCTGCGCATTTTAGAATTTCCGTGTTATGCTCTATCACAACAATACTGTGTCCCTGATTGATTAGCGCATTAAACGCAAGAATGAGCTTTTCAATATCGAAAAAATGAAGTCCTGTTGTGGGTTCATCAAATATAAAAAGTGTCGACCCCAGCTTGCTTCCTTTGGCTAAGAAAGATGCCAGTTTAATACGTTGTGCTTCACCACCACTCATTGTACTTGATGCTTGTCCTAGCTTGAGGTAGCCCAATCCTACGTCTACAAGTGGCTGAATCTTTTGTATGATTTTAGTTTCTAGACGATCTGGTTTCTCTCCAAAAAATATTAGGGCGTCATCTAGGCTCAGTTCGAGGATGTCGTATATTGATTTTTTCCGGTAAAGAACATCTAACGTTTCTTTTTTGTACCGTTTCCCTTTACATGTTTCACATTCTAGATGCACGTCGGCCATAAATTGCATCCCGACAGTAATAGTTCCTTCACCTTCACAATCTTCACATCTTCCGCCTTTTACATTAAAGGAGAAAAATCCTGGCTTGTAGCCTCTTGTTTTTGATATCTGTTGTCGTGAGAATAGATCCCTAATTTCGTCAAAAGCCTTCACGTAGGTAACAGGGTTGCTTCTTGAGGATTTTCCAATCGGATTTTGATCAATAAATTCTATGTTTTGAATAGCTTCTATATTGCCCGTTAATGCAGTGTAATTACCCTGTGTATCGTTGCTGATTCCTTTTGTTTTACGAAGGGCAGGGTATAGGATGTCTCCAATTAGAGACGATTTACCCGATCCTGATACACCTGTGACACAGGTTAGACACTTTAGAGGGATGTCTACGTTTATGTTTTTTAAATTAAACTGCTTTGCACCTTCAATAGTTATCTTTGTTTTCGATTTTCTTCGCTTTAGTGGCGTTTTTATTTTTTCCTCTCCCTTTAAATATGCCGCAGTCAGACTATTTTTCGACTTGTAAAGCTGTTTGAAGGTGCCATTGAAAATGATTTCGCCACCAAATACGCCGGCTTTTGGTCCAATATCTATAATTCGATCTGCCGCTCGCATAATTTCTTCTTCATGCTCTACAACTACAATCGTATTACCGAGCTCCTGAAGGTTTTTAAGCACTCCTATGAGGTTTTCTGTATCTTTCGGATGCAACCCTATAGATGGCTCATCCAGAATATATATGGAACCTACTAGCGAACTCCCTAAAGACGTAGCAAGATGTATTCTTTGAGATTCACCTCCTGAAAGCGTGTTAGATTGCCGATTTAGGGTTAAATAATTGAGGCCAACTTCACATAGATAGCTTAATCGATTCGTAATTTCAGGTAAAATTCTTTTTGTAATACTGCTATCGTTAAAGTTGTCTTCTAGGTTCTGAAAGAAATCAAGGCAGCGACTTACTGGCATGAGTACGAGGTCTTGTATGGATTTCCCGTTAATTTTAACGTATCCTGCATCCCCGCGCAGACGAGTTCCTTTACATTCGGGACAGTCTGTCCTTCCTCTATACCTCGAAAGCATTACCCTGTATTGGATTTTATATGTTTTACTTTCTAAGTATTTG
Organism: uncultured Flavobacteriales bacterium; assembly: GCA_913046365.1. Classification (GTDB taxonomy): domain Bacteria; phylum Bacteroidota; class Bacteroidia; order Flavobacteriales_D; family Crocinitomicaceae; genus UBA952. The sequence continues at coordinate 4,420 of CAJWRM010000032.1, forward strand.
AAAAATCGGTTGAGTCCCATAAAATGCTTATTTCCATTCCATAGCAATTCGTATTGTTCCTTTGTTAAGTCTTGAATTGAGCGATGTATTGGAAAGTCAAAATCATCAGCACTATATATCAGTTTATTTAAGTATTTGCCCATTACTTCTCCACGCCAAGGTGCAATAGCGCCTTCGTATACACTCAGTGAGGTATCCGGAATAACTAATTTTTCATCTATACCCAAGACTTGTCCATACCCTTCACAGGTTTTACATGCGCCAAAAGGATTATTGAATGCAAAGAAGTGTATGTTTGGTTCTTGAAAAGCTACACCATGGGATTCAAATTTTTTAGAGAAGGTTTTGAGCTCATTTGAATCTGGATTTAGGAGTATGCAATAGCCATTTCCTTCAGCGAAAGCCATGTCTATAGAATCTGCAAAGCGCCCTAAATTGCTTTCTTCAGAAAAGTCACAAACGATTCTGTCAATCACCAAATAAGGATGTTCAGTTTGACCTGGTGTGTAGTCTGATAAGTTTGTAAACTTATCATTTATATAAACTCGTTTAAAACCTTGTTTTTCATAATTTTGAATATTTATTTTATCAATTATTTTTACAGGTGATAAAATGGCGATTTTTTGAGTCTTACTTTTCGTTTTTAGATACGAGATAACGTCACTAGTTGTCTGTTTTATTACTGGTTCATTTGTGACAGGATCAAAAGTGGTTCCGGTTCGTGCATATAGCAGTTTGAGGTAGTCATATATTTCTGTTGTTGTTCCAATGGTAGATCTGGGGTTATTTGTACTTACTTTTTGTTGTATGGCGATTGAAGGAGCAATCCCCTTCATCGAATCCATATCAGGTTTGTCGAGCTTCCCAAGGAATTGACGTGCATAGGAAGACATACTTTCAATAAACCTTCTTTGTCCCTCTGCAAATAATGTGTCAAAGGCGAGGGAGGTTTTTCCAGAACCAGAAACACCTGTAATCACTGTAAATGATCCATGCGGTATTTCCACATCTATGTTTTTTAGATTGTGGACTCTAGCTCCTTTAATAACAACAGAATCCTTCATACTACAAAAATAACAGATGGGGAACAATGCGGTTCATTAGTCGCTAAATTATTATATGTATTTTTGATTAAAACTAACGATTTATGACCGAAAACACTAGGCCACCAAAGTTTATAGAATCTTTGATTCCGATTGTCGTTTTAATTACTTTATTGGCGTTCAATGTCTATGTTTTTAGTGATGATGCAACAGGCGGACCAAATCAAATAGCCCTATTGCTTGGGGCAGTTATTGCTGCAGGCATAGGAATGGGTCAAGGATTTTCATGGAAGGCAATTCAAGTGGGGATGATCAATAGTATTAAATCTTCTTTAGGTGCTGTATTGATTTTATTGATTATTGGCGCATTGAGTGGTACCTGGATGATTTCGGGGGTCGTTCCAACAATGATTTATTATGGCCTCGATATTCTTAGCCCTAGCTTTTTTCTTGTGGCTACAAGTGTAATTTGTGCCATTGTAGCACTAGCAACGGGTAGTTCATGGAGCACAATAGCGACGGTTGGTATTGCTCTATTAGGAATCGGTAGTGTAATGGGAATAAGTGAGGGAATGATTGCAGGAGCGATTATTTCTGGTGCCTATTTTGGTGATAAAATGTCTCCATTGTCCGACACCACGAATCTAGCACCCGCAATGGCTGGAACAGACTTGTTCACCCATATCAGGTATATGATGTATACTACCGTGCCCACTTTAATTATTACCCTCTTAATCTTTCTGTTTATTGGTCTGTCATTAGATTCAAAGACTGATCTCGCAGGAATAGAGTCTATGCAGCAAACTCTCGAGCAAACTTTTTATATTTCTCCATGGCTATTTCTTGTTCCTGCTGTGGTGATCGGACTAATTATTATGAAATGGGATGCGTTACCAGCGTTGTTTTTTGGAACCTTAGCTGGAGGGGTTGCTGCAATTATAGCGCAGTCCTCAATTGTCAATCAGCTGTCGGGAATCAATGATGATTATTTTATGTCCTCTTACAGGACCTTTTTTAATACCATCGCGGGAGCATCTAATCTTGAGACGGGAAATATTGCAATGAATGAACTGTTATCGACTGGAGGTATGAGCGGAATGCTTAATACCATTTGGTTGGTGATTTGTTCAATGTGTTTCGGTGGTGCAATGGAGGTAACGGGTATGCTAAAGAAAATCACGTCTAGTTTCATTAATGCACGTGAATCGGCGGGGTCTTTAATTGCTAAAACGGCAGGTACGTGTATCTTTTTTAACGCGACTACATCTGATCAGTATTTAGCCATTGTTGTTCCTGGAAGAATGTTTTCTAAAGAATTCGAAGACAATGGTTTAAAGCCCGAGAACTTAAGTAGAACTTTAGAAGATTCTGGGACAGTGACTTCACCTCTAATTCCATGGAATACTTGTGGTGCTTATCATGCTGGTGTCTTGGGTGTAGCAACCGGAACGTATTGGATGTTTTGTTTCTTTAATCTGATTAGTCCAATCATGACGATGCTATATGGCTTTATGAATATTCGAATTAGAAGGTATTCAAAAGAGGAAATGGAATCTATTAAATTAGCACAGGGCGCTACGAAAGCTTAAGTGTTCTTTCTATTCCGTCAATCAAGGCATGAATAACTTTGATGTGTATTTCTTGAGCGCGGTCCGCAAAATCGCTGTGGGGTGCACGTATTTCAATGTCTGCTATATTAGCGAGTAAACCACCGGTTTTTCCAGTAAGCACGACTGTTTTTATTCCTTTATTTTTTGAAGCATCTACTGCTTTGATGACATTCGTTGAATTTCCAGAGGTTGAAATACCAAGCAATACGTCTCCTTCAGAACCAATAGCCTCAACATATCTCGAAAAGACATATTCGTAACCATAATCATTTGCCACGCATGATATGTGCGTAGGATCAGATATCGATAGTGCAGCAAGTGCTTTGCGTTCATTTCTAAAACGGCCACTGAGCTCCTCTGCAAAGTGCATTGCATCGCTCATTGAGCCACCATTTCCACAGCTAATTATCTTATTTCCGTTTCTTAATGCTTCAACCATAACTACAAGTGCACTATGTATAGCCTGTATATTCGTTGCATTATTGAAGGAGCTCAATACCTCTGCAGCTTCATCAAAATGTTTTTGTATTGCTTCTTTGCTCATCATAAAATTCTATTCGTAAAAGTAAGGATTATCAACTGATTCGACGTTTATTTGTTTTGTATCTTTGTTTTATGTCAAAAGGAAATTTTTTTCAAGGAAAGGTAGTGTGGCTCACCGGGGCAAGCTCTGGAATAGGCAAAGAGCTCAGCATTCAGCTCTCGAAGCTCGGTGCAAAGCTCATTCTTTCATCGAGAAAAGAGGAGCTTTTGATAGAGCTCAGAGCAAACCTCCCCCAAAAAGAGCAGCACATGGTCCTTGCAATGGATTTAGCCAAGCCTGATGAATTCGATGGATTGTTAAAGCAAGTTATAGCTAGATACGATCAAATCGATTTGCTTATACAAAATGGTGGTATCAGCCAAAGAGCAACCGCAGCATCATCATCCGAAGTGGTCGTTCGTCGAATTATGGAGGTAAATTTCTTTGGCAATGTATTCTTGATGAAAAAGGTCTTGCCAAAGTTGCGAGAAAGTAAAGGTCAAGTTTTGGTCATCAGTAGTATTGCCGGTAAGTTTGGTTTCTTCTTAAGATCAAGTTATAGCGCATCTAAACATGCGCTTCACGGTTATTATGAATCACTTGCCTTGGAAGAGGAGGAGAATGGAATATCTATTACGATTGCTTGTCCAGGTAAAATAAATACGCCTATTTCAACCAATGCACTTGATTCGAAGGGAGAGAAACATGGAGAGATGGACCACAATCAAGAGACAGGAATGCCCGTTGAGGAATGTGTCGCGCAGCTTTTGCGTGCAGTTTCTGAAAGAAAACGCGAGGTACTGATTGGAAATAAAGAAATTAAAGCAGTCACCCTGAAAAGGTTTTTTCCTAAATTATTTTGGAAAATTATTCGAAAGCAATCACCTACCTAGGTTTTTATAAAAAAAAAGCATAAAAAAAGCCATCATTAACTGATGGCTTTTAAAATTAATGTAAATTCTTAGTTTACGCTAGACGATAAGTCAGCACCTGCTTTGAATTTCACTGTGTTTTTAGCTTTAATTTGGATAACCGCACCCGTTTTAGGGTTACGTCCAGCTCGAGCTGCTCTTCTTGTGATAGAAAAAGATCCGAAACCTACTAAAGAAATACGGTCACCTTTTTTCAATGCACCAGTCGTTGCACCTACAAAAGCATCCAATGCTTTCTTAGCATCAGCTTTAGATAATCCAGCACCACCTGCCATCGCGTCAATTAATTCTGCTTTGTTCATAATGAGTTGTTTTAAATAATTAATAAATATTTATCACAACAAATATATCCGAATATCAATGTCAGTCAAGGTTTGGGGGGTAAAAACTGCCTAAAATGTTGATAACTGACCTATTTTGTTAATAAACCCTCCCGAAATCCTTGTAAAATATAGGGTTAATGTCATTTTTACATCTTCTATTCTATGTTTTTGCATATTTTTTATCCTAATCTTTGTATTTGAGAACTAAAATCGTCTGTGAATTGTTCATGTGTTTTAGATGAAAGCACTAATTATAGGATCGGGAATTGGGGGTATGGCAAGTGCCATCAGATTGGCTGCAATGGGCCTTGAAACACATGTCTTTGAACAAAACGCCTTTTACGGTGGTAAAATAAATTCCAAATCATTGGGTGGTTATCGTTTTGACCGAGGCCCTTCAGTGTTTACTGAGCCTCATCTTGTCGATGAGCTACTATCTTTGTCAGCGATTTCTGATATTGACTTCACCTACAGTAAACTTCCTGTTTCCTGTTGTTATTTCTTTGATGATGGATCGCGTATAGTTCTTCCTACAGGAACATCTGCTGTGGCTAAAACTTTGTCGGATGAGCTAGGAGAGGATTTTAAACATGTCGAAAGACGTTTAAAACGTCTCGAATTAAATTATAAGGCTGTTTATGCCGTGTTCATTCAGGCATCTTTGCATAGAGTTAGGCAGTGGCTTAATCGAAATCTTCTTAATGCCATTTATCGTATTCCGTTTTATGGACTTTTCTCATCTATGAATAGTATAAATTCGAGAGCTTTCAAAAATTCTAAAACCACACAGATATTTAATCGATTTGCTACGTACAACGGAAGTGATCCCTCTCGAAGTCCAGGTATGTTTAATATAATCGCTCATTTAGAGTTGAACGTTGGGCCTTTTATGCCTAAAGGAGGCATGGTGTCTATAAGTAATGCGATCTACAAAAAGGCCATTGAGCTAGGGGTTCAATTTCATTTTGATTCACGTATCGATGAGATTTTATATTCAGAAGGTATGGTAAAAGGAGTTACTGCTGGCAGGCAAATGCATGAATGTGATATTATTGTAAGCAATATGGATGTTCATTTTACTTACGAAAAGCTTTTGCCTGGGCTAAAGGGACCTCAAAAAGCATTAAAACAAGAAAAGTCTACGTCTGCGATTGTGTTCTATTGGGGCATCCGAAAGTCATTTGACCAACTTGATGTTCATAATATTTTTTTTTCGAAAGACTATGAGGGTGAGTTCAATTCTATTTTTCTCAATAAGACGCTGTCTGATGATCCTACAGTTTACATTCATATTTCCTCAAAAATGGAAAAAGAAGATGCTCCCGAGGGATGTGAGAATTGGTTTGTGATGGTTAATGCTCCCATTGATACAGGTCAAGATTGGAAGATTCAGAAGCAACGGTTAAGGGCTAATGTAATTAGAAAACTAGATAAACTGCTTAATGAAGATGTTGCTGCATTGATTGAAGTGGAGGAAGATCTTGATCCGTTGAGGATGGAGAAAATGTATTCGGGTAAAAATGGGTCAATTTACGGTAACGCATCTAACGATATACTTTCTTCATTTTACCGCCATCCTAATTTTGCGCCAAGTCTGAAAGGTTTATACTTTTCTGGTGTTACCGTTCATCCAGGAGGAGGTATACCGCTCGCCTTAAATAGTGCTGAGATTGTTCAAAGATGTGTAAAAAAAGATTTTTCAATCGATTAATTCAGCGGGGTTTATTTCCTTCACATTTTTATTCTTGGTCATTATTTTTCTTGCATTTCTGATAAATAGTTTCATTTTCGCGAGGTGTGCAGGGTTTTTTATTTGTTCCTTGGCTGGATAGCTAGAGCAGGGAAGCACTTCAAATAATTTTTTATTGGAACGTGTTGGTTTGTTTACCCAAACAAGATGATAGCCTGCATTTTTGATTTTTAATATTTCGTTCTTTTTTTCGAGTTCAATTTCAAGCATCATACCTCCATCAGTATTTACGCTTGCCTGATTAGATACGAAATTGCCCAACGAATAGGCGACAAGCTGGTTTTTTTCTTTATCCCATTCAACTTTCTGAAGCACGTGTGGGTGCCCACCAATAACAATATTTACTCCATTTCGAAATAGAAAGTCAGTGACTTTCTTTTGAAATGTATTGGGTTTAGTTTGGTATTCTATTCCCCAATGAACTATTGCGATTAAAGCATCTATGGATTCATTTTTGCTATGCTGAATATCTATTAGCATTTGATTGGTATCAATATAGTTTACCGATGTCGGTTTTGGGGCTTTTAGTCCATTTGTGCCGTATGTATAATTAAGCATTCCTATTCTAATATTTTCTTTTCTTAAGATCATAAGATTACGTAGTGCTCTATCCTTTTCATTTTTGTAGGAGCCATTGTGAGGAATATTAAGTTCGTCAAGTACTTCTATGGTTCTTCTTATTCCCTTCCCACCTCGATCACATGTGTGGTTGTTCGCAGTCACTAAAACATCAATTCCGTTTTGCTTACATGCTCTTGCAAGCGCATCGGGAGAAGAAAATTGAGGGTACCCGCTGAATGGTTCTCCAGCAAGAGTTACTTCAAGATTTGCTACAGCGAAGTCTGGTTTTTCGATGATTTCACGCAGTTGAGTAAAAACAGCATCGTAGTTGTATGATTTGTTTTCGGGGTCGTGGGCTGCTTCAATTTGGCCACCATGCCCCATGATATCTCCTATAAAAAGCAGTGACATTGAACTTTGGCTCAAGGACATAAAGCTTGATAGAAAGAATAAAATACTGACAGTTTTCATAATGTTAAATATGAGTTGAAAGTACTATTTTCGTATCAAACTCATTCGTTTGACTGTGTTTTTTTATTGCGCTTAAATGGAAAAGGAAATAAATAAAGCTGATTTTCTCAATGCAATGCATGAAAGTATTAGGCAACGTATCTCAGAGGCTTCACTCATTCTCGATGGTATTCAAGAGTCTATAGATGCTGAGACTCAAAGTACCGCTGGGGATAAACATGATACTTCTCGCGAATTGATGCAACAGGAAAGAAATAAAGCAGCCCAAAATCTTCAGAATCATATTTCCATGGATAGTCTAGTATTAAAGCTGAAAACGATTATCGTTTCTTGTGAAGTCAGATTTGGTAGCCTAGTATTGACAAACGTTGGTTGGTTTTTCATTGGCTTACCATTAGGGAGAATACAGTTCGAGGATAAGGATATATTGTGTGTTTCTGGTAATGCACCTGCCGCAAAACTTCTGGAAAGTGAGCGGGTAGGGGCGTCAATTAAAATGAATGGGATGAATATTAAAATTTTAAGCGTAAAGTAAAAAAGTGAGACGAATCTCACTTTTTTGATAAATATTTACGGTAGGTTATTTATTTCAATGTTTTTACAAAGCATACGCAAATACTTTCTCTAGGTTACATTTTTAAATTATCTTATTACGTTCAGATGTCCTGTTTCAAATATTTTTTGTTCTACCTGTCAATCAAAGTTTAATAGAGCCGTTTAAAGAATGACAAATAAGGTTTATCAATTAAAATCCCGAACAGGTGTATCCAAAAAAGGATTCCAATAGGAAGTATAATGAAAGATAGCTTATTGAATTGCCAAGCTGTTTGAACATCGAGGTGCATTAGGTGCATGATACCGCGTGTTAAACCGCACCCCAAACATTCTAATTCAAAAAATACAACAGATAAACACATGCTTTGTCCTGTGTCAAAGTAGTCAGCAGGTAAAAAGAATAACAAAAGAAATGCTCCTAGTAACAAGGCTAGAAGCATTTTAAAAAGTGTATTTAATACTTTATTTGTTTCCAAATATAACAACTAAAGCATGAATCAATCCTGGAAGTCCACAAAGTAGAGTGAGTAACAAGTTCGTTGTAACACGTCCTGTCCATGACCCCTCATAAAGATACATCGAAATCGTAGTTCCAAAAGGTACTAGCAGAATTAACAACAAATAGATGATTGTATCTGTTTTAGCATCTTGTTTTTGGTTCTTTTTGATGGCCTTAATAATTTTTTTCGCGGCCTTTTTACTTGATTTAATATCTTCTTTGCTCATTTCTTTTGCAACAGATAAAGCAGTCGAAGCTTGATTTTTAATCATTAATGGCTCCAAAGTAGATGGTGAAGTATTTTTTATGCTCGGAACCGCAACCCTTGAAGAAGCCATGTCCATTGAAACAGGCATCTCATAGTTTTTTGTAAGCTTCTTTTTTTGTTGGGTATTGGATACGAAAGTATCTTCTTGAATAGTTTCAGAATGAACAACCTTACGGTTTTTCTTCATGTTTATAGAAGCATTGTTCCAGTTCACAGTGAATCCTTTTCTGTGATAGCGTTTTTGAACTGAACAGGAGTCTAAGATTAACGTCATAGAAAATGCCGCAGTTAAAAGTAAAGCAAATTTTTTCATTTCATTATATTTTAGTTTAGTTAGATTACAATATAACAAAAAGACTGCTTGAATGAATATTAAATCAGTTATTGTTAATAAAATAATCAGTCAAATATAATCTTGAATTCAACCCGTCTATTCTTTTGTCGACCCTCGGCAGTCGTGTTATCAGCAATAGGTTTTGACTCCCCGAAGAATAAAGTTTTGATTCTTACTTCCTCAATGCCGTCATTCATTAAGATGCGCTTCACAGCTTCACTGCGTTTTTTAGATAGAATCATATTCGCATCAGCATCTCCTACGTTGTCTGTATGTCCAGATATTTCAATTCTCCAAGCTGGATTTTTCTTGAGTGTGTTTGCCAATTCTAGAAGTGATGTCTTCGATGTGTTTTTAATGACATCTAAACTGGTTTCAAATTCAAGGTTATTAAATGCCGTGTTGAGTACCTCTTGTTCTTTCTCCTCAATGATTGGACAGCCTCCATTTTCAATAGGTCCAGCTGTTTTTGGACATTCATCGTCTTTATCTAAGAGTCCGTCACCATCTGTATCCTCATAGGGGCATCCTTTGTTTTCTAATGGTCCCGCTATGTTGGGACAACCGTCTTTATTATCAAGTAATCCATCTCCATCCGTATCTGGATAGGGGCAACCATTATTCTCTATCGGACCAGCAGCGTTAGGACAATTATCTACTGCGTCAAAAAGTCCATCCCCGTCTGTATCAGGACATCCTTTAAATTCCTCTAATCCTGGCGTATCTGGACAGAGGTCATCTTTATCAAGGATTCCGTCTCCATCTCGGTCAGGGTTTTCCTCTTTTTTAGGTTCTTCAGGTAGTTCGGGTTTGTTAAATTGATAGGCCAATAGAACCTCATGAGAACCTTTCGAATAACCAGTGATATCAGAAATGTTATAGTCATAGCTGTATGCAAAGACAGTATTCTTAAAGTTCACACCAATCATTGCAATGGCAGATTCTGAATGTCTATAGCTCAATCCAAAGAATAGCAAATCATTAAAGGTCCCCTTAGCACCCAATTCTATGAGGGAAGGGGCAATAAAGCTACTACGCATCAAAAAGTAAGGATCTAAATCAAACGATTCTGACAATTTAAAGGAATAGGATGTCGTTAAATTGTAGTGTCGAATCAATCGATTCTCACCCAATGCTAGAGCATTTAAATCGTCTAGCTTAGATAGTCGGCTTTGTACTAATTGGTTGACGCCAAATCCAACACGTAATTTATCATTTAAGGAGTACAATAATCCAAAGCTCATGTCAGGAGACATTTGCTTGACACTTCCACTCAGACTTGGATCTGGATCAATGTTTTCAATTCCCGAGCCGTCATAGCTATATTGATTCAGCACACCGGAAACAGCCATAGATAAATTCGATTTGTCATTGAGCTTAAGAATGTAATTATAGTTCAGCATGAGTCCCATTTGTGATACAGCACCACCGGCATCATCCATAAATAGCATGCCTCCCAAACCCATTTGCTGGTTTTTGAGAAGGGTATGCCCACCTAGTGTGTATGTGGAAGGTGCTCCGTCAAAACCGCCCCATTGATTGCGGTATCCCAGCTGAACGCGAGGTGAATTCGTAACACCTGTATAGGCCGGGTTAATTACAAAGTCATTCCAAAAGAATTGACTGTACATTGGCAATTGCTGTGCGTTAAAGCCAAAGGACATGGTCATGAATACTAAAGCGAATATTAATTTTTTCATATCTATACTTTTTATAGTGTGCTTATCTTTTCAACGTTACGACGCCATTAAATTTTTGTCCATCTCCTAAATCGAGAATATAATAATAGTCTGCGGTAGGTTGCGGATCGCCTTGGAAGCTACCGTCCCAAGGATCTGAGAAAGCATCGCCGCGGTATACCTCATTACCCCATCTATTGAAGACCAATATTACTGCATCAGGGTATTGATTTAAGCCACCAATGGTCCAAGTGTCATTCGTATTGTCTCCATTGGGTGAAAGCCCCTCAGGAATAGCAAAACAAGTCGGACCGCCAATGGTAAGATTTAGCGTGTAGACTACACTGTCGCAACCTACAACGCTAGTTTCTATATATGTGGCTGTATTGTTGCTTTCGGTATACGTAATGCCATCTAACCACGTGTATGCGTCGCAGGCAGACTGTACATCTATTTCTTGGCTTACAGGGATTTCGGTTACAAATACAGTATCACTTTCTGTACAAGCTGTTTCAGGATCGGTTACAGTGACATAATATATGCCTTCCTCTGTTACATAGATACTTTCTGTAGTTTCGCCTGTATTCCAAATATATTCGAAACCTGGTTCTTGGGGACTAAGTGCGATGCTATCGTTGGCACAGAGAAATTCATCAGGTCCCAAATCAGGATCCAAGATAGTAAGTGTAAGCGCTAATGTGATGATACTGTCGCAGCCCGAAACATTTGTGGTGATAAAGGTGGCCGTGTTGTTACTTTCGGTATACGTATTGCCATCAATCCATGTAAACGCGCCGCATGCTTCGTGTTCATCCGTGCTATTTGACGATTCCAAAATGGTGAGGTCAAGCGTGATTGTACTATCGCATCCTGAAGCGTTTGTAGTGACGAAGGTAGCTACGTTGTTACTTTCTGTATATTCAATACCGTCGATCCAGGTGTAAGCGCCACATTGAGAAACCACATCAATACTCGATGAGCTACTGTTTATGGTTAAATTCAAGGTCACAACACTATCGCATCCGAATGCATTGCTCAAAGTATGTGTCGCCGTATTGTTGCTATTTGTGTAGGTATTTCCGTCAATCCATGTATGTGCATCACATGCAGTGATGTTATCGATTCCTGTATTGGAATTATTTATGGTTAAGTCCAAAGTCACGAGGCTATCACATCCAACCGAATTTGTGAGCATATGCGTAGCACTGCTATTATTTTCAGTGTAGGTGTTTCCGTCAATCCACGTGTAAGTATCGCACGCAACAATTTCATCTACACCAGTTGTCGCCGAATTGATTGTTAGGTTGAGCGTTACGAGGCTATCACATCCTCCAATCGCGGTGAGTAAAAATGTTGCTGTGTTGTTGTTTGCCGAATAGCTTATGCCGTCAATCCATGTGAAAGATCCACATGCAACCTGCGTATCTGTCGAGCTTAAGGAGCTGTCAATGGTCAAATCTAAAGTGACAAGACTATCACATCCCGCACTGGAGGTAAGTAAAACGCTTGCGGTATTGTTGCTAGAGGTATAGGTGTTTCCATCAATCCACGTATAAGAGTCACAAGATCCTTGCACGTCTATTGTGCTGTATGAGCTATTAACCGTAAGGTTTAGCGTAACAATACTATCACATCCTGCAGTGTTGGTGAGTATATGTGTTGCACTGTTGTTACTGGCTGTATAGGTGTTGCCATCAATCCACGTGTAAGCATCACACGCAGTTATTTCATCAATACCAGTATTTGAATTATTAATGGTTAAATCAAGTGTTACCACGCTATCACAACCGACACTATTTGTAAGGGTATGGGTTGCAGTATTATTGCTGGTCGTGTAGGTATTGCCATCAATCCATGTATAGGTATCACAAGCGGTGACGACATCGATTCCTGTATTGGAATTGTTTATGGTGAGGTCTAAGCTCACAATACTATCACAACCCGCAGCATTGATCAATGTATGCGTAGCGCTGTTATTACTTGCTGTATAGGTGTTTCCATCAATCCACGTATAAGCATCACATGCGATAATAACGTCAATACCTGTATTGGAATTATTTATGGTTAAGTCTAAGGTCACAATACTATCACATCCTGAGGCATTACTCAAGGTATGTGTTGCACTGTTGTTGCTAGCCGTATAAGTATTTCCATCAATCCAGGTATACGAATCACACGCGGTAATTACGTCCGTTCCAGCGTTCGCGCTATTCAACGTTAAGTTTAGTAAGATTGTATTGTCACATCCCGCTAAATTTGTTGTCACGAAAGTTGCCGAATTATTGCTTGCGCTATAGGTGTTTCCATCAATCCAGTTATAAGTATCACACGCTGTAACAACATCAACACTTGAAGAAGAATTATTAATGGTTAAATCAAGTGTTACCACGCTATCACAACCAATACTATTCGTAAGGGTATGAGTTGCCGTATTATTACTTGTGGTATAGGTGTTTCCATCAATCCAAGTGTACGCGTCACACGCGGTAATGACATCGATGCCTGTATTGGAATTATTTATGGTTAAGTCTAAGGTCACGGTAATGTCACATCCTGAAATAGGTGAAGCTGTGGTACATTCAGCAGGTTCAAATTGTGGGGACGTCGCCAAGAAATTAAAGTTTCCATTCGGGTATTCATCTCGTAAATTATAGAGAATGTTTCCATCACAATCTATAACTTGAATATTTCCACCAACAGCACCACTAAAACCATTTCCCTCGGTATCCTGTACAATAATATCATATAATTGACCAGTATCAGCACAAGCGAATGTGGATATAGGTACACCAGGTTGAGCACTACTATAAGTTCCTGGTGAAGCATTTGCTATTGAACCTGCATCTCCAAATAATATCCAACTCGATTCACCACCATAATTATCAGGTGTAAAAATAATTTCAATTGGAGTTTGCCCTGGTCCACAGCTTGTTTCGGTAATGGTCCAGGTTGCTGAATTATTGCTTGCGGTATAGGTGTTTCCATCAATCCAGGTGTAGGAATCGCATGCCGTAATGACATCTGTTGCTGTTGAAGAATTGTTGATGGTCAGGTCAAGCGTTACGGTAGAGTCACACCCTACGGAATTGCTGAGTGCAAATGTTGGCGTACTCGAATAGACCGTATTTCCGTTTAGCGATATTTCATCAAATTCTGCACCACCATCACTGAATTGAAATTTCACAACTCGGTCAAATGCCACTGCGGGAACGCTAATGGTATTGAGTCCAAGCGTTAAAGCAATCGCATTACCATTGAAGAAGTTTCCGTTAGCTACTGTTTTGACAATTCGATAATTGGCTCCAGGTGGCAATGTGGTGATGTTGATTGTGAGTGTTTGCTGTGCTCCATTGTTTCCATCTCCAAGTACGCAGGCTGTATATACATTCGTCCATGTTGTATTGGGTCCGGTTTCAAATAGCGGAGGTGTCTGTGCGTCGATGGTTGTAGGCATATTGTAATTACCCGCCGTGTAGGTGATACCGTCGATCCAGGTATAAGAATCACAAGCTTCTATGACATCGATTCCTATCGATGAGTTCGTCAGTGTGAGGTCTAGGGTAACAATAGAGTCGCATCCGTTTGCACTAGTTAGGGCATAGGTAGCAATACTTGAATAGACTGTATTTCCATTCAGGGACATTTCATCGAATTCCACTGCTCCGCTGCTAAATTGAAACTTAACGATTCGATCAAAAGCAACCGCGGGTACTGTAATTGTATTTAATCCGAGTGTGAGCGCTTGTGCATTGCCATTGAACCAATTTCCATTGGCCACAGTTTTTGCTACTCGATAATTCGCACCTCCAGGAGGAAGACTGGTTACATTCATTACCAAAGTTTGCTGTGCTCCGTTATTTCCATCTCCAAGGACACAAGCCGTATACGCATTTGTCCAAGTTATATTTGGTCCCACATCAAATAAGCCAGGTGTCTGTGCATCAATGGTTGTAGCTGAATTATAGTTGCTCGCATCATAGGTGATCCCGTTAATCCAAGTATAAGAGTCGCAGGCTTGTACGACATCTGTTCCCACTGAAGAGCTTGTCAGCGTCAGGTCTAGGGTAACTATAGAGTCACAACCTTCAGCATTTGTCAAGGTAAATGTTGGAATGCTAGAGTAGTTTATAGTGCCGTTGAGGGATAGTTCGTCAAATTCTACTGCTCCATTGCTAAATTGAAACTTAACGATTCGATCAAAAGCAACTGCAGGTACTGTGATTGTATTTAATCCGAGTGTGAGTGCTTGTGCATTGCCATTGAACCAATTTCCGTTGGCCACGGTTTTTGCTACGCGATAATTGGCACCTCCAGGGGGTAGGCTGGTTACATTCATTACTAAGGTTTGCTGTGCTCCTTCGTTTCCATCTCCGAGCACACATGCTGTATAAGCATTTGTCCAAGTTATATTTGGTCCCACATCAAATAAGCCAGGTGTTTGTGCATCAATGGTTGTGGCTGAATTGTAATTACTTGCATCATAGGTGATCCCGTTAATCCAAGTATAAGAGTCGCAGGCTTGTACGACATCTATTCCTGTTGAGGAATTGGAAAGGGTCAGGTCTAGCGTTACCACAGAATCGCATCCTGCTGCATTGATAAAAGTTTGGGTTGGAATACTAGAATAAAGTAAATTTCCGTTACTCGATAGATCGTCAAATTCAACGGCACCACTGCTGAATTGAAACTTGACTATCCTATCAAAAATAACTGATGCAACTGTGATTGTATTGAGCCCTAAAACAAGGGGTTGTGCGTTGCTATTGAACCAGTTTCCATTGGCTACCGTTTTGGCCACCCGATAATTGGCTCCACCTGGAGGAAGGTTTGTAACATTAATAACGAAGGTCTGTTCGGCCCCATTGTTTCCATCTAAAAGTACACAGGAGGTGTATGCATTGGTCCATGTTGTATTTGGTCCTACATCAAACAAGCCAGGTGTTTGCGCAGCAATGGTTGTAGCCGAATTATAATTATTTGCATCGTAGGTAATTCCGTTCGACCATGTGTAGCTGTCGCATGCTGAAACCACATCCACTCCTTCGCTATCACATGACAGGGTAACTTCTTCAATGTTAATGTTGTCGATGTAATAAACACCGTCATTGAAAAACTTAAACTTAGCAAATCGAACATTGCTGTATACGGTTGTGTCGGATTGGGTAATAAACGAATATTCTGTCCACGAGTCACTTGGTGTCATAGACATAAAACCATACGTTGTGTAGGGAGGCTCAGCCAAAGAGCTTGATACCTCAACAATATGTGGTTGTGGATCAGCGCTTGCTCCGAAATCACATTTCATCCAATAGGAGACCTCATACGTCGTGTTTTCTGCGATATCTGACTTACAACTTGAAAAAATAGGTTGTCCGGACGAAGTGCTGGAAGTGATCACTTTTACTGATGAAACACCATTTTGTACCTCGGTATTCTCAACACTCGCATTAATTCCTCCACCATTTGCAGGTTGTATCCATCCACTCAGACCAAATTCAAAATCTTGATTGCAAACTTCGGCATATGTTGGAAGAGCAGGGATACTCTCCATTAAGAAATCATCAAAATAATAAATTCCCGAAGCTTCAGGTTTCACTTTGAGTTTTAATCCGGTTACAGCATTTGAATCGGCTGTATAAAATTCATATTGTGTCCATGTGTTGTAGGTTGTAAATGTACCTTCGGCATAATTAACAAAAGGAGCTGAAGTGGCCTGTAAAACAACGACTAAAGGGTGCTGTGTATCGGATTTAGCCCAAAAACTAATTCTGTAGTAGCTACCTTGCTCTAAGTTCAATAAACAGCTTGTCAGACCACAAGTGCTTGCTGGAGGGTTAATATCATTAGCTTCAAAGACCAATCCAAGATTACCGCTGTAAGCAGCAGTGGAAGAAATTGTGGTGTTGACACTTGCCGCGCCATTGGAAATCACACCCCACGATGTCAATGAATCCTCAAAAGAGCCGTTGCATATCTCATCAGATTGAGACAAGAAGAAAAAACATTGTGTCGTTATAATTATGGAGAAAAAAACCTTATTAAACATGGTATATACTTTTTTATTTTTTTAGCGTAACAACGCCATTGTATTTTTGTCCATCACCCAAATCGATGATGTAATAATAATCTGCAGTAGGTAAATCTTTGTCATCAAATGTCCCGTCCCAAGGAGCCATTATGGAAGTAGCAAAAAATACTTCCTGTCCCCATCGGTCAAATACCTTGACTGTCGCATCTGGATAATTCTCAAATCCTGTAAGTAACCAAGTGTCATTAATGTCATCTCCATTTGGTGAAAGTCCACCAGGAACCAAGAATGACAATTCCGAGGCGGGAAGGGCATCTGCTTGTTGAAAACCTAGGGTATGCATTTGATTGTTTTGTAGTGTAGCAGTAAATGGTTCACCAACGGTATAGCTCATTTGCATATTGGAAGCATTGATCGCTTTTCCCGCAGTACCCATTACATCTCTTGAAAACTCAATTTGGCCGAAAAAAAAGAAGTTTACTAAAACGAATAGTCCTGTGAGTATAGGTTTCATGCAGATTTAATTTTGCTCCAATTTAAAGTAAAATTCAGTATTTCACAAGAGGTAGGTAAAATGTTTAATATCTGAGGAATCCTAATGAATATATGGGTGCGCATTATTATTAATGCAACTGACTTGCAATATTCCCAGAGATATTACCTGAGAAGCGTAATATGGCCTGATTTGCGTATTACTTGTTGGCCATACGTTACGGTAATCATCCATGTGTAGGTGCCATCTTGTACTGGATTTCCTTTGTATGTTCCATCCCATCCTTGGCTCAAATCTGTTGTCTCAAATATACGTTCTCCCCATCTATTATATACTTGAAGGTCGTATAAGTCAACCGTTTGAGGGCTCGAAATTACAGGTATCCAAATATCATTTGAATTGTTTCCATCTGGTGTAAATGTATTTGGAATAAATATTATTGGATCATTATTGAATGCTACATAAGAGTATGCTGTATCCTTACATCCATTATCGCCTATTGCGATGAGTGTTATAAAGAAAGTATCTGCTATATTCGGATTATATGTGTAGTATCCTGGCTCAAATATTCCCTGACTTGGAGAATCTCCGAGGTTCCAAACAAAATTATTTCCACCGATCGAAGTATTGGTGATATTTGTTGTTGGGTCGTCTGGTGTTAGGATTTGTGGGCTCACATTTATACCTGCAATAGGCGTTTCGTTAACGGTTATGAAGTTTTCGTAAGTTACATCATTAGAGCATCCGTTATCGTCGTAAACACTAAGCGATACAGAATAAACACCCTCTTCTTCGTATACATTGAATACATTCTCACATCCCGTATAGGTATTTCCATTTCCAAAGTCCCACTCACAGTTTGCCGTAGCATTAGAAGTATTTGTGAATTGAACTGTAAAAGGAGAACAGCCTACTAAATTATCTGCATCTATTGATGCTTGGACTTCTACGGGCTCAGCAAGGAAGATATCAATAGCGGTAACACATCCGAGCGTATCTACAATTTGTGCACTAAAGTCTCCTGTGGCCAATGAATCAATACTTATGGTTGTATCTCCAGTATTCCACAAGTAGCTATAAGGCGCTGTTCCTCCTGCAG
>CAJWRM010000033.1 GCA_913046365.1 uncultured Flavobacteriales bacterium
GTGAAAAAAGCAAATGAAATTGACTCCATACAAGAAGTCGAATCGGTAACGCAAAAGATCAGTACTGACCTCAATAAAATTGGAATAAACTATAATTTCTCTCCAGTTGTAGATATGTCTCCAAATTCCACTGTTGGCTATAGAAGCTTTGGTAAAAACCCTGAAAACATTATCCCTTGGTCTAATCAGTTTATTCAAACCACGCAACAAAATAATATCATTGCTACAGCAAAACATTTCCCGGGTCATGGTTTGGTGTCCGGAGACACCCATAAGTCACTGCAAGTAATAAATGGGCCACTTAAAGAGATTCAAAACTATCCTCCCCTTATTAAGAATGGCGTACTTTCCATCATGGTCGCGCACATTGCGATAGAAAACAATGAAATATTTTCTACTGATGGACTTCCCTCTACTTGCTCCAAAAAAGTCGTACGTGATTTGCTTCGAGATAGTCTAAAATTCGAGGGACTCATTGTGACAGACGCAATGAATATGGGAGGAGTTAGAAACGTTCCTAACAACAACACCAAAGCAATTGCTGCGGGGTGCGACATATTACTCATGCCTGCCGATGCGAGAAAGGCACACGGAGAGCTTATGATAGCTTATGATAATGAAGAGATGAAAGAGACAATTGATGCTTCTGTTCGTCGCATTATCAGAATGAAAATTTGCTTAGGTTTACTATAGGTACAAGTCTATAAGACCCTGTGGTGCTTTGACAAGCATTTGTTTTTTAGGCGCGTCAATTG
The DNA here is from genome assembly GCA_913046365.1 of uncultured Flavobacteriales bacterium. GTDB lineage: Bacteria > Bacteroidota > Bacteroidia > Flavobacteriales_D > Crocinitomicaceae > UBA952. The sequence goes on from CAJWRM010000033.1 coordinate 756, forward strand.
AGATTAATAACCCCTCAAAAACCGGTAAGAGGATTTCTGAACCATTATGGTCTAGTACGAAAAGAGGATTTCCTTTTTGCTCTAGAACTTCTACAAGCGTTCCTATATCTCCTTTTTCCTGATCGAATACTTTGTAACCAATGAGTTCATGTCCCAAAAATCGTGTTTCATCAACTTCCTGAAGTTCAGAGGAAGGTATAAATACTTGCTTATCAATCAAGTCCTTAGCGCTAGCATCAGAATCAATACCTTCAAAGTGAAGCGCAACAAAACCCTTATTCTTAAGCTTAAATGCCTTAATAAAGAAAGGCGTTAAAATACCATCAAGTTCAATGAAAATAGACTTCAAATTCGTATACGCATTTGGATTAGAAACGTCCATATACAAAGAAACTCCACCTTTGTATCCGTGGAGTTTCACAATTTTACCAATATATGAATGATCTTTAAGATGCATATTCTGCTATTCTGTAGCAGCGTCTTTTTTATCATCATCTGAAGCTGGTGCTTCTTCTGGAGCAGCTTCGGTAGCTGGTGCTTCTTCTGGAGCAGCTTCGGCAGCTGGTGCTTCTTCTGGAGCAGCTTCGGCAGCTGGCGCTTCTTCTGGAGCAGCTTCGGCAACCGGCGCTTCTTCTCGAGCAGCTTCGGCAGCTGGTGCTTCTTCTGGAGCAGCTTCGGCAACTGGTGCTTCTTCTGTTGCAGCTTCGGCAGCTGGTGCCTCTTCTGGAGCAGCTTCGGCAGCTGGTGCTTCTTCTGTTGCAGCTTCGGCAGCTGGTGCCTCTTCTGTTGTAGCTTCGGCAACTGGTGCTTCTTCAACAACTTCAGGTTCAGGCGTATTCTTTGCGATGATTGCCGCGGCCCTTGCCTCCTTTGCTTCGGTTTCTAATTTCAATTTATCTGCTTTCGATTTTGCAGCGCTCTTATCTAAATCTGAAGCTTTCTTAGCGATTTTAGCTTCTTTTTCAGACAACCATGCAGAAAATTTCTTTTCAACATCAGCTTCTGTAAGGGCTCCTTTAAGAACACCTTTTAAAAGATGGTTCTTATACATAACACCTTTGTAAGACAAAATTGCTCTTGCTGTATCTGATGGCTCAGCACCTTTTTGCAGCCAGCTTAAAGAACTTTCAAAATTGAGCTCAATAATCGCTGGATTTTTCGTAGGATCGTATGTTCCTAACTTTTCAATGAATCTACCATCTCTTTTTGATCTGCTATCTGCAGCTACAATATGAAAAAATGGTTTTCCTTTTTTACCGTGTCTTTGAAGACGAATTCGTGTTGACATAATTGTTACAATTTGGGGTACAAAACCCCGGTTTATAAATGTTTAAGGGTGCAAAGATACCAACAAAAACCAATTGGACAAACTTTAAGACATCTAGAAGTCAAAAATACATACATTTGAAGCAAAAACATATTGTTTTTTTGTTTGGCATAATTTGTGATATTTGCAGAGAAATTAATTACTATGAAAATATTTACACTTCTATTAGCTTGTATTCTATTAGCTTCAACTTCCTTGTCTCAGACGAGTAAGTCACAGGGTATCCTTAACGAGCTTTCAAGCTCAATGAAAAGCCTAAAGACGTTTTATGTTGAATTTAATGCAAATATCAAAAATACTTCTACTGGTGTAAACGAAAGTGAAAAAGGAAAAGGTTGGGTGAAAGGCAATAAATATTTTGCAACCTACGGAGATATCACCTTACTTTCAGACGGTAAAAAAACTTGGACAGTAATTAATGAGGAGCAATCTGTTTATGAATCCTACGCAAGTGATGACGAGGAAAGTATGAATCCAAAAAAGCTCATGACTATTTGGGAAAACGGCTTCAAAAACAAGTACGAAAAAGCAAGTACATTTAATGGTGAAAATGTTCACATCATTAAACTTTATCCTACTAATCCTGACGATGCGGATTACCATACAATCCTTTTATATGTAACCGTTAAGATGAATGAGCTGAAAAAGGCTGTCATGAAAACCAACGATGGCACGACAATGACCTATCACTTGACTAAATTTATCAGCAACAAAGAAATTGCTGACAGTAAATTTGTTTTTAACAAGACAAAATATCCAGGATTTGCAGTAATAAGAGATTAAGCTCCCCGCTTCATTGCGCGGTCCATTTCTCTTTTGTCATCTTTTAATTTTAAATCCTGCCTTTTATCATGAGTCTTCTTTCCTTTAGCGCATGCAATAAGCAACTTCAACCACCCTTTCTCAGATAAAAAGAGCTTCACAGGAATAAGCGCGTTGCCTTTTGTCTTGAGAAACTTTTCAATCTTCACAATTTCTTTGGCGTTTAGCAGCAACTTCCTGTCTATTCTTGGCTTGTGGTTGTTATAGCTCCCATTTTCATATTCCGCTATGTACATATTTCGAATAAAAACCTCCCCGTCAGAAAAAACGCCATAAGCTTCCATAATACTTGCTTTTCCATTTCGAATACTCTTAATTTCAGTACCCTTTAGCTGAATTCCCGCAGTATATTGCTCGAGTAAATGATACTCAAACTTGGCTTTTTTGTTTTGTATGTTCAACGCTTTATTGGACATTTCAATTCAAAGTTACACATAGAAAGTGAAACGCCTAAAAATAAAACAAAGAGAAGGTTATAAATGATTATTTTTAGGGCGTGCAAATTTCTTCAAAAATATTAGACACAGCGGTTGAACAGCTATCCTCTCTTCCTGGAATAGGAAGAAGAACTGCATTGAGACTCGCTTTAAATCTATTACAAAGGAATGAGCTTGAAATCCATGACTTTGCGCAATCCATTATCGACCTTAAGCTAAAGGTTTTACATTGCAATCAATGTGGAAATATATCTGACCAAGAAACTTGTGATATTTGTTTGGATCCAAATAGAAATGAAAGAATCGTTTGTGTCGTTGAGGACATCAGAGACATCATTGCAATTGAGGCGACAGGCGCTTACAAAGGCAAGTATCATGTTTTAGGCGGGGTGATTTCCCCAATGGATGGCATTGGCCCAAGTGACCTAAATTTAACACCTCTTTTGACACGCGTTGAAAACAAAGGTATTGACGAGATTATATTTGCCTTAAGTCCAACAATGGAGGGAGATACTACTAATTTCTACCTATTTAAAAAACTAAAAGGCAGCTCAATTCTAATCACTACACTATCTAGAGGTGTATCTGTAGGCGCTGAATTACATTATGCAGATGAATTGTCTCTAGGGAGATCAATTTCGCAAAGACAAAAATACGATCAATGATAAAATCAATTTTAACTGCTGTACTTTTTATCCTAACAGCGAATACACTTTATTGCCAAAGCAAAAAATATGTTGCTACAGCAATTATGAAATCAAGCATAGTAAATTATGTGCATGCCATTGACAGTAACATTGTGCTCATTGACTTTATGAAGGTGAAAAAAAGCAAGCGAAATGAAAATTTCGAAAAAGTTTCAGGCCTAATCCTATCTGGAGGAAGAGATGTGCATCCTTCTACCTATGGAAGAAAAGACAGCTTAAAAATCTGTATCACACACAAAAAAAGAGATGAAGTAGAACTATATATGATAAAAGAAGCACTTAAAGATTCTCTTCCCATTCTTGGAATATGTAGAGGTCATCAAATTTTAAATGCCAGTTTAAATGGAGACCTTTACCAAGATATACCTTCAGAATACAAAACTGACAAAAAGGTAGTGCATAGGGATCCTGCTGAACAGGAATATGTTTATCACCCTATTGAACTAGAGGCAACAAGTGAATTACTTAGGCTATATGGAGATGCTAATTTTGAAGTAAATAGCTTTCACCATCAGGCAGTTAAAATTCACGGTGAGGGGATGAAAATAGTTGCCCACGCTCCAGATGGACTAAATGAAGCATCCGAATGGGCAAAAGGACTTGATGATAGATGGATTATAGGTGTTCAGTGGCACCCGGAAAAAATGTATCAAAAAGAACCTGCACACCTGAACATAATGAGGGATTTCTTATTACACCTTCGTCCTTAATTATGAAATTTGCAACAATCCGATGTAATGCGAAAACATTAGTGTTTCAATCAGAAATCGTTAAAATAAATTCTGTATATTGCGTCAAGGAATAAGTATACAAAATAATCAAGTACTTTATCGCTTTATGAAAGAAAAATTTGAACTAGAATACCTATTAAAGACATCCTTGCGTGTTTTAGACAATATGATTGGGTCCCCTAGTGGATTATCTGAATGGTTCGCAGACAATGTGACTGTAAGAGATGACATGTATTCATTTGAATGGGACGGAGCCATCGAAAAAGCGCGTCTTTTAACTAGGAAAATGAATTCCAAAATGAAATTCAAATGGATTGAAGATGAGGAAAATGAGGATGATTATTATTTCGAAATGAACATTGACATTGACCCTATGACTGGAATTGCCTCATTGAAAATTGTAGATTATGGGTATGCCGAGGATATTGAATCTGCCAAAATGCTTTGGGATCAACAGATTAATGATTTGAAAAGAATCATAGGAGCATAACACTAGTCCATAAGCGGGTAAAATATAATTCAAAAAGAATATAGCTTTGTTGCCAAGACTTTATCTTTTTAGTTTAAGATCCTTTATAGGTCCATTCATATTGACCTTAGTCGTTTCGATTTTTATTTTAATATTACAGTTCTTTTGGGTTTACATTGACGATTTAATGGGCAAAGGAATTGAAATCATTATTATTCTCGAGCTTTTGTTTTATGTCTCAGCCAGTCTAATTCCTTTGGCACTTCCCCTATCGATACTGATCTCCTCTCTAATGACCTTCGGTAATTTCTCTGAAAACAATGAACTTACGGCCCTAAAGTCAAGCGGGCTGTCATTGTATAAAATCATGAAGCCATTGACCATATTTGTCATCGGACTCGCCATTTTCACTTTTTACTTTTCCAATTATGTTATTCCAATCGCCAATCTAAAATGGCACTCCTTAATTTACGATATTCAAAACACTAAAATATCGAGCCTTATAAAGCCGGGAGCATACACGAAAGAGATTGACGGTTATGCTATAAAGGTCGGGTCAGGATCAAATGGACGTTACAAAGATGTAATCATTCATGACCACACGACGCCAACAGAAATTAAAACAATAAAAGCAGAAGAAATTAGAATTTATAAATCAACCAATTCGTTGTATTTATTTCTTGAGCTAATTAATGGAAATGTATTTGAAGAACTTGATATCCAAAATCCAATATTCTTACCAGACGGTAAGGTGCAAAACAGAACGCACCTGAATCGACCGTCCCGACTTTCTACATTTAAAAAAGCCACCTATAAAATTAATGTCTCTGGTTTTTCACTACAGCGAACAGATAGCGATATTTTCAAGGATAAATACGAAATGTTAAATGTCTTTCAAATCAGCAATGCCATGGATTCCTTGAAGGTCAAGGAGGAAAATATGCAAAATGCATATGAGCAGGCAAATAAAAGAGCTGGGACAATATTCAACCTCAAAAACATAGAAGATGATGAAGACGATACTTTACAGTATAGTAAAGACATACGTGTAATTCAAAGTACTGAAATTGGAGACCTTCAGCTCACAAGTATTCACACCAAATTAGTTGACCAGCTAAGAAGAAAAAACACGAATCTGAAAAACCAAATCGATTATCTTACAACCATAATGAAAGAGGAGACCAATTATTGGATTGAATTTCATAGAAAATTTGCACTCTCATTCACTTTAATTGTACTATTCTTTATAGGAGCTCCTTTGGGATCAATAATTAGGAAGGGAGGATTTGGTGCGCCCGTAGTCGTTGCAGCAATTATATTTATGATTTACTTTTCCATTATCACAACCGGAGAAAATCTAGTGCAATCGTATGTTATATCTCCATTTACTGGAATGTGGATGGCATGTATCATATTCACCCCCATAGCAATCATATTGTCTAGAAGCGCTGCAAAAGATTCGATTCTCTTCTCAAAAGAAAATTGGATTAAAATTTTCAAAATAAAACCAAAGAATAATGAATCTGCTGATTCTTAGCCATAAACCACCATATCCTATTATAGACGGAGGTTGCCATGCAATGGATCGATTTGTTCGTGACCTTCTAAAAACATTTCCGGCGGCGAAAATTCATTACATATGCATTGCTACACAAAAACATCGATTTCAAGTAGATGAAATACCCACAGATCTTGTTGATCGCATTACATTTTCTTCTGTTGAAATATCAACTCGGATTAATCCATGGACTGCATTTATTCACGTATTAAAGAATAGATCATACCATATACGCCGTTTTAAAAAAAGTGTTATCCTAGATAAAATTATTGCAATCACAAAAAAAGAAAACTTAGATTATATCTTTTTTGAAAGTATTTTTTGTGGTGCCTACATAGATCACATTGTTTCTCTTTCAAAAGCGAAATTGATTTTGAGAGCACACAATGTTGAGCATCTAATTTGGAAAAATCTTGCATCAAATTCTAAAAACCCACTGAAAAGATGGTATCTAAGTCACTTATCGAGAACCCTTCGTTCTTTTGAGCTAGACTTTATTTCAAAAAACGACCATGTATTTTCTATAGCCCCAAGTGACAACCATTACTTTAAAAGTCATGGTGTTAAGCAAACGAACTATATTCCTGTCTCAATGCAAGGAAAGAAATCTAAGGAACTAAAATCAAACGCTATATGTTTTTTAGGCGCCTACAACTGGATGCCAAATAAAGAAGGATTACTTTGGTTTTACAATGATGTTTTTCCTGCATTACTTAAAAAACATCCAGCACTTACCTTTAATATAGCAGGAAGCTTTTCAGAGGAGATAAAAGGACTCGGGAATAAAAAACAGATTGTATTACATGGGTTTGTACCATCCTCAAAAGCATTTATTGCAAACCATGGTATTTTTGTAGCTCCCATACTTTCTGGATCCGGCATAAAGATGAAGGTATTGGAGGCAATGTCTCTAGGAGTTCCATGCGTGTTGAGTAAACATGCGGCAGAGGGCCTTGATTTACCTGAATTAATTCCAGTTTGCAATAATAATGAAGACTTTATTACTCAGGTATCCTTACTTTTACAAAATGAGGACCTTGCACAAAAAGTTGGTGAAGAAGGCTTGAATTACATTAAAGACAACTACGCGTCAGGGTTGGTCTCGAAAAAAATAAAAGACATCCTAACGAAAGCGTAAAGAAAATACTGCGTTTGATCAATCTAATACATCTCGCTCCTGCCCTGCTCCTAATACCGGTATGTTATACATACCTCATCTACCCTTTTACACTGATTCTTCTTTCAAAAAACAAAGGCAACAATACATTGAATTATGATAGAGCGGAGCTTCCAATGCTTTCTATAATTATGGCCGCACATAATGAAGAGTTGGTAATCAGAAAAAAACTAGATAGTATATTTTCTTCCGAATATCCAAAAAATAAAATAGAGCTTCTTGTTGGAACAGATTGCTGCAATGATTCTACTGATGATATTATTGCCAGCTATAAAGTCGAACACCCGGAAATCCAACATATTGTTTTCAAAGAGCGCAGCGGTAAGGTTAGGATTGTCAATCAACTTGTTAAAAAGGCCAATAATGAGATATTGGTGCTTACTGATGCCAATGTGCTTTTTTCAAAAGAGACATTATTCCATCTGGTAAAGCATTTTAAAAACAAAGAAATCGGACTTGTGGACTCGCACATGAAAAATTACGGTTTAAGCGAAACTGGGATTTCACTACCTGAGCAGAGCTACATTTCACTCGAAGTTCAGCTAAAAAATGCTGAAGGGAAACAATTCGGGAGTATGATGGGACCCTTTGGAGGCTGTTTTGCGATTAGAAAGAAATTATTCTGTGAAGTCCCTACAAACTATCTCGTTGATGACTTTCATATTAGTATGAATGTGCTTCGTCAGAAAGCACAATGTATTCATGAGCATAAAGCCCTTGTTTTCGAAGATGTTTCGAATCTTTTAAGTGCAGAATTCAAAAGAAAAGTGCGTATCTCTACCGGTAATTTTCAAAACTTGGCTCACTTTAAATCAATGCTCTTAAGAACCAATAAGGTCGCATTTGTATTCATGTCTCACAAAGTGTTAAGATGGCTTAGTCCTTTCTTTTTATTGGCTTCACTTATAACGGCTTATTACTTTAAAGCACATTCAAGCTTAAATCTTTTCATTTTAATAGGCTTTGTTATGGTGATTTCTCTTGTCCTAATTGACCTTATGCTAATGAAAGTGAAACTTCATTTGCGCTTACTTAGATACCTTACGCATTTCACCTCTATGAACTTAGCTCTTTTTGTAGGCTTTTTTAAATATCTAAAAGGAAGTAGTAATGGAATATGGAATCGCACAGAGCGACTTCAGAATGGCTCACCTCAATAAGATAAAATGCTCATACTTATCTTTGATAAATAGAACTAAATCCATTTCGCTTGCAGTTTTTAGAAAATCCTCATTTATATTCAGAAATTGAATAAATAGGTCAAACTCTTCCTTTTCAAGCTCTATAATGTCATAGGCAACATAAAGAGATAACAACTCACGTACTACTCTTGCTTTATTGTCTTTATACTCCTGTTCAGCAATCCATCTCTTATTTCGTTCCTTCCTAGAAAATGCCTGGTAAAGAGCTGTTATAGGACTCTGTAAGACCTCCACTCCTTGTACCATTCTAGTCTCCCGTAATGCCAATGAGGCGCGTTCCTCTTTAATTTGGGCAAGACTTTTAAGAGGCTTGATAATAACCTCATCAAATACTTGAGGAGGGCGCTCAATAAAAACATCAATCTGATACTGACAGTTCGAATCGGCAATAACAGTAAATTTATGCTGAGGATACCCTTTGACTGAAAGGACCATTTGGTCTTGATCTTTTGCATATGTAAAAAACGAACCGTTTGGCTGACCAAAAACCCCCTTCCCTTCGGTTTTATTAACGACCATTAAATTGTAAAAAGACTGAGGACGCAAAGAATCTACAACCCTTCCTTTGATAAACACTTTATCGCAAGTGACTTGACTAAGTAAGAGATTTACTGCGACAGAAAAAAGAAAAATTAAAGTATACCGCATAGACTTAGATAAAATACCAGCCAAATCGACCTCCGTATTCCATAAAAAGATAAACAGGAGCCGCAAAACATAGCAACCAAAACAGCACAACAATAACCTTAAAAAACAATCCGGTATCTTGAACTAAAGGAATCTCTAGAACTGTATTAACATGCTCAGCAATAACACGGTCTGTATTTGAATTGCCAAGTTCTTTATATTTTTGCAAAGATGGATTTTGAAGGATCACAACAGAGCGGATGCGAGCATAATCCATATCGCTTAGCTCTTCATAGCTCAATTTGTAAACAATGTCTTGCTCCTTTAAAGTCTTACGAACTTGATACCTTTTCTGGATGGAACGTACCCGAAAAGACATTAAAAAACCAAACAAAATCAAGGGCCATGAATCTATAAAATAACCCATCGAAATAAGTACAATTGATGAAATCAAAGAGAAAATCATAAGAAAAAGATCGTGGTCATATTTCACAAGTAATCGAAATAGTTGGCCTCCATCTAAAGGATCAAGCGGCAACAAATTAATCATGTTTAACAAAATAAAAACAGCACTTAGCTCAAGCATCCAATTGATTTCATATTGAAATGCAAAAACTGCGCCAACAACACCTAAAATCATACCTGGAACAGGACCACCTAAAACAACTAGAAAGCTTTCCTTTTGAGAATAAACTTTTTTGGCACCTTGAACGAAGGCACCCATTAACGGTACAAACATCATCCGAACATTATTATAACGAAAGAGCTTCATGAATAAAAAGTGGCCTAGCTCGTGGATAAAAAGCACGACAATTAAAAAAACAAGAAACTGAATGTTGTCAGAAAATAAAACTAGAAAAGAAAGGATAAAAATAACCAAGGAAAGTAAGGTGACTGACCAATTGTTTTTTGTCTTCCGCTCCTTAAGTTTCGGTTTCGATGGATATAGATTTGAGGAGTCTTCCATTTATAAAACGGGCATTCCTCCTCGCATATTTTTCATTTGACTCATCATACCTGACATAGCCCTAGGATTACTCATCATCTTCATCATTTTACGCATTTCTTCGAACTGCTTAATAAGCTTGTTAACTTCTTGCACGGTGGTTCCACTTCCTTTAGCGATTCTAGAGCGTCTTGAAGAATTTAAAAGACCAGGGTTAGAACGTTCTTGGGGTGTCATAGAATGGATCATTGCCTCTATACCTTTGAACGCATCATCCGGAATATCAGTATCCTTCATTGCCTTGCCCATTCCGGGTATCATACCCATAAGATCCTTTACGTTACCCATCTTCTTAATCTGCTGAAGCTGAGATAAAAAATCGTTAAAGTCAAATTGGTTTTTTAAAATCTTACGTTGAAGCTTTTTAGCTTCTTTTTCATCGAATTGCTCTTGTGCCTTTTCAACCAACGAAACAACATCTCCCATTCCGAGTATGCGGTCAGCCATTCTAGATGGATAGAAAACATCTAAAGCATCCATTTTCTCGCCAACACCGATAAACTTAATTGGCTTATTAACGATCTCTTTTATCGATAATGCGGCTCCTCCTCTAGTATCTCCATCAAGTTTGGTCAACACAACACCATCAAAATTGATGCGCTCGTTAAATGTCTTGGCAGTATTTACTGCATCTTGACCTGTCATAGAGTCAACGACAAATAATGTCTCAGCTGGTTTTATAGCATGCTTAAGCCCCTCAATCTCGTCCATCATCGCCTCATCAACGGCTAAACGCCCGGCAGTATCGACAATAACAACATTAAAAGCTTCTGCCTTTGCTTTCTTAATTGCAGCGTGGGCAATATTGACTGGTTTTTTTTCTTCTTTATCTGAGTATACCTCAATATCCAATTGCTCCCCCAGCACATGAAGCTGATCAATCGCCGCTGGGCGATAAACATCGCATGCAACTAATAAAACCTTCTTCTTCTTTTTGGTTTTGAGATAGTTACCAAGTTTTCCAGAAAATGTTGTTTTACCAGAACCTTGTAATCCTGACATTAAAATAACAGAAGGATTCGTGTTTAAATCAAGCTCGACCTCATTACCTCCCATTAGGCGAATCAACTCCTCATGACAAATCTTAATCATAAGCTGACCAGGAGAAACAGAGGTCAAAACATCTCTACCCAAGGCCTTCTCTTTGATACTATTGGTAAAATTCTTGGCTGTTTTAAAATTAACATCGGCGTCGAGCAAAGCCCTTCGCACTTCTTTTAAAGATTCTGCAACATTAATTTCAGTAATCTGACCTTGACCCTTTAATACCTTAAAAGCTCTGTCAAACTTATCCGTTAAATTTTCAAACATAGACTAAGAATTGAACCACAAAGGTAGGGATAAGAATCTAAATAAATGTCTGGTAACGCTTGAAAAAGGACGGACTTAAAAATCTGTTACCAAATTATGCTTATCAATCATTTTTCGCATGTTGATCAAGGCATAACGCATTCTACCCAAGGCTGTATTGATACTAATGTCTTTTTTCTCAGCAATTTCCTTAAAAGACATGTCGTTGAAGATTCTAAGCTTTATAATCTCCTTCTGAACGTCTGGCAGATAAGATATTAAGTCAACCATCTGTTCCTCTAACTCCTTCTGAGTGGTCTGTTCGATGTAATTCTTTTCGCCTGAATCTATTTTATGAAAAATCGAGTAGGCCGGATCAAAAGAACTAGACTCAGAAATCGTTCTCATCTTGTTTTGACGTCGAAAATGATCAATAACCAAGTTATGAGCGATACGCATTGCCCATGGCAAAAACTTACCTTCCTCATTGTAATTACCAAGTCTTATCGTATTAACGACCTTGACGAAAGTATCTTGAAAAACATCATTAGCTAAATCGCTGTCCTTGAGTTTGGACAGTATATAGCGATAAATCCTGTCTTTGTGACGCATTAAAAGCGTTTCGAAAGCTTGCTCTTTACCATTACTATATAAGACGATTAATTCACTATCACCTAAATTAGAGAGAACCATTACTTACATTTTATGTTGAAATACAACTATTAAAAGTAAATTTGATCTATAGGCGGTTCTTTTAGAATTGGCTACTAATTTAGAACGAAAAAAGAACTCTACCAAATATTCACGAAGTATTTAAGCAGATCATGAAAAAACAAATGCTGATTTTTGGGTGGATTACATTGTTGCTTTTTCCCGTGCCGGGATTTTTACTTCAATTCTTTTTTAATGATGTGACTTTCACAGATTTTATTGACCTAAAATCTTATTCGGTTTTACACCTTTTCTTGGGATTAGAATTGGGCGTTGTATATGGCTTTATCTCTTACTTGTTTGTTAGGTCACCATTCTTTGAAAAAATGCCAAATAGAATTGATCATTTGGTTAAAGGAATGAATTTAAAGGTCTACCATGGATTGTTTCTATCTTTTTGCGCTGCTGTTGGAGAAGAATTACTTTTTAGAGCTGGATTACAATCCTTTCTTGGTCCATTTTTCTGCTCGATTGTCTTTGTTGCCCTTCACGGTTATTTAAATCCTTTTAACTTGAAATTTTCCGTCTATGGATTAATTGTATTGCCTTTTATACTTTTGATCTCTTATGGTATGGAACCTTTTGGATTGCTATTTTGTATTGCGGCCCATTTCTCCTACGATGCAATTTTATTCACTTTCATGATAAAAGAAGACTGATGTGTTTAACTTTGGTGTCAAATTGAATACAGTGCAATTTATTTATTTAAATATTGTAAGGTTTACTTGGCTCTTAGGAGCGTTGGCAATACTATTTCTAGACAAACTAGATTTGCAAAGAAAAATCAATCAAATCGGAAATTCAGGATTTGATTTTGTCATGCGTTACTTGACACATGCCGGTGATGGAATTTTCGCCCTTTTGGTTTTTATCGCTTTATTATTTATTCGAATTAAAACCGCACTTACAGCGCTTATTTGCTTCGGACTTACCGCAGGCATTGTTCAACTTCTTAAACATACCGTTTTTGAGACGATGAAGCGCCCATTTTACTTTCTTCAAAGTGACGCTAATTTCAGAATCATTGAAGATTTCACCTACCATACCTCTAATTCCTTTCCTTCAGGACACGCGGCCAGTATTTTTGCAATTTGCACTGTAATCGCATACCAACATAAGTCAAAACTGAGCGTACAAATACTCTTAGGTATTTTCGCTATTCTAGTCGCATTAACAAGAGTATATCTGTGTCAGCATTTCCTTCAAGACATCATTGCAGGCTCGTTAATCGGAACCTTAATTGCATATTATTGCTCCATTTTCCTTGAATCTAAATGGAAACATCTCGAAAAACCTTTGCGTCTAAACTAATATTGAAAGTAAATATTTACATATACTTTATGATGATCACTGTTGTGCTTATCCTACCCTTTTTAGGTGCTTTTCATTTGTTTGATTGGGATGAAGTCAATTTTGCAGAGTGTGCAAGAGAAATGATTCAAACGGGAGATTACTCTCAGGTAATGATAAACTTCGTTCCATTTTGGGAGAAACCACCCTTGTTCATTTGGATGCAGGCTATTTCTATGAAAGCTTTAGGCATAAGTGAATTTGCAGCACGACTCCCGAATGTTTTTGCAGCGTTCTTTACCTTTCTTTTTCTTTTTAAGGCTGGTAAAGAACTAAAGAATCCAAAGCTAGGCTTAATTTGGGTAATCGCCTATGCTGGCTCCTTTCTTCCCAATATTTATTTCCATTCAGGTATCATTGATCCGTGGTTCAATTTATTTATCATCACGGGACTTTATTTTGGCTTTAAAGGGATAAAGGGTGGTCAGCTTAAATACCATTTAATATCTGGAACACTTATTGGTCTATCTATACTAACAAAAGGGCCTGTAGGCTTAATATTATTCGCCGTTCCCTTTGTTCTTTTTATACTATTAAACCGGAAAGTGGCACTACCCAAATGGGCAGGAATATTATCCTTTAGTGTAAGCTTTCTCTTGATTGGAGGCCTTTGGTTCTTTTTACTATTGATACAAGGGAAAGAACAAGTGATTTATGAATTTATTGACTACCAGGTTCGTTTATTTCAAACGAAAGATGCAGGTCACGGAGGACCGATTTATTATCATTTCTTGGTTTTACTGCTCGGTTGCTTTCCCGCTAGCTTTATTGCATTAAGAAGATTTTCATTTAGACCAAAATATTCTTTTGAATTTTTAATGACATTAACACTCCTATTTACGCTTCTATTATTTTCCGTAGTTCAAACAAAAATCATACATTATTCCTCTCTTTGCTATTTTCCAATAACATTTCTAGCAGCCTCATATGTTTTTGACAAATTAGAAAATAAATCCTCTTTAAAAGCTAGCGCAAGAATCGTTCTTATTGGCCTCTTTTTATTGGGCATTATTTTTACGCTTTTTGGCTGGGCATTAAACCACCCTGAATTTATATTGAACAATTTCAAAATGAATTCATTCACCAAAGACTCACTCAGCCAGAATTTGGCACCAAGCCTACTTTTTTATCTTCCCGGTATTTTTGTTTTTTTAGCTGCGCTCCTACTCTATTTTAATTACCTCAAAGAACAGCGTGCATTGGTTCTTTTAGGAGGAAGCCTGACAGTGGCCGTTGGTATTCTTACGTTAATTCCTTTAGTGCAAAGAATAGAGAATTATTCTCAAAGGGGACATGTAGCGCTATGTGAGTCTGTTCAGATGCAACACAAAAATGTCCTTATACATCCAATAGGTTTTAAATCTTTTGTACCCCTTTTCTATGGCTTACAGTCAGGTACGATTATGAAAAATGACCTAGAAGCAATGGATGAGTTTAACTTGGTCAATACCAAAGGACTTAATAAGTTTGTATACTTTACCTCTAAAGCCTACAAGAAAAAGGAGATTTTGGAGCTTTACCCAAATTTGATTTTCGTGGACGAAAAAGGAGGATTCTGTCTATATCGAAAAAAAGACCAAATATTATTGAAATAATCGCTAGGCCTAAGCCATAAATAGCATGACGGTCAGCATAGATTAATTAAATTTGTAAAAAAATCAAAAATGCCAAAAATTTCATCGAAGGCCGTTGATATGCCTGAGTCACCAATTCGGAAATTGGTACCGTTTGCTGAAGCTGCCAAAAACAAAGGAAGAACTGTCTATCATCTAAATATTGGACAACCTGACATTGCCTCTCCAAAGGCCGCTTTAGATGCTATCAAGAATATTGACCTTGAGGTGATAGAATATAGCCACTCTGCAGGTTTTGTGAGTTATAGAAACAAGCTAGCAGAATATTATCAAAAGAATGATATCAACGTCACAGGAGAAGATATACTAATTACTACCGGTGGTTCGGAAGCCTTATTGTTTGGGCTGATGACTGCTTGCAACAACGATGATGAAGTAATTATACCTGAACCATTTTACGCCAACTATAATGGCTTTGCGATGAGTGCGGGACTCAATGTGGTGCCAGTATCCTCATCAATTGAAGAAGGGTTTGCGCTCCCTCCCATTTCAGAAATTGAAAAGAAAATAAGCAATAAAACCAAGGCCATTGTCATCTGTAATCCAGGAAATCCAACGGGCTATGTCTATTCGAAAGAAGAATTACACAAATTAAGAGATTTGGTACTAAAGCATGACCTCTTTTTATTCGCAGATGAGGTCTATAGGGAATTTTGTTATGATGGTGCAACACCAACATCAGTGATGCAGCTCGATGGAATTGAACAAAATGTATTAATGATCGATTCTGTTTCCAAACGTTATTCGATGTGTGGAGCAAGAATTGGAGCGCTTGTTTCTAAAAACAAATCCGTTATTGCTGCTGCGCTTAAATTTGGTCAAGCCAGACTTTCACCTCCCACAATAGATCAAATAGCATCAGAGGCCGCTCTGGATACACCTCAATCCTATTTTGATGAGGTTCAGGCTGAATATGTCGAAAGAAGAAATATAATGGTTGATGGACTCAACAGCATTCCAGGAGTTTTCTGCCCAAAACCGAAGGGTGCTTTCTATTGTGTTGCAAAGTTTCCTGTAGATAATGCTGAGAAATTTTGCCAATGGCTTCTTGAAGAATTTGAATATGAAGGCCAAACTGTTATGATGGCACCAGCAAATGGATTCTATTCAAGTAAAAATTTAGGGCTCAAAGAGGCAAGGATTGCCTATGTGCTCAAAAAAGATAGCCTTGTTAAAGCCGTTGAAGTGCTTAAACATGCCCTTAAAGCCTACCCAGGAACAATTGAGGAATAAATGCAAGTAGAAACACAAATAAAGGGTTAACAAATTCTGATTCGAATGCCTAGGGCTCCTTTGAATTTAATATCTTTAATTCAATGAATTTTGTAATTGTAGATGTTGAGACCACTGGAGGCAGTCCAAAAAACTCTAAGATCACTGAGATCGCAATGTACAAGTTCGATGGAAATACAATCATTGATGAATTCAGCTCTTTGGTCGATCCAGAAATGGAAATCCCGGAATTCATTGTGCGCTTGACAGGAATAACAAATGACCACGTAAAAAATGCACCTAAATTTTACGAAATAGCTAAGGAAATCATTGAATTTTGTAAGGACACCATATTTGTTGCTCACAATGTTTCTTTTGACTACGGTATGTTTCGCTCTGAATTCAAAAATCTTGGATATGACTTTCGTAAACCCCATTTATGTACGGTAGAATCAGCAAGGAAAATAATACCCAATCACGCCTCCTACAGCCTTGGCAAGCTGAGTAGAGCGCTTGGCATTGTGATAAAAAACAGGCACCGTGCGGGTGGCGATGCACTCGCAACAACAAAGCTCTTTCAGCTGCTTTATGAAAACGATAAAAAAATGCTTGAGTCTTTTATCAAAGAGGAGCTCAATCCCAAAAATATACATCCGAACCTAGACATGGATAGCATTGATGAGCTTCCATCTAAAGTTGGGGTTTATTTTTTTTATAATGAATTCAATCAGGTCATCTATATTGGCAAAAGTATTTCTATTAAAAATCGTGTACTACAGCACCTACGAAATAAAAACTCGAGTAAGGCAATCCGTATGGCAGAAGAAATTGCAAGAGTAGAATATGAGCTGACTGGCTCAGAATTAATCGCCCTATTGTTTGAATCAGAGCTCATCAAGAAACATCAACCAAAATTCAATCGAAAGCTAAGAAAGAGCCGATTCCCTTATGGCCTTTTTGACACCGTCAATGACAAGGGCTATATTGAATTGCAGGTTGTATCGATTTCAAAGACAGAAGCTGAACCCTTATTGCACTTTACAAGCAAGAAAGAAGGTGTAGATTTTTTAATGAATTTAACTGATAAGTATGAACTATGTCAGCAGCTTTGTGGTTTATACAATAGTAATTCGGGATGCTTTCAATATGAGCTTAAATCATGCAAAGGTGCTTGCGTAGGTAAAGAGCGTGCTGATGATTATAATGCGCGAATTCAAAAGTTTATAGATGGATTAACTTATGACCATAGCTCATTCATCGTTATGGAGAAAGGAAGATCGAGAAATGAAAAAAGCGTGGTATTGCTTGACAAAGGGAAGTTTAAGGGATATGGTTATATTCCCTACCCTATATTTAAACAAGATACGAGCCGATGGATGGAATTTATTCAGACCTTAAAAGAAGACCGAGATACGAAGTCGATCATTAATGGCTACCTAAGAAAGAAAGACAACTATAAAAGAATAGAGCTTTAACAAAACATGAAAGGAATATGCACTGTATTAGGCACAGGGACATCTCAAGGAGTTCCTGTTATTGCTTGTGACTGTCACGTTTGCAGCTCCGAAGACCCAAAAGACAATAGAACACGATCAGCGGTTATGTTTAGTGTAAATAATGAGAACCACGTCATTGATGCCGGCCCTGACTTTAGACATCAGATGCTCAGAGAAAAAGTAAAAACACTAAAATCGGTAATCTTTACACATGAGCACAAAGACCATGTTGCTGGGCTCGATGATGTAAGGGCATTCAATTTCAGAGAAAAAAGACATGTAAATGTATACGCAAATGAACAAGTACAAATCGCACTTCGTAAAGAGTACCACTATATTTTTGCAGAAAAAACGTATCCAGGATCCCCAAAAATAAACGTTGAATCAATTGATCACGAGTCATTTGAAATAGACGCTGGAGTAACGCTCACCCCTATTGAGGTCATGCACTACAAGCTCCCTGTTTTAGGATATAGAATCGGAGATTTGACGTACATCACCGATGCAAAAACAATAACAGAAGCAGAGAAGGAGAAAATAAAAGGAAGCAAAACTTTAATTGTGAATGCACTTAGAAAGGAGCCGCATATGTCACATTTTAACCTTGAGGAGGCGCTTGAATTCATCAAAGAAATCTCTCCGGAAAAGGCATACCTAACGCATATTTCTCACCTTTTTGATACCCACAAAAACATAGAAGCTCAGCTTCCTGAGGGGGTTTTCGCCGCATATGATGGGTTGAAAATACCTTTCGATTGTTAATTAACATTGAAATGGTGAAACTATAACTACCTGTATGTTTTATAGACATGTAAAACGAATATTTTAGAGGCGTGAGTAAAGAAAAGTTCATAGACATAGAAAAGCTAATTGAAAGCAAAAACCCTCGCCTGCTTAAGCTTTTACCAAAATTTATCCTACGCTATTTAAAAAATATTCTGCACGAAAGAGAAATTAATGAATTTCTTGAGGCGCATGGAGATAAACAAAATGAAGAATTTTGCCATGAGGTTATGCGCTACTTTAATATTGAGGTAGAGCTTCATGGTGTTGAAAACATACCTAAAGAAGGTCCAGTAATCCTTGCTATGAATCACCCATTAGGAGGTATGGACGGAATTGCATTCATATCAGCATTTAGTGCCTACCGCACGGATATCAAATTTATCGTCAACGACATTTTGCTGAACTTAAAAAATCTATCAGATCTTTTTGTGGGTGTCAATAAGCATGGTAAAAACAAAGTCTCTGTTAGAAAGCAAATCAATAATGCCTTCTCATCTGAGGGCGTTCTATGTATATTTCCAGCGGGACTTGTAAGCAGGAAATTCAAGGGTGAAATAAGAGATTTGGAATGGAAGAAAACTTTTGTCACCTATGCGCGTTCTAAAAAAAGGCCGGTAGTTCCTATATATATTGACGGTAAGCTGTCAAGGTTTTTTTATGGGCTATATAGGCTTCGAAAGTTTTTAAGAATAAAGGCAAATATTGAAATGCTCTACCTGTCGAACGAAATGTTCAAACAACGAAATAGAACCATACATTTTCATGTAGGAAGACCTATTGATGGATCTAATTTCAGACCTGAGCTCAACGAATATAAAGCCGCACAAGAATATAAAAAAGAGGTTTATTCAATCAAATCCAACCTATGATGGACACAATAGCACCAATTGCAAAAGAATTACTGAAAAAAGAGCTCAATGAAAAGCAGTTCATTCGGCAAACCCGAAAAGGAGGTAATGAAATCTATTCTGTAGATATCCATTCCGCCCCGAATGTCTTAAAAGAAATTGGTAGACTTCGTGAAGTAACCTTTCGCGCCTCTGGAGGAGGAACTGGAAAAGCGCTTGATCTCGACCATTACGATACAGACGAAATATGCTATCAACAGCTCATTGTTTGGTCACCTGAGGATGAAGAAATCATCGGTGGATATCGATATATAAAGTGTGCAAATGCCAT
>CAJWRM010000034.1 GCA_913046365.1 uncultured Flavobacteriales bacterium
ATAATCACCACTATATTAAGCGGTGCAATGATACTTTGCGCTTCTTTAAAGGTCTTTGTGTAGACAGATATCGGCACCATTATTCCAGCAAAGAATATCGTTAAGGGAAGCAGCAGGAAAAAGAGATTGACAATAAAAGTAGGCGTTAGTATCGTTGAAATTACTTCAAGAAGATTTTCATCGGGAATCATATCTAAGAATTGAATAGAGAAAAAGAGACCTAAAAGCGCTGAAAATGCGGCCATTAATCCCGAAAGGACAATGACTAACATTTTACCCACAAGAATTTTCCAACGGTGAACGGGGGTCGATAACAAGGTTTCAATAGTCCCTCTTTCTTTTTCTCCTGTGAACAAATCTATGGCCGGATACATACAGCCCATAAATCCAAAAGCAATAAATATATATGGAAGAAACCCTCCAGCTAGCTCACCAATCATTTGCTGTTTACTCGCTGTATTGTCGTAAACAATTTCAAATGGAATTAGGGCTTGTTCATCTATGCCTAATGCATCATATCGATTGAAGCGTGCCTCTGCCTCAATAATTTGCATGTAGCTTTTAGCGCGTTCAGAATATCCCATTTTTGTTCGATCAAGCGTCCATTTTACGCTTGCTTTTTTGTTAGCGTCCAGTTGCTCTTTTAAGTTTGGTTCGTAAAAAAGTAAAAGGTCTAGTTGTTCACTTTCATAATCACTAAGCATTTTTGAACTATCACCTTTGTATGATAATAGCTCTTTAGATCCAAAAGAATTTGGAATTTCATTCAGTTTTTGAGCTAGGTAATCATTGGTGTCGCCAATAATTCCAATTTTAAATATTTTCTCTTCAGCAGAATCCGCATAAGATCCTGATACGGATGTAACTATATTGATAAGTACTGGAAAGACAAGCAATGGAATCACGATCATCATAATCATTGTTCTTTTGTCCCTTAAAGTCTCTTTAAGCTCTTTTTTGAAAATTTTAAAAATCATAATTAGGATTGAACAATATTAATAAATGCCTGGGTAAGGCTTTTGTCTTTCATTTCTGAACGGAAATCTTTCATTGTACCGTGGTGTTTTAGCGCTCCATTGTGAATGATTGCCAAACGATCAGACAGTAAGTCCACCTCGCCCATAATATGACTGGAGAAAATAACTGTTTTGCCTTGCTCTTTGCATGAGCGAATGAGTTTAATAATACTTTCGGCTGTAATGACATCAAGACCGCTAGTGGGCTCATCAAAAATAAGGACTTTAGGATCGTGTATCATGGTTCTACAAATAGAGACTTTTTGCTTCATTCCGGTACTAAGCTTTCCGATTTTTTTATGTGCAAAGGCTTTCATGTCCAAAAGGTCATAGAGATAAGCTTTTCTTTCTTTCAACAACACTTTCGGTACATTATAAAGGGATGCGAAATAATCGATAATTTCATCTGCATTTAGTCTTGCATATAACCCTGTTGATCCTGTTAAAAATCCAATTTTCATTCTAGCCTCTCTGGGAAATTGAATTGCATCAATACCACAAATCTCAACACTTCCAGATGTGGGTTGAATAATGGTGGACATCATTCTTAGCGTTGTTGTTTTCCCTGCCCCATTCGGTCCAAGTAAAGAAAAAACCTCTCCTGGGTTACAGGTAAAACTGATATTTTCTACTGCAGTTGTGATATTTTCATTTGTATTTAGCTCCTTCTTTTGGGCTTTACTCAGTGAAAATTCCTTTTTAAGATTTGCTACTTTGATCATTTGATTCTTTTAAGGCTCCTATTTTCTAAGGCAATCGCTTTGTTTTTATTGGCCAACTGTCCACATGCCGCATCAATATCTTTTCCTCGACTTCTTCTGATATTTACGATGAGGTTTTTTGACTCTAAATAGGAAGCGAATTTCTCTACTTTTTTGGCATCCGCTTGCTGGAATGGTTCTCCATCAATAGGATTGTATTCAATAATATTGATTTTACAAGGGACACATTTTGCAAAGTCAGCAAGCTCTCGGGCGTCGTCAATAGTATCATTGAATTGATCGAATATAATGTATTCAAAAGTAACTCTTGAGCCAGTTTTTTCATGAAAATATTCTAATGCTTCTTTAAGTGATTGAAGGTTGTTGCTTGCATTGATTTCCATGATTTCATTTCTCTTTTCATCATTGGCTGCATGCAATGAAAGAGCAAGGTTGAACTTGACCTCATCATCTCCCAGCTTACGAATCATTTTGTGTATTCCTGCTGTCGAAACCGTAATCCTTTTTGGTGACATCCCTAATCCATCTGCCGAGCAGATTTTATCAATAGAACTTAATACATTTTTATAGTTGAGAAGCGGCTCTCCCATACCCATATAAACAATATTTGATAGGGATTTTTCATGTCTCTTTTCAGCTTCTTTTTTGAGGTAATAAACTTGGTCATATATTTCACCCGCAGAAAGATTCCGTAATAACTTTAATTTACCTGTCGCACAAAACGCACAGGCCAAACTACAACCCACTTGTGAAGAAATACATGCCGTCATCCTTCTTGCCGTAGGAATCAAAACACCTTCTATAACCGATTTTTCATCAATAGAAAAGGCACATTTCAGCGTTTTATCATTGCTTAGCTGCTCGTCTTTCAATGCGATTTTATCTATAGAGAAGTTTTCCGAAAGGACTTCTTGAAGATTTTTCCCTATGTTTTTCATTTCAATAAAAGAACCAGCATTCTTCTTCCAAAGCCACTCGTAAATTTGTTTGGAACGAAATTTAGGTATGTTCCTTTTTTCGAGAAAAGATTTTAATTCTTCAAGTGAGAGAGACCGTATGCTTGTAAGCTTTTTGGTCATACGGAATTATCTATTCAGCATCACAGGCATGACAAGCATTAATATATCTTCATTGTCATTGTCCTTTGAAACGGGTGTTAAAATACCTGCTCTACTTGCTTCACTCATTGAGAGTTTCACCTCATCTGAATCTAAATTATTTAGCATTTCAACAATAAACCTTGAATTAAATCCAATTTCTAGATCAGATCCATCGTAATTACAGGTCAATCTTTCATTAGCCTCATTGGAAAAGTCAAGATCTTCTGCCGATAAAGATAGCTCCGCACCCGCCAGCTTAAGTTTGATTTGATGGGTTGTTTTATTGGAAAAAATAGAAACTCTTTTGATTGAATTTAAGAGCTGAAGTCGATCTATTGTCAAAACATTTGGATTTTCTTTTGGAATAACAGCCTCGTAGTTTGGGTATTTTCCATCAATCAATCTACATACGAGTACGAGATCACTAAAAGTAAATACTGCGTTTGATTCGTTGTACTCCAGTGTGATTTCTTCATCTCCCTTTAAGTTCGCTTTCAACATATTTAACGGTTTCTTAGGAAGAATAAAGTCTGAACTGTCTGAGGCTGAAGCGTCAGTTCTTTTATATCTAACTAACTTGTGCGCATCAGTTGCAACGAATATGATTTCATTTTTTGCAAATTGGCAATATACTCCACTCATAGCAGGTCTAAGCTCGTCATTTCCGGCTGCAAAAAGAGTTCTATTGATGGCCTTAGAAATAATATCGCCAGAAATTTTAAGGGTACTCTTATTTTCAATCTTTGGAAGCTTGGGAAACTCATCCCCATTAAAACCTACCATTTTTGATTTCCCATTGTCATAGGCAACCTCAATATTGAACGTTTTATTTACCTTAAAAGTACATGGTTGATCTGGTAAACTTTTTAAAACTTCAAGAACCAGCTTTGCGGGAACTGCAACGATACCATCCTCTTCAGTCTGAACTGAAAGCTTCGTAATCATTGTCGTCTCAAGGTCTGTTGCTGAAACAGTAAGCTCATTTCCTTTTATCGAAAACAAAAAGTTATCGAGAATCGGAAGGGTGTTGCTTGTACTTAAAACTCCAGAAATGCTTTGTAGGTGGCGTAAAAGGGTGGCGCTAGACGCTATAAAATTCATACAAAAATGTTTTGTACAAAAGTAACAATTCACACGATATAGGAGAAATCGCGAACGCTCAATTTTTGTTTGGCTTATTGACCTGAAAAATGTTTCCTTAAAAAGACCTTAAATGCAATCCGTTGAATAATTGCCAATCCTAGGTTGTCCTGGCTTTTTTCTTTTAGATCAACGATGTACAAAAGCTGTGGTCTGGGATTCTCTATTATTGTTTTATTTAAGGAATCAGCGAGGCTATCGAGTGTTTTATATTTTTGTAAGTCCTCTAGATTTAAGATAATGCCTGAGAGCCAAAAGTCTTTGATAATTTGAGATAAAGTCTGAGTGCGAAAATCATCCTCAAGCCAATAAGAGGTCCATATTGACTCAAATTTTTCTAAATCAGATGTTCGTTTTGAATTATTCAATGTATTTTGCCTACAGTTTGATTATAAAAGTAAGCAGCAAATGTTAAATCAAGAATTAAATGATTTATGTGCCTCTATTCTGGATGATATTGGCATTAAGATTAGCAACGAAAGAAAGTCAATATTAGAGGCTATTGCGCTTCAAATAGACCGTGATGTGCGTGATGGAAATGGGGTTAAATTGGTTTATTTGTGCACGCACAATTCTAGACGTAGTCATTTCTCTCAGGTTTGGGGATGTATCGCTTCAGTACTTTTTGGATATGAAGAAATAGAAACTTATTCGGGAGGAACCGTTGCCACGGCATGTCATCCAAATACCATTGAGGCATTAAGTCAGCTAGGTTTTAAAATCACATGTAATGATGTCGAGACCGAGAATCCGCATTATAAAGTATATTATTCTGCGCAAAATTTTATTGATTGTTATTCTAAAGCAAACACGGATAATGTCTTGCCGCAATCTGATTTTATTGCCATAATGACCTGTTCTGATTCGGATGATAATTGTCCATTGGTTCCAGGAGCGAAAAAACGATTCTCAACAACGTATGACGATCCTAAAGAGTTTGATGATTCTGCGAATGCAGTCGACCATTATAAAGAAAGAAGCTTACAGATTGCGCATGATGCACTTTATACTTTTCAATATTTATCAAAGCTTAGTGCTAAGAAATAGATTTAAAAAGATTCCAAAAAGTATTTTCAGGTAGGGGAGCAGTAATAGAAATAGGCTCCTTAGTTGTAGGATGATTAAAGTCTAGTTTTCTTGCATGCAGACATATTGAGCCATCGTTATTTGATCTTTTTGCACCATATTTTAAATCCCCTTTTACGCAGCAACCTATCTTAGAGAATTGAGTTCTTATTTGGTGGTGTCTGCCCGTTTCAAGTTGCACCTCTACAAGGTGGTACCGTTCGGAGGAGGATAATAATCGGTAGCTCAATATTGCCTCCTTTGCGCCTTTTGTATCCTTAGAGGTCACGTAGCTTTTGTTCTGCTTCTCATTTTTCTTCAGATAATTCACAAGCTTACCCCCTGAATTTGGTGGTTTGTTTTCCAAAATCGCCCAATAGATTTTGTTGGTCTCTTTATCTCTAAATTGCTTGTTCATCCGTTCTAGTCCTTTACTGGTACGCGCAAATAAAATAACACCGCTTGTTGGTCGATCCAACCGATGAATGACTCCGCAGAATACATTTCCCGGTTTATTATATTTTTCCTTTAGATATGCCTTTACGGTATCAGGCATTGTGATGTCACCTGTGCGATCACCCTGAACAATTTCTGAAGATTTTTTATTGACGGCAATGAGATGATTGTCCTCATAAAGAATACTATTCAGATTCATTCGATTAGGATTTTATCGGCTTGACCTTTTTATTTCTTAGATAAGCGATTACACTAAATATCAAAAAGGATATTGCAGTGTACCATATCCAATTTGGGATGTCGCTGAGTCCATCTCCTTGTGCATAAGAATGTAACCCCACAAGCACGAAATTCACACCGAAAAACGTAAACAGTATGGCCGAATATCCCCAAAATGCCACTAGATTAAAGGTAAATTTGCTCTTCAATCCTGGAATAAATCGGAGGTGAAGAATCACTGCATAGACCAATACTGAAACCAATGCCCATGTTTCTTTTGGATCCCATCCCCAATAACGACCCCATGATTCATTCGCCCATATTCCTCCCAGGAAAGTCCCAATAGTCAGCATAAACAAACCTATGGTCATCGTCATTTCCGAAACATAGGTGAGTTCATTGATATTTCTTTTGATAATTCCTGTGTTGTTTTTGGTTTGTATGGTATATAAAATGAGATTGAGTAAGCCCAATATACAGGCAAGTCCTAAAAAGCCATAGCTTCCCGTGATGACTGCCACGTGTATCATCAACCAATAAGACTTTAGAACGGGCTGTAGCGGCGTAATTTCTGGATCTAGAAGATTCATTTCCGTAACATAAATCATCAACGCAGCAAGAATTGCAGTACCGGCAATAACGACTGCATTTTTTCGAGAAAAGAAAAAACCTGCAAGCATACTCACCCAAGCAATAAAGACAACAGCCTCATACCCGTTACTCCATGGAGCGTGTCCAGAAATGACCCACCTCATGGCTAAGCCAGAGGCGTGAAACAGAAAAAGTCCAATTAACAAAGCGAACAGAATTTTTCGCGGAACTTTTAATGCATCTGTTGATTTTGACAACATTTCAATGAAAAAAAGAATGAGCATAATCAATCCTACAATTCCATAGCCTCTGTAGGTTCGCTTAAAAATATCTAGATCATTATATGAGATTTCGAGTTCTGCTATTTGTTTTGACGGAACAATGTTTTTCGCAACTTTTCTTTGAATGGATTTGAGTGATTCGAGATTCATTTTGGCATTTTTCGCGTCCTCCTCGTAAATCGATTGAAAATAATTGAGTGAGGCAATCACCCCCGCTGAATCGACAGAACGTCTGACACTCATATTTAATGGCGAAGCCCAAGTATTGTTATTATCATTTGAAATAGGTATCAATTTCATATAGTCCCAGGATATAATGCCGAAGGTTACCTGAAACCTTTCATGGAATTTGATGATTCTTTTATCGAATTCATCTCGTTTTGATTCTAGTTTTTGAAAGCTTTTTGCGTAGTCCTTCTCCCACTTAAATTTCCCCTGAGCATCAATAATATCCTCATAAGCAACATGTTTATCTAAACCAAGTCTACTTTGAAGTGCTGTTGCGACGTAAATGATTTTTTGTTTCATCCAAAATGCTGGATACATGTGCATACTTAAAATAGTTTGAACTGCGTTGTATGACTCAGACTTGTATATGAAAGACTTATCTCTATGGACTTTTCTTAATAATTGGTCACAAAGTGTATGTGCAGGAATTATTCTTCCTTCATAGCTCTGGACCAATAAAGAGGCAAAATCCTCTGAATCTTCTTTCGTTATAACTTTAAAGGTTTCGCCTTCAACAATACTTTCTTTTTTAGGGTCATCATGTTCAGCATGATTATGCCCTGAATGGTCATGCGCCTCTTTATCTTGAGCAAATACTGAAGGGCCAAAACTCATTATTGATAATGTTAAAATGAGTATTCCAACGTTTTTAGCATTGAGTTTTTTCAATTTAGTATTCAAAGATTTGAATCTTCCTGTCGGCGCAATGATCGATAAAATCATACCAATGGCCATTAGTAAATAACCAATATAGGTAATATTGGTACCCCATTTATCGTAGTTTACACTTAGAACGGTCCCTTCCTCATTTTCAGGAGTTTTAGGATCGTCTAGCGTGTAGCTAGATTGAAAAAAGCGGTAGCCTTCATAGTCCATTACGTGGTTCATGAATATTCTCTTGTTAAATCTCTGCTGAAGATTTGGATCTATCAATGTTAACTCACTCGCAAATGATGACGGAGATTCAGAGCCTGGATATTTATCGAGCTGGAAATCACGGCAAAGAATTTCATAAGGAATAGGTCGCCTAATCGAGCCGTATTCCATCTGATATCTCAGACCATCATACGAAAAGGTATTTGGAACAGGCACAGTTCCCATTCCACCTTCAAGAATAATTTCTTTTGGTTCTATGCTTCCCGAACCTGACTCAAGGCGAACAGTTAGGTAATCTTTTCCTCTGTTTTTGTTTCCAGAATGAATCAATTCCTTTTTTGCGTTATCAAAAACGTTTTTAATCACAAATTGACTATTTCCAACCTGGTATAAGGTTGTTCTTTTTAATTCAGCCCAAGCTCCAATTTCATATTCGATGTACATAGAATCATCAGGCACCTGACCAGTTTGCCTTGCTTTCTGCATTTCACTCATCGCTAAGGATCTCATTGGAACTGCTGATCGAATCATGAGCTGGTTTAAGCTGTCTTTTATATGAATGGACATGGCAACAGGAGTTCCTCCGTATATAAGCGGAACGCCACCGACCATCAACGATTCGCGCTCTCCGAGATAATGTGATTGCATTCCTTCAGTAACTACGTCGATTATTTTGCTTGAAAATTTTGAATCTATGCGAAACGAATCGATACATTTTGATTTGAAATCGACATATGAGAAGGTGAATTCTTTATCATTTAAAGCGCCTTTATAGCTGAAGTCATTTCCGGAATCATGTGTGTATTCAGATAAGAACTTCTTATATCCTTGTACATACTGAGCGCTGGTGTCTGAAACCTTTAAGAGTATGTGTGGGTCTGAGGTGTAAATAAAATCAGCAGTTTTTCCTTCACCAATAACCATGATGCCCTCGAAACCTATAAAACGCGTTACTCCTGAACCTAATATAATAATGAGAAATGACAGGTGGAAGGATAATACTGCAATTTTTTCCCTTTGAAACATTTTGTACCTGTATATATTGGCGATTAAATTAATACCTAGGAATAGCAATAAGATCTCAAACCAGGTCCCATTATAGATGAGAATTTTAGCCGCCTGTATACCATGAGTAGACTCTATAAATGTTGCCAATCCAATTGCAATTAGGAACACTAACAAGCCCAAGGTCATGGCATACATGGAAAAAAGCTTATCAATAAGTTTTTTAAGAAAAATCTTCATCGGATGCAAAAATAAACATAAGTTATTAAGGAATGTTCTAATCGCTCATTTGAAATAAATATTTTACCTCGAATTAACTTTATACAGTAATATTCGGGTTTTTAAACAGTGATGGAGTCCGCGCTCCATCCATAGACTGCAGGGTTTTTTCCACCCATTGGACGAATGTAAGATGACAACTGTCCTCTATGATGAATGATGTCATTGAGGAAAAACCACATCATTTGGAACCTAGGCATTTCACCGAAAGGTTTCCCGCCAACAAGCAAATGAACAATTTCTTTTTCCCACTTATCATCGTCATAGGTATTTAAAATATCTGTTGCCTCTGACCATAGTATTTGCATTTTATCTGCTAGCTCTGTTGGCGAAGAGAAAGGAAATGCAAGTCTTTCATCACAAGTGTTGTTCTGTAAAATTACACTGAAATCAAAAATGTGTGCAACAATATGCTCTGCAATCTCATAAGCAGTTCTGTTAATGGGATGGGGGGTATATTCCAGCTTGTTTTCAGGAATTGCTTTTATGGTATCAAAGGTGGCTTTTAATTCACTTTGGAAACAGGCTTTAAAAAATTCTAAATTCTTCATTTTGTGGTCTCTATTAAATGTCCAAATTAAATTTTTGAAAATTATTTGGGACGAATGATAAGATGACTTTTGACATAAGTCATACAAATTGACTATAACTGACTAAGTATAAATACGTAGTCAGTTAAATCTTTGTTTTGAAGGGTGGTATTATAATTTTTTATCCACAATGCTTTATGTAACTTTGGAATATTAACTTATTCAATAATCGATATTTTTATCCTCTGTAAAAAGTGTTTAACTATTTGTTTATTGAAAAGCATTTGCTCGTGGATTTTTAAGGGTTAATGGTTTTTGGGACTCGAAGAATCTTACTGGGCCTTAATAGAGTCAAGAAATAAGGGTTAGTTTCTAGAATCACATCGTGAAGAATTAGAGGTTATTATTGTGTCGAATATTAATGTTTCAAATATTGCAAGTCGAGATCAGAACCAAGTAAATAAAATCTTGAGTTTAACAAAACAGCTTTGTTCAATTGAGCATGCATTTGTTTATTACAGAAATACCGATGCCGATATATTAATAACAACGGAAAAAACAGGTAGTTTTGATGGTTTTTATATTTTGTATAAACAAGTTTTTTCGAAAGGCATTGAAATTAATAAGGACAATTTAGACCAATCGCTTTCTTCTTTTAAAGGCATTCCAATATACGATGAAAAAAACAAAGTTGTTGCTGCTCTTTGCATTGTAAATAAAGATGTTATAAGTCTTAGTTCATTCCAGTCAGATACTCTGCAAGTATATGCAAGTGCACTGTCCAATTGTTTCGCATCTAGTCCTGAAGGTTTTGTGGAAAAGCATTACAACTTTGAATTACTCCAAATTTGTACACCATATTTTCTTGTTACCGATATGGCAAACAACATTATTGAAGTAGGTATTAACTTTTGTAAATCTGTTACTGGTATCAAAAAAGGTCATAGTCTATTTGATTACTTTTTATTCGACCAGTCCGATTATCTGGACCAAGAAATCATATCAAACGACTGGTATGATCTAATTCATTTTCTCGATCTGAAGAGTGGTTTACAGAGATATAAGTGTTCAATTCGAAAATTTGGAGACTTATATTACATTTGGGCTTCTCCAATAATTAATACAAAGTATGCCCTCGAAAATTACAATGTTACAGTGCATGATTTTCCCAATCATGATACCATTGCTGAATATTTGTTTTTAGAACATACTTCTCGAAAAAGCCTTGAGGAATCTAGAGAGACAACAAAAAACTTATTGGCGAAAAATAGCGAGATATCGCGTATTCAAAAAGAATTAAAGGCAATTGCTAAATTTCCTGGAGAAAATCCAAACCCAATTGTACGCTTTGATTTAAATCTGAATTTAGTTTACCACAACCAGACCGCAGAAAAGTCATTTTTGAAAGATTTTGGTATTGTCGATAAACAGATCGCAAATACCGAAGTACGAGCGATTGTTTTAAAAATAATTAAAGACAATGAGCGTCATAAGGAATTTTTTATTGAAGGAGATAAGCATTATTATTCTATTAATACTGCATTGATTACTGAAATGGGTTATTTGAATGTTTATGCACATGACATAACTGAGTATCAATATAGAAACAAAGCAAATGAATCGGCCTTGAGGCAGCTCAATGAAAAAATTGAGTCTCAAAGAGAGTTTTATGAATTTATACTTAATAATCTTCCCGCCGATGTTGCTGTTTTTAATAAAGATCATCAATACGTCTTTATTAATCCGCATGGGATAAAGGATGATGAGGTTCGTAAATACATGATTGGAAAGGATGATTACGACTATTGCAAACTCAAAGGGATATCAACTGAAATGGCTGACGGTAGAAGAGCAGTATTTAAACGGATTTTAGCCAAAAAGGAAAATGAAGTTTGGGTTGATGATCTCATAGACAAAGAGGGTAATAGAAATGTAATACATCGCTCAATGGGACCTCTTTTCGATGAGAATGGAGAGATTAGATTGATCATTGGTTATGGTACTGATATTACTCAACGCGTTCTTGCAGAGGAGGAAAATGTTAAGTTATCTTTGGTTGCCAAAAACACGAATAATGGTGTACTCATGTTAGATAAGGAGATGCATATCACATGGGCAAACCAAGCGATGATTGATCGTTCAGGTTATTCTTTAAAGGAAATGTTGGGTAAAAACCCCAGGGAATTTATTTCATCCAATGAGCTTTCTACTGAGATTAGTCAAATTCAAAAGGCAGCTGAGCAAAAGAAAAATATTGAGGTTGAAGTAATGCAAATGAGTAAAAAAGGCACTGATTATTATGTAGCATTAAATCTTCAACCACTTTTTGATACTACGGGCAATCATTCTGGCTTTATGATCGTTGAGTTTGACATTACAGATCGGATTAAAAATGAGAAAACGATTCAAGATTTAAATGTTAATCTTGAACGTTTGGTTCAGGAAAAGACAGCTAAAAACATGGAGCTAGCCTCTTCTTTGCGTGATCAAGAGAAAATGGTAACTATAGGAGAGTTGGCATCCGGTGTAGCACATGATTTAAACACCCCGCTTGGGGCGATTAAAAGTGGTACGGATAATGTTAGCTATACTCTCGACATCTTGTTTAAAAAAATACTTCCGCTATGTTCCTCGGGTGAAATTGAATATGCCTTTAACAGAAGCATAAATACCTCGTTTGAATTATTTATTGGTGGTGTTCAAATGAAAAAAGAAAAAGATCTCTTTTTAGAGATGTTTTCGAAACTAAACTTGAGTTTTAATAGGAGTGAATTGAATGAAATAGCAATGCTTTTGGTTAAAAACCGACTTAACGTTTCAGACAAAGAGGATGTGTCATTTATTCTTAATTCAAGGGACCCATTACTTCTCTTGAATCTAATGTATCATGTTCATTTGGTCTTTTCGTTTATTAAGACAATTGCTAATTCAGGAAGCCGAGCTTCCCAGGTAGTGCAAAACCTTAGGCTTTTTATACGTGAAAAAAGAAATGCAGAATTGGGAACAGTCAACATCAAAAATAACATAGAAACAGTATTGAATATTTTTAGCCATAAAATTCAAAACCGTGTCGATTTAACTATGCATGTAGATTCTAATATTCATGTCAAAGGTTTCGATGTAAGGTTATTTCAGCTATGGTCCAATCTTATAAAAAATGCTTTGGAGTGTATGGAGGATCAAAATGAAAAGATGCTGAAGATTTATTCTGAGATAAGTCCTTCTACCTATACTATCACAGTTGAGAATAATGGTCCAGAAATCGAAGGTGAATTCAAAAGAAAAATATTTAATAAGTTTTATACAACCAAAGGAAAGCGCAACGGTTCAGGAATGGGATTAAGTATCGTTAAAAATGTTTTGGAAGAGCATCAGGGGAAAATAGATTTAAAATCAGATGCGATGACAACACGATTTATCATTAAGTTTAACAGAGTCAAATGAGTCTAATTAACAAAGGAGAAAATTAATGGGCTTTAATATTAGAAATCAAATGCTTTGGCAAACTGACAATGGCCTGGATCAATCAATAGGTGTATTGGAGATTTACCCCCAAATAGTAATTTCATCACAATCCATGAAATATGAAGATAGATATAAAAGCTCCTAATTAATGAAAAATAAGCTATTACACATCTGGAAAAAGATTTCTGAAAATGGCATTTCAGATGATCTAGATAATGCTGAAAAAAAGAGAGTTCGAGTATTAAATAGAATTATATTCATAAATGCATTATTGGCTTTTGTTAATATAATTATCGATATCGTTAATTCTAGTTTTGCATCTAATTTTGTAGCAATTAGCATATCATTTACAACTTTTACCTTTAGTCCGCTCCTTTTTCTGCTCTTAATGAAAAAATATTATAAAGTCGCAAAATGGACCGTCATTTTCATTTTTGTTTTTTTCATCTCATTTATTGCTATTCTAACAGGAAAAGATTCTGGAATAATTCTTTATTTTATTCCAGGAATTTTATTTCCAACAATATTGTTTCAAAGGAAAAAAACCATTTTAGTATTAACTAGTTTAATCATTGGAGTTTTAATAGTTGTTTTATTTATCAATCAAATCTATAATCCACAACTAATCACGAGCCAATCAGAGTTAAACTTTTACTTCATATCTAATTTAATTGGTTCTGCAATACTTACACTTCTGGTCATATGGTATTTTAAGTCTACGAATTCAGAATACGAGAAAATTATTACTGAAAAGAATAATAGCCTGAGTGCCTACAATACTGAAATAAATGCGCAAAAATTACAGTTAGAGGCTAAAAATATTGAAAACGAGCAACTCGTTGTCAATCTTGAGTCAACAGTCGAAGAGCGAACCTTAACGCTCAAAGAATCTTTAAATGTGATTGAGGAAAAAGAAAAAAATTATGGTGACTTGTTGGACAAGTCTTCAGAAATGATTCAAATGTTGGATCCTGAAGGTCGAATTACATATGTTAATCAAGCTTGGTTGGAAAACATGAAGTTTGATGGACTTGATGAAGTTTTAGGAAGGCCTATTGTAGATTTTTTTACACAAAATACCTTAACAGAGTTCGAGACGGTTATGCCTCGGTTAATGAAGGGAGAGCTTGTTGAGGATTTAGAATGTCAATTTATTTCTAAGGAAAATAACGAGATAGCTTTAAAGGGTCGTGCAAGACCGATACTGAAGGATGGAAACTTTAGTGGTTCGCAGGCCTTTTTCTTTAATATAACAGAAGTACAAAGAGCAAAGCGGGAGATGGATCAGATGACTAGTTTTAAGGAAATAATGCTCAACATTACGACTGAATATATCAATGCGCCTATTTCTGAAATAGACGATGTAATCAATGCCTCGTTGCTAGAAATCTCTGAATTTTCGTCTGCAGATCGAGCTTATGTTTTTAAATACAATTTTGAGGAAGAAATTTGTTCTATTACCCATGAATGGGTTGGAGAGGGTATACCCTCCCAATTAGAAGAGTTGAAGGCGATGCCTTTTTCTAAAGTCCCACATTCCCTAAAAAAACATTCAAAAGGCGAGTTTGTTGAGTTTCCTGATGTGTCAAAAATTAAGGATAAAAGAATATTCAATGTGCTACATGAAGAAGGTACACAAAGTATGATATCCATACCAATGATGCATAATGACAGGGCTATCGGTTTTATTGGTTTTGACATCATGAACACAAAAAGAGAGTTTACAGCAGATGAAAAAAATCTTTTGTGGATTTACTCTCAAATGTTGGTCAATGTATTTAATAGGATAGCTTTTATTGAGGAGTTGCAGACTACTAAAAATGAGTTAGCAGAGATCAATCTGTCTTTGGAGAAGAAGGTTTTTGAAAACACCAAAAAGAATATGGATTTGTCTCGCTCGATAATGGAGCAAGAGAAGCTTGTCACCATTGGAGAGATTTCTGCTGGAATTGCGCACGACCTTAACACTCCATTAGGGACCATAAGGGTTGGCGCTGACAATATAAATTTCATCTTAAGTAGTTTGTTTAATGGTTCCATATGTGACTTTACAAAAGAGGAGCTCTCACATATTTTGAATCATGTGGAGAAAAATAGAATTGAGATGTATGTCGGAGGTCTTCAGATGCGAAAAGAAAAAGCAGAAATGCTTGAGTTTTTGAATGCCTCTATAAGCGGAAAAATACCCGATGCATTGGCTGAGATTTGTGATTTATTGGTTAAATGTCGATTTAATCCTTCTCAAGAGCAGGAGATATCAATGATTTTATCCAAGCCATTTGCTAAAGAATATTTGCAGGTCATGAACCAACTTCAAATGGCCATGGCTCAACTTGAAACGATACGAAAGTCTAGTGATAAAGCAGTAGGAGTGGTTCAAGATATGAGAGCTTTTATAAAGGGTGAAAGTGTTGTCGAACAGAAAATGATCAATTTACGAGATAATATTTCCACTGTTTTGGGTGTATTTAATTACGAAATCAGTTTGCATGTTAATCTGGTTTTTGAGGTAGATCCATCAATAGAGTTTATGGGGTATGACATTAAGCTCTTCCAGTTGTGGTCCAATATTGTAAAAAATGGTTTAGAGGCGATGTCTGAGCAAAAAGAAAGGTATTATGGCATCTTTGCGGAAAGGAAAGAAGGTGAATTAAAGGTTGTATTTGAGAACAATGGGCCCAAGATACCAGATGAAATAGCGGAAACAATTTTTCAAAAGTTTTACACCACGAAAGCAAAGAAAAGTGGTTCAGGTTTGGGCTTAAGTATTGTCAAGAATGTATTAAAAGAACACCAAGCTAATATTATTGTGGAATCAAGCGAAACCCTAACAAAATTTATAATTACTTTTGATATATGAGTGAGATGAAGTGTGCTGTTGTGTGTGTTGATGATGATCCATATATTCTTCAAATGCTAGGTTTTCAGCTTTCGAAAATCATGGATCAGTCATATACATTGATAGAATATTTTACCGATCCTAATCAGGCACTCGAAAATATTGACCTTTTAATAGATGAAAGGATTGATGTTATTTTTGTGATGGTTGATTATCAAATGCCGAAAATGACTGGTGCAGAGCTAATTCGAAAGCTGAAATTGAAGCATAAATACTTAAAATGTATCATGCTCTCTGGACAAGCCAATAAATCCTCTGTAGATTCCTTAAAATCTGAAAATCTTTTAGAAGAGTTTATTCAAAAACCATGGGATGAAGACGAATTGTTTGATACACTTCGTCCCTTAATTACTTCTCGTACATAATTTAATTTCATGAAAACCATACTGATATTGGGCGCGGGTCTTTCCGCCTCATCGATGATAAGATACCTCTTGAATGCCTCTAAAAAAGAAGGTTGGCAATTAAGAATTGTAGATAGAGAGTTGAGTCGAGTAGAAAAACTGATCAAGGGTTTCTCTTCTGCGAAAGCACTCTCCTTCAATGCGCTCCAGCGTGAGGAAAGAATCGGTGAAATTGAAAATGCAGATCTTGTGATATCTATGCTGCCAGCGCGGTTCCATGTCGATATTGCAAAAGATTGTATTTCATTAAGAAAGAACTTGATTACGCCTTCCTACATCTCAGATGAAATGAACGCGCTAGACCAAGAGGCAAGGTCCGCTGGTATCGTTATTATGAATGAAATAGGCGTGGATCCCGGAATTGACCATATGAGTGCTATGAAGATCATTGACCATATCAAAGAAGTTGGTGGCGAACTTCATAGTTTTAAGTCATTTTGTGGCGGTCTAGTCGCCGAAGAATATGATGACAATCCATGGAGGTATAAATTTACATGGAATCCCAGAAATGTCGTCCTTGCCGGAAAAGGAGGCACAGCTATGTTCCAAGACAACCATGAGTTTAAATATATTCCCTACAACAGATTGTTTGATCGCTTAGATCGAATTACAATACCTCACCATGGTAAGTTTGTGGGTTACCCAAATAGAGATTCTCTATCGTACAAAAAGACCTATGGATTAGATGGTATTGCAACACTATATAGAGGCACGTTGAGAAGGCCCAATTTTTGCAAAGGTTTCAATGTTTTTATTGAGCTCGGAATGACGGATGATTCATTTCCCATGAAGAACGCAGAGAACCTCACGCCTCGCGATTTTTTGAATGCTTTTCTACCCTACATTCCAAATTTGTCGGTAGAACAAAAGTTTAAATATTTCTTGAGAGAGGATAGGATGTATTTATATGATCAATTCGAGTGGCTTGGTGTTTTCGGGGCAGACCAAGATTTTGGTTTTGAGGGAGCTACTCCTGCTCAGCTTCTTGAGAAGTTAATGGTACGTAAAATGTCTCTTTCTGAAGATGACAAAGATATGCTTGTGATGTACCACGAGTTTGAATTTGAGCAAAAGGGAAAAGCTAAAAAAATAGTATCTTCGATGATAAATATAGGAGAAGACCAAACGTATACGGCCATGGCCAACACCGTTGGTTTGCCTATAGCAATTGGTGCAAAGATGATTTTAAATGGAGCGCTTCAGGCAAAAGGAGTAACGCTGCCGATAAGTAAAGATATTTATGAACCGATTCTTTCTGAATTAAGTACACACGGTATCGTATTCAATGAAGAGGAATTAGAAATACAGCAACATGTCTAAACCACAAGATGAAAAACAAATGAATATTGAGCTTTCTGAGGAAACATCATTGGGTGTATATTCAAATTTAGCAGTGATTACGCATTCTCCTTCGGAAGTAGTTTGCGATTTCATTCAAGTAATGCCTGGAATGCCCAAAGGGAAAGTTCGCTCTAGAGTGCTTATGAATCCGCAAAATGCGAAACGTTTTTTAAAAGCGCTGCAGGATAATATGAAAAAGTACGAGGAGAATTTTGGTAAAATTGACGAACCTAATTCAGAAATTCCACCCATGAATTTCGGTACGCCAAATACGATGGCTTAAGTTATCGCGATGCTTGCGGTTTGCATACCTGTATACAATCAAAAAGTTGAGCGCTTAGTTAGTGACCTAATAATCCAATCTCAGTCCTTTCAGGAAGAGGTTTCAATTGTAATCATTGATGATGCTTCATCTAAAGAATTTCAAGACCAATATAAGAAACTTCAGGGGTCTGCTACCATTATTCAACTTGACATTAATATTGGTCGTTCAAAAATCCGCAATGCTTTTTTAAAGCACACCTCAGCTGAATATTTATTGTTTTTGGATTGTGATGCTGAAATTATTCGTCCTAATTTCCTCTCCAAATATCTCGACTTTATTCGGTCGAATAAACCAAAATTGCTTTTTGGAGCCAGTATCTATCAGAAGGAAACCCCGCGTATATATTATCGATTGCGATGGAGATACGGAAGTATCAAAGAAAGTAAAAGCTTTGAAGACCGAGTAAATAATGAAATATTTACACTTAAAACGAATAACTTCCTCGTTGATAGAAAGATACTTGCGGCCTATCCGTTTAACGAACTGATTCAGGGATATGGTCACGAGGACACCTTGTTTGGTTTTGAATTAGAGCAAAATGGTATTTTAGTAAACCATATTGATAATCCAGTTTTAAATGCTCACCTTGATTCAAATACCCAATTTTTGAATAAAACTGAAGAGGGGCTTAAAAACCTGCTGCATGTTTGGCAACTAGCCGAAGAAAATGAGCTGTTATTAGAGCGTCTAAAGGTCTTAAAAACATATTTAAGGCATGAGCATAATTTATTCTTAGGAATCACCTTAAGAGTCTTTAGAAGATCCCTTCGGTTTGTGCTCGAGATCGGTTTTGCTAATTTAACCTTGTTTAATATGTACAAGCTCGCATATTTATTTATGCTTCGTTCCGCTCAGCCGAGTGAATGACGTCTATAAGCTGCTGCTGTTCGACTTGCCAATTTTCTTGCTCTGCAGCATTTCTGCAGTTAATTCGATGCTGCTTTTGCAGTGCTATGTTGGTTTTATACTTTAAGATGGTTTCACAAATTGTTTTAGGTTGTATTTCTGAAAGAAAAATTCCTACCTCGTATTGTTTGATGATTTTTGATATCTCTGTAAGGTTGGTGCTTAGAATTGGAATACCAGCGTGCATGTAGTCGAATAATTTATTTGGTAGGGCAAGACCTTGATTAAGACTAGTATTCTTATCCAAAAGCAAACCAAGATCGGCAAGCCTTGTGATTCTCATGAGTTCTTTATATGGCCTTCTTGGAATAAAACGGACCTTTGATTCCATTTTTTTTTCGGCTACCATTTTTTTTGCTTTAGGTATGACATCTCCATCTCCAACAAGCAGAAGTACGCAGTCTGTGCAGTGCTCCATCGCACTAACCGCTTCTTCAATTCCTCGGTCCTTGTTTAGTCCCGACCCTTGAATAATCAAAATGAAATCTTCCTCTCTTAGGTTTAGTTCTTTTCGAGTATTCCGTGAGGTATTTTCTTTGTCATACTCTGGGACATTCCGAACAGTGCTCACTGCGACATTATATTTTTGCTTGTATATTTTTGCAATGGAATCATTTACTGTAATAACGTGTTTTAACCTAGGGAAAATTGATGATTCAATTTTCAACCATATATTTTGAATCTTCGGTCG
Source organism: uncultured Flavobacteriales bacterium (assembly GCA_913046365.1). Taxonomy (GTDB): domain Bacteria; phylum Bacteroidota; class Bacteroidia; order Flavobacteriales_D; family Crocinitomicaceae; genus UBA952. The sequence goes on from CAJWRM010000034.1 coordinate 19,540, forward strand.
TGAGGTAAGCTCAGGAACCTCAGTGAAGAGTTCATGTGTATCATAAATCAAGCGAGTATTTTTGACTTTTGAAACAAAATAGCAGGGTGCTAGAGTGTCTAAGTCATTTGCATAAATTAAATCTACCTTTCTTCCCAGTAAAAAAAGGAATAATCTAAGGTTAAGCGTGAGGTAGAAAAATGGTCCTTTTTCGAAGGGGAGCCTAAAACGTATCCAAGCATAGTTTCTTTGATTCATCGGAGGGCTATTTCTCTTCTTTCTTCCTACAAGAAATACCTCGTAATTTTCCTTCTCTAGAACAACGCAAGTCTTCGCTACACGGTTATCTGTAATCAAGTCATTTGAGACGCATACAATTGCCTTTTTCTTATTTTTCATCCTTACCTTTGCAAAGTATTGAAATAAACTTTTTTCACAAAAGAAAAACTTGATTAAAATTATTCTTAAAAAAGTTTGTGATAAAAAAAAGTTTCATACATTTGCAGTCCCAAAATTAAACAATTTGGGAAAGAATACGTTCTTTTTTTTGTGTACCAACAAATTTGCCGATGTAGCTCAGTTGGCCAGAGCAGCTGATTTGTAATCAGCTGGTCGGGGGTTCGAATCCCTCCATCGGCTCGGAATGTTGGGGAGATACTCAAGCGGCCAACGAGGACAGACTGTAAATCTGTTGGTTTTAC
>CAJWRM010000035.1 GCA_913046365.1 uncultured Flavobacteriales bacterium
GTATTTACCAAAGCTTGCTAGTGGCGAATGGATTGGTGCTTGGGGCTTGACTGAGGCAAACACTGGTTCTGATGCTATGCGCATGAAAACGACAGCAGTCAAAGACGGTGACCATTGGATATTAAATGGTACAAAGAATTGGATTACACATGGTCTATCAGGAGATGTGGCGGTTGTATTAATCAGGACAGGAGACTTATTAGACAGCAATGGTATTACTGCATTCATAATTGAAAAAGGAACTCCAGGTTTTTCAGCTGTAAAAATAAAAGAGAAGCTAGGTGTTCGAGCGAGTGAAACAGCAGAGCTTATTTTTGACAATGTGCGTATACCTGATTCCAATGTTATCGGTGAGGTCGGAGCTGGCTTCAAACAAGCCATGCAAATCTTAGATGGTGGAAGAGTATCTATTGCCTCATTAAGCTGTGGTGTTGCAAGAGGTGCCTATGAAGCTTCTGTGAAGTACGCCAAGGAAAGAGAACAGTTTGGTAAACCAATTGCTCATTTTCAGGCGATTGCATTTAAGTTAGCGGATATGGCGACTGAGGTTGAGGCTGCGGAGTTGCTGACTTTTCAAGCGGCATATTTAAAAGATAATAAGAAACCTGTAACAAAGGCAGGTGCCTATGCAAAGTATTATGCTTCTGAAGTTTCGGTAAGATGTGGAAATGAGGCTGTGCAGGTAATGGGTGGGTATGGTTACACCAAAGAGTACCCTGCAGAGAAGTTTTTAAGGGATGCAAAACTTATGACCATTGGGGAAGGTACCTCAGAAATACAGAAAATTGTAATTTCTAGAGAAATTTTGAAATAATTCCTTGTAGGAACTAGAAAATACCGTATCTTTGCCCACCGATATCAATATAAATATCAAAGAATATGTTAATTATACCGATTAAAGAAGGAGAGAACATCGAAAGAGCGCTCAAAAAGTACAAGAAGAAATTCGAAAAAACGAAAGTGATGCTTCAGCTGCGTGGACGCAAGCAATTTGAAAAACCTTCTGTTACAAAAAGACAGCAAATAATCCGAGCATCTTACAAGCAAAGAATGCAATCATTGGAAGGGTAACCTTATCAAAAAATATACGTTATTAAAAGGAGTCATTAGACTCCTTTTTTTATGTTCGAAAAATTCATTTCATACCTCAAGTTTGAAAAGCGCTATTCAGCGCATACACTGAAAGCCTATGAACGTGATTTGAATGATTTTCTGATTTATGCAGATATCAAGGGCTTAAATGAGTTTTCTGACCTCAGTGCTTCTTATATTCGTTCTTGGATTGTTCATTTAATTGAAAATGGCTTAAAAAACAGATCTGTGAATCGAAAGCTAGCTTCGTTGCGAAGTTTTTATAAGTGGTTGGTAAAAGAGCAGTTTATTGAATCCTCTCCAATGGGAAAGGTAAATGGTCCTAAGAGTGAAAAACACTTGCCACAATTTGTCAAAGAGTCTGAGTTGAAAATAGAAAAGCTTCAAGGATTATTTGAAGATAATTTTGAAGGTAAAAGAGATGCTTTAATGTTTGAACTTTTTTACCAGACAGGGATAAGGTTAAGTGAGCTAATAAATCTAAAACTAGATAATGTTCACCAAGGTCAGATAAAAGTACTGGGAAAGAGAAACAAAGAGCGCATCATTCCTATTTCAAAAAGCTTACAGAGTCAAATAGAAGAATATATAGAATTAAGGCAAGAAAAAACACAAAAAACACTTGAATTGCTTGTGCTCGAAAGCGGCAATAAACTCTACCCTGCATTTGCTTATCGAAAAATAAATAGCTATCTTGGAAAGGTAACGACGTTGGAGAAAAAGAGTCCTCATGTGTTGCGTCATACATTTGCAACACATATGCTTAACCGTGGCACCGGACTTGAGACCCTGAAGGATTTGCTAGGACACGCAAATTTATCTGCGACTCAAATTTATACCCACAATTCGTTTGCGAAGTTAAATTCAATTTATTCACAAGCTCACCCGCGTGGGCGTAAAACCAATTAACCTATGGATACTCGAATGCATGCAGTTCACTTTAAAGCAGACCAGAAATTATTGAAATTTATTCAAGAAAAGCTAAATAAATTAGAACAGTTCAACGATCAAATTGTGTCGGCTGAGGTTTTTTTAAGATTGGAAAATGACCGTGATAAAGAGAATAAAATAGCTGAGATAAAACTTCATGTTCCAGGGAAGGATTTGTTTGCTAAAAAGCAGTGTAAAAGCTTTGAGGAAGCTGCCGATGTTGCTGTCGAGGCCTTGAGAAGACAAATCATGAAAGACAAGACTAGATAATTGATTTTCCGCTTTCTCCTTTTCTTCTTTTGTTTAATACTATTACCTGTATTCAGTCAAGAGTTGTCTTCAGATGAGCAAGAATTGTATGAGCTAATTATGGATTACAGAGCGTCAAAAGGACTCCCCAACATAGCTTTGTCTCCCTCTTTGACCAAAGTAGCTCAGTTACACAGTAAAGATCTATCTGAAAATAGACCTGATCAAGGCAATTGTAATGGGCACAGCTGGTCTAACGAGGGAGAATGGACCGCTTGTTGCTATACATCGGACCATGCAAGGGCTTCTTGTATGTGGGATAAGCCAAAGGAGCTTACAAGCTATCAATTTCCTGGGTATGAAATCTCTTGTGTTGGTGGAGCGCCCCTATCTCCTGCAAACGCATTGAAGGGCTGGAAGAAAAGTAAGCATCACAATGCAGTGATTATAAATAAAGGAATCTGGGATGCTCCTTGGCAAGCAATTGGTATCGGTATGTATAAAGGTTACGCAACTGTTTGGTTCGGTCATCAATTAGATAACTAATTGAGAATTTCTTTATTTAAAAGCTCTAGGTATTCAAAAGAATGTGGCGTCAATTGAAATAAAAGTTGTAGTCTATTGTGTTCATTCAAAATCATAAGGTCCTCAATTACACCATATGATTCCATGTAAGCATGGTAAAAATCTTGAACAGTTTTTCTCGTTAAAGATTTGATAAATGTGACAACCTGCTCCTGTTGTAATGACTCGGGTGCTTCAATATCGACGGCATTTTCATTTAAATTATCTACGATAAAGTCGGCGAGGTACTCGGCACATGAAATGAGTGATTGTCTTTTAACTTCTGTAGGAATATACTCCCTTGCCTCCTCGCAAAGTTTATATTCATCAAAACCCATAAGGTATTCTCGGAACCGTTCGTTTTCAGTGAGTAGTTTCATAATGTGATTTTAGAGTACAAATAAAAATCACAACTACGTAATATATTTACGTCTTACAGGAATTTCCCTGAATTTAGATTGATAAGCTTTCTAATTAAGACTACTTAATTGTATAGGTTAAGCCGATCATAAGTCCTCCTGATACTGCCTGTGTAGGCTCATGTGTTGGATGCCAAAATCCTGGATCTTCCTCACTTCCGAGAGATAACCCCTCACCATCTACCCCCATGAGATCTCCAAAGCTGTACTGTAGTCGGATACCAAGAAGCATACCTAAAGGTAAATCACCGAAGGCTATTTTAGAACCGAAGCCTAATACTCCAGAAATGTATGACGAAGCATATTGTTCAGAAACATCTTTTGACTCATCGAATCCAATTCCAAGTAATTCTCCTGAACGGTCAAATTGTGCACTAGAAATATTTGTTAGCTGAGGGCCTAATTCAATGTAAGCACCTTTTTCACTCTGAAATTTTAGTAGCAAAGGAATTTGAATGGTCTGTAATTCAACATTTGAGGTGTAGCTGCCAGTGGACACATCATTTACTGAATAAGCACCCGTGTATGCCGCATTGTGTGTGCTGTATAAAAATTCAACACCAAGGCCTGTCATTCCAAAATAGATATTTCCTGCGATTCCATAGCTTGAACCCCATGCAGCAGCGTAATCCTGGGTTGCACCCTTGTCTGAAATGTTTTTGTTTAATAGCCATGTTGAGTTGGCTGCACCTTTGGCCTGTACGTCAATAGCGAATTGACTGTACGCAGCGCTAGAAAGTAGAATGATTGTAAATAAAGAAAGAAGATTTTTCATGAGCGTTTTTTTGATTTATGTTGCGAAAATAGGGTAAATGTTTTTATTGCCGAATAATTTTTTGAGTAAATCTACCTTGGTCATTTGCGACCGTCACAAAGTAGGCACCAGAACTTAGCTTGTTTAAGCTTAGCGTTGTATATCCATTATTTGAAATAACCGCCATAAGTATTTTTCCATGTAGGTCATTGATTTGAATACGGCTATTTTTAGGGCATTCTATATGCATTTTTTCTTTTGTAGGATTAGGATATATTCTGACAAAATCAGCCGATTCAAGAGCGGGAGTAGAAAGGTCGTCTTGCGAACAGTCTCCGGGCATATTGGCATCCATCCAATTGAGTCTATTTGTAATCCAGGTAATCATTGTACTGATTTCCTCCTCATAGGATTGCGGTATTGGATCTGGTTCAATCCAAATCGACTCGCCAATAAAATAGTCCCATTTTTCAAAGTTTCTTTGTAGTGCATCCGATAAATAAGCGGTGTCTTCTATGATCCAATTTACAATACTATCTGTTTGCATAAAGGTCTGACGAAAATCTGTCCATCTGCACTTTAGACGGTTCTGAAAGACTGGATCTTCCATCATGTTTTGCCACCACATTGGCATAGATTCTAAATCCCAACAATCCTGATTTTGAAGATAGGTCCATCCTGTAGGAATATTATTTGAGCAAACCAAGGATACTCCATAGGTTTGGTCAAAGTCCCAAATGGGACCGGCAATGAGTTTCCCTCCTCTACTATCCCTATCCTTATGCACATATGAGCTGAGCTTGTATCCGTCAGAGTTTTTGCTGAATTCATTAATCAATAAAAAATCCGTGAAAGAGTTTATATCAATATATTCTGTATATCGGATTCCTGCGTCGTTGGTGTAGTCATTGTCAAAAAGTGCATCTTCAAAATCTCCCATCCATTCTTGGATGTATAAGGCTTGTTGTGGCTTGATTTTTTCAGCTTTAGGATAATACCATTGGTAAAACATCGGATCTCCGCCTTGCGAATTGTAATTGGATTCAAAACCCTGTGGATCATCCAACCAATCCATTCTTAAGATGTACCCTCCCGTTAAGGAATCTCCCGCTAAATCATCTTCATCGAGTTTTGCAATATCAACGCGGTCGTCATCCCGTTTTATTTTTTCAACAAGAATATAAGTCCCTCGATAGTCTCCATTTAGCACGAGCTCTACATATTTAAATTCAGAGGCGTATTGTCCCATACGTTGCGCGAGATAAAAGCTCATCGGAATCCTTACTTGTGATTTATCGATGACCATGGCATGCAAAATCCAATCTTCTTCACCTCCCATACCAAAAAGATTAACACTTGTGTCTTCATTCGCCGAATTCCTCAATTCAAATGAATATGTTTTTTTGTCAAAACCTTGTGTTGAATTACCGCGTGTTTCGATGGCAAGGTTACTGCTGTAATAATTAAATGATTGAGAGATGGAATTAATTCCTCCAGCGGTATCATATATAATACCTATTGAACCTTCTATTTTGGGTTCATCAGGTATTTCGTCTTCTGTCGTTACAACTATGATAGGAAGATTAGAGCTGGAAAGCTGGGCTGACGCGCAGGCAATAAATTGAAAAGAAATAAGTAGGTTGATAAGTTTGTTTGAGTGCAACATAATATAAGGTTTAGAGACTTTGAACGGATAACGATTTTTTATTGATTTGGTTGCTAGAGTTATACTTAACGAAGTAGATTAACATGTCCCGAAATCGTCTTTCTTTCATCGGTATCAGGTAACTTGTATATGATTTTCCAAATGTAAGCTCCTTCAGGAGCATCTATCCCATTTGTTCCATATTTTCCATCCCAGCCTATACTAGGATCATGAGATTCGAAAATTATTTCACCCCACCGATTAAATATGCATAAAATATAATTATGCGGATCTATTGATGGCGATATAATTGGATTGAAATGTTGGTTGTACTGGTCTTCATCTGGGGTAAATGAATTTGGAATAAAAATCACAGGTTCCTCCTTACATTCAATGAAAAGTTCTGCAGTATCTGCGCAACCTTGATCTGTGCTTACGATTAAGCTAGCCATATAACCATATGTGTTGTTCTCGTATAAATGTTGAGGGTTCTCTTCGATTGCGAAATTTTCATCGCCAAAGTCCCATAGGAAATTTGTCCCGAAAGAAGATGAAGAATTATAAAACTGTACCCACTGACTGCTTAAGTTTATGACCGCTGGTGCCGCGGTGAAACTAGCTTCGGGTTTACTTTCCAAACAGATAAGGTTATTTAGGGTTAGCGATGATACACAATTTTGCTCGGTACTTGTTAGGCTTACATCATAACATCCTGCTTCGGTAAAAGTGAGCGCGCTAATACAATCATTGAATGTATTTCCATTACTTATATTCCAAGTGCAATTCGTATTTAGATTGGCAAATGGATTTGAAAATCCGATCTCAATTGGAGCGCATCCACTTGTTGAGCTTACAATGATTTCAATTTGAGGATTGTTGACTACAATACAGTTTAGTGTTGCCAAAGAATCGCAACCCGTAACTAAGCTTTCAAGACTAGCAGTTTGTAATCCTTGCGTACTGAAGGTTAAACCATTCCAATTAAAGGGAAGTTCAGAGGCACAAACTGTAGTATCAGTATTACTTAACAGCGTTGGGTTTACCAATAAATTCAATGTTGCTAATGAATCACAGCCCGTGACCATGCTTTGTAGGGTAACTGTATTTGTACCTGAATCATTCAGCGATAATCCATTCCAATTAAAAGGAAGCTCATGGTCACAGATGACAATATTGGTCGCACTAAATAAAGTAGGATTCACGACCACGTTCAATGAAGCCAGTGAATCACATCCTGTGAGTATACTTTGAAGGATAGCTTCTTGCTGGCCAACTGAATTAAAGCTTAATCCATTCCAATTAAATGGTAATTCTGTTTCGCAGACAATTGTATCCGTTATGCTTGTCGAGGTTGGGAGAACAGTTAAATTTAATGTCGCTGTTGAATCGCATCCGGTTATTACACTGCTCAATATTGCTGATTGTATATCAGCACTATTAAAAGTTAATCCGTTCCAATTCAGCGGTAGCTCAGTATCACATACTGTAGAATCTGTTGTGCTTGACAAGCTTGGGTGAATAGTAACATCAATTGTTGCAGAAGAATCGCAACCAACAGAATTCGTTAGTATGGCGGTATAGCTACCAGTGCTATCAATATTTAATCCGTTCCATTGAAAAGGAGCTTGGGTATCACAAAGAATGGAGTCGGTTAAACTAAGTGATGGCAGATTGATTGTAAGATTCAATATGGCCGAGGAATCACAATTATTCGCACTTAATAGTGTCAGTGTATCATTGGTTGATGTAGTATAGGCAATACCGTTCCATAAATAAGGCAATTGAGCCTCACAAAGTATTGTATTTTCAATGCTCGTCTCAATAGGAAGAACTGTAACATCGATGGTATCAAAGTCGGGACAAGCACCAGAGTTTGCGGCGATCAAGGTCTCGACTATATATTGTTCTACAATCGGAGCGTTCGTATTATTGGTTATGGTGGCCGTTGGATTGGAGATATTCGTGTTATTTAGTGTTGTGCCATTGTCCCAAGAATAGGTGTTGTCTGGATTATTTGGACCACCAATCTCAATAGGCTCGCCGCTACAGACCGTAACATCTGATCCCGCGTTAGATTCCGCAAGGTCTGCAAATATTGAGACATTTTTAATGGAGTGTTTGTCTTTCAGGCCACCTGTACTTGCTGTAAAGCCCATATATCCGGCAAAGGAAACTGGAAAAAACGCAGTCAAATAGAGCGTCCCATTGATGGTTAGTGTAATATTCCCATTGTTGTAGGTGATTTTAGCCGTGTTGTAATTGTTAGAACGGATGAAATTCAAACTCCCACCAATATTGTCTAAGTAAACCATTCCTGGTGCCGAAAAAGGATTTTCTGCGTATCCATTACCACTGTATATTTGCAAGCATGGGTTTGCTAATCCCCAGTTGTTGTAGGTATCGAAAGCTACTTTAATCCCATTGGCCGTATTGGGAATACCAAGACCTCCTCCGGATACAAATCCTGTTGGTGGTACATCAAGAAAACAAAAGGCCAATCCATCAGCACCATTTCCTTCCCAAGCCCTAAATTCAAAGTCAACATGCCATTGGTTGCAAGTAGATAAATCCAATGGTTCGGTGTAAAATATACCTCCACTACTAGAATTTACATTATTGGTTAAAATAATCTCATCTTGATTGGTATCGGGATCCCCTCCTGTATCATTTACATTTGCCGCACCCGTCATATTCCATCCAGTTGTATTTACGGGGTTTCCTTGAAGCTCAGCAAAGATAAGCTGAGCACTACAAGTTTGGGTTAAACCTGCAAATAAAATCAGGAATAGTAATTTGGGCATTACAATGCAGTTTAGCACCTCTAAGATAGAAACAAAGCGAGTGTTCTCAAAAAAAACGCCTCTCTCTTTTTTAAAACAAATGGTTGAAATTTTAATGGTCAAATTTTAAATAAGATTTAGAATCAAAATCAAGTCTTTTTTGGAAAACTGATTTTTGTCATTTTTTTATCATTTCCATGGGCCTAGATTTGTCTTATAATGATGAATTACTGCTCCATAGAAAAGATTATTTCAATTATTGCATCGGGCAATTAGTCTTTGGATGGAATTTAAAAATATACAAAAGCCGTCCTTAAGGATGGCTTTTTTTACTTGTAAGAAACAAATAATTAAAGGGATGTATTACACAGAAAACACAATATTATACCTCGATGGGAAATGGGTCAAGGCGAAAGACGCAAGCTTAACGTTGTACAATCAATCTTTGCATTATGGTAATGCAGTTTTTGAGGGCATTCGCTCTTATTCTACTGAAGACGGAACCTTGATTTTCAAGGCCAAAGCGCATTTCGATCGCCTGCATTATTCTGCTCAAAAAATGCAAATCCCTTTATCTTGGAGTACTGAGGAATTAATTAGAATCTCCTATGAGTTACTCGAGAGAAATAACTTAAGCGATGCTTATTTACGTCCCTTAGTTTACCCTGGTGAAAATATGAGTTTGGTTGCTGGAGAGGAATCTCACTTGCTATTGTGCGCATGGGAGTGGGGGAGGTACTTAGGGGATTCATTGCTGCGCTTAATGACCTCCTCCTTTCAACGTCCTAATCCTAAGGCATGTTTTGTAGAAGCAAAAGTTACTGGTCATTACACAAACTCAATTCTTGCGACAACTGAAGCGAAGCAAAAAGGATATGATGAAGCCTTGTTACTCGATATGTATGGTAACGTAGCTGAAGGTCCGGGAGCTAACTTTTTTTATGAAAAAAACGAAGTTTTATATACAGCACCATTAGGAAATATATTATCAGGCATTACAAGGCAAACCATATTTGAATTGGCCGAAGAAATGGGATTCGAGGTTCGTGAGCAGCTTTTTTCTCCTAGGGATGTATATGATGCTGACGGTGCATTTTTTACCGGAACTGCAGCGGAGGTTGCAGGTATTCAAAGTCTGGATGGCAATAAGTTTAACCTACCATGGGAGGACACATTAGGTTTTGAACTATCAAGAGCCTACAACAATCGCGTACAGAAAAAAGAGTATAAAAACTTTGAATTGGTCTAACATGAAATTGAATAAGTATAGTCAGCGTGTAACACAAGATGATTCCCAACCAGCAGCTCAAGCCATGCTTCATGCACTTGGTTTGACAGAGGCTGATTTTTTAAAACCATTCGTGGGAATTGCGAGCACAGGCTACGAGGGTAATCCATGTAATATGCACCTTAATGATTTAGCAAAATTAGTAAAGGAGGGAATACAACAAGAAGACCTTGTAGGGTTAATATTTAACACAATAGGTGTAAGTGATGGAATATCTATGGGAACGCCGGGTATGCGTTTTTCGCTTCCCTCTAGGGATATTATTGCAGATTCCATGGAGACGGTTGTTGAGGGGATGTCCTATGATTCTTTGGCCACTGTAGTTGGTTGTGATAAAAACATGCCTGGGGCATTAATTGCAATGCTTCGCGTGAATAGGCCGAGTATTTTACTTTATGGTGGAACCATTTCTTCAGGTTGTCATGAAGGGGAAAAACTTGATGTGGTTTCTGCTTTTGAGGCATGGGGCAAAAGAAATGCAGGTGTCATCGAAGAAGGAGAATATAAAACGATTATTAAAAAAGCATGTCCGGGAGCCGGTGCTTGTGGAGGGATGTATACAGCAAATACAATGGCGGCAGCTATTGAAACACTCGGCATGTCATTGCCATTTAATTCTTCAAACCCTGCATTGAGTAATGAGAAAAAGCAGGAAAGTATAGAAGCAGGTCGTGCACTTCGATTATTGATTGAGAAAGACATCAAACCGAGTGATATCGTCACAAAAAAGTCTATCGAGAACGCGATTCGCTTGGTTACAGTTTTGGGTGGTTCAACAAATGCCGTATTACATTTTTTAGCCATTGCTTCTGCGGCGAATGTTGATTTTACACTAGATGATTTTCAAAGGATTTCAGACAACACACCATTTTTAGCAGATTTGAAACCAAGTGGAAAGTATTTAATGGAGGATCTTCATGACGCAGGGGGTGTACCTGCGGTATTGAAGTATATGTTGAAATTAGGCATGCTTCATGGAGATTGTATGACCGTTACTGGAAAAACATTGGCTGAGAACCTAACTGATGTAGCGGATTTAAGCCCAGGGCAAAAAGTAATCCTACCGAGAAACCAACCCATCAAAGCATCGGGTCATATTAGGATTTTAAAAGGCAATCTTTCTCCAACAGGAGCAGTAGCTAAAATAACAGGAAAAGAAGGTCTGAGATTTACGGGAACAGCGAGGGTGTTTGAGTCTGAATATGCTGCTAATAAAGGAATTCGTCAGGGAAAGGTTGTGAGAGGAGATGTCGTCGTAATTCGATATGAAGGTCCTAAAGGAGGTCCGGGCATGCCTGAAATGCTAAAGCCAACCGCTGCGATCATTGGTGCTGGTTTAGGAAACGATGTAGCATTGATTACGGATGGAAGGTTTTCAGGCGGTACGCACGGTTTTGTTGTTGGTCATATATCACCAGAGGCACAAGAAGGAGGTCCCATTGCATTGGTAAATGATGGAGATGAAATCACCATAGATGCCGTGAAAAACTCAATAGAATTGCATATTTCAAATGAAGAGCTAAATAGAAGAAAAAGCAGTTGGATTGCGCCACCATTAAAGGTGAAAAGGGGTTCGTTGTATAAGTATGCAAAATTGGTTTCATCCGCAGCGGAAGGTTGTGTCACAGATAATTTTTAGGAATATGGAAAAACTGAAAGAAACTTCAAGGTCCAAAAAACAAGAAAGTATAGCGCCTAAAATGAGTGGAGCTCAAGCTGTTGTATATTCATTGATTCAAGAGGGCGTTGACCTTATATTTGGTTACCCAGGAGGAGCGATTATGCCTGTGTATGATGCTTTATATGATGTAGAGGATAAGCTCAAGCATATTTTAGTAAGGCATGAGCAGGGTGCGACACACGCGGCTCAGGGTTATGCAAGGGCTTCAGGCAGAGTTGGTGTTTGTTTGGCAACTTCAGGACCGGGAGCCACGAATTTAATTACGGGTATCGCAGATGCCCAGATAGACTCAACACCTATGGTTTGTATTACGGGCCAAGTCGCTAGTTCTTTATTAGGAACCGATGCTTTCCAAGAAACGGATGTGATCGGGATCTCAATGCCTGTTACAAAATGGAATTTCCAGGTCACACGCGCCGAAGAAATTCCTCAAGCCATTGCGAAAGCTTTTTACATTGCGAAATCAGGGAAGCCCGGACCTGTTTTGGTAGACATCACCAAAGATGCTCAGTTTGGAACTCTTGATTTTAAGTACAAACCCTTCAAAGGGCTGCGTAGTTATGTTCCAACACCATCTCTAGATTTTAATAAAATAACAGCAGCGGCAAAAATGATAAATGCCGCAAGTCGTCCGTTAGTGCTTTTTGGCCAGGGGGTAATTTTAGCTGAGGCTGAAGCTGAATTTAAAGCATTCATTGAAAAAGCAGACTTACCTGCAGCATGGACAATATTGGGTCTTTCTGCATTGGATTCGGATCATTATTTAAATGTAGGAATGCTTGGTATGCATGGGAACTACGCACCAAATAAGCTGACCAATAAATGTGATGTTTTGATCGCCGTAGGAATGCGTTTTGACGATAGAATAACAGGCGACTTATCACGATATGCCAAGCAAGCGAAAGTCATTCACCTAGATATAGATCCCGCTGAAATAGATAAGAATGTAAAAACCGATGTTGCGGTTCTTGGAGATGCAAAAGTATCACTTGAAGCACTAACAAAATGTATTGAAGCCAAAGAGAATAAGTCCTGGATTCATGAATTTCGCAAGTTAGAATTTGAAGAATACGAAGTCGTAATCAACGAGGAATTAAATCCGAGTGTTGATGAGTTGAGCATGGGTGAAGTGATTCGTTCGATCAATGACCAAACTAACGGTGATTCGATTATCGTGACGGATGTGGGACAGCATCAAATGGTGTCTTGTCGCTATGCAAAATTCAAGGGAAGCTCTAAGTCTATGATTACATCAGGAGGACTAGGTACAATGGGTTTTTGTTTACCTGCTGCGATTGGTGCAAAAATGGCAGTCCCGAACAAACAAGTCATTGGAATCATAGGAGATGGTGGTTTTCAAATGACAATTCAAGAGCTAGGCACCATATTTCAAACGAAAATACCGGTTAAGATTGTTGTTTTAAATAATGAGTTTTTAGGTATGGTTCGTCAATGGCAGGAGCTCTTTTTTGACAAAAGATATGCATCGACAACCATGGTGAATCCGGATTTCCAGAAAATTGTTGAGGGCTACAGTATCGAATCTAGGAAAGTGACAGATCGAAGAGATTTAAATGGTGCAGTTGGAGAAATGCTGGCACATGAAGGCGCCTATTTTTTAGAGGTCAAGGTGGCAAAGGAGAACAATGTTTTCCCTATGGTTCCAACCGGAGCATCAGTATCAGAAATCAGATTAAAATAGAAGAATGAAAAAAAGATATACCATATCCGTATTTACTGAGGACATCGTAGGGCTTTTGAATCGGGTAACTATCGTTTTTACAAGACGAAAAATAAATATTGAAAGCATCGCAGCCTCTGATAGTGAAGTTCAAAATATTCACCGCTATACGATTGTTGTCAATGAAACAGAAGATCTCGTGAAGAAGGTAACACTTCAGCTTGACAAACAGGTTGAGGTAATTAAAGCGGTGTATCATGTAGATCAGGAAATCATCTATCAGGAGATAGCCCTATTTAAAGTGCTTACCGATATTTTGATGCAGGGCGGTGAAGCGGAGCACATCGTTCGGGCTCATCATGCGCGTGTTTTAAGTGTCGAGCCTGAATTTACAGTAATTGAAAAAACAGGACACAAAGAGGAAACACAGCATCTATTTGATGAATTAGAACCTTTTGGAATATTAGAATTTGTGAGGTCAGGAAGAGTCGCTATTACCAAACCGATGCGCACCTTGACATCAATTGTAAATGAATTAGAAAACACCTATTAATAAGATTATGAGTAATTATTTTAACACTTTAACGAAAGCACAAAAATTAGAACAACTAGGCAAGTGTGACTTCCTCGAAATATCTGAATTCACAAATGGACTTGAGGTCTTGAAAGGTAAAAAAGTTGTGATTATTGGATGCGGATCTCAGGGTCTAAATCAAGGATTGAATATGAGAGATTCTGGTTTAGATATTTCCTATGCATTAAGAGAAGCTGCTATCGCCGAAAATAGAAGTTCTTATCAGAATGCGGTCTCAAACGGCTTTGCCGTAGGAACCTATGCAGCGCTTATTCCAAGTGCAGATTTGGTCATCAATTTAACGCCGGACAAGCAGCACTCGGCTGTAGTTCATCGTGCAATGCCCTTAATGAAAAAAGGGACTACTTTAGCTTATTCGCATGGGTTTAATATCGTAGAAGAAGGCATTAAGGTCAGAGAAGACATTACGGTTATTCTCATGGCGCCAAAGTCACCTGGTTCTGAAGTTCGTGAGGAATATAAAAGGGGATTTGGGGTGCCAACTTTGATTGCTGTGCACCAAGAGAATGACCCTGAAAATACTGGATTTGAATGGGCCAAGGCCTATGCTTATGCAACTGGTGGTCATCGTGCTGGTGTTCTTCATTCATCATTTGTCGCAGAGGTTAAATCAGATTTGATGGGTGAGCAGACTATTTTGTGTGGAATGCTTCAATCTGGATCATTGTTGGCTTTTGATAAAATGATGGATGACGGTGTGACTCCGAGTCATGGTGCTAAGCTTATTCAGTACGGCTGGGAAGCACTTTCCGAGGAGCTTAAAAAAGGAGGAATCACCCAAATGCTTTCTCGTGTTTCTGATGCGCATAAAGTGAAGGTTTGTACACTTTCAGAAGAACTAAAAACAATCATGAGACCCTTGTTTCAAAAACATATGGACCGCATTATTTCAGGGGAGTTTTCTGCTGATATGATGAAAGATTGGAACAACAATGACTTTAATCTTTTGACATGGCGTGCACAAACACTTGAAACGGCATTTGAAAAAACAGAGGTTTCAGAACCTAGTTTTTCTGACCAAAACTGTTTTGATCATGGAACTTTACTTATGGCGCTTGTGAAGTCTGGCGTTGAACTGGCTTTTGAAACAATGGTTTCTGCCGGGATCAAAGAGGAGTCCGCCTATTACGAGTCTTTGCATGAGCTACCATTAATTGCCAATACTGTAGCCAGGAAAAAGCTCTACGAGATGAATAGAATTATCTCAGATACTGCCGAATACGGTTGTTATTTATTTGACCAAGAATGTCAGCCTTTATTGAAAGACTTTGTATCGAATTTGGATTCAGGCCTTATTGGTTCTGCATTTCATCCTTCGGGAGACGAATTATCACATTTAGCGCACGTCAATGAATCCGTCCAAGAGCATCCTATAGAAAAAGTAGGTCTAGTATTAAGAGCCGCTATGGCGCCCGATAAACAGAAGCTGAGTCATGTATAAGGTTGAGCTTTCTGATGTTGAGGCTGCAGCAAAGCGACTTAAAAATATTGCGCTCTGTTCTCCTCTTGGATTAAATGAAACACAGTCTCGTGAATTTGGGGCCTCAGTTTATTTCAAACGCGAAGATTTACAACAGGTTCGATCCTATAAAATTAGGGGAGCTTACAATAAAATTTCAAGTATCCTGCCAGAAGATTTAAAGAAAGGAGTGGTTTGTGCAAGTGCAGGGAATCATGCACAAGGAGTCGCATATTCATGTGCGCGCAAAAAGGTTAAAGGAATGATTTTTATGCCTACGCCTACACCCAAGCAAAAGATAGCTCAGGTCGAAATGTTCGGCAGTGTGTATGTTGAGGTGATTCTTGTTGGGGATACTTTTGACGATGCTTCCAAGCAGGCAAGAGCGTATTGTAAGACGAATGCAATGCATTTCGTGCATCCTTTTGATGATGAAAAAGTGATTGAGGGGCAAGCGACAATAGGTTTAGAGATTTTAGCTCAATCTAAAGTAGGGATTGATTATCTTTTTCTTCCTGTTGGAGGTGGGGGAGTTGCCTCAGGAGTATCAAGTGTTTTCAAGGCCTTATCTCCAAATACCAAAATTATCGGTGTCGAACCTGAAGGAGCACCCTCGATGTCTACATCAATTTCTAATGGCAAAAATACACCACTTCAAGACATTGAAAAATTTGTTGACGGTGCTTCGGTGAAAAGAGTTGGTGATTTGAATTTTAATATTTGTAAGGAAAACTTGACGCAAATGGCCACCGTCCATGAAGGTAAAATTTGTCAGACCATATTGGATATGTATAATAAAGATGCGATTGTGGTCGAGCCAGCAGGTGCCATGACTGTTGCTGTTCTTGACGATTACAGAGAAGAGATAAAAGGGAAGAATGTAGTCTGCTTGGTAAGCGGAAGTAACAATGACATTACAAGAACAGAAGAGATTAAAGAACGGGCTTTATTGCATGGTGGAGTAAAGCATTATTTTGTGGTACGCTTCCCTCAACGCGCAGGTGCCTTAAAAGAATTTGTAGACAAAGTTCTTGGGCCTCAGGATGACATCACGCACTTTGAGTATTCGAAAAAGCAAAGCAGTACAAATGCACCTGCCGTAGTTGGTATAGAACTAAGTCATCCAATGGACTTCAGTTCCTTAAAAGAGCGGATGATAGCATATAATTTTTTCGGAGAATACCTGAACGATAAACCTGATTTATTTCACTTTTTGGTATAGACTGGAATCTGGAAATAACGTTTACATTTCCATAGAATCGAAGAAAGTGAAAATTTATATTCGCTATTGGTCCTTTTCTTTCTGCTCTCTGTTGGCTTTACTGATCATCGAAAGATATCCCCACATGTATGCTGCAAAAATGATAAATCCGATAACAAACATGGCTGTATTATTCATCATTCTTTTTGTTTTTCTTGTTGTGTATCTCTTCTAATTTGTCTAATGGCAACGGAGAACCCTAGGATGGAAGGTACCCATATGCCAACAAAGATTCCTTCAAGTTTATTTCCTGTAAACCATAGTGTTACAGAGTATAAAAAAGAAAGAAAGGCCAAGATTACAGGGTAGTACATGGACCACATTTTGGATATATTCATAGCTCGTTATGTTTAGTGTTAAGAAACAGACTTGGAGTCGCTAAATTTAGCCCGGACTGTTTTAAAATTCAACAGGTAAACATAGAAAACAACTGAATTGTTTAGAATTCGCTTTTTTCGAGGACAAGTAGATGCAGTTTTTTAATGTCTCAATAAAAATTCGGACTAATATTCCATACGAAACACTTTCTCTATACTTCCATCATCATAGACATAGATCAGAGGCGTGTTTGGCTTAAAAGTCGTTTCTCTACCTAGTATATCGAGAATTTGTACCAGGTTTTTTTGTGAAGGATTCAGATTGGTCAATCCTGCAGATGAACATGCAGGAACAATGCCATTATTACTATTAAGAGATAGTGCGTAATCATAAAGGGCATCGCAAATGTATAAATTCGTACCGCTCCCATTGGAAAGTACGCATACCCCAATGTTTGATACTGGATCTACATACATATCGGTTGAAACGCCCATCTCGCCGCCATTGTGTCCCCACAGATACGCCTCACCTCCGCTGTAATACAGCAGCTCCTTATACCAATTCAAACCCTGCGAGCTCTGAATTGATGGAACTTGTTCGGTCCACATTTCATTCACAGATGAAGGATTCAAGATTGTATTACTTCCCAGTGTTCCTTCATTTAAAAAAGCAATCATGAAATTTGCCAAGTCCAATGCGGAGCTTCTCAATTGTCCGTCTGGGTAATCTGCAAATCCATAATGTGGATTGGCAACAAAATTACCGTTGGAATAAGAATAGGGTCTTGCTACCTCATTGGAATCAAGATCCGCCATGTGCCATGCCGTCTTTTCCATGCAAAGGGGTTCGAAAATATGCGCATCACAAAAGTCATCAAAAGGAGTCGCACTTACAATTTCTGTAATATAACCATTCAGCGCTGTAGCCATATTTGAATAGCTGTATGCTGTTCCTGGTATAGCACTTATAAAATTTTGATTGGCGTCGTAGTTCACTCCTGTTAACGTAAAGTAGTCCTGCATGCAATCCTCCAGACTCATGGTCGGGTCTGGATACCCATAGTAATTACCCATGGCACCCCAGTTGTCTTTTATTGAGGATGTATGTGTCATAAGCTGTTGAATGGTCATTGGCGTCGTGCTTTGAACAGGATGCTGTAAGGACCAAGGGAGATGTTCGTTGATATCATCGGTGAGCTCTAACATGCCGATTTCTTTGAGCTGCATGGTAGCGGTTCCAGTGAATAGTTTTGACATGGATGCCAACAAGAACTGAGTACTGTCAGCGACAGGTATATTATTTTCAATATCTGCAAAGCCGTAGGATTGAATCCAAACAATCTCTCCATCTTTTACAATCACGGTTGTAGTTCCCGGGAAATGCTCTTCTTCCATTTCGTCTTGAATGTATTCGTCTAAAATGGTACTTGGGTTAGGATTCTGTGAATGACTGTTGAAGATGATGAGAAATGACAAGCAGGAGAGTAAGTGCTTCATGTTGAAATAATTAGTTTTTTCAAAGTTAGTAAAGAAGTCATAAAAAAAGGGAGTAATAAACCACAATAAAAAAGAATAAATCTAACGACCTCACCAGATAGTGATATTGAAAAGATAATTAAAAATCCAATTTAAGACTAACGCGCCTAATACCAATCCCAATCCCAATGAAATTATTGCAAGTATGAACACATGAATTGTAGTCATACCTTTACGCTTATCCATACTTTCGATTTCAGGAGTCCCAATTGTAACAATTTTATCAATGTTTTTCTTTTCAATCTTTATGGTCAAGTTTGGTGAGATGTCTGTTTCCTTTATAAAAATATGTAGCTCTTTTTTTCTAAATGGTGGATTTTCAATCAACGTTTTCGGAACTGTTTTTTTACTTTTCTCAACTACATTTAAAAGAAGATGCTCCTTACTAACATTGGGCTTCGATAAAGTATGAACGGAAGAAGATTCATCGTGAATAAAAAATTTCCAATCCTCTGGTATATCATCTATATTTTCTTGAGAAAATAGAAAGTCATTGGGGTATTCTGACATACGATGGTTGTAATTGTATGAAGAACAGCTAAATAGGTTTATCAAAAAAACGAAGAACAAAATACTTACAACAATTTTCATGCTTTAATTTAAACATTATGCTAAAACAAATAATAGACGAACTAATTGACTTCATAGAAACGAACTATGAGAAGCTATCAAAAGGGAAGTACATTGAACTATTGAATCTTACCTTACAAGTATATGTAAGTGAAAAACCTTCAAGCAAAGAAATTGCAATTAAGAAAATTCGTTCACATTATGAGTACTTAGAGACTTTTCCTGCAGGACACGAATTGCCGTTTTTTATGTAAAAAACACTCTATGTCGCACACAATGTCGCATACTTAAAGAAATAAAAAAAGCCGTATGCCTTGTTATTATTGACATACAGCTCTTAAAGTTGTGATCGAGACAGGATTCGAACCTGTGACCGTCTGCTTAGAAGGCAGATGCTCTA
>CAJWRM010000036.1 GCA_913046365.1 uncultured Flavobacteriales bacterium
AGGATCAATTGAAAGAGGCCTTGGATATTATTAATGTGGTACCAAATCCTTACTACGCATTTTCGGAGTACGAAAGAAGCCGACTTGATACCAGAATTAAATTCACAAATCTCCCTGAACAATGCACCATTAAAATTTATACTGTGAATGGAAAGCTTGTTCGGACATTTAAGAAAGATAGTCCAATTACTTCTTTGGACTGGAACCTGACAAATCAAGTCAATATTCCCGTTGCTTCAGGGATTTATCTGGTACACATAACAGTGCCGGGAGTTGGTGAAAGGGTATTGAAAGCTTTTATTTCGATGAGAACACCTGACCTTCAGGGGATTTAACACTTTCTTGTTCTTAAGTTCAACAGAAGTATTCGAGATTCCTTCTAATATGTTTTAACTTTGAATAAAACAAGCACAATGAAATCCATCATCTATTTATTTGTTTTCAGTATTTCAGGAGCAATTTTTGCTCAAGATTTTACGCTACCGGAGCTTCAATTTTCTTATGATGCTTATGAGCAAGGAATCGATGCTAAAACAATGGAAATCCATCACAGCAAACATCACAGAGGCTATGTAAGGAAACTTAACAAAGCTGTCTCGGAATCAAAACTTGAAGGTAAATCCTTAGAGGATTTGTTGATGTATGCGAGTTATCGCACATTGGGAGTTCGAAACAATTCTGGGGGACATTACAACCACACCTTGTTTTGGGAAATATTAACGCCGACAACTGAAAAGTCAGCTCCCGGGATCCCAAGTAAATCTATAGAAAATGCAATTAAAAAGCATTTTGGTTCAATGGATGCTTTGCGAAAGCAATTATCTGTTGCAGCAGCGAAAAGGTTTGGTTCGGGATGGGCTTGGTTGGTCGTTACACCAAATAAAGACCTTGTTGTCAGTAGTTCTCCAAATCAAGACAATCCAATCATGGATGTTTCGGATGTCCGAGGAATTCCAATTTTAGGAATTGATGTCTGGGAGCACGCCTATTATTTGCGTTATCAAAATAAAAGAGGTGATTATTTAAGTGCGATATGGTCTTTACTTGATTGGGGAGTCGTATCAGAAAAATATGATGCCGCTTTGAATTCTCCACTTTTAGCCAAAATTGAAAAGGAAAATTGGCCCGAGAAAAATGCTTTTCACAAGGTGTTGGCGCAGACTTTTCACGCTGCTGAAAAAGGGGATTTTAAGCCATTGCGGAATATGAGTGGTGCACTTTATGCTCAAGCAATCTTATTACAGGATTCCGATATACCAAAGCCTTTACTTAAACCAGAGGTTTCATTGGCATTGGTGCGCTTAGAAAAAAAATGCGGAGCATTGAATAAGCTCGTGGGTAAGAATGCAAGAGAAAAGGCATTAATGAAAATGATTGTTGCAGTTCATGATATATTTCATGAGGTACAAGGTCTTTGTCATGATTGATTAAAATAATAGAGAGATGCAATTTCAATTAACAAAAGAATTTATAGAACAACTCAAAGAGAGAGTTGCGGCAAAGGATAGCCCTTGGATTCTTAGCAATGTATTGGAATTACACCATGCAGATATAGCAGACATCTTAGACGAACTTTCTCACGAGGAGGCAAAATACGTGTTTCACCTTAGTAGTGAAGAGCTTCAAGGAGATATCCTTATGGACTTGCAGGAGGGGAATAGAGATCGACTAATTGAATCTCTGAGTGTGAAGGAACTGGCAGACCAAATGGAGCATTTAGAATCGGATGATGCTGCAGATATTTTAGGAGAGCTTCCTGATGAAAAAATACAAGAAGTAATATCTCAAATGCAAGACGACGCAGCAGCAGAGGATATTATCGACTTATTGAATTACGATGATGATATTGCTGGTGGTCTAATGCAAAAGGAGTTTCTAAAGGTTGAACTAGACTGGCCGGTAAATCGAGCACTTAGACAACTTCGGAAGCAAGCTGAAGATGTAGAAAGGGTATATAACATATTCGTAACCGATGAAGAGGAGCATCTTTTAGGTGTTTTATCCCTAAAAAGATTGCTTATTGCAAATTCGACAACCAAAATAGCCGAGTTATATAATTCGAAAAACATTATTTCTGTAAAAACTTCGGAGACTCCTGAGCAGGTTGCAGCGATGATGGAGAAGTATGACCTTGTTACTGTTCCTGTTGTAGATTATCAAAACAAACTTGTAGGAAGAATTACATTAGATGATGTCATGGATTTTTTAAAGGAGGAGGCTGATAAGGATTTTCAATTGGCTACTGGTATTTCAGAACCGATGCAGGCTGATGCAAGTATTTGGGAAATTGCTAAAGCGAGACTACCCTGGTTGATTATTGGTTTAGCAGGGGGGATACTCGGCGCAAAAGTGATTTCAGGTTTTGAGTTGAGCATCGCTTCCATTCCTGAGCTGGCCTTTTTTATTCCCCTAATTACCGCTATGGGCGGTAATGTTGGTGTACAATCCTCAGCGATTGTTGTTCAATCATTGGCTCGGGGAGAAAAGCAGATTGGCGGAATTTTGAGTAAAATTTGGAAAGAGACTCTGGTTGGCGTTCTAAACGGTATTTTGTTGTCGCTACTGATTTTTGGCATCGCTACAGTATTCGGTGGAATTGAATTAGGGCTCGTGGTTAGTATTTCATTATTTACTGTGATTATTGTTGCCGCAATTTTCGGAACATTTATTCCTTTGATTTTAAATAAATATAAGGTTGACCCTGCGCTTGCTACAGGGCCATTTATAACTACAATGAACGATGTTGTGGGATTATTCATTTATTTCTCTATTGGCCTTTTGATATTTAGTTTAATGGCCTAATTCCTTGTGAATACTTACTTGTATTTTTTCTATCTTTGCCATCTTATTTCTATGGAGAGGTGGCAGAGTGGCTGAACGCGCACGCTTGGAAAGCGTGTTTACGGAAACGTAACGGGGGTTCGAATCCCCCTCTCTCCGCATCAAAAAATAGCCCTAACTGGGCTTTTTTTATTTCTTCTAACTAATCCCTTTCTAGGGGATTTAAGAAAAAGTCCTTGTGAAAAGACAATTTATTTTTTGATTTACTGTGAACATTTTGTGAAATCGTTGCTTAAAAGTAAAAAAACCTTATTTTTGGCTTAATTAAACAAGAAAATTTAATTTTTTATTATGAAAAATATGATCAAATCATTAGCCTTTGTTTTTACTTTAGTCTTAGGCTTCTCTTTACAAGTTCAAGCGCAAGATGACGCTACGATGAATGCTACCGAAGACGCGAGTGCAAATGCTAGTGTTGTCGAAGCAGCCACTGAAACGGCTCCTGCACCTGCTGCAGAAGAGGAAGAGGTAGAGCTTAGTTTCGTTCAAACGTTGAAGCAAAAGTATATTGAAGGAGATGTCCTTTGGATGACACCGGTATTAATTTGTTTGATTATTGGAATGGCATTGTCTATTGAAAGAGTGGTTTATCTTAATTTGGCAACAATCAATACAGAAAAGTTCAAGGATGACATTGAAGCTGCATTGCAGTCGGGAGGCGTTGATGCTGCTAAAGATTTAGCAAGAAATACAAGAGGTCCTATCGCTTCTATTTACTTTCAAGGTCTAGACCGTGCAGACGAAGGGATAGACATCGTTGAAAAATCTGTTATTTCATACGGAGGAGTTCAAAATGGTCTTTTAGAGAAAGGAATGACCTGGTTGCAGCTGTTTATCGCACTTGCACCAATGCTTGGTTTCCTTGGGACGGTAATCGGTATGATTCAGGCCTTTGATAAAATTGTTAAGGATGGTCAAGTATCACCGACAACGGTTGCAGATGGTATTAAAGTATCTCTTTTAACGACAGTATTCGGTTTGATTGCTGCGATTTTCTTGCAGATATTTTACAACTACATTACCTCAAAAATTGACAGTATCGTAAACGAAATGGAAGAAGCCTCTATCTCTTTAATCGATATGATGTTGAAGAACAAGGTCTCTAAGTAATTCATATAAACTTTATTCTATGAAAGAAGATAAAATGAACTTGATACTTACCGTAACTAGATATGCTTTGGTGCTTATTGGAGTTGGGTTGAGTATCTTGCTTTTCTCTGGCCCCACAGTGGCAGATGGAAAGGCAGCAATGACAGAGTTTAGAGAAAGTGGTTCTATGACTGCTATTTACTATACCTTATTTATTATTGGAACAGCGGTGGTTGCCGTGTTAGGTTTCTTCGTATATCAAATTGCAATGCAGCCCAAGAAGACCTTGATGTCTATTGTTGGAATTGTTGTGGCTTTTGTACTTTACTTTTTGATGTATTTTTCTGGTTCTTCTGATACAATGAAATCTTTGGCTTTACGTCATGAAGCTAGTGATTCTGTTATTGCAGCAACATCTGCCGGAGTATACACAATTGGAATTTGTATTGCAGTAGGTCTGTTAGTGGTAGTATTTGGTCCTTTTATGGGCAAGCTAAGATCATCTAGAAAATAAAGCTATGGCGAATAGAGATATACCTGAAATTAATGCGGGGTCTATGGCAGACATAGCCTTCCTTTTGTTGTTGTTCTTTCTTGTGACAACGACGATGGATAAAGATCAGGCATATGTCCGAAGTATTCCCAAAAAAATAGAAATTCCACCAGAGGATTTACCTGATGTCCAGAAAAGAAATATTCTTGCAATTAAGGCGAACAGCCAGAATCAATTAATGGTTCGTAATGTTGTATTTTCAGATCCTGATATGATTTCTGATTTTATTCTTCGTTTTTACCAAACGAGTGAAATCAAAAACAAGCCAGAAGAGAATTTTCCTCTATACTCAACGGCAACCTTAGGTTTATGTGACCTCAGGATGGCCGAAATGGAGGCGAAAATTGAGGAAGCTGACAAGGTTGGCGCTACAGATATGGCGAAGTTCTTTAGTTCCGCCCTAAACGAGTGGGATAAGAAAAAGAAGGCAATTAAGCTTTATGGTAAGTCAGAGCTCAGAGAAATAGATAAGCAGGCACACATACGAATTGAGGTTCAGGAGGCAACGGCATATTCCATCTTTACGCAGATTCATAATGAAATTGAAGAAGCCGTAATTGAGTTGAGAAACAATAAATGTAAAGAGCTTTTTGGCGAGCCATATACCTTAGTTAAACAGAGGTATAATCAAGATTCAGATGCAAAAGATAAAGATATCCTTGATTTGATTGAGATATTGTACCCAGCAAGAATTATAGAAGTTACGCCTAAAAATTAAACGCGATGTCTAAATTTAGAAAAGAACAAGAACGATCGGCACCTGCAATGAATACTGCTTCATTACCAGACATTGTTTTCATGCTCTTATTTTTCTTTATGGTAGCCACAACAAGTAAAGAGACAGACCCGACGGTAAAGTACACTGCACCCGAGGGTTCTAGAACAGAAGATTTGACACCATATAAGCAACGCTCTGAAATTGATTTTCTTTATTTGGGAGCACCCAGAAATCCAAATAGGGCGTCTGCATTTAAATTTGGCTATGCTTTGTCTTTAGATAATGTTGTTCAGGCGACACCTGATGGTCTTTATTCTACGAATGCTGTTGCTCGATGGAAGCGAGATAAATTTGATCAAAAGCCAGCTAGAATGATTGCGCCAATTGAGGCCGTCATCACCTGCGTTAAGGCAGACCAAAGTGCACCAAGTGGGTTGGTTTTTGATATTCGAAAGCAGCTGCAAGATATCGATGCATTGACGATTGCCTATTCTGTGAAAGACAAAGGCGTAAATAAGTCGTCTCAATAGCTTTTAGTTCCAGAATGGTACTAGAAGAATCTGATGTTATCACTGAAGATCTCATTACATTTCTTGAAGGAACTGAGCTTGGAACGAATGGTACGAAATATACGCACCTCGATCTGCGAAAGCGCATTTTTGAGGCGGATCATCCAACATCTTTCTCTTTAAAAAGAAATCAACGTATCATTGCCAATGTTACGTTTTGTGTCAGAGATTTCGCTTTCTATGTGAGGTATTTCGCTTTTCATTCACGTTTTCAAAGTGACTCTAGAAGCCAACGAAAAAGAAATGTTCGTTCCGGCTTAGAGCAAAGTATAGAAGGTGTTTTTAAGAAACTAGAAGATCAAAAGGAATTGCCATTCTATGCTTATATTGACGCGGATAACTCGCGTAGTCAGCATATGAGTAGTCGATTTGGCTTTAGTCCTTATACCGGAATAGTATCTCGAACTTTTAGTCGATTGTATATACCAAAAACGAACGGAATCTCTTTCAGCTCAGACTGGGATGAGATTGCAGAGCGTGTAAAAAAAGAGTACGGTCATTATGATGGATATTTTAATAACCATGTTCAAAAGCCACCATTTGTCCTACTTAAAGATATGCATGGAACCATTGAGGCTTATGCTAAATTCACTTTAGTGAAGTGGAAGTTTCATAGGCTGCCTGGTCCATTTGGCGGCTTATTGGTTAGTATATTACCATATATTCCTTTTTTAAGAAGGCTGATTAAGCCTAAAGCTCATTTTTTTCTATGTCCCGACATCGTATCTCATGGTATAGACTCGAAGCAGCTTGAGCGACTTTTTTCTGCTGCTTTGGCACTGTACAAAGTAAATTCCATCATCTGGTTTGTAGATCCTAATGATACGGTTTATGATAAAGTAAAGGATAATTTAAGGTGGGGGCTATTAGACAGAATTATTGGTACGAAGAAGGTTAATGTTATGGTGCGAAATGCAAAAAGGCCCTATTCATCAAAAACCCCCTTTTTTGTAAACTCCTTTGATTTAATCTAAAATTTGTGGCTCCTTTATTGATTTATATCCACCCATAAATGACTGAAGGTATTCTGTAATACGCTTCTCTCTATTTTGAGTTTCAACTACTACTTTTTTACATTTTGGTAAGCTTTCTGAAAGTCTATTTACAAACCCTTTGTGCCCTTGTTTTAGAATAGTGTTTAAATCTAGGAGCATAAAGAGCTTTAATTCTCCTATATTGAATCCGTTTTGAAAATACATTTCACAGATTCTTTTTGGTGTCCCGACAATGAGCTCGGTTCCAAAAAAAAGGTCATTTCTTTGTCTGACTCTTTGTCCCTTTTCAACGATAAGATCCAGGGTCAAATCCAATGTTCTAAAAGGTTTTTCCAAAAACTCAGCAAATGACCTAGCCGTTTGGTCGTTACTGCATATGACAATTCCCCTGGGGGAGCCTTCTTGAGGTTCAGGTATGCAGTCCGTAACAATATGCTCGAATAGGGAGAAGTTTGCTTCAATATTCGCTTCAATGACCAAAGCGTTTCCTGAGCGTAATAGTTTTCGCGTGGCTGCATTAAAATCTTCCATACCTATTTAAGTTTGTCGTTTTCTTTGTGTCTAGAGTGGTCCCTTTTCGTTTTCTTTTTCATGTTTTCCTCAAAAGCCTGTTCTAAATCTACACCTGTTTGATTGGCAAGACAAATTAGCACAAAGAGCACATCCGTTAGCTCATTGGAGAGGCTGCTTTCTTCATCACTTTTTTTACTGCTCTGTTCACCATAACTGCGCGCCATAATGCGTGCTACTTCACCAACTTCTTCCATCAAAATTGCGGTATTGGTAAGCTCATCAAAATATCTTACACCATATTTTTTAATCCACTGGTCTACTTTTTCTTGTGCTTCTTTGAGGGTCATGGTCGTACAGTTGTTTTCTTGCGAAGTTAGAAAAATGAACGCAAATCATTCAAGATGTGGGATTCCGTTTTTTTTTATGACATTTGTTGAAATTGCAATTCGTTCATGAAAAAACTACAGAACTATATTAATGGGAAATTTCAGCCACCTGTATCGGATGAATATATTGAGAACATTGATCCCTCTCGTGGTGTCCCCTTTTCTTTAATTCCAGATTCTGGCATTGAGGACGTAGCTCAGGCCACAGAGGCTGCTAAGGCTGCTTTCCCAGTTTGGTCTGGGATGTCCTTGAATGAAAGAAGTGAAATATTAATGAAGCTTTCTAAAGGAATCGAAGATCGGATGGATGAATTTGTTGCGGCGGAATCTTTGGATAATGGAAAACCTGTAAGCCTTGCACGTCAAGTTGATATACCTCGCGCCGTTTCAAACCTGAGCTTTTTTGCTACTGCGGTTTTACATTTTGCCTCTGAGTCTCATTACATGGAGGGCGTAGGAATAAACTATACTACCCGAAAACCAATTGGAGTGGTTGGTTGCATTTCCCCATGGAACCTTCCACTTTATTTATTTACATGGAAAATAGCACCTGCGTTAGCTTCTGGTAATTGTGTCGTTGCTAAGCCTTCAGAAATCACTCCTTATACAGCCTATTTATTGTCAGAAGTGGCGGTTGAAGTTGGTTTACCTGCAGGGGTATTAAATATCATTCACGGTCTTGGCTCAAAAGCAGGAGATGCCATAGTAAGGCATCCAGACATTAAAGCCGTTTCTTTTACCGGAGGAACAGCAACAGGTGCATATATTGCAAAGACAGCTGGACCTATGTTTAAAAAGCTTTCTTTAGAATTGGGAGGTAAAAACCCCAACGTTATTTTTGCCGATTGTGATTTTGAAGACATGTTGGCTACAACTGTGCGTTCCTCTTTCGCAAATCAAGGCCAAATATGCCTTTGTGGTTCTCGAATTTTTATCGAGCGTTCGATTTATGATCAATTCAAGAATGCTTTTGTTGAAAAAGTTTCACGGATGAAGGTGGGGAACCCCTCAGATATAGAAACTAGGCAGGGCGCTGTGGTTTCCAAAGACCATATGGAAAAAGTCCTTTCATATATTAAACTGGCACAAGAAGAAGGTGGTACAATACTCGCTGGTGGACATCAAGTCAAACTAGACGAACCTTATGATAATGGATTTTATATTGCGCCTACAATTATTGAAGGCCTTTCTTATGATTGTCGCACAAATCAGGAGGAGATTTTTGGCCCTGTCGTGACGCTTTGTCCTTTTGATTCAGAGCAAGAGGTATTAAAGATGGCTAATGCTACGCAATATGGTTTGGCTGCGACAGTATGGACCTCTAATCTTAAAAGAGCACATCGCGTAGCCAATCAAATTCATTCTGGAATTGTTTGGGTGAACTCTTGGCTTGTTCGGGATTTAAGAACTCCATTTGGTGGTGTTAAAGCTTCGGGTGTAGGCCGCGAGGGAGGCTGGGAAGCTTTAAAATTCTTTACTGAGCCTAAGAACATTTTTATCAAAGAGTAAATGAGATTATTTTTATTACTACTTATTTCAACCTCACTTTCTGCTCAAATCGAGCCTGTATTATGGAAGGTTCAAAAAGATAAAATTCAACAATGGAATTATTTCTTTGGCGATGAATTCAATGGGTCTGAGGTGAATGAATCAATTTGGTACCCAAATTATCCTTGGGGAGGCTTGCTTGCTGATGAGAAATCTTATGCGGATAAAAAAATGGTGTCTCAAGGCAATGGCTTATTAAAATTATCGGCTGATACAACAAGTGAATGGCGTGCTTTTCCAAAGTGGATGTTGGAAACAGGTGGAGCAGCAAATGGAGAGGTTCCAATTCGAAACGGAAATGAGGTTGAGCTACATTACCTATGCTCAGCGGTATGGAGTAAGCAACAATTCAAATACGGTTATTTTGAAGCCCGCTGTAAATCTCCCAGTGGGAAGGGATTATGGCCTGCATTCTGGCTTTATGGCGGTTTCCCAAATGAGGAAATTGATTTTATGGAGATGAAAGGTGAAAAGCCAAAGCATTTTCACGTCGATGTACATTGCCCCAATGATTGCAACCGTTTCAAAACAGGATGGTTTGGTCGAAAAAAGAAATGGGGTGCATGGATTAAAACGAATGAGCCGATAACAGACGAATTTGTGGTTTACTCAGGAATTTGGAAGCCAGGAGAAATTAAAATGTATCTCAATGGTCAAGAGGCAGCAACGTTTAAAGGCGATTTTGAAACAAGCATGAATTTAATCGCCAATTTGGCGATTGCCCAAGATGGCAAAGCATTTGGGCCGGGGATCAACAAGCATACGAAGCTCCCCAGTGACTTTTATGTGGATTACATGCGGGTTTGGCAACCCTTGGATGGTTTTTCTGCTTCGAAAAGACCAGAGGGCGAAAATGAGGCGAATGAACAGGTAATTGCAGCGCCTGTCGAGAGTAGTGAAATTGTCCAAAGTAATGCACGTGCGAAAAAGACCAAACGGTTTATGCGTGACAAAAAAAACGAGAAGCTTCACATGGGTTTCATCTCTTTGACGCAGGATGAATCAATGCAGCTTTTATTTGAAAAGAATGGAATCTTTGAAATCACCCCAACGGTAATACTAGCAGATCGGAACCTAAATAAACTTTCGAGCATTGAGCTTAATGAAAACCAAGTTTACTTTTCGGTAAGAGATTTCAAGAAGGGAATCTACTTTGTTCAACTCAATGTGGGTAATTCTTCTGAGTGGGTTCAGCTCAAAATCTAAAATTTAAACTCATTTCCCGAAGCGCAATCCGCCAACAATTTTTATACTGTGTGAGTTGAGGTTGTATTTCAAATCGGAAAAACGTATCGATTTGTTGTCAAATTCTACCACAATAAATGTGAAAAACTTTTTACTCGAGTAACCCCCTAAAAGCCTGATGTCGTAGCGAGGTGCTAGACCTAGAAAGCCTCTGTTCTCATCAGAAAAGTAGAATTTGGATTGTACCACGGCTCCGAGTCCAAGCCAACCGGAAAACTGCCAGTTTTTGACTCGGTTTACATAAGCGTAACCGGGAATGACTCCAAAATCAAATGCAGATAGTGTCGAAGACTGTGTTTGGTCATTATCTGGGTCTAGTATCGCAATTGGTATGATTGAAGAGCTATTGTTGTCAACTCCGAAAACATTCATGGTTGCTTTTATATACCAGGTATGAACGGGTTCTTTGTAATGCGATTGTATTCCTCTAAGGGCACTCATTTTAAAATCATGGTCATGGAAATACCAGCTGTTTAAGCTGAAATTAGTGGTGCCTATTCCAGGAACGTTCAGCTGATTAATCGGTGCAGAGTAGGTACTATCAATTGTACTATAGTTCTGTATTGCATATCCTTGAACAGTACTAAAGTCAAAATCAAAAAAGAATTTTTTTATCGTAAAGTTTAGACCTAAATTGAACTGATTGGATTCCCCCCATTTTTCAACTGATTTTACATAATTCAAGATAGGGAAGCCGATGCGCAGATGAAACCATTTATACGCAAAACCAATACCTAAAAGTGTTCTGAAATTGTTTTTGTACTTAAGTGTTACGGTTTCTCCACCAACGGGACAATCAATATTAAATGGTGCACTGCGATAGCCGGCGTCAAAGTAGAGGACCTTCTTGTTCTTAAAGTCTTCTATTGACACAGCGTCTTCTTGGGCACTTCCCAAAAAGGAAATCAGTAAGAGCGCGCTACTTATTTTTATTTTCCATCCCCAAAATGAAGGCATATACTTTTGCTGTTTCTTTTCTTTCGTTGCTTATCCCAGAGCCACCTCCATGACCTGCATCCATATTGCAGTCAAATAGAAAAGGATTATTGTCTGTTTTATACTCCCTCATTTTCGCGACATATTTTAAAGGCTCCCAGTACTGCACTTGAGAGTCATGGTATCCGGTCGTTATATACATCGCAGGGTATTCCATTTTCTTAATATTGTCGTAGGGAGAATATTTTAGTAAATAGTAATAATAAGCTTCGTCATTTGGATTTCCCCATTCCTCGTATTCAGAGGTCGTTAAAGGAATGGTTTCGTCTAGCATTGTGGTAAGAACATCTACAAAGGGAACTTGAGAAACAACCCCCTTCCATAGATAAGGGGCCATATTTGTTACTGCACCCATTAGCAACCCCCCTGCGCTTCCACCTTGCGCGTATATTCTTTCGGAATCGCAATAGCCCATGTGGCCGAGGTACTCAGCAGCATCAATAAAGTCGGTGAACGTGTTGATTTTTTTCATGAACTTTCCGTTTTCGTACCAGTGCTCACCCATGTATTTACCACCACGAATGTGTGCCACAGCAAAGACGAAACCTCGGTCTAGTAGACTCAAACGAGAAACACTAAAAACATCAGGAATTGTTATTCCATAGGATCCGTATCCATATAATAAAAGTGGTGCTGTTTTGAGGTCTGTTCCTTTTTTATAAACAAGTGAGATAGGTACTTCTGTGCCATCGTTGGCTCTTGCCCAAATTCTTTCAGAGGTATAATTTTTCGTGTCAAATCCTGGGTCCATGATTTGCTTTTGGTGCCAAAGACTTTGCTTTCCTGTAAACATGTCATAGGCATAAATACTCGATGGAGTAGTCATTGAATTATAGGTGAAATAGAGGGTGGTAGACTTATAGTCATCGTTCATCGCTAAGCCCAAGTAATACGTTTCTTCATCAAACTCTATGTATTTTGTTTCTTTCGATTCAAAGGGATAAATTTTTATTCTGTTGAGGCCTTTTGTGCGTTCTTGTATGACTAGGAATTCCTGAAAGGAGGATATTCCATTAATATAAGTTTCTTCACTTGTTTTTTGAAATTCTTGACACTGACTTAAGCTTTTAGGAATCGTTCGAGCAAAAAGTATTTTGAAATTTGGTGCATTGTCATTACTTGTGATATAAAAACCATTGCCATGGTGGGTGACAGAGTACAAATGCCCTTGCTTCCGCTTCAGAAAAATTTGAGGTGCCGATTTCGGGTTATTGGCATCAATCCATAGTGTTTCTGAGGTTAAGGAGCTGTAGCAGTTGATGAAGATATAATCTCCTGTTTTAGATTTAGAAAAATAGACGCTGTATTTTTCGTCATCTTCCTGGTAAACTAGCACATCTTCTGTATTGGCTGTTCCAATTTTATGACGATATACTTGATATTCCCTTAAGGTTTGAGGATCCTTTTTGATATAATAGATGGTTTTATTATCGTTTGACCAGAGGATATCTCCGTTGCAGTTTTCAATACGATCGTCTAAATAGTCTCCAGTTTTGTTTTTTCGTATCGAGATGGTGTTTTTTCTTCTTCCTTTAAAGTCTTCTGCAACAGCCAGATATTTATTGTTGGGTGATACCTCCCAATCCGCCAGGTCATAAAAAGATTGACCCTTTGCACGCTCATTTTCGTCAAAGAAAAGTGTTGCTTTTTCATCTTTTATTTGGTAGATTTTCTCATATTCCATCCCTTCTTCGTTTCTTGATTGGTATAGCTTGCCGTTGTACCAAAAAGGAGATTTTTGTTCGTTAGGGTCTATTCTGTCTTCTAATTCGTTGAGAAGTGTATCAACGAGTGGTTCAAGTACAGAAAAATGAGCTTCGCAGTATTTGTTTTCTTGGTCAATATAATCCAAAACGTTCTTTGAATCACGTTCATTCATCCAGTAATAAGGATCAACTCTGTTGTGGCCGAATTTTGAAAGTATTTTGTTTTTTACGGGTGCAGAAGGAAGGTTATTTTGTGCCATAATTGAAAAGCTAATGCAAAAAAGGAAGATTAAATGATTTTTCATGTTCTATAGGTTGATGTTTCAAAAGTACGCAATATCTTTTCTGATTGTTGTACCTTTGTTGATGTGAAGAAGCTCTATAAATTTTTGTTGAATAAATTGCCTAGGCCATTATTGATTCGCCTGAGCTATATCTTCAAGTTTTTTGCGCCAATTTTATATCGTGGTTCTACAGTTGAATGTCCGGTTTGTGGACGTTCTTTTTCTAAATTCTTGAGCTATGGGTCAGACGTTGCCCATCGTGAAAATGTCCTTTGTCCATATGACTTAACGCTTGAGCGCCATCGTTTGATGTGGCTTTACCTGAAAAGAGAGACTGACTTTTTCACTGCGCCTAAGTTGAAAGTTTTACACATTGCACCAGAACAGTGTTTTTTACCCCATTTCAAGCAGCAAAAAAATTTGGATTACATGACTGCTGATTTGGTTTCCCCGATTGCAGATATGCATTTTGATTTGCATGATATTCCGCTTGAAGACAATCAATATGATGTTGTTTTTTGCAACCATGTCATGGAACATGTAGACGATCCTATTCGTTGTATGTCAGAGCTCCAAAGAGTCATGAAACCAGGTGGATGGGCCATCATGCAGGTGCCTCAAGATGTGACCCGAAAGGAGACCTATGAGGACGCGAGAATTACTAGTCCTTCGGAAAGAGAAAAACATTTTTGGCAAAAAGACCATGTGCGTTTATTTGGACTAGATTATCCTCAATGGCTCGAAAAGGCAGGATTTACTGTAGACGAATTTGATATGAATAAGACCTGGGAGCCAACGGAGGTGGAAAAGTACCGTTTAATGAGTAAAGAAATTTTGTATATCGCTAGAAAATCATAAACCATGAAATTATTATTTACGCTTTGCTTACTGTTTTTGATTCCGCTAATTTCATTCGGTCAAAAAGGAGTATTTCTTAACCTAAACCCTGTTTTTCTTGGCGTACCTCTTGAGCTCGGAATCACCTATACGCATCCTTCAGACCAGTCATTTTCGATTGATTATTTGAACTATTACGTTTCAGATGTCATCATTACCCATGATGGTGGCCAAGAGTTTACAACAATGCCATCGGTGCACTTAGCGACTATGGAAGATTATACACTTTTTCTAGGTAATTATGATGTTCAGAATGTTGAGCATATTGAATTCACTTTGGGAGTGCCAGCGCGGTTTAATACCCAGGACGGTGCGGATGCAATTGATATTTCATCATATCCGTCAGATCATCCACTTAGCTTTCAAGATCCAGGAATGTATTGGGGATGGGCTTTTGGATATATGCATGTCGTTACTGCAGGAATGCCATTTTTTGAATTACACAATGTAGGACCGCAGCTTGCGAAGCAGGTAAGTCTTGATGTAATTCCTACAGAAACATCTAGCACGCAAATTGATATTGAGTTATTTTGTAATGTCGATAGATGGTTTAATTCAATTGAATTTTCCGAGATGCTATTAAGTCATGGTGCTGGTCCTGAAAATGTTCAAATGATGAGTAATTTACTTACCGATGAAGTGTTTTCGGTTTCTGCCCAAGCACTTATTCCTGAATATATCAATACGCAGGCTTTTGTTTATCACAACGCGCAAGGATTAAATGTGGCTAATATTCCAAGCCAAGCTAAACTCCTGAAGGTTTCAGATCAGCTTGGCCGGCTACTACAAAGTCAACCTATTTCAGGTGACTCTGCTCTATCTCTTGATTTAGACCAAAAAGGTGTTGTTTTCGTTTCCCTATTCAACCAAGAAGGAACGGAATTAGAAACCATAAAATACATTCTCCCCTAATGCTTAGAAAGACCGTTTATTTTTTCGGTTTCTTCTTCGTTGGCTTGACTTTTTGGATGTGCAAGTCCTTACCTGATTTGAATGAATATGTAAGCACACCGATACCGGTAGATAATCCGATGGATTCGGCAAAAATTGCATTGGGGAAAGCACTATTTTTCGATACGAGATTGTCAAAAGACAATACGATTAATTGCGCTTCATGCCATAGACCTGGTTTAGCATTTACCGATGGACAGAAAAAAAGTACGGGTATCAATGGGCAGAAAACAGAACGAAATTCACCAAGTCTTTTAAACGCTGCTTTTCTTCCGACTGTTATGTTTGATGCACATCTAAAGACGCTAGAATTGCAGGTGCTTGTTCCCTTACAAGAACCTTCTGAGATGGGGCACAACATGAGAAAATTAACACCACTTTTGCGCAAGGATTCAGTTTATCAAAAGGCGGCACAAGATATTTACGGTAGGGATTTTGATGCTTGGGTATTAACGCGAAGCATCGCTGCTTTTGAAAGATCATTAATTTCCATGAGCTCACCCTATGATCATTTTATCAAAGGAGACGCTTCAGCGCTTTCTAAAAAAGAGCAAGCGGGATACAAGCTTTTTTCTGAAAAGCTCTATTGTACTGAATGTCATGCGCCTCCCTATTTCACAAATCATGAAGCACGAAACAATGGACTCTATCTGGATTATGGTAGTGACAAAGGCCGCTTTAGAATCAATCAAGATTCCTCTGAAATCGGGTATTTTAAGGTTCCCTCCCTGCGTAATATTGAATATACGGCTCCATACATGCATGACGGCAGTTTTGGCTCAATTGAGGAGGTTATTGATCATTATGCACGTGGAGGTGCTGGTCATCGGCTTCAAGATTCAATAATTCAGCCATTTGAATTGAGTGAAAAAGAACGCGAAGCACTTATTTCTTTCCTTTATGCGTTAACCGACTTATCCTTTGTAGAGCGTCTTTAATTCGTAACTTTGCACCATGGAATTGAAGCTTGAAACGATTTGTGCATTGGCTACAGGAAGCGGTATTGGGGCTATTGCGGTTGTCCGTATTTCAGGGGCTGATGCAAGAAAAATTCTTTCACAATGTTTTTCTAAAGACCTTTCTAAAGCACAAAGCCACACCATTCATTTTGGAACGATAAGCGGAAAGGATGACACTCAAATAGATGAGGTATTGGTGAGTTATTTTGAGCATGGTCGTAGCTTTACTGGTGAGGAAAGTATTGAGATTTCATGCCATGGTTCG
Organism: uncultured Flavobacteriales bacterium; assembly: GCA_913046365.1. Classification (GTDB taxonomy): domain Bacteria; phylum Bacteroidota; class Bacteroidia; order Flavobacteriales_D; family Crocinitomicaceae; genus UBA952. Next base: position 16,516 of record CAJWRM010000036.1, read on the forward strand.
CCTTATGTTCAGCAACAGATTTTGGCGGTACTGCAGCAGTGTGGTTGTCGAATGGCTGAACCAGGAGAGTTTACCAAGCGCGCTTTTATCAGTGGGAAGCTCGATCTTTCTCAAGCTGAAGCAGTTGCAGATTTAATCGCGGCACAAAGTAAAAAAGCGCATAGAATTGCGCTGAGCCAGCTTAAAGGAAATCTTTCTTCAGACCTAAAAGTATTGCGTGAGTCATTGATTGCCTTTGCCTCATTGATTGAATTGGAGCTTGACTTTTCAGAGGAAGATGTTGAATTTGCAGACCGCACTCAATTAAAGGAATTGGTGGCCAAAGTACTCACTACAGTGGAACAACTTACAGCTTCTTTCGCTCTTGGTAATGCCCTTAAAAATGGGGTTCCTGTGGCCATTGTTGGCGCACCGAATACGGGCAAGAGCACACTTTTAAATCAACTTTTAGGCGAGGACCGAGCGATTGTTAGTGACGAGGCGGGAACTACCCGAGATGTCATTGAGGAGACTTTGAATATTGACGGGATTTTGTTTCGATTAATTGATACTGCGGGGATTAGAGAAACCACTCAGAACATTGAGTCGATGGGTATTGAGCGTTCTCAACAAAAAATAAAAGAAGCGTCTATTGTGCTTTGTTTGGCAGATGCCACAGACAAAGCCAATCTTTCTGAAACACAATCCTGGAGTAAGGAATTGACGGAATTACACCCCGATAAAAAGGTGCTATACATTGTCAATAAGTCTGATTTGAGTAGTCCCAATATGGATAACGCAATCGCTATAAGTGCAAAAGATGGGGATGGAATCGAAATGCTCAATAAAGAAATGGTAAGCGCAGTAGTTGGGACACTTGATCTAGAGAATGACACGATTATTGCCAACGCCAGACATCATGAGGCACTACTTAAAACTTCAGAAGCGCTTGAAAATGCGGCCAATGGTTTAGAAGATGGAACTACGGGTGATTTCATTGCCATGGACATTCGCCAAGCCATGTTTCATCTAGGTAGTATTACAGGCGATA
>CAJWRM010000037.1 GCA_913046365.1 uncultured Flavobacteriales bacterium
CGACTTTTTTCGTTATTTCCGTGAGTGATGAATGTGGAAGTTTTGCAACAGATACAGTAACTTATGAAGTTACTAGTCCGCCACTAATTGTAACAACAAGTGCTCCTATTGAAATTTGTCCTGGCGACTCTGCACTACTCCAAGTTTCCGCTTCAGGAGGTTTTGGGGCGTATGCTTATTATTGGCCACACAGTCAAGAAACCTCTACTGAAGTTTGGGTCCAGCCCTTGTCAACTTCGAACTATCAAGTTCAGGTTTCAGATGATTGTCAGACGTTTTCTGTAACATCTAGTATTCAGGTTACCGTTGTAAAACCAGATGCCAATTTTACGGTAATTAGTGATCCGGTTATTGAAAACCTCCCTGTTTCCTTCCAAAATTTGACCTCTAATGGTTTTGCCTATGATTGGTTCTTTGGTGATGGCGGCTACTCTTCTGATATTCATCCAAGTCATGTCTATGATGCACCAGGCATTTACCCTGTAACATTAATCGCAGAGGACGGTAAGGGCTGTATTGATAGCATTACCTTATTCGTTGAAATATTTAAAGAGTACTTTGTATATGTGCCCAATACCTTCATTCCCGATGGAGACCGATTAAATGAGGTGTTCTCAGCTAGTTTAATAGGCGTACAGTCTATTGAGATTGAAATTTTTAACCGTTGGGGTCAGCTCATTTTTACTTCGACGGACCTCAATTTCGAATGGGATGGAACATATAGGGGAAATAAAGTTCCAAATGGAACCTATGTCTGGAAACTAGTTGTTCTTCCAGAGAACAAAATAGATAAGGAAATCTACACAGGGCACATTAATTTGCTGCGCTAATACTAGCTTTGCAAGGGACAGGTAAACTTGTATTTACTAGTCTTTAGATATGATATCGTAAAGCTCATTTAAATTCGGAGAAATGATTACTTCAATCCTTCTATTTTTAGCCTTTACCTCTGAAATTGGATAGAACTCACCACGTCCTGCTGCCATCAATTGACTTGGTGTAACGCTTGAATTTGCAAGAATTATTTCAACGACACTCGTTGCTCGTAGAACAGATAGTTCCCAATTGTTTTTAGGCGAAGTTGTACGTGAAAGAGGATCTGCATCTGTATGACCCTCAACGATGATTTCAAGTTCTTTTTCGTTTTCAAGCACACGTCCTAGTTCAATAAGTGCTTTTTCACCTTCTGGCTGAACAGCCGTACTAGCTGAAGTAAATAATAGCTTTTCTTCTAAGCTTACATAAATGCGGCCATTTTTTTGTTCAACAGTCAGCCCTTGGCCTTCAAATCCTTTCAATGCTCTGGCAACACGTTCTTTTAGCGCTCTAATGCCATCTTCTTTTTTGCGCAGTAATTCTTCTAATTCATTCACACGTTTTTCTCGTTCAGACAGTAGTCGTTCTTTTTCTTTCAGCTCCTGCTCCAAACTCAATAAAGCATCTTCTTTTTCTTGAAGCTTTAGGTTTTTGATTTTTAACTCTGATTGTAATGCTGCTGTCTCTTTTGCACTTAAGTTCTTCAGGTTATTAAATGAATTCTCAAGCTCTTTGGATTGAAGCTTTAGCACACCGTAGTTTCTTTTTAATAAACGCATTTGTTCACCAAGTTCAGCCGTATCTTTTCTCAAGTCAATTAATTCTTTATTCGCTAGGTCAAATTTAAGCTCAAGTTCTTTGGCTAAGCTTTCATAATCTAGACTCATTTTTTTGTACTTCGCTAATTCTTGCGCGCATGTTTTTTCTCGCTCTAGCAACTCGTTATATTTTTTCGAGGGGACACAGGAGCTAACTAGGAAAATGATTGATAGTACTGATGTTAAGTATGGGATTGAATATTTCATGCCAAAAGGGTTTTATACAAAGTTCAACTAATCCCTAAGCTAATTAAAGCAAGAGGACAATATTTTTGAACAACCTATCTTTCATAAAGTGAATATAGAAAGAAGCTTCCATCAAAATATTTATACTTTCCCTACCTTTGCGATTCATAAAAGAATTATGGCACAAAAGAAAATTACAGTTCCACTTAAAAAAGCTTTGGTTGATTTGGAATCAGGTGTTCCAAAGAAAATGGATAAAGCCATCCAAACCATTTCCTCCTCTGGAAACATTGCTTTGATACCTGCCCTTTTAAACATGTTGTTAAAGCATAGTAATGCTTCAATTCATAAGAAAGTACTGTCTTTGTTGGCTGACATTAGAGCCAATGACGCAAAAGAAATTATTATCGAATGTTTAAAGAATGATACTTATGAAGGTTTGACAACCAATTTGATTAATGTTGTTTGGAATAGTAAGCTTGATTTCAGTGAATATATTGCTGAGTTTGTTGCTTTATCTACTCAAGGGGATTTAATGCGCGCTATAGAATGTCTTACTGTCATTGAGAATTTGACGGGTCCATTTGAAGAACATCACCTACTAGAATCACAATTATACTTGAAAGAGTATTATTCTGAGCTTCGGAAGGAGCGAAGCCAAAAGGATGAAATAATAGCTGAGATAGCCATGTTCATTCAAGAGCAAAACGACGGTATTGACGCAGATTTATTAATCGAGTAACTAAATTCAAATTTTATACATTTGTTAAAAGACAACTTATTATGATGCAATCAATGACTGGATTTGGAAAAAGCAGCAGCATTTTTCAATCGAGAAAGGCCTCTGTTGAGATCCGCACACTAAACAGCAAAGGATTGGATTTATCGGTCAAAATGCCTTCCATTTATAAAGAGGTAGAGCCTCAGATTAGAAAATTGGTTGCAGAGGTACTCAGTCGTGGAAAAATTGAACTTTCTATTCATATTGAAAGTGAAAAGGCTTCCGAAATGAACCTCGTTAACAAAGAATTAGCAACCTCAATTTATGAGGAGCTAAAAATGCTAAATACATCCTGGGGTGAAAAAGAAAGTGATTATTTGTCCATGATTTTGCGAATGCCAGAGGTCATCAATACAGAGGGAGTCGCTCCCGGCAAAGAAGAGCTAATGCAAGTTATAGATCTTGCTAAAGATGCTTGCGGTCAGGTGAGACAATTTAGAGAGAAAGAAGGAGAGGATCTTCAAGCAGAATTTTTACAAAGAACGGGCGAGATTTCAAGATTACTAGTCGAAATTGAGCCTTTTGAAGAAGAAAGAATTCAATCTACTCGTGAACGCCTTCAGAAGGGATTAGATGAATTTCCTTCAGATAAAATGGACAACAATCGCTTTGAGCAGGAGCTCATTTATTATATCGAAAAGTTAGACATTGCTGAAGAGAAAATGCGACTGAGTAATCATATTAAGTATTTCTTGGAAACATTACCGTTACATCAATCTGGAAAAAAGCTTGGTTTCATCGCGCAAGAAATGGGTCGTGAAATCAATACGATAGGTAGTAAGTGTAATCATTCTGAAATGCAAAAAAGGGTTGTTCAAATGAAAGACAGCCTTGAAAAGATTAAAGAACAAATTTTAAACACCCTGTAGTGTCCTCTCAAAATCTAAATGAAGGAAAAGTCATTATTTTTTCAGCTCCATCGGGAGCTGGAAAAACAACGATAGTGCGCGCATTATTGGATGTTATTTCGGAATTAAGCTTTTCTATTTCGGCTTGTAGTAGAGCCCCTAGAGGTCATGAGGTTAATGGAAAAGATTACCATTTTATTGGAATTGAAGGTTTTAAGAATAAAATTAATAACAATGAATTCGTCGAGTGGGAGGAGGTGTATCAGGACCATTTTTACGGCACACTAAATTCAGAACTTACTAGAATATGGAACGCAAACAAAACAGTTGTTTTTGACGTTGATGTTGTAGGAGGTATGAGCTTAAAAAATAAATTTGGAAAGAAGGCATTGGCCATTTTCGTAATGCCACCAAGCTTAATGGTCTTGGAGAAACGTTTAAGAAATCGGAATACGGATTCTGAGCAGAAAATTCGGCAGAGATTAGAGAAAGCTGAGCAAGAAATTTCCTTGTCTTCTGGCTTTGATGTCATTTTAAAAAATGACAACCTTGACATTGCTATATCGGATGCTAAGGCTATTGTAAATCAATTTTTAAAATCGTGAAGGTAGGTTTGTATTTCGGCACTTTTAATCCAATTCATGTTGGACACTTAGTGATCGCCAATTATATGTCTGAGTTTACTGACCTTGATCAAGTATGGTTTGTTGTTACACCGCAAAATCCTTTGAAACAAAAGAAGTCATTGCTTGCAGACTTCCATAGATTGGCACTTGTTAAGGAGGCCATAGATGACAATAGAAAGTTGAGGGCAAGTGATATTGAATTTAAAATGCAAAAGCCAAATTACACGGCCCATACACTTGCGCACCTGATCGAAAATCATCCAGAAAATGATTTTGCACTAATTATGGGAGAAGATAATTTAAGGGGATTTCATAAATGGTTCAATTATGAGCAGATATTAGCGAAGCATAAAATATATGTATATCCTAGGGTACTCACACCTCAAGAGGAGAACGAACTTGAAATCACTAAAAAAGAGCAGCTAGATCAATTCAAGAGCCACCCAAATGTTTCTTTTTGCAAAGATGCGCCAGTGATGAAAGTATCTTCCTCATTTATTAGGTCTTCCATTAAAGCAAAGAAAGATGTAAGGTATCTACTTTCAGAACCTGTTTTTCGCTATGTCGATGAAATGAAATTTTATCAATAAAAAAAGGAGGCCATTGGCCTCCTTTCTATTTAAATCGATTTCTTTAGAAAACTATTGTTTTATGAACTTAACAGTTTCAATTCCGTTCATATGTGCCACTTTTACAAAGTAGACACCTTTATTCAATGACGTTAAATCAAAATCTGCATTACCGGAATTGTTGTGTTCCTTTTGAGCAATAACTTTTCCTTCAATATTCATAACTGCAATGGATGATTTCTCGTATGCCGAAAGACCATTAATGGTTATTTTATCTGTTGCAGGGTTAGGAACAACGGTCAAAGGCTCAATAATACCTTCAATTGTTCCGGCTGAACCAACTACGATTTCGTAGCCACCAAAGCTTAATGCTTGGGTAACTGGTGTTGGGGGTAAACCAGGGAAAAGAACTACGGAAATTACACCTTCCACAGTTATCGTTACTGGGTAAGACCCTGTTTCGTTTGTAGTTCCAAATACATTAGCACATCCATTTTCGCCACCAAGATATTCGCATCCCGAGACATTACATGCATAGTCATAACCCGATGGCAAGCCATCTACACTTGTCACGGTAAATCCTTGAATTTCTGAACCAATAAAAGCTTCTAAAGCTGGATCCCCACCTGTGATATCAGAAGTAACTTCATTGGGAACCTTAAAGTTTAAGTCGGTTGAATAGGCAACTCCTGCTTCAGCTGGAGGGAAATTCGTAGAAGTATCCGGCCATATCCCATAAGTTGAATCCGCAAAGTTTGCACCTGGGGTACAAGATTGTGCATTTATTTGTGCAGCAAATAAAAATACCGCACAAAAATAAAGTAGAATTTTTTTCATATTTATTGGTTTAGTGTTATTCAAAAATAACTTTTTTTAGGCCGTGCACCAAACCTTTACAAAAGATTTCGCGGGTTTCCGTTGAATAGCGTATTTTTGAACATGATTATTTATAACGTTACCTTGAGTCTTGATGCATCGATAGAGCAAGAATGGTTGTCTTGGATGAGAAGCAAGCATATACCCGATGTGATGGCGACAGCGTTATTCAGAGAATGTAAACTTTCGAGGCTATTGGGAGAGGAACAAGGAGGTAAAGCCTATTCCGTTATGTATGTTGCCTTTAGTCGGGATCATTTAGACCGTTATCAATCTGTGCATGCCGCCGCATTGCAGGAAGAGCACACTTCAAGATTTCAAGGTAAGTTTGCTGCATTCCGCACGGAGCTTCAAATCATAGAAGAATTTATTCATGAAGGTTAAAGCGAAAAAACATTTAGGCCAGCATTTTCTTAAAGATACCTCTATATGTCAACGAATCGTTGAAAGCATCTCTTTGGAAAAGAGTCAAAATATATTGGAAATAGGACCAGGTACAGGGGCATTGACCAAATGGCTTATAGAGGAAAAGAAAATTCAGTTGCTTTACCTCATGGATGTCGATCAAGAATCCATTGCTTACCTAAATCAGTTGTATCCAGAATTAAGTGAGCGCATACTTTTTGCCGATTTTTTACGCTATGATATTGATGCGTTTTTAGAAAATGAGTCTTTCAATGTTGTTGGAAATTTCCCGTATAATATTTCTTCTCAAATTTTATTCCGATGTCTCGATTTTAAGGACCGCATCCCTGAAATTGTAGGAATGTTTCAACGTGAGGTTGCGCAAAGAATAGCACAAGGCCCAGGCAATAAGCAATATGGTATTCTGAGTGTTTTTATGCAGGCCTATTATGACATTGAATATCTTTTTACGGTAGATGAAGACGTATTTGACCCTCCGCCAAAAGTCAAGTCGGGTGTGATTCGATGTATACGAAATACACGAAAAACATTACCGTGTGATGAGAAGCTTTTTAAGGTGGTCGTTAAAACGGCTTTCAATCAGCGAAGAAAAACGATGCGAAATTCTTTAAAGTCATTGCTAGGTACAACAGTACTTCCTGATAAGTTTTCTGGCGAAAGACCAGAACAATGCTCCGTTGAGGATTTTATTGAGCTTACTAATTTAATTGAATCAAACCGAAAAGCTTAGTTTCTAAGTTCTAGTCCTTTGTAGAAGTTTTTCCTAACAACAACCTTACCCGATTCATTAAAGATGATGAATGCACCGTCTTTTAAATTGTTTTTATACTCAATCTGGTGACGGATATTACCGCGGCGCGAGAATTGCTGGAATAAGCCGTGAAGGTTCCCATCGTTGTACTGTGCTACTATAGTTGGAACAACTCCGCCGGGATAGTAGTCAATGAATGTCCCATTCTTTTTCCCTTTTTTATATGAACCTGAAGCCTTAATTGCATAGTCTGTTTCGGAGTAGGATTCAAAAGCGCCATGCAATACCGACACCTCCTCGTTTCTTCCAATGACAACGATCTCATTTTTACTGTCCTGACTCTTCATGACCTTAAAATTTTCGAGTAAGAGTAGCTTATTCTTGTCGTTGAATGTTTTCCATTCGCCCGATTTTAGGCCATTTTTATATTTCCCTGTCAGAAGGGTGTTTTCATTTGGGCTATAAGAAATCCAAGCTCCGTTGAGTATACCATTTTTGAATTCGGCTTTGTTCTTTATGGTTCCATTTTCCCAATAATTCACCCAAACTCCCTGCTCTTTTCCTTTAGAATAGACTCCCGTCATTAGCAGAACACCTGATTCATAATTAGTTATCCATAGGCCCTCCTTTAAATCTTTGAGGTATTTCCCCTCTTTAAATAGCGTACCATCTTTGAAAAAATAAGTCCATTGTCCCGAGCGCACCCCGCGATTGAAATTTGCATTATAAGATAGTTCGCCAGAAGAAAAATAGTATTTCCATTCTCCATGCTGAAGGCCTTCTGTAAATGTGCCTTCCATTTCCAGGAAATTATTTTCATTGTACCAAGACCAATCTCCGTGTTTATTTCCCGATTGATACCTCCCAATTGTATTGATTGTAGAGTCTGAATTCATCACGAGATATGCTCCGTGTAGTGTGTCTTTTTTATAGTTTATGCATTTCTCAATCCTGCCATTTGGAAAATAAAAGGTCCATTTACCATCCTTTAAGCCTCTATTAAAAGTTCCTGATATTGAAATGATTCCATTGGCTAGTCGCTCCTCGAATGGCCCAGTTTTAAGCCCCTTTGAATAGGTGTAAAACTCTTTTAAACCTCCACTTACATAAAAGCTTTTGATTTCACCTTCTCCAGCTTTTACGACTTGGGAATGCAGCGGATCACTTGTATAATGTTCGATGAGATAAACCGTATCGTTTGATATTTTTTTTCTTGATTTTAGTGCTCCATCATTATAGAAATAATCCCATTCTCCATTCGGGCTCCCCATTTGATATAGACCCTCTACAATCAACTGCCCATCAGTATTCCATTCACGAAAAACACTATCCGCGACATTAAAAACAAAATAGCTCTCTGAAGCGATACTTTTATTAGGGTGATATGAAAGTTGCTTACCATGAATTCGTCCTCTATAAAAATATTGCTCTTCTGTTAAGTTTCCTTTGGAATCATAGAACCACCATTTCCCATGCTTTTCAGTTGTAACGCCGACAACTTCATCTTGATAATAGGCACCTCGAGCACGAATCTTTTTGTTGGCAGCATCCCAATATAATCTTTGGCGTTCGGTTAGTTGCTCTTGCTTAATCTCCTGTGCATAAAAAGGATTTAAGCAAAGTATCAAAAACATTGAAAAAAGTGAAAGTATTAGATTCATGGGTTTATATAGGGTAAATTCTAAAATAATTCTGGATCAATAAAACAACCCCAAAAAGGAAAAAGACTAATCCTATGAGGCGATTTAGGCCGATCAAAACCTTTTCTGTAACAAGTGGTTTCAGTTGCTTAGCTCCAACAATCTTTAAAAGATCAAATCCTAAAAAAGTAAGCAGAACAATGATTAAGAATAAAAACAACATGAGGTCACTAGATTCATCAGATATGGATTGATTGGCTAGTGTAAGCACACTGAACCAATAAAAAAGAATCAATGGATTGGCAAAATTTAAAAGAAATCCTTTTAAAAAAGTTCTTACGAAGTCGACCTTAGGACTATCAATATTTTCAATTGCGGTTTCTGTACTGAGCTTATTTTTTTTAAAAAAGTTTACAATTCCATAGATAATAAAAATCCCACCACCTATAAAGCCGAACAAAGCTTTGTTCGTTCCAGAGGACATTTTGTCAACCTCAGCATAAAAAAGATACGCCAAAAGAATATAAAGGGCATCGCTTACCAATACCCCTAGATCAAAAACCAAAGCCGCTCGGAATCCTTTTCTGATACTTGTTTCTAGAAGCACAAAAAATACGGGGCCGATCATGACGCTCAACAAAAACCCTACACTACATGCCTTCAGCAAAAACTCCATACTGCAAATTTAGAATTTCTTTCTTGGTTTGATAACGCCAACTTTGGTTTGGTTATAAAACACATTCATAATGTTTTCCTTCTTTCTGTTTTTTATTCAAGTAAACTCCTTAAATTTGTGGCAAAATGAAACATATATTATGAAAACTCAAGACGCAAATGACAAGATTGATGCAATTCTTGCAAAGGTTGAAAAGAAAGGAGTAGAAGCTCCAAAGCTTATTGAAACTTTAAAAGACTTGCGTAATATTGCATTGCAGGAGCAAGACCCTTTGGTTGTTAAAACCTTGAGGCTGATGTATGAGTTTATCGAAGAAAATAAAAATTTCAATGTTCAAGCGCAATATGAGGAAGATGATGAAGGAAATGAATATCCTTTAGAGATTGAGGATACCGAGAACCTTGTTTACTTGCTTACCTTACTAAAGGATGCCGAACATAAGATCAATAGAGAGGAGATTAAGGATTATAGAACTGTGCTAAAGGAGCAGCTTTATTAAATCTTTAGACTAAAAAGCAACCTTATTCAATACATTATCGTCTTTAAAGCATAGTACGAACAATTTCTTTGTTCATATTTGGTTTTATTTAACTTGCAGATTACCTGAAAAGATTTCGAACAACTTTTGATTTCTTTTCAGGTTTTTTTATTCACAATAATTGCAATATTTAGATTCTTCATTATGCTCGAAGGATTGCTCTGAATCAAAAATATCTCCCAGAAGCTGCTCAAGGAACCCTTTGAATAAATTACAAATATCCTCCATGTTGTGTGACTGAGAAGACAGAGGATAGGATAGCTGCTTGACATCAGTTAAGGAGAAAATACTCGCCTCAGCAGGATAATAACCATGGCCCTCTTTTAAAAACAGTGCATACATTGCGAGCTGAACAGCGTGTTTGCATTTTGAAAATGTGAGCATTGCATTTTCTTTTTCTACGAATTTCACATCCTGGGATTTTACATTTCCGGACTTATAATCAATTACCCGGTATTTTGAACCAACCTTATCAATTCTATCAATATAACCTGTAAAGGAAACATCACGTAGATGACCGTGAACATTGAGTGATAAGGTCATGGTTTGTTTTGCTTCTACCTGGACAATAAAAAGCTCTTCTGTCAAGGTATTTAAAAAAGAAAGCTCTTTTTTCAGGGTATTCTCTATCGTTTCTTGGGCTATAGTATAGCTCACTAAATTCTTTCCCTTCAGGAATAACTGATCATCTTTATCAAAGTAATGGTAAAACTCATCATATAGAATCTTTTTATACTGCTTGAGCATCTGCAATACGTCCTCCTCGCAGAGTGCATTTGGTTTGGGCTTGACCTCATTTCCAAACGAGTCAAACAGCGCAAATGGTTGATATAAAACTTCTAAGGCATGGTGAACCAAAGAACCGAATTGTTGGCTTTCGATGTCCTCTTCAATATTTCTCTCCTCTCCGAGCTCAGCGATATATTTGTAGTAAAAATCTAGTGGGCAACGCAAATAGGTGTTTATAGCTGAAGCTGAGATAGATTTTTTGAAATATTTTTCAACTCTACTCATGATGAGCGGTGTTCGCTCTATGATTTGGGCGCTCTCCTTTGTTACTGCCTCAATGGGAATATTGTAATGTAGGTTTTGAATTGTAATATTTGGGTTTAGGCGTTCTAGCTCTAGCTCCAGCTGAAGAAGGTACCTGCTTTTTTCTTGGGAACCAATTTGCTCACTGGTCGAACAAAACGTGGCAACGAGATTTTCACAATGGTGCAATAAGCGATAAAAATGATGTGCAAAAAGACCTTGTTTTTCTCTTGTTGTTGGTAGACCCAATCCATACCTAAGGTCCATTGGAATAAAAGACTGTATAGGGTTTGTTGCCGGTAGTTTTCCCTCGTTCATGCCAAGGGCATAAATGGTTGAAAAATCGAGCATTCTCGTCTCGAGTAAACCCATAACCTGAAGTCCTTCCTCTTGGTCTCCCGAGAAACTAATAGATTTACTAATCCAATGTTGGTCAAAGAAAAGTTTAAAGCTCTTTTGACTCATTTCTGGAATGCCTTCTTCAATTATATTCTGAAGCTCTACTATTGCCTCGTCAAAAACATAGAGAATGGTTTTTTCGAACTCAAATTCTTCATCCATTCTGTTTATGAAGAAGGTATTTAATGCACGAATATTTAAAAGTGCTTTGCTCCAGTTTTCATTCCAGTTTTCGAAAACCAATCCGCAGAATATACTTAGCTCTTCGCTTTGTTGGAGGGAACTAATATTCTGAAAAATTTTATTAAATCGAATTGCATTTCTTTCTACCTCACCTAGTTTTTGCACTTCATCTAGTGACAAGGAGCTGATTGTAAACGAGTGATTTATAAATCTTTGCAGGTCATAAAAATAGATGGAATCGGTTTGAAATTTAACTTTATTTTCCTGGATCTGGAAAAGTAGGTCTACCCATGATTTCACTGCTGTTTGGGTGAGAGGTAAGCCCAAAGTTAGGTTCGTTTTTGCTACATTTTTAGGTATGTGATTAATCATAGAGCCAATTAAGGCTTCATCACACAATAGAACGAGTGTTTCATTGAGCTCTTTTGTACTTAATTTGCTAAGCTCATTTGCGGCAACCTTGACTTGCCCAATGTGTTGAGCGCATTCGATAAATTGTGCATTCAGCTTCTTTTTTAAGAGCTGATTCAATGGTTTTGGCAGGTATTCTACACCTAAGAATTCGTGGTTTTTTCGGAGAAAACTACCAGCTTCATGTAATGCGTCATTCATATATAATGCGTCCGAATCACTTATAAAGGAGCCTTTTTTCGCATCAATAATTCTTTTAATGATAACAAGTTCCGCTTTTGATAATGCATTGAATCCTGCAAAAATAAATTGTGTTTTTGAAACCGGAGAAAGAAAACCATGCTCAGCTTCAGAAAATAGCTTATAGGCCCTACCTGCGTTAAGCTGCCCTTTTGAGCTGAGTGATTTGTGAAAAAGGTCATAAAGTTCAGGTAGCACATCCCAAAATCCTAAGAATTTTTTTTGTGATTCTGAATAATCTTCTTCGTCAATTTGCCAGCTCTCTAGCTCTTTTATGGAAGCTAGGTTTTTAAATACAGCTCCAGCATCTAGCAGATAGCGATCGATCTCATTAAAATCACGTAAAATGATTTTTCCCCAGCTCAAAAACTCTTCAAAGTTTGAATTGGGAATATTAGGGATAAGCTTACTGACTTCATATAAAGATAAAAGCTGCCTAGTTTCATCCACTACGACAAGATTTTCTGGCTTCATCCACTTATCAATGGTCTCAATTTTTGGCGCAAAAATAGGCTTAGAAAACAATCGTGCAATTTCGACCCTCAACTGATTTGCGGCCCGATCAGAAGGAACAATAACATGTAGGTCTTCCATTGGGTAATTCCTAGCCTTAATCAGCTCGGCTATTTTTTGAATAAAGGAATGATTCTCAATGGGCGTTTCCGACATCATTTTAATATTTATCTCTTTGTGAAAACGCGTTGAACAAGATGTTCTCCAAAGGAGTAGGGAATATATTCAAGGGAAGGGATCGCTTTGGTCAAGATAATTGGAGAGGTACTGCCGAGACGAATCTTTCCGTGAGAGTGCTGCAGCCCCATTGCATAAGCTGCATTTATGGTGAGTGAATTGAGGGCTTCCTCAGGTGTTAATTTCATCTTAATACAAGCCAATGACCAAATTTGGGACATATTGTAACACGGTGTTGAGCCGGGGTTGTAATCACTTGCTAGCGCAAAAGGGATGTTTCTTTCAATCAATGCGCGAGCGTCACCAAATGGGATGCCTAAAAAATGTGAACAACCCGGCAAAAAGGTTGGCATGCACATGCTTCCTTGGAGCGCATCAATATCTGCTTGATTTAGCTCTTCCAGGTGGTCAACACTTAATGCACCGAGGTCAATAGCTGATTTTACACCGCCCATTGTAGAGAATTGATTCACATGGACCTTTGGTATAAGTCCGATTTCCTTCCCTGCTTTTAAAATCCGTTCCATTTCATCAACAGAAAAGTAGTTTCTTTCACAAAAGACATCTATGTAGTCTGCTAAATTCTCATCAGCAATTACCGGCAACATATCAGAAATGATTTCATCGATATATCCGTTGTGGTCGTTTTTATATTGAACAGGAAATGCATGGGCCCCAAGAAATGTAGCTTTAATTTCAATTGGACTTTTTTCCTTCATTCTTTTAATTACGCGCAATATTTTGAGCTCAGAATCAACGGAAAGACCATAGCCCGATTTTATTTCTAATGCACCAGTGCCACTTTCAATTATCTTTTCTAGACGTGCGTATGATCGCTCAAAAAGAGCATCCTCTGACAGTTCAGCAAGGGCTTTTGCTGAATTTAGAATACCCCCTCCTTTTAATGCGATATCCTCATAGCTCAGACCTTTTATGCGGTCAACGAATTCATCTGCTCTTGTTTTGGCAAATACGGTGTGTGAATGCGCATCACAAAATGCAGGTAGTACATAACACCCCTCTGCATCAATTACTTCTAAGTTTCTCCAATCGTCAATTCCATCCCAATCTTCCATCGAACCGTAAGCAACAACCTTACAACCACGTTCAAGTGCCAAAAATGCATTTTCAATGATGGGTAGTTTTCCTGCATCAGCCCCGCCAATGCGTTCAGGAAAGTCTTCGCCCACTTGTACAAGCCCCTTAATGTTCTTAATAAATATATTTTCCATGCTCTGAATATTCGCTCCTGTAAAGATAATTTTTATTCACTCTATATCGTAGTACTTTTCCCCTCTGATTTTTGTATCTTATTAAATAAAGTAACTTTTATATGCGCCTCATTGGAAAACAAGCCGAAGATCAAGCAGCCCAATATCTTGAAAGAAAAGGCTATAAGATTTATTTCAGAAATTATCGCTTTGGCAGATTTGAAGTCGACATCGTCTGTGAATATAAAGATCAAATTATTATTGTGGAGGTCAAGGCCTTAAGCTCACTTGGTATAAAAAAGCCCTATGAATCTGTATCAAAGATTAAACAACGAAGAATCGTTAAGGTCGCAGATCATTTGTTATGCGAGTATTTCCCTGGTCGTGAATGTCGATTCGATATTGTCTCTATTATTCTTAATAATAAAGAAGTCAAAATAGCGCATATAAGTGATGCTTTCCTCCCTGAAATAAACATAAGTTATTGAAAAATAAGTAACTTCATCCTATGAAAAATATCCTTGTTTTCTTTCTCATTTGCACCTTTCAGCTTACTGCTCAGGAATATGGAAGTGAAGAAAAGAAAATCATTCCTGAAAAAGGAGCTGGGTGTGCGCCACCGACGACGTCTACCTACATGGAAATTAACAACGTAAGAGCCTTGATGCATACGGCAGGGAACCTATGGCAGATTCCCGGACAGAATAACTCCCAGTACGAGGTGCCCAAGAACTCGGGAATTATGGCCCTTTTTACTGCTGCATTATGGCTAGGAGGAACAGATGTAAATGAACAACTGAAGCTGGCCGCCTTAAGGTACCGAAATGGTCAGGATTACTGGACTGGTCCACTTACTGAAGTTTTTGCTGAAACGAATTATGAAACTTGTGATGCTTATGACAAGCATTTTATTACGACTCAAGATATGGTCCGTGAGTTCACTTCGTGGTTTGAAGCAGGAGTAGCCGATCAGCAGAATGGTACAAATACTCAGGCAAACCTTCATCCTAACTATGAGGTGCCTGATATCATTAAAAACTGGCCTGCTCATGGAGATTTGTCTGCAGGACAAGATTACTATCTGGCGCCATTTTATGACTACAATGAGGATGGCCATTATAATTGGCAAGATGGAGATTACCCGTGGCATGATATAAATCGCACAAAAGAATGTACGGTCGACCGAACCGTTTCTTTATATGGAGACCTTAATTTTTGGTGGGTCATGAACGATAAAGGGAACATACATACAGAGACAGGAGCAGACCCTATTGGAATGGAGATCAGGTCACAAGCTTTTTCTTTCGCTTCCAATGATGAGGTTAATAATATGACGTTCTATAATTATGAGCTCATCAATAGAGGTACGCAAACACTTTACGATACGTATTTTGGTTTTTTTACTGATGGTGCCCTTGGAGACCCTTATGATGACTATGTAGGTTGTGATGTTAATCGTGGTTTAGCATACTATTACAATGGTGATAATTTAGATCTCGATAATTCTGGCTACAAGGGTTACGGATCCTCTCCTCCTGCCGTTGGTGTTGATTTTTTTGAAGGGCCTTATCAAGATAATGATGGGATTGATAATGCCTTTGGAATTAATGATAATGAGGCATTAAACGGCATTGGTTTCGGCGATGGAATTCCGGATAATGAACGATTTGGAATGCGTCGGTTTTTATATTACTCAAATACCACAAATGGTGCAAACCCAAATCAAACGGATCCAACAAATGCCTCCGATTATTATAATTATTTGAAAGGGTTTTGGAAAGATGGTTCCAAGTTTGTTTACGGTGGTAGCGGTCATATTTCTGATGCGGAGGCAGACCCTAATACGCCTTGTGACTTCATGTTCCCAGGTGATACAGATCCATTAGGTTGGGGAACTGATGGAAACCCTCAAGAGCCATGGACAGAGCAAAGCAGCAATAATACCCCAAATGACAGAAGGTTTGTACAGTCGGCAGGTCCTTTTGTCTTAAAACCGGGCTCCGTGAATAATATCACTGTAGGTGTAGTTTGGGCCCGTGCGACAAGCGGAGATCCTTTTGCATCAGTAGAAGTGTTAAGAAAAGCAGACGATAAGGCACAAGCGTTATTTGAAAATTGCTTTAAAATACTTGAGGGTCCGCATTCGCCTGATCTCGCCATTCAGGAGTTAGAAAACGAGCTTATATTAACCATAGACAACAGTTCTTCCTCCAATAATTTTCAAGAGGCATACGAGGAGTTTGATCCTTTTATTGTCGCAAACGATTCTTTAGCTGACAAGTATTATAGGTTCCAAGGATATCAAATTTTTCAGCTTGTTGACGATGAGGTATCTCTTTCTGAACTAGATGACCCAACCAAAGCTCGACTTGTCGCACAGTGTGATAAAATGGACGGTGTTGGAAGGCTTGTTAATTTTGAGTTTGATGAGGCGCTTTCAGCATCCATGCCAGTGGAAATGGTTGACGGGTCCGACCAGGGGATTCGCCATTCATTTAAAATAACCGAGGATAAGTTTGCCCAAGGTAGTCCAACCTTAGTCAACCATAAGACCTATTTTTTCATGGCGATATCTTATGCTTACAATCAGTTCAAGGAATATAATCCTGAAGACCCAACCTTGCTTGACGGACAAAAAAAACCTTACTTGCCATGCCGAAAGGCAGCTGTTGGTGCTGTTAAAGTTGTTTCTGCAATTCCTCACGCACCAATTCCAGAGGCAGGAGGTACACTTCAATTGATCGAATATGG
>CAJWRM010000038.1 GCA_913046365.1 uncultured Flavobacteriales bacterium
ATTAAAATCAGATTTTGATAATGTAGTTTTTAGCTCCCTACGATTTTCATAGTTGTTTTCAGGATTAACATTGTTGTTTGACATATAATTCTTGTTGGTGCAGTTTACTGCAACTTGATTAGAGCAACCATAAAACACCAATATGGTTAAAATAAAAATCACAGGGATAGAATATTTCATGATTAAACTGGTTTTGATTTTATGAATAAGATCATGGCGACGTTATTTATAGCTTAGTTTGAAACATTTTTTAGGCACTCCGTGACTTTTTGAATGGCGGGGTTGGGTTCATTTGCTTCGTTAAAGAGGCTTAGAATAGTTTTATTTTGCTTATTCGGCCCACTTCGGGTTTTCAATCCCCAAAAATTTAAGGCAACAATACCATTGTTCTTTTTTGAAATTAATTTGTTGATGAGCTTTGTATATAATTCATTCTGGATTTTGTGAATTGAATCTAAGTCAGTGATCTCCTCTTTAACCCAAAGATTCAATTCTGTAATATGAAACTCGAGTTGGTGTTGATGCGCCCAGTCAATTAAATAATCGAGATATTTAAGGTCTTTGTCTGAAAGACTATGGGTCCTCAAATGGGCTTGCCATCCAATTGCATCAACCCTTAAGCCTTTTGATTTTATATATAAAATTGTTTCCATTACTTTCTCCCACATGGCTTTTTCCATTCCTCCATTATGGTTATAGACAAGCTTAATGTTGGGTGCGTATTCATTGGCAATTTCAAATGCACGCGGAATATATTCTGGATAACCATCGTTATTTATTCCAATTTGCGTCCATGGGTTTTCCCATTTATCATCTCCTGGTTTTTCTTTAAACCAAGTGCCGTCTCTCAAGACCGTTTCATTGACGACATCCATCCACCTTACACATGATTCACTATTTACCCTTTTACATAGCGCTGTAAAATATTCTTCCATGTTATCTCTGAGCTCTTGTGGCGTTCTTGCATCGTTTTTTGCCCATTTTGAGGCCTGTGGGCTCATTGGGCCATGAATTCGAACAGTCAGACTATGCTCATTCGCAAAGTCAATAAAATTTTGACCCCTATCCCATTTCCAAACATTGGGTTTAGGATGAATCCTCGATTGTTTAAAGGCATTTGCAGGCGTCAAGTAATTGAACTCTTCTAAAAATAAATCTTCAATATTTGTGTTGAGTTGGAAATGATTCAAGCTCGCCCCAATAAAAAATGAATCTGAGGCATAGTCTGTACTTTGAAGGACGGATTTAATGTGTTCTTGGCATTCGCTTACTTTCGCACAAAATAAAATTAGTAACAGGGGAATTATGTTTTTCATTACCTTAAATATAATATGAGTATTTAAAAAGGTGATACAAGACATTCTATTTAAATTCTAGGAAACAAGGATCTCGATTTTATGCTACTTGTATTTTTTACTCATACCGCTTACAAATTGTTCTTGTTGACTTGTTCAATCTTGCAGGTGATTTTTGCATTTTATTCCACGATGATTCTTGCCTTCATTTCTGGGAGATGCGGAGTACATACGTAATAATATATCTTCGATTCAGAGGGAACAAAAAAACCACTTTCACCAAAGTCAATTTGAAAACCATCACTTAATGGTGCGGCATTATTCGCATTGTAGTCCGCTTCACTAACTTCAATTGCATTGTGGCCACCGCCCAAGTCAAAATACACGGTGTCACCCAAGTTACAGTATAGTGCGGCGGGTTCGAAACCGTGTCCGAAAGTTGTTACTGTATTTACAGGGCCATTTATGTCTTCTTTTGTGCAAGATACAATTGCGAATAAGATGCCGATGAGGTAAACTGAAATTTTCATAAAAAAGGATTTAACTTGAAAACCAAGAACATACATTAAAATTAGTTCATATATAAATACAAAAGATAGATCGACTAAAACTGGCTATTTTTCTTTTTCATCACATTCTCCGAACTGTTCCACTTCCCTGCCATATTTTTTTATGCACTGCCGTCTAATTGCCTTATCCGTGGAGTCTAGGTATGTATATTGTACGACCTCAGCAGTTTTGTCTTCCATGTTTTTTCGGAGTTCATTTTTTCTCATGAAGTTACCTCGAATAAGGTAGTCATCGTACTTGCCACTTTTGATGTCATAATAATTCTCGTAACATTCGCATTTTGAATATTTGATAGACGCCTTATTATTACATGAATAGAGGGTTTGAAGAAACAAAATGAGAACACCTAACCTCATTCTCCATAAAAACTGCTGTTTTTTATTGCTTGTGAATTGCATGACTTTTTATTTAAATTACTGCCTGACAAAGGATTTATTCACATCAGCGCTTAAAAATATGAATCTCAATCATAGACCGGTACTAAATAGTTTGTTAAGAACAAAAAAGGATGTAAAAAGTTGAGTTATTTAGGAGATTCTCACCATCCTTCTAAAAAATCATCAAGCTCCCTTCTGTCTTTTTTTGATGGCTTACCATGGTCTTTTCCTCGATAGTTCCGCTGTGCTGCTTGATATGCTTTGTACTTCTCAACCTCTTCTGCAGAGGTTTCATCTACGATATAATCACTAATCAATTTAGCACCTAGTCTTTTTTCCGTGAGTGCTTTAATGCGGTAGCTGAATGTGGCGTTGTTTTTTTGAATACTAATGATATCTCCGACAGCGACTTCTTTGGCTGGCTTCAATTCAAGTCCGTTAAGTTTTACTTTATTTCCCGCGACTAATTTTGTTGCAAGAGACCTTGTTTTGGAAAGACGCACACACCAAACATATTTATCAATACGCACAATAAAAAGGACTTATTTTAATAACCTTCTGAGGATTTTACCCACGTTTGATTTTGGGAGTTCGTCTCTAAAGTGAACCTCTCTGGGCACCTTATAATTGGTTAGGTTTTCTCTACAGGTAGCAATAACTTCCTCCTTAGTAAGAGAAGCATCTTTTTTGACAACAAAGGCTTGAACAAATTCTGTTCCGTCATCGTTTTTACCTCCACAAACGCCTACCTCTAACACCTTAGGGTTTTCTGTGATTGCTTTTTCTACCTCACTTGGATAAACATTAAATCCTGAGACTAAAACCATTTCTTTCTTTCTGTCTACGATTTTGAAAAAACCATCTTCGTCTATAATTCCTACATCACCGGTAAGGAAATATTCCCCATGCATACAGTTCGCGGTCTCTTCAGGCCGGTTCCAATACCCCTGCATAACTTGAGGGCCTTTTATTCCGATTTCACCCTTTTCACCTTGAGCTACTTCAACCTTGTTGTCGTCAAAAATTTTAATATCCGTATTAGGAAGAGGTAATCCGATTGTTCCTATTTTATGACTTCCACCAACGGGATTAATCGTCGCAGCAGGACTAGTTTCAGACAGCCCATAAGCTTCAAGAAGAGAGCTGTTCGTGACTTTTTCCCATTCTGCAGCAACAACATCTTGTACCGCCATTCCTCCACCTAATGCCATTTTAAGCTCGCTAAAGTCGAGGCTTCTGAAGGCTTCTTGATTTAGTAGGCCATTGAAAAGCGTATTCACACCTGTAATGAATGTAAATGGATTTTTCTTAAGGTCTTTGCAGAACCCCTTCATGTCTCTTGGGTTCGTTATTAATATGTTTTTTGCACCATACCTAAAGAATACGACACAATTGGCAGTAAGCGCAAAAATATGGTACATAGGAAGAGCAGTAATGATCGTTTCTTGTCCATCTTCGAACTCATGTCCAATCCATGCTTCTACCTGTTGAACATTGGCGCAAATATTTCCGTGAGAAAGTGTTGCTCCTTTTGAAACCCCTGTTGTTCCTCCAGTATACTGAAGAAAAGCATGATCGTCTTTATTGAGAGAAACAGCTTCTCCCTTTTTACCAAGGTTCTCCTTGAATATTTGCTTTAATGGAGTGGTGTCACTCAGTTTAAATGGCGGCACCATTTTTTTCACATGTCGAACAACGAAATTTGTAATTCCACCCTTCAACCCACCAAGCATATCGCCAATAGTAGTCGTGATTACGGTTTCTATTTCAGTTTCATGAAGAATCTCTTGTAAATTAAACGCAAAATTCTCCAGTATAATAATAGCTTTTGCGCCCGAATCCTTATACTGATGCCGCATCTCCTCCGCCGTATAAAGTGGATTGGTATTCACGATAACGAGGCCTGCTTTCAAGCATGCAAAAATGGTGATTGGGAATTGAAGCAGGTTGGGCATTTGAAGCGCAATGCGATCTCCTTTTTTTAATTTTGTATTGTTTTGAAGGTACCAAACTAAGGCATCTACATGGGCCGAAACCTCATTAAAGCTTATTTCCACATCCATGTTTTTATATGCGGTTTTGTCCCCAAAGCTTTTGACAGATTGATCGAAAATTTCAACAAGATTATTGTAACGATTAAGCTCTATTGTTTTAGGAACTTCAGAAGGATAAGATTTAAACCATGGAAAATCACTCATATTTTTATTTTTTATTAACGATAAGTCTCTCTAAACCATATAAAAATGGATGTTTTAAATATACATAAAAAAGAGAATGACTACCTAACATTTTCTTCCCTTACGATGTAAAATGCCGTCAATTAAGGATATTTATTCTAGGAAATAAATTGTCTTTTTTGATTTTGTTTCTTTGGATGAAGTAATGTAAATTTGACACTAACTAGAAACTCGTCTGCCATGAAGCAAAATTTATTCTTATTTCTCTTAACAACAGTATCATTTATAGGCTTGTCTCAGGTGCAAAATGTCCAGGACGATTTTGAAGGTAACGGCACGATTTCATCTTGGTTCGCAGACGATTGCAACATGGACTTAGTTTTTGGAAACCCATATGTTCAGGGCGTGAATACCTCTTCAACAGTAATGCGATATAATGATTATGGAGGTCAATATGCAAATGTAGGTTTTGATATTGGCGAAAACTTTGACCTTTCTACAAACCATGTTTTTAGTTTAAAAATTTATATTCAATCTAGCAGTTTGACGGGGACTCAAAACAATCAAATTTCTCTAAAGCTTCAAGATGGAACAATCGGTGCTCCTTGGGAAACGCAATGTGAAATAATTAAAAACGTTTCTTTGAATCAATGGGTAGATGTTTCTTTCGATTTTGATGATGACCCATATATTAACTTCAATCCGGGTTCTATTGATCCAACATTAAGAACAGATTTTAACCGTGTGTTGCTCCAGGTAAATGGCGAAAACAACAATGACTTAGTTGTGGCCTACATTGATGATTTACAATATGATGGAACGATTGGGTCGTGTAGTGTTTTTAATAATCTAGTTTGGTCTGATGAATTTGATGGAAATGGTGCAGTGGATGAATCAAAATGGTTTCATCAAACTCTTCTACCAAATGGGTGGGGCTGGTTCAACGATGAGCTCCAGCATTATACGGATCGAGAAGACAATTCATATGTGGAAGATGGGTTTCTTCATATTGTTGCAAAAGACGAAACCTTCACCGATCAAGGTGTGACCAAGGAGTATACCTCTGCTCGGTTAAACTCAAAATTTGCGTTTACTTATGGACGTGTTGAATCCCGGGCTAAAATGCCTTTTGGCATAGGTACTTGG
Organism: uncultured Flavobacteriales bacterium; assembly: GCA_913046365.1. GTDB lineage: Bacteria > Bacteroidota > Bacteroidia > Flavobacteriales_D > Crocinitomicaceae > UBA952. The sequence goes on from CAJWRM010000038.1 coordinate 5,566, forward strand.
CCAGCAATTTGGATGCTGGGTAAAAACATCAATGAAGCAGGAGCATACTGGCAGACGCAAGGTTTTGGAACAACTGCATGGCCCGCATGCGGAGAGATTGATATACTGGAGCATTGGGGTTCAAATCAGAATTATGTGCAGAGTGCCCTTCACACTCCTTCTTCATCAGGAGCCACAGTGAATCACGGTGGAACAATGGCTGCTGATGTTTCCAATACGTTTCATATTTATGCCATGGAGTGGACAGAGGATAAAATTGATTTTAGTGTGGATGGTTTTATCTATTATACCTATCAGCCAGATCCTCAAAACATGAGTACTTGGCCATTTATAGCAGATCAATTTATTTTATTAAATGTCGCCATACAAAACTCGATTGATCCGACATTTACAGAAAGTGATTTGGTACTCGATTATATTCGGGTTTATCAAGAGGGCTTGGGCACTACGACTACTGATGTTCAGCAGGCTTGTGATGCTTACACCTGGATTGATGGTCTTACGTATTCAGAAAGCAACAATACCGCTAGTATAACGCTTCCTAATTCCGAGGGATGTGACTCTACAATCGTCCTTGACCTTACGATCAACAATTCTATTTCGCAAACTGATATACAATCCGCCTGTGACAGTTATACATGGATAGACGGTGTTACCTATACAGAAAGTAATTCATCTGCAACTCAACTTTTCACAACAAGTGCGGGCTGTGATTCTACACTTACTTTGGCGTTAACATTAAACACAAGCACCAGCTCAGAGTTGTTTGAGACGGCATTTGAGACATATACCCTCAACGGAACGACATACAGCTCCTCCGGGGTATATACGCAGGTCATTTCTAACGAAGCCGGTTGCGACAGTACGATAACACTAAACTTGACGATTGATTCTAGTGTTGGTATTGATGAGCAAAATCAATCTTTTTTCGTTTATCCAAACCCGACAAATGACAAATTAAATATTACAGCTCCAAAATTAATTGGAAAAAGAGGTAAAATCATGCACACTTCTGGTAAGCTAGTATTTGAGTTTATTCAAGCCACTGAACAAGTAGAGATAAACTGTACTCACCTTGCTCCTGGTGAATACATTATATCTTTTGAAGGAGTGAAGGAAGGAACGAAATCAACCTTTATCAAGAATTGACTTGACATTAATGAATGGCTGGCGCAACATCTTGATTCCCTAACTTATACAACATCTGTGTATGGTCCTTTAATGCGCCTACAAAGGTTTTGTAAGAGTGATAGGGCACCTCGAATTCTTCAGCCGTAGCCTTTACTATTTTAGACAGTTTTTTATAGTGAATGTGGCAGATGTTTGGGAATAAATGATGTTCAACTTGAAAATTTAGTCCTCCTACATACCAAGAAAACAATCTTGATTTTTGTGCGAAATTAGCAGTATTGTACATTTGACTTACTGCCCAGTCTGCATCTACATCACCTGATTCTGTTGGTAATGGATACGTAGAAGAAGGAACAACATGGGCGGGCTGAAAAATGATTCCCAATATAAAACCAGTAATAAACTGCATTAGAAGGTATCCTACAAGAGTTATATACCACGGTGCAGGACAAAATATAAAGGGTAGTGCAATGAAAATAGACGCATACACTAGTTTATTCACGATAATATTTCGAAGATGCTTTTTAAAGGTTAATCCTTGTGTTTTGAGAAGATCCATCTTATTGTATCTTACGGCTTGTTCGTAGTCTTTGTTAATGAACCAAGTAATCGTCATTAAACCGTAAAAAAAGTAAGCATAGAAATGTTGAAACTTGTGAATCTTATAACGTTTTGTATGAGGAGAAAATCTTAGAATTGCTGGAGGAGGAGCGATGTCTTCGTCATAGTTTGACACGTTGGTGTAGGTATGGTGCAGTACATTGTGCTGTATTCTCCAGTTCGCTGGATTTCCCGCAAGAATGATTAAGATTTTGCTTATAAAGCTATTTACAGCCGGGTTTTTAGAATACGCTCCGTGGTTTGCATCATGCATTACCGAAAGGCCACAACCTGCCATGCCAATGCCCATAACTGTCCATAACCCCAGAGCAGCCCATGAGCTAATGTCCAATGTAACGATTAGTACAAAGGGCGTAAGGTAAAGCGCCATCATGCATACAGTTTTAAAAACCATACTTGCATTAGCATGTCTCGAGATATTTTCTTTTTTGAAATACTCATTGACGCGCTGCCTTAAAACCTTATAAAATATAGAGTTTTTGTTTTTGGCGAATTGCAGTGGTGAGAATGAAGATTGACTTTGCATATGCAAAGATAACCATAACTAATCTGATTTGTTTAAATAAATTTTAAATCAGTTGATTTGTAGGTCATATAGTTTCTTATAAAACCCCTCTTGTTCAAGTAATTCCTTATGATTACCGCGTTCTATTATTTTCCCTTTATCTAGGACTAATATAAGGTCAGATTTTCGGATTGTACTTAATCTATGCGCAATTACAATGCAGGTTCTTTCCTCCATAACTCGCTCTAAAGCTTCTTGAACTAGCTTTTCTGATTCAAGGTCTAATGCAGACGTGGCCTCGTCTAGAATTAAAATTTCTGGATTGTTATACATCGCTCTTGCAATACTTAATCTTTGCTTTTGCCCTCCAGATAATAAACTCCCTCGCTCTCCGATGATGCTATCGTAACCGTTTTGCATTTTTTCAACAAAGGTATGTGCATTGGCAATTTTTGCAGCTTCAATAATTTTTTCCCTGCTTGGCTCTGATTCACCAAAAGCAATATTCTCAGCTACACTAGAATTAAATAAAATTGGGTCTTGAGAAACTAAGGACATCATTGATCTAAGATCGTTGATACGTATATCACTCGTTTTTTGACCATCTATATCTATGCTGCCGGAGCTAACGTTATAAAATCGTAGGATTAAATTAATTAATGTCGTTTTTCCACTTCCAGACTCTCCAACAATGGCAATGTTTTGCCCCTTTTCAATCGCAAACGAAATGTCATCTAAAACAAGCTCCGACTCATATTGGAAGCTAACATTTTTAAAAACAAGTTCTTTATCGAAGCTACTAATTCCCTTAGCGTTTGGAGTATCAACGACAACTTCATCGAGGTTTAGTATTTCATTGATTCGATCCTGAGAAGCCCGTGACTTGATCATATTCGAAATATTTTTAGAGATATTCTGTATCGGTCTTAGAAATTGCGAAAACACAATGATGAAGGTCATAAAAATCTCTCCTGAAAGAGCGTTTTCGGTGCCACCTAAAATTATTCTACCTCCAAACCAAACAAGACTTAAAAGAACTCCTGCCCCAATCGTTTCATTTAAAAGCGGTGAAAGGTTTTTCTTTCTTGCTGTTCTAGTGACGAGCTTTTGATGCTTCAAATTGGTTTTCTTAAATCGCCTTACAACAAAGCTTGCTGCATTAAATGCTTTTATAATTCTAACCCCCTCTATACCTTCATCCATTGATGAATACATCACACTTGTTTGTTCTTGACTTTTTTTAGCTGTTCGTTTGAGGCTTTTTCCAATCCTTGATATTACAAAGGCAGAAATAGGCATTAATAGAAAAGAAAACAATGACAAACTCGGACTTAAATATATGAGGGTGGCGACATTTATTAGTACGGCAAAAGGTTCTCTAAAAAGTAACTCAAGAAGGCAAACAACGGCAATTTCAATCTCGTTTACATCACTAACCATACGAGCCATAAGGTCTCCTTTTCGTTCGTTCGTGTGGTACGCCAATGGCAAGCTCATAGACTTGTTGAATAGCTTGTTTCTGACATCGCGAACAACAGCCATTCTGAGTTCCGACTGAAACCAAACCGCCCCGTATCTAAATAAGTTTTTAAAGAAAAAAGCAAGCATTACAGAAACACAGACGAAAAGTAACGCGTCGAACGGATTGTTTCTCACCATTGAGGTCATGGTAAAGTTGTAATAATCCTTAACGTAAAGGAAGGTGTCAGGAATGCCCCATTGAAATTCAGGCTCAGCAACAAGCGTTATGCTTTCGGGTTTTTTGAAAATCAGCTGTAGCACTGGAATAAATAAAACCAAAGAAAGCAGATTAAAAATCACAAAGAACATATTACATAACACTACAAGGAATGTGTGCAGTCTATACCTGATTGTATATCTAAATATTTCGAGATAAGATTTCATCAACGATACAAAGATACATTTTTACTTTTCGGGACATCATGAAATACTATTCTTAAATTTGTAACATGGCATCAATAAGACAAAGTAAAATAGAATCGGTAATCCAGTCAGAAGTTTCTGTGTTTTTACAACGAAACGCTACTATATGTTTAGGAACAATGGTAACTGTGACGGTTGTTCGTGTAACTGCAGATCTATCTTTAGCTAGATGCTACCTCAGCATTTTTGGAGGACGGGATAAACAAGAGGTTTTTGAGAGTATTGAGACAAATGCAAGTAGAATAAGAGGCGAGGTCGGAAAAAAGCTAAAAAATTTGCGTAAAATACCAGCATTAAAATTTCATATAGACGATTCTCTTGATTACGCCTCAAAGATTGATGAACTCCTAAAAAAATAAATATCAGAACGGCCTTTTATATTGCAAAGACCTATTTTCGTTCGAAGCGGAAAAAGAATATCATTACTTTAATTACCCGCGTATCTATAATAGGAATTGCCTGTATTTCCTGTGCTTTAGTGGTTCTTCTTTCTGCATTCAATGGCATGGAACAGTTAATTGATGAAATTTATAGTGAGTTTGATCCATCAATTGTTGTGCGTTCTTCAAAGGGGAAAGCTTTTTATGAACGAGATGTAGATTGGGATGCACTGAAGAAAATCAAGGGTGTATCCTCGATGTCTTCAGGTGTAGAGGCCCTAGCTGTATTGGAGTATAATCGACCTATTTCCTCTGATAAAACATTTAGAGTAAAACGCACCAATGCAAAATTGTTTGCTATTGATTCCTCTTTCTTAGATGTGATTTCTATCAATACTAATTATAAAGGTCCACCCCCGTCTCTTGGAAGCAAGATTAACCCTGAGGGAATCATTGGTATTTCTTTGCTTCAAAAGTTGGAAGCGCCTCTAGATGGAAATTTTAAACTGTTCTTGCCCAAACAAAATATTAGTGTGCGTGCCAAGCATCCTTTTTACACGAAGAAATTAAACCTTTCTTCCGTTTTGTTTTACCGAAACAAAGAGGTCAATGAGGAGACGCTGATTTGGCCCATTGAGGCATATAGAAAACTTGTTAAAGATACTTCGGGTAGGCTAACAAATATTTATTTTTCTGCTCTTCCTAAGACTGACCTAATTAAACTGAAAAAGGAGATTTCTAATTTTTTAGGTCCGGATTTTTTGGTAAAGACATACAAGGAGAAAAACGCATTGATTTTTAAGACCAGTAAATCAGAAAAAGCAATCCTCACCCTAATTTTAATTTTTGTTTTTGTGCTCGCTTCGTTTAACCTCGTATCGTCGCTAACAATGTTGTTTATCGAAAAGAAAGATAATTTTCTGGCTTTTAGAAGTATGGGCTTGACCAAAAAGACATTGTTCAACGTTTTCTTTTTTCAAGGACTATTGATTTGTTTGTTTGGTATTTGTATTGGGATCACCGCTGGCTATCTAATATGTTTTACACAGCTTTCATTTGGATTTCTTCACATTGCCCCTGGACAACCATATCCAATAGGTTTCTCTTTAAAAGACTTCTTAACCATTATTGGTTCAGTATCAATTTTAAGTCTTTTCTTTTCCTATGTAACTGTCAAACTTCTTATGAGGCGTTCTGATGATATTTAACCCCCTAATTTTTATTCCAAAAAAGTGATTTGTATTTGGAATAAATGGATTATATTTGCACCCAAATTCAAACAGGTATATAATGTCTAGTCTAAAAGGAAAAATATCTCAGGTAATCGGCCCAGTTGTTGACGTTGCTTTTGAGAAAGGTCTTGAGTTACCAAATATATATGATGCCCTCGAGGTATTCAAAACTGATGGAACAAGAGTAGTGCTTGAAGTTCAGGCACACGTTGGTGAAAACTCTGTAAGAGCCATATCAATGGATTCAACGGATGGATTTACAAGAGGTATGGAGGTTACATCTACAGGTCTTCCAATCAAGGTTCCAACAGGAGAAAAAATTAAAGGCCGCTTATTCAACGTTGTTGGTGAGGCCATTGACGGAATAAATGATGTTGACAATGCGGATGGATTGCCAATTCACAGAGAAGCACCTAAGTTCGAAGATTTATCGACGTCAACTGAGATACTTTTTACGGGAATAAAGGTAATCGACTTGATTGAGCCATATGCGAAAGGTGGAAAAATTGGTCTTTTCGGTGGAGCCGGAGTCGGAAAAACAGTTTTGATTCAAGAGCTTATCAATAATATTGCAAAAGGACACGGAGGTCTTTCTGTATTTGCCGGAGTCGGTGAGAGAACACGTGAAGGAAATGACCTTCTTCGTGAAATGCTTGAATCGGGAATTATCAAATACGGGGAAGACTTTTTGACGTCCATGGAAAATGGAGGTTGGGACCTTAATAAAATTGACCTTGACGAGATGAAGGAATCAAAAGCAACATTTGTCTTCGGACAAATGAATGAGCCTCCAGGAGCACGTGCGAGAGTTGCACTTTCAGGATTAACAATTGCCGAGTATTTTAGAGATGGTGATGGAGAGGGTCAAGGAAAAGACATCCTATTCTTCGTTGATAATATATTTAGATTTACCCAAGCAGGATCTGAGGTTTCTGCACTTTTAGGAAGAATGCCTTCAGCTGTTGGTTACCAGCCAACACTAGCAACCGAGATGGGCGCAATGCAAGAGCGAATTACTTCAACAAAAAGTGGTTCTATTACATCTGTTCAGGCGGTATATGTCCCTGCGGATGACCTTACTGACCCTGCACCGGCGAATACGTTTGCCCACCTTGATGCTACTACAGTATTGTCTAGAAAAATTGCTGAGCTTGGTATTTATCCAGCAGTGGATCCATTAGATTCAACTTCTAGAATACTTACTCCTGAGATTGTTGGAGATGAGCATTATGAATGTGCACAGCGTGTGAAAGTAACACTTCAGCGTTACAAGGAATTACAAGACATTATCGCCATTCTTGGAATGGACGAGCTTTCTGAGGAGGATAAAATGGTCGTTCACAGAGCTAGAAGAGTTCAGAGATTTTTGTCTCAGCCTTTCCATGTTGCTGAGCAGTTTACGGGTCTTCCTGGAGTTCTTGTTGATATCCAAGAAACAATCAAAGCATTTAATGATATTCTAGACGGTAAGTTTGATCAATATCCTGAGGCTGCCTTTAACTTAAAAGGTGGAATTGAAGATGTTGTTGCCGCCGGAGAAAAAATGCTTGCTGAAGCTTAGTATAATGAAGTTAGAAATCATTACTCCAGAATCTAATGTTTTTAGCGGTGAAGCGAAATCAGTTTCTCTTCCTGGCTTAGATGGAATTTTTCAGGTTTTGAATAATCACGCGCCTGTAATCTCAGCATTGAAAAAAGGAAACCTAATTGTTGAGCTAGAGGCACCTCTGCTAGAGGAGCAGAAAAATGATATGATTGTTGTTGATTCTTCAGAGAAAATTAGCGTTGCTATTAACGGTGGCGTTGCAGAATTAAACCAGAACAAGCTTATTGTATTGGCTGAGTAACAAGCACGAATCATTTTTTCGGGCCCCTTGTTAAGACTTGTTAAGCACAATAAGCTATAATGCCCATACAAGAATGTTTACTTATCTTCGTTACTTCTAATAATGAGCGACTTAAACCATATAGACCTTAAGGCAATTCCTGAGCATATTGCTATCATAATGGACGGTAACGGACGTTGGGCAAAAACTCAAGGTGAGGATAGATTATATGGGCATTCAAAAGGGGTTGATGCCGTTAGGGAAACGCTTAAAACTGCCGCAGACCTAAAAGTAAAATACCTAACACTTTACGCATTTTCCACAGAGAATTGGAATCGACCCAAAGAAGAAGTAGAAGGTCTCATGAACCTTTTAGTTATGTCTTTGGCGAATGAATTAGATGAATTGAATGAGAATGGAGTTCGTCTTCAAGCCATAGGAAACATCATTGGTTTACCAGAACATTGTCAAAAAAGTCTTTCGGAGGCAATCGAACAGACAAAAACCAATACAAGTATCACTTTGGTTTTAGCCTTGAACTATAGCTCTAAATGGGAAATTGAGCAGATGGTTAAAAGCATATCTTCACAGGTAAAGCATGGCATTATTACAGAAGAAAAAATAGACCACGAACTAATCTCCAACGAACTTACTACAAAAGGTATTCCTGATCCGGAGCTTTTGATTCGCACAAGCGGTGAGCATCGTGTAAGCAATTTTCTTCTTTGGCAAATAGCCTATACAGAATTTTACTTTTTAGATATGTTTTGGCCAGAATTTGGGAAGAAGGAACTGTATGAAGCGATATACGATTATCAGAATCGAGAACGACGGTTTGGTTTGGTATCAGAACAAATAAAGAGCGAGTAATGAGAAGGATAATCTTTTTAGTTTCCATCTTTTTTCTCACGCTTCAGGCTCAAGCTCAGGTCGGATCGACATCCCTATCTGAATTGGATTTTAACTACCTATCTCCCAAAGAATATGAGCTTGGCCCAATACGAATCTATGGTGCGGATAATTACGACCATCAGGCCATTCGGCTTATTGCAGGACTAAGACAAGGCCAATCCATCACCCTTCCGAGTCAGCAAATAAGTACGGCAATCAAGAATCTTTGGGCAGAAGGATTGTTTTCTAATATTTCTATATATGCAGAAAAAGAAATAGCTGGGGTGGTTTATTTAATTATTGACCTTCGTCCAAGGCCCAAACTTTCCCGTTTTAAGTTTAAAGGGGTTTCTAAGAGAGAGGCAGATAAAATCCGTGAAGAGATTTTATTGTTTTCAGGAAAGACAATTACTGAAAACTTAGTTTTTCAGACAAAAAATCAAATACGTGGTTACTTTCGAGACAAGGCATTTTACAATGTAAAGGTCGATATTGATAGAATCAAAGATACCGTAATTAACAATTCTGAGCTCTTTTCAATTAATATTGAGAAAGGAGCCAAGGTAGGTATTAAAGAAATTAAGATTAATGGAGTGACTCAGGTTCCACTATGGAAACTTAAATGGGCGATGAAGGATACAAAAAAGAAATCAATCTTAAGAATCTTCAAGCGTTCTAAATTTACGGAATCAACTTATGAAACAGATAAGTTGGCAATGATTGATAAGTTCAACGGTGTGGGGCTTAGAGATGCAGAGATTACATCTGATACTGTTTATCAAATCGATGAAAAAAATCTTGTTATCGAGCTAACGGTGAATGAAGGAGGGAAGTATTACTTCGGTGATATTGAATGGACTGGAAATACGAAGTACCGTTCATCTTATCTTGACACTATTTTAGGTATTAAAAAAGGGGATCTATATAACAAGTCACTGCTCGAACAAAGAATTTTTGGTAATGGTGACGGCCGAGATATTTCATCGCTATATATGGACCGTGGGTATCTGTTTTTTCAAATCATTCCGGTAGAGACAAATGTTACGGATCGTCATATTAATTATCAGATTCGAATGCTAGAGGGTAAAGAAGCGCGAATTGGTACTGTTACAATAAAAGGGAATAACAAAACAAATGATTATGTAATCCTTCGTGAAATTAGAACAAAGCCCGGCGACCTATTTAATAAAGCAGATATCATGCGTACCCAAAGAGAGTTATCACAACTTGGCTTTTTTAATGAGCAAGCATTTCAGGTAAATCCGCTTCCAAACCCAGCGAACGGAACGGTCGATATTGAATATGTAGTTGAGGAAAAGTCATCGGACCAAATCGAGCTTTCCGGAGGTTATGGGGGAGCTGGACCAACCTCTTCAGGTCGAATTATAGGAACTCTTGGCTTAACGTTTAATAACTTCTCTACAAAAAACTTTTTCAAAAAATCAGCGTGGACTCCGTTACCAGGTGGAGACGGTCAGCGTTTGTCGATCCGAGCACAATCGAATGGTAGGTTTTATCAAGGATATAATTTTTCATTCACAGAGCCCTGGCTTGGAGGTAAGAAGCCAAACTCCTTGTCATTTTGGGTAAACAACACCTCTTTAAGTTCAAATGGATTGTTGCGTACAAATCCTGATTACAATGGTCTTTCAATCACTGGTGTAGGAATAGGACTTGGGCGAAGAAAGAAATGGCCGGATGATTATTTTACTGCTCGATATGAGCTTAGCTACCAGTATTATGATGTAGTAAATGACTTTAGGTTTCCATTGTTCACTGAGGGCTTTGCAAATGACATCGCCTTCCAATATACACTACAAAGAAGCTCCGTAAGCGCACCTATTTATCCGCAGAGCGGTTCTAATTTTAGATTTCTAGCAAAAGCAACATTACCTTATTCCTTATTTACAGATGTAGATTACACGACAGCAACAAATCAAGAACGCTACAAGTATCTTGAATACTATCGTTT
>CAJWRM010000039.1 GCA_913046365.1 uncultured Flavobacteriales bacterium
AACTTTTAAATGAAGAGATGATTAAAACAGATATTATCATAATCGGAGCAGGCCCCGTTGGTTTATTTACAATTTTTGAAGCGGGTCTTTTAAAGCTAAAATGTCATTTGATTGATTCGCTTCCTATTCCAGGAGGTCAGTGTGCTGAAATCTATCCGAAGAAACCTATTTATGATATTCCAGGTTTTCCATCTGTACTTGCGGGGGATCTTGTAGATAACCTAATGGTCCAAGCTGAGCCCTTTAAACCTGGCTTTACTTTAGGTGACGCTGCTGTTTCCATCGATAAGCAGGAAGATGATTTTTTTGTTGTGACGACGAAGAGTGGGGTTGAACATGCTGCACCAGTAGTCATGATTGCAGGAGGTCTCGGTGTATTTCAGCCAAGAAAACCACCTATTTCTAATATCAATGATTTTGAAGATAAGGGCGTTGAGTATATCATAAAAGACCCAGAATTTTACAGGGGTAAAAAATGTGTGATTGCCGGAGGAGGAGATTCCGCCCTTGATTGGTCTATTTTTTTAGCTGAAAAGAAAATTGCTAAAGAGGTTGTATTGGTACATAGAAGCAGCTCTTTTAGAGGACATCTTGATTCGGTGCAACGGGTCATTGATTTAGCAGATCAAAAACAAATAAAACTCGTTACGGAAGCCGAGGTTATTGGATTGAATGGTGGGTCAAAACTAGAAAGTGTGACCATAAAACATCAAAAAGAAGGAAGCTTTGAGGAGCCGACAGACCATTTTATACCCCTATTTGGTTTAAAACCATCTCTCGGACCGATTGCTGATTGGGGATTAGAAATTGAAAAAAATGCCATTAAGGTAGACACGACAGATTATTCCACAAATATTCCTGGTATATATGCCATAGGTGATGTGAACATCTACACAAATAAGCTCAAGCTAATATTGTGCGGATTCCATGAGGGAACTTTAGCTGTGCAATCTGCTTTTGCCCGCATTCATCCCGACAAAAAGAATATTCTGAAGTATACAACCGTAAACGGTATTCAAGGATTTTAAAATTGTGAATTTCATATCTTTAGCGTCTTAGACAAATACCTATGGGTCGCTATTCTCTTAATACATTAATTCTATTTGGTGTTCTATCGATTGCCAGTATACTTATTGTACAATTGGTTTGGGTCCGCAAGACCATGGAACTTCAGGACATCAATATCGCAATTCAGGAGAAAGAGGATAGCCTAAATATCAAGGAATTTTCAGAACAGAGTCATGTCGCATTAAGAAATGTATTGGAGCAAATTAACACGAATCTTGCCGACAGCTCTGAGTTATATGGTGCTGTTAAGCAAATTCGTTCTAATCGATTTATGGTTGACATAAATGAAGAACTTCAACCTTATTATCTTGAGACACTCTTAAAAAAGTCCTTTTATGCTCAGAACATCGATCAGGATTTTGTCTATGGAATTTATGATTGTTTTACGGATTCTATTGTTTATGGGAATTTAATTAAGTTTTCAAAGGAATCATTATATGAACCCTCTTCAAAAAATCAAGAGGGCATCACTTCTGAAAACGTGACCATTAAAAATGACGGGCATTATTTTACCGTTTTCTTTCCAAATATAAGAGCGGAACCAATTGTACCTGTTAAGTTCATTTCGCCGTGGATTTATATCGGCATAATTGTCTTATTGGTTGCCTTCTTTTTTATGTATTCTCTTGTGATTATTTTTCGACAGAGAAAACTATCAGAGGTAAAGAATGACTTCATCAATAACATGACCCACGAGCTAAAAACACCTATTTCAACGATTAGCTTATCTTCTGAGATGTTGCTGCAAGATTCTGGAACTTCTCCGGAAAAGGTCAATAAATATGCGGGAATCATTTACGAGGAAAATAAGCGATTAGAGCAGCAAGTTGAGCGGGTTCTTAATGTCGCTAAGCTTGATAAGAATGAACTTGTACTTAATAAAGAAGCATTTGATTTGCAAGAACTATTGGTCCAGCTAAAGGAAAATTTTGAAGCATTTCAATCTGCAAAAACCAGTCAGCTAAAATTAAATCTTAGCGAGAGCTCTCATATACTTTTGGTAGATCCCGTTCACCTCACCAATGTCTTGTATAATCTTATGGACAATGCCGTGAAGTATAGCAAGGAAGATGTTCAAATTTCAATTTCAACAAAGGTTTCCGCTCCATACCTTATTATTGAATTCTCAGATCAGGGAATTGGTATTAGCAAAGAACATCAAAAAGCAATTTTTGATAAATTTTACAGAGTCCCAACGGGAAATGTTCATAACGTCAAGGGTTTTGGACTTGGTTTATACTATGTGAAGCTTATTATTGAGGGTCACAAGGGTAAGATTTCCGTTAAAAGCACAATCGGAGAGGGTACTAGCTTCACTTTGAAGCTTCCTTTATAACACCTTTTTTAAGGTACAATCTGGCTGAGGAAAAAGTCCTTTTCGCAGCATTTCTTTATTTTTTCCATTCAAGCTGAAAGATTCTTCAAGGTCAGAGTAGGGCATGCCGATAGTGATTATGTAGCTTCTTCTCTCGAGCTTTTTTATTCGATATGCTACCGTATATTTCTTCGATCCAATCTTTAGCACTAGGTTATCTTTATTTAAGGTAATTTCAATAGGGCAGTCTTCAACTGTCAGTAGTTCCTGTCCAATATTGATCTTATAGGATTCTATTGTGCCTGTGTAACGACCAAGATCCTTCTTTTTAATTTGTGCAGTTAAGCCAAATGAGCAGATAAGAATGAAGCCAAGTAGAACCATTTTCATAGAATTAAAATTAATACAATTCTGCGTCTTTTAATAGTTATTAACTTGTTAAAAAATCCTTGTCCTAACCTAAAAATTCTGTGCTAAAAAGTTCTATTTTTGATACATGAGACAATACCACGATTTGCTCCAGCACATTTTAGATAATGGAACAACAAAAGAGGATAGAACTGGAACCGGTACAATTTCTGTTTTCGGCTATCAAATGCGTTATGATTTAAATGAGGGATTTCCCTGCGTGACGACTAAAAAGCTCCATTTGCGTTCAATCATTCATGAATTGTTGTGGTTTCTTAAAGGAGATACCAACATTGGTTATTTAAAAGACAACAAGGTTTCTATTTGGGATGAGTGGGCTGATGAAAATGGAGATTTGGGCCCTGTTTATGGCTCCCAATGGCGCAGCTGGCCGACAGGAAATGGAGAGAGTATTGATCAAATCAAACAAATATTAAAGCAAATAAAAGAAACTCCTGATTCGAGGAGAATTATTGTCTCGGCCTGGAATGTATCCGAAATACCCGGTATGGCCTTGCCTCCGTGTCATGCTTTTTTTCAGTTTTATGTGGCAAATAATAAATTGAGCTGCCAATTGTATCAGCGGAGTGCAGATACCTTTTTAGGAGTACCTTTTAATATTGCTTCTTATGCGCTATTGACCATGATGATTGCACAAGTTTGCGATTTAGAATTGGGAGATTTTGTTCATACACTAGGAGATGCACATCTTTACTCCAATCATCTTGAACAGGCAAAGCTTCAGTTAGAAAGAGATTTTAGGCCGCTTCCTACAATGAAAATAAATCCTGATGTGAAAGATCTTTTTGAATTCAAAATTGAAGACTTTGAATTGTTGAACTACGACCCGCATCCTCACATTAAAGCTGCAGTGGCCATATAATGAAGGTTTCTTTGATCGTTGCTATGGATAAGAATCGGGGTATTGGTAAAAACAATGACCTCATGTGGCATTTGCCGAATGATATGCGGTTTTTTAAAGAAACGACTGCCCATCAGATTGTAGTCATGGGAAGAAAGAACTATGATTCAATACCAGAGAAATATAGACCTCTACCAAATCGAAAGAATATTATTCTTACTCGGAATTCCGATTTTAAGGCCGACGACTGTGATGTGTTTTATGCTTTAGATGATGCGCTTGGCGCATATGTAAATGAGTCTGAAAAAACAATTTTCATTATCGGTGGAGGACAAATTTATACCCTGGCCCTAGAGGAAGGAGTGGTAGACGAAATGTTTATCACACATATTGATGGCGATTATGATGCAGATACATTTTTCCCGGAATTTGATGAAAGTGAATGGAAGAAAGAATTAGTTTTCAAACAGGCGATAGACGACCGTCATAAGCACAGCTTCGAAGTTTTTCGTTACACGTTCGTTAAATAAAAAACGGCACATAGTGCGGCTGTTTCCGTCCGTAATCTATTTTCACTTAGCTCGATTTCAATGTACCCATAACTTTTTGCTTCCTCAACCTCCTTGATAGTGAAATCTCCTTCTGGCCCAATAAGAATAGGAGTAGCTTTTGAAATTGATCTCGCATGGGTTTTATTTGTTTCATAGCAATGACCAATATAGCCATCAGGTTCATTTTCAATAAATTTCATAAAAGGGATAGGTTCTTCTATCTCAGTTAAATAAAACCTTTTAGACTGTTTTAAAGCAGAGACTATTATTTTTTCTAGTCTTTTTCGATTGATTGTTTTCCGTTCACTATTTGTACAGTTGATTAAAGATAACCTTGTAAGACCTAGCTCTGTTGCTTTTTCAAGAAACCATTCCAATCGTTCGCTACTTTTCGGGATTGCCATGGCGATGTGGAGCGCTCTCTTTGCAGGTTCGTGATGGGTGCGTTTCATAATCTTGACCTTACACTTTTTATAATGGTCATCAATGATCTTACATTCAAATTGCCCGCCAATTCCGTTAACGAGTTCAATTTTATCTCCATTCACCTTTCTTAATACTTTGATGCAATGTTTTGATTCAAGCTCAGATAGTGTGTACTCGGAATACTGCATCGTGCAGTCAGGCGCATAGAAAATCATGGGTTCAATAATTTGAAAATCATTTCTTTCATAAGGTCTGCATGGCTCGAACTTGTATTGCCATAACCTTTTGATTTGAGATCATATTCTTGGAGCACTTCCATATTAAAAGCGATTTTTTTCGGACTAAATTTTGCTTTTGCTTTACTGAGCTCTCCAGCAACAAATGGATGAACGCGGAGTTCCTTTGCAATGGCCTCTCGGGCAGTAAATTTTAAGAAGTGAATTTTAAGGATGTTTGAGAAAAATGTAAAAAGTGAAGAAACAACTGTGGTTATGTGTGCGGCTTTTGGATTCATTTCAAAATAGTTAATGATCTTATAGGCTTTATGAATGTCTTGCGCTGCAACAGCATTGGTTAATTCAAATAGATTGTAGTCCTTAGAAATTCCAATATTTTCCTCAATATGTTTTTCATCGAGCGCTGTTCCTTTTGGATAAATGATACTGAGTTTTTCAACTTCATTGACAATGCGTCCTAGATCGTTCCCTAAGAATTCGTTGAGTAGCATGGTCGCTTTAGAATTTAAACTAAATCCTCTTCCAGTTACGTAGCGCTGAATCCATTCGTTCAGTTGGTATTCTTTAATTTTTTCAGAAAGGAAAATTGCACCTTGTTTCACAATAAGCTTCAGAGATTTTTTTCGGGAGTCATACTTTTTGTATTTGTGACAAATCACAAATATTGTCGATGGATTGGGGTTTTCAAAATAAGGGCAGAGTAATTCTAATTTTTTAAATTCTTGTGCTTCTTTTAAAACGACCAATCTTTTTTCACTCCCCATCGGGAATGATTTTAGTTCGTTAATGAGCATATTCACGTCTGTGCTCTTGCCATAAAGAATACTCTGGTTGAATTCTTTTTCATGGTCTTGAAGCACATTTTTTATAAGCGCATTTGTGATGAGGTCAATAAAATAAGCCTCCTCACCATGGAGGAAATAAATATTTTGAAAAGATTTGTTTTCAATTTCTTTAAGAATTAGCTTTTCATTCATGCTTATTCTCCCAAATTTGAATGAGTTCAATTAGGGTGCGAACTGATTTTTCCATGTCTTGAACAACGACATATTCTTGTCTTGAATGTATGGCCATTTCGCCTGTAAAAATATTTGGACAAGGCATACCCATGAATGACATTCTAGATCCGTCAGTCCCGCCTCTGATGAGGTCAAATACAGGCTTGACACCTACTTTCTCCATTGCTTGACCCGCATATTCGCATACTTGAGGATATTCATTAAGAATTTCCTTCATGTTTCTATATTGCTCGAAGATTTCAATATTGTATTCAATTCCCGGGTGATTTTCTGCGATTGATTTCATGGTTTCCGAAATCAAAGTTTCGTATTCAGCTAGTTTTGATGTTTGGTGATCACGAATGATAAATTCGACGGATGCTTTTTCAAGCGCACCTTCTATGGCATAAGGGTGAATGAAACCCTCACGGTGTGACGTAGTTTCTGGCGTTAAGGTGTCTTTTGGTAATGAATCCACAAGTAATGCCGCCATTTTAATTGCATTCACCATTTTACCTTTTGCATAACCTGGATGCGCACTCAATCCATCTATGGTCACCTTTAGTCCATCTGCTGAAAAGGACTCATCTTCAATTGAACCCTCTGGGCCTCCATCTAATGTGTAACCGAAGTCTGCGTTAAGCTTTTCCATGTCAAGGTGGTCGACTCCTTTGCCAATTTCTTCATCAGGTGTAAATAAGATACGGATGTCACCATGTTTTAATTCTGGATGCTCTATCATGTATTTCGCAAAATCCATGATAATCGCTATACCTGCTTTATCATCTGCTCCTAAAAGCGTTTCTCCACTTGCTGTTATGATATCGTCACCATGCTTACCCTTAAGATAGGTATGCTTTTCCTCGGTAACAATTTGCGTTGGATCATCAGGAAGTACGATAGGTTCACCCTGGTAATCTCTGTGCAAGATCGGTTTTACATTTGTTCCGCTGCAATCTGGTGCAGTATCCATATGAGAACAAAAGCATATGGTTGGTACATTTGATTTTTCGGAGTTCGAAGGAATTGTAGCAAAAACATACCCCCATTCGTCCATTTCTACATCCGTAGCACCCATTACTTTGAGCTCATCAACCAATAAACGACCTAGGTCTTTTTGTATCTTGGAGGATGGGAAAGTCGTTGAATTTGGATCCGCTGTGGTGTCTATTTTCGCGTATCTAATAAATCGTTCTTCTACAGTATGTTTGTACTTCATACCTCAAATATACGAAACCTATCCCTTCAGATTTAATTGCCTTGAATGATGTTTCTTAGAAGTGTTAATTCCTCTACTTTCTCGGAGTTTCCTACCCGTTGAAAGGACGATATTAGATTGTTTAGCATTCTTTTGATAATTGCTGAATTAGAGCATGGCTCAAAGTATTCTCTGTGGTGAGGAAGCTTAAGTTCATCAAGAAATTGTTTGATTTCGTTAGTGTTGAAAATTACCCCATTCGAAAATGCATTGATATAGCATAAAACACCGAATTCGTTTTCTTCATTGATCATTGCACCGGACCCTCGTGTATCTATATATGCCAATACAAAGTGATTCGGAAGGTTTACCCCATAAATGGGTAGCTCCAATGATTGTGCGATGATACTATACAATAGACATATACTCAATGGATTTCCTTTCTTACTTTCTAAAACAGTATTGATATAAGAATTCACCGGTGAGTGGTAGTTTTTACTGTCGCCGTGAAATTTGTGCGCCTTGAAGAAGATTCGATTGAAAATTTTCACTTGCTCATAGGCTGTCAAGTGATCATTGAGCTCTAACCAAATATCTTGTCTTATCGTTTGAATGAAACTTCTTATTGAATCTTCATCTAAACCAGGATACTGATACTTTGCAACAATGATTGCTCCTTCCAGAAGGTCCTTTTCAGGACAATCGTTCCATTTTTCTAAATTCGTTTTGACCTCTTCAAATTGGATGTCATGAATAATGTTTTCAATTCTACTTTGAAAAACCAATCCGTAATAGTCTTCTTCCCATGATTTTTCGAGGTATGGAATAGCTGTACTTCCACATTTTATGATTTCATCTCGCACATGGAGGAATACATTCTCATCTGGATCATCGATTAGTTTAACAAGTGCTGAAATGGAAGGTTTAGCCTTACTCATGTAACAAATATATCGAAGGAGGTCAATCGTTCATCAAGGCAAGAAATAGTTTATCAATGCTAAAATGTTAATTGCAGTGTGAAACCATTTTGATTTAATTCCGTTAAACGATATTGTATTTAGATTAACTTTGCTACAGGTTAATAAAATCAAGGGGACTTCGGTCCCCTTTTTTTATTCATCTCCCGTTAGTATGTCTAGTTTTTTTAAGGCAATTTGATTCTCAGGGCTTGAAAATGCTGCCTCAATTTTTTGTTTTTCTCTTTTGGTCAAATGCCATGATAAAGAAATCCTTTCATTGTAATCTTCTCTCAAATTAAATGTGATTTTATCTACGGGAAAGTCAAAGCTACTTTTACAAAGCTTGATGAGCTGTTCTTGATCTAAATCCTGTGTTCGTGTAAAATTGGTAAGTAGATTTCCGAAAGGCAGAAAAAGTTTATCGATTAAAGAAACCTCTTTGTATTTTTCATTGCTCATAATTCTTTTGGTGTCTCTAATTTCCAGGATAATCACCCCTGAAGTGTTTTCAAGTACCCATTTGTTAAGTGCAAAAAGGTAATCTACAGAAACCTTTCCGCCATAGTTGTCTCTGATTCCGGCATCCATCAGCTGTATTTCTGGTTTTGTGGGCATCGCCATCATTGGCATGATCATAGGAAATGTAGCATTCGCTCTTAAAACAGATGAAAATCTAATTTCATTCGGGTTATTATTTTTGAAAAAGGATTGGAAATCAATATTCTCATAGCTCGTATTTCGATTGTTTCCAATCATGAAACTTAAGTTTTGTGAAGAAATCAACATCCTTCTTCCATCGTTGACAATGGTTGGACTAAAAATCATTAGTGGAATGGTACTCGTTTGCTCATGTTTTTCGTAATATCCAAGCGGATGCTCTAGGTAGTTTGAAAGGTTCTGGTGAAGCTCTTTTTCAAATTCACTTCCACGCTCTTGGGTATATTGTTTCCCATTGTAGGTGAGCTCCTTGTACCGCATGAAAAGGTCACTTGTTGACGCTGAGAAAGATAATCTATTCAAAAGGTCTTTACTCAGCAGCGATTTAAACAATGAATTATTTCCACGAAGTGTTTTTAGTTTTTTTCGAAGATTGATTTCACGAAAATATGCAGCTCCAATCATACCCCCAGAAGCACCGGTAATCATCTGAAGATGTTTGCTCAACTTTGAATTGAGCATTTCGTCTGCATTTGAAAGCACTGTAAACGTCCATAACGCACTCCGTAAACCGCCACCGGAGGTATTTACGATAACGAGCTTGGGTTTTTCTTCACCGGTTGATTTTTTCCAATTCTCAAGAATTTCAATAATATTGTTTTTGGAAGTACTGTCCGTAAGCTCTAGCTTATGGTTTTTTCCTATGTTTTCGGGGCTATAGCTGATGATACTTTTCTTACTGTAGTCAAGACCTAAAGCATAGCTTGTGTAACGAAAAAGGTCAGCTCTTGAGGAGAGTAATGACATTATAATCACAATGAAGAAAATAAGTGGATAGGTCCACCTGTGAAACCATGAATTTAATGCACCAATTACCATTGATAATATGGTTAGTAGCATTAAAATACTCATTGCTGCAGGTACCTCAAAAAGAGAATAGTTTCTAAAAAAGCTTAGGCTAATGAATGCAGTAATAGTCAATACTTCAAAAATAAATGCATTGATTCTCGTTTTAGAAAAAACGCCTTCAACGACACCTTTTTCCAAGTGTGCCACGCTTCTACTTTTATAGAGTTTAAAACCTCGGCCTATATAATATATGGGGCGGGTTCTTTTTTCACGAAAGTAATTGTACCATTTTTGCCCAATTCCTTTGCTTGTAATGGTTGAAACAGGATTTGATTCGGTGATAGAGTCGTCTGTATACTTGTTGGTTCTGAGTGGAAAAAAATAAAGTATGCTTAAAAAAATAAAAAGAAAGAAGCCGATAAAAAAGGATAAATTGTAAATGAGCACATCGCTGGTACTTGCTAGCTCTTCATTCAGCTGAAATTGAGACATTTTTACTAAATAAATGATGATGTAGCTGAATGGGATCAAGAAATTATTAATACAAAAACGAAAAAATGGGGTAGAGACAACGACTAAAAATGGAAACCGAGGACCAAGCTTAATGTAGCTGTATACATTGAATGCCATACAAAAACCTCCTACAGAGAAACCTAGCAGGGCAAAAGACCATAAACCAACTTCACCAAGGTAGTCTGGTGAATAAAAAAGATAAGGAACCCCAAAATTTGAACCAAGTAATCCGAAAAGTATGCTGAAAAGCAGTACCCAATATAGTAAACCAAAAAAATTATATTTAATGTGAAATTTTAGCAACACAAATGGAAAGAAATCCCGAACAAGTTTTAGGTTATTAAGCATTACTATAAGATACGAAAGAAAAGTCAAATTTAAAAATACTAGTCCCTAAAAATTTAGAACCTATTTGACAGTGCTTTCATTGTTTTTAAAAATTCTTCTTGAATAGTATTATTCTCGGCTTTATTGTCTATTATTTTCCAGCTGCCATTTACTATTGTTCCCTTATTCATTGTTGGATCAGAGGCATAGACAAATGTATTTGTCAAGTTTTGTATACCTGTCATATTCACCAATGGGTGATCATCGGACATTACGAGTGCATTCAATGGCTTTCCTATCTGAAAATAATCATTGATTTCATTTCCCATAGAGCGGCTTCCGTTAATAAAAGCAGATTGAATCGCGATTGCTCCATTGTCCCCGCTATGTTCGTTTCCGAAAGTATTACGGCTATGGGAGATTAAGCGCTGTCCATAATCTAGAAGGCGCAATTCTTCGAAAGGGTTAAGTCCAACATGGCTATCAGTTCCAATTGACCAATTTCCCTCTTGAGCTAGAAATGAATCAAGTGGAAACAAACCATCTCCTAAATTCCCCTCGGTTGATGGGCAGAGTACTACATTGGCTTTTGATTTTGCCAATTCTAAAACCTCTGAATTGTTAAGATGTGTGGCATGTACCAAATGAAAATCCTCATTTAATTCAATATTTTGCAAGATCCATTCAGTAGGCCTTAGCCCCGTAAAAGATTTACATGCTTCGATTTCCTTGAGCTGCTCTGCAATATGTATATGAAATGGAATTTTATTTTGTCTAAATTCAGCTAGTCCAATGATGTTGTCCAAGTCAACACCTCGCATAGAATGGATACCAATTCCAGTTGAGCAATTTGGGTATTTACTGGTTGCATGTTTTACTTTCTCGTAAAGATCTACATAGTCATCGAGTGATTTTGAAAGGAATCTTCTTTGGTCTGCTTGTGCAGGAATTCCAAATCCACCCTGTTCGTAATAAATTGGAATAAGCGTCAAGTTGATTCCAGCTTTTTCAGCAGCACTGGCAATGCGCTCACTTAGCTCTGCTTTATTGCTATATGGTTTTCCATTTTGATCGTGATGGATGTAATGAAATTCAGCTACATGTGTATAGCCGTGTCTTAACATTTCTTGATAAAGCATTGCGGCGATGGATTCCATTTGTTCTGGGCTCATAGATAAAGCCAAGGCATACATAGACTTTCTCCAGCTCCAGAAATCATTCTTTTTTTGATTTGGCGCATGAAGCTCTGCCAATCCAGCCATAGCATATTGAAAGGCATGCGAATGTGCATTTTGAAAACCTGGCAGTGCATAATCCTTGCAATTTGAGCTTTCCGTATTCGATGAAATATCAGTTATGATTCCTTCGTCATCCGTCGTCAATGTTATGTTTTCATGCCATCTATCGGCTTGTAACAATCCTTTAAAAGAAAATTTAGGCATTCATATGAGAGATTAATTGTTCAAAAGTACTTTTCAAAAGTTTTTTTACGTGTTCAGCTTTTTGAGGGTTATAGCTTGTTTCGTTATTTGACATGTAGAGATCTTTGCACATCTCAAGCTGAAGCGCATGAATGTTTTCGGTTGGATTTCCTTTAGAGCGGGTAATGTATCCACCTTTAAAAGGAGTGTTATGTCTGAGCTCAAATACATCTGAACCTAAGGATTGAAGTGTCTTGTCAATAAAAGTACTTCCAGCAGTTTTTAAATCGTCGTTCCCTAAAATTAAATCTGGAAAATCTTCTTTTTGAATTGTTTTGACATTTCTCCTAATGGAATGGGCATCCCAAAACAAAACCTCTCCAAATTCTGCTTTACACGATTGCAGTAGTTCATCTATTTTATTGTGGTAGGGCCAATAATACTTTTTTAACCTTCTTTCAACTTCTTCCTTATTCGGCTGCTGAGCTTCATTTTTATATAGCTTTTCTCCAAAAAAGGTCGTGGTAGGGCATAGGGAAGTAATGATCCTTCCGTCATTATATAATGATTGGTTTTCAGGAGTTCTATTTAAATCAATTACCCATCTAGAATAGACAGCCTTGATGATGGTAATTCCCATTTCTTGAGCAAAGTCATAAAGGATCTCCAAGAACCAATCTGTATCGTCAGGTGCTTCTATAAGATGCGATTCAAAGAAGTTTTTAAGTTCAGCAGGAAATTTTATACCACAGTGTGGAATACTAAGTACAAAAGGAACTTTTTTTTCCTCAGGAATAATGAGCTCAAAGGGTTGATTCGAATGGGTCATTTATGTTTTTTTTATCAGTATAGATCGCTGATTTTTGAAGGAGCTTTTATTGGTTTCATAGACTGAGAATCAACAAATACGAGCTCTGTATTTGCTGTAGCAATTAAGGTTGAATTTTGGTCTCTAATTACATAGCTAAATTCAATTCTAGAGGATTGTATTTTGATGATCTCAGTTTCTATTTTGAGTAGATCATCATACCTTGAAGGCGCAATGTATTTGATCGAAAATGTACGAACTGGAAGTAAGATTCCTTGAGCTTCCAAAGCTTTGTAAGAAACACCTTTACTACGAAGCAGCTCGACCCTTGCAACCTCCAAAAACTGCGCATAGTTGCCATAGTAGCAAAAACCCATTTGGTCCGTTTCGCCGTATCTAACGCGTATTTCTGTGACGTGTTTTAATTTTCCTTCCATTTTACTTTCAATAAAGCTAAAAATTTATTATTTTACAATAGCTAAACTATCACTTTTCTAGAAAGAAAATTTCTCTTAAGAAAACATTTTAAAAAGTCAATACCCCTAGTGGTTTTTTTTTAACTTTTTTATGAGAACATTTGTACTATGCAAAGTGGATATGAAAATTGAACATTTTTTATCCACATAAGTTAACCAAACTATTAATTTGTAACTATGAGTAAAAACCACGAAGGTGCATGGGAGTCCTGTCTCAAAGTAATTAAAGACAACATTTCATTGCAAGCGTTTAAAACTTGGTTTGAGCCGATTGTTCCGGTCAAACTTGATAAGGATGTTTTAACGATTCAGGTACCTTCATATTTCTTTTACGAATGGTTAGAAGAAAACTACATTACACTTTTACGCAAGGTTGTTAAAAAACAATTAGGAGCTGATGGTAGTTTAGAATACAGCATTGTTATGGAGAATAATAATAAATCTTCAAATCCCTACACCGTAAAAATTCCTGCACACAGCTCGAATTCATTGAAGAACTCACCTGTAAATGTTCCAATTAGCGGAAATGAAAAGCAGATTCGGAACCCATTTGTAATTCCAGGTCTGAAAAAGTTAAACATTGAGTCAAATCTAATTCCTGCATTTACATTTGAAAATTTTGTCGAAGGAGAATGTAACCGTTTGGCAAGGGCTTCAGGCTTTGCCGTTTCGAATAAACCAGGAGGAACAGCATTTAATCCTTTATTGATATATGGCGGAGTTGGTCTTGGTAAAACACACTTGGCACATTCTATAGGTATTTCGGTAAAAGAAAACTTTCCCAATAAGACGGTACTGTATGTTCAATCTGAAAAGTTTGCACATCAATTCATTGACGCTATCAAGAACCAATCAACGAATGATTTCGTTCACTTTTATCAGATGATTGATGTCTTGATTATCGATGATGTTCAATTTTTTGCAGGAAAAGAAAGAACGCAAGATGTTTTCTTTTCAATTTTTAATCACCTCCACCAAAATGGAAAACAAATTGTGTTGACTTCGGACAAAGCACCCGTTGAAATGCAAGGAATGGAGCAACGTTTGTTGTCTAGATTCAAGTGGGGACTTTCAGCTGATTTAGGTACGCCAGATCTTGAAACAAGAATAGCGATTCTTCAAAAGAAAATGTATGGAAGTGGTATTGAACTTCCCAAAGAAGTTGTTGAATATTTAGCTTACTCAATTAACACCAATGTAAGAGAAATTGAGGGAGCTTTGAATACACTATTGGCTCAAGCTTCATTGACCAAGAAAGCGATAACGCTAGATTTGGCTAAGAAGATGGTAGATAAGTTTGTAAGAAGTACGGCACGTGAGGTGTCGATTGAATACATCCAAAAAGTAGTTTGTGATTACTTTGACCTTCCTATTGAAATGCTCAAATCAAAAACAAGAAAACGTGAAGTTGTTCAGGCACGTCAGATTTCTATGTACTTCTCTAAAAAGATGACGAAGTCTTCTTTGGCAAATATTGGTGCGCACTGTGGAGGTAAAGACCATGCTACTGTACTACATGCTTGCAGGACTGTTGTCAATCTATCTGAAACAGATAAGCAATTCAGACATTACCTTGAGGAGCTTGAAAAAAAATTAACCATTCAATAAATTAATATTACATGTCTTTTCCCTATTTCTCTCTTATACTTTTTGGCCTAATTATATTCACACTTCTGAAAACCTTTATTGTTGTAAAAGAGGCATCTGCTGCGGTTATTGAAAGATTTGGTAAGTTTCAATCGATTCGAAAATCTGGTTTATCACTTATCATTCCGTTTGTAGACAATAGAACTGCTACCGTTAATCTTCGAGTGCAGCAGCTTGATGTTACAATTGAAACGAAAACCTTGGATAACGTTTTTGTGAACCTTCAAGTTTCTGTTCAGTATCGTGTAAGAAGAGAGTTTGTAAAAGAGGCTTACTACTCTTTGGACAATGCAAAGAATCAAATTGCTTCCTATGTTTTTGATGATGTTCGGGCTGAGGTTCCTAAACTTGAATTGGATGATGTGTTCGCAAAGAAAGAGGATATTGCCATAGCGGTTCAAAATAATATCTCTCAGAGTATGGCCGAATATGGTTATGCGATTATCAAAGCGTTGATTACTGATATTGATCCAGACCATAAGGTAAAAGATGCCATGAACCGAATTAATGCGGCCAAAAGAGACCGCGAAGCGGCTCATGAAGATGGTGAGGCAAAGAAAATCATGATTGTAAAGCAGGCTGAAGCCGAAGCAGAGTCGAAGCGACTTTCTGGTGAAGGAATTGCGCAGCAAAGATTGGAGATTGTGCGTGGTTTCAAAGAATCCGTTGAAGATTTCAAAAAGTCACTCGATACAGTCACACATGAAGAGATTATGCAATTTGTATTGATGACTCAATATTTTGATACCATTAAAGACATTGGTGCAAATTCTAAAAACTCCTCGATTTTAATGCCGCATTCTCCAGGCGGAATGAAGGCATTCCAGGATCAAATTATATCGGGCACGTTTGTGGGAAATAAACTCAATGAGAATGAGACCGAAGCGCAATCTGAACCTGATACTGATTCATAATTATAAAGGGCTATTAACTCAGTTGGTTTAGAGTGTCACCTTGACAGGGTGGAAGTCAC
>CAJWRM010000040.1 GCA_913046365.1 uncultured Flavobacteriales bacterium
TCCTCATTTCTTATAACAGGGTGCATGGTAATCGGAATATCGTCTCCAAATTCTTCTATCGCTTTTTGTAAGTTCTTCTGGATTGTTTGTTCATCCTCACAGTGTGTTGCAATCAGCATACTTACATTAGAAAACAAACCTTCAAGCGTTTCTTTATTGTCGACGAGCATATTTCCAGTTGAAGAACCCATAAAAACCTTAATGCCGCAAACTGACCTAGGATCGGTTTTTAAAACCTCATCAAGGTTGTCATTTGTTGCGCCCATGAAGAAAGAATAATTTGCAATCGAGTTTTTCGAGGCAATAACATATTTGTCTTCTAAAAGCTCTTGAGTTGTGGCATTTGGCACTGTATTTGGCATTTCCATATAAGAAGTAATACCTCCAGCAACGGCCGCTCTCGATTCAGTAAAGATTGAAGCTTTGTGAGTTAAGCCAGGCTCGCGGAAATGAACTTGGTCATCAATACAACCAGGAAGGATATAACTCCCTGTCACATCAATAACCTCTGCATGTTCTGCTGAAAGATTCTTTCCAATACTGTGAATTTTACCACTCTTAATCAGAATATCTTTCTGTTGTTTTGTTCCCTCATTGACAACAATGCCATTTTTTAAAATATAATCCATTATAATTTCATATGTCTCATTTTCCAAACACCTAAAAACGCCTCTTTAAATATTCCAGTGCTCATTTTGGAATCTCCTAGTACGCGATCCACGAATGTAATGGGAATTTCTTTTGTCTTAAAACCATGCTTTATAACTGCATATTTCATACATATTTGAAAGGCATACCCTTTAAAAGTAACGGCATCGAGATTTATTTTCTCAAGAACATTCAATCTATATCCTTTAAACCCTGCTGTTGTATCACGAATGGAAATGAATAGTATAATACGAACATAAACACTTGCAAAATACGACATTAGAATCCTTTTCATAGGCCAGTTTTTTACCTTACCGCCTCTGCAGTATCTTGACCCAATGACTAGGTCAAATCCTTTTTGCAGTTGATCGTATAGTCTTGTTAAATCACTAGGGTTATGAGAAAAGTCACAATCCATTTCAAAAATATAGTCATATTTTTTTTCAATTGCCCACTTGAACCCATGAACATATGCTGTTCCTAAGCCGAGTTTTCCTGATCGTTTTTCAAGAAAAACACGCTCAGGATTTTTTTGCATGGCGCACTCAATTAGTTGCGCTGTTCCATCAGGTGAATTGTCATCTATGAAGAGCAGGCAAAAGTCAAGCTTCAAATCTAAAACTGCATCAATCATCTGTTCAACGTTTTCTTTTTCGTTGTAGGTAGGAATAATAATGAGCGATTTTGGATGCATAATTAGGTAAGAAACGAAGTTAGTGATTTCACTTGAATAAGTACTTTTTAGGATTTCATTTGTGAATTTTTAGCAAAAAAAAGCCGCACGAGGCGGCTTTAATTTTTTTAAAAGGAAGGATTTATTTATCTCCTTTTTCCTTGTTTTCTGTTCCGGCTTCTTCTTTAGCTCCTTCTCCTTCTGCTTTTCCTTCTCCTTCTGCTCCTTCTGCTCCTTCTGCTCCTTCAACTTCTTCCTCTTCCTCTTCTTCGTCATCAAGAGCTCCACGTGAAATTTTGACACCAAGAACAACGGCATTGGCGGGATCTAAAATGGTCACTCCAGGGATGCTTACCTCTGAAACTCGGATAGACTGACCGATTCTGATAGGCGCAATGTTTATAGTAATCGCATCAGGAAGGTCGCCAGGCAATCCAAAACAAGAAAGTGTTCTAAATGCCATGTTTAATTTACCACCATTGAGTACTCCTTTTGCAGCTCCTTTTGTTCTTACAGGAAGATCTACTCTTACTTTTTTACTGTCATTTAGCTCATAAAAGTCTACGTGCTGTAAGGTGTCTTTAACAGGATGTTGCTGAACTTCTCTAACAATACCTACTGCTTTTTTACCTTCAATATCCAATTCCACTTGGTACACCTCAGGTGAAAAGATAATTTTATCTAGTTCTACTCGTTTAACCGAAAAGTGAGTTTGATCACCCTGTCCATAAAGGACACACGGGACTCTGTTTTCACCTCTCAGTGAAGCAGCGTCTTTTTTCCCTACGTTCGCTCTAAGCGAACCGCTCAATTGTGCTTTTTTCATTTTTATATTTATTTAAGATATTACAAAGTGTGAACTAATAGACTCATTGCTGATTAGTTTTTTAATGACATCAGAGAATAAATCTGCAACCGTAATTACACGGATTTTTTCACTCTCTCCACTCAAAGGAATGGTGTCAGTTACGATTAGTTCTGTAAGCTGGGACGCATTGATTCTATCATATGCAGGCCCCGAAAGAACAGCATGTGTACAAAATGCACGAACGCTTAAAGCTCCTTTATCCATGAGTAAATCTGCAGCTTTAGTCAGTGTTCCTGCGGTGTCGCACATGTCATCGATAATAAGTACATCCTTACCAGACACATCGCCAATTACAGTCATTTCTGCAATTTCGTTGGGTTTTTTTCTGTGCTTGTGACAAAGGGCAAGGCCGCAATTCAATCTCTTAGAATAAGAATTTGCTCTTTTTGCTCCCCCAACATCAGGTGCAGCAATCACAATGTTTTCTGAAGGCAACTTTTCAATTTCTTTTAAAAACAGAGTAGAAGCGTAAAGGTGGTCCACTGGGACCTCAAAAAATCCTTGAATTTGATCTGCATGAAAATCCATGGTCATTATCCGGTCTACTCCAGCTGCCATTAACATATTTGCTTTAAGCTTTGCGCCGATCGCAACTCTAGGCTGGTCCTTTCTATCTTGTCTTGCAAAGCCAAAATAGGGCATAACGGCAATAATCTTTCGTGCAGAAGCACGACGTGCTGCGTCCACAAGAAGTAAAAGCTCGAATAAGTTTTCTGTAGGAGGCATCGTGGACTGAACAATAAACACATCTTGCCCTCGAACGGTTTCTTCCAATGAGGGTTGAAATTCACCATCGCTAAATACATTTACCTTAACATTTCCGAGCTCTTGCCCGTACTGTTTGGCTATGTTTTTTGCAAGCTTCTCAGATGCTCGTCCTGTAAATATTTTAACGCCCATGATTTTCTATTATAAAATAGGTTGCAAAAGTACATAAAATAATAGATACGTCAAATAAAACAGCTGATTTACAACTATCTATTTTTGTGGTCTTTGGCGCGCTTCAATTTTTTAAACAAAAGTGTGGGTAACAAATGTTTTAAAGTAAATTTGTTGAACATGAATCAAAAAAGGAAAAATCTCAAAATGTTCGCGAGACTCATAAGGTTTGTGAAGCCTTATAAGCCCCTTTTTGGTTTAGCAGCATTCTGCGTTATACTCCTTTCTTTTTTAAGTCCATTTCGCCCTTATTTAATCGGAACAATGGTCGACCGTTACATTGTCAATAGCCAGAATGCTGAACTTCTCCTAACCTGGTCTGTTGGAATAGCAGGATTATTATTGGTTGAGGGGATGCTTCAATTTGCATCTAGTTATTTTTCTAATCTATTGGCTCAGTCAGTTATTCGTGATATCCGAAAAAACCTATTCAAACATATTGTTTCATTTCGGATGAAGTATTTTGACAAAACGCCTGTGGGTGCGCTTGTCACCCGCGTGGTTTCAGATCTTGAGGCCATTACACAGGTCTTCTCCTCAGGAATAATGGAGATATCTGGAGACTTAATTTCTCTTACCATGGTACTTTCTCTCATGTTTATTACAAATTGGCAGTTGTCTCTGATGACACTAATTCCTATCCCGCTTTTAATTATTGCAACTCGAATTTTTGCAAAAGCTATGCGCTCCAGTTTTCAGCTCGAAAGATTGCAGG
The DNA here is from genome assembly GCA_913046365.1 of uncultured Flavobacteriales bacterium. GTDB lineage: Bacteria > Bacteroidota > Bacteroidia > Flavobacteriales_D > Crocinitomicaceae > UBA952. The sequence goes on from CAJWRM010000040.1 coordinate 3,844, forward strand.
TAACCAAACTTAATACGTTTGTTCAAGAGCATTTGACTGGCATGTCCATTGTTCAGATATTCAACAAGAACAAAGAAGAGTATTCAAAATTTGTAGAAATTAATAAGGGCCACCGAAAGGCTCACATCAATGCAGTATGGGCGAACTCTATCTTTTTCCCCGTTGTCGAGATACTTAGTTCTTTGTCAATTGCTTTTTTGTTGGTTTGGGGAGCTTTGCGTGTGGACGGAAAGTCGGCTATCGAGATCCAAGCCATGTACGGTCAAATTATTGCATTTACTTTATGGATTTATCAGCTATACAGACCAATTAGGCAATTGGCGGATAAGTTTAATGTGTTGCAACGAGGTGTTGTCAGGGCCGAACGAATATTTGAGATTTTAGACCATGACGTGCAGCGTCAATCCGGAGGGTCTCTTGACGAAGTCAATTTTAACAGCGATATATCATTTAAAGGGGTTTCGTTTGCCTATAAAGAGGGCCAAGACGTATTAAGAGATATTGACTTAAACATTGAAAAGGGGACAACCGTAGCTATTGTTGGTTCGACTGGTGCCGGAAAATCTACGATTATAAATATTTTAGGACGGTTCTATGAGCATGAACGTGGAGAAATTCGAATAGGAGAGGTGAAAATTGAGGATATTCAATTGTCTTATTTAAGAAAAAACATTGCTGTTGTTTTGCAGGATATATTTTTATTTTCTGACACGATACATAATAACATTACCCTTGGTGATGAAAAGATTACGCGTGCTGAGGTAATTCAGGCATCGAAGGTTGTTGGTGCGCATGATTTTATCTCTCAACTTCCAGGAAACTATGATTATTCTATAGGTGAAAGAGGAAGCGTCTTGTCTGTTGGGCAAAGGCAGCTTTTGTCTTTTATTCGAGCTTACGTATACAACCCTCAAGTTTTAATTTTAGACGAGGCGACCTCAAGTGTAGACAATGAATCAGAGGCTTTAATTCAGCGCGCTACGGAGCAAATTACAAAAGGAAGAACCTCAATTGTTATCGCACATAGAATGAGTACAATTCAAAATGCTGACCTAATTGTCGTTATGGAAAAAGGCAAGATTATAGAATCTGGTACGCATCAACAGCTGATCAAACAAGAAGGAAAGTACAACACACTTTATGAAAAACAAATCTTCCAGCCCAATGGATAGAGTAGGGCTTAAAGTTGGCGGTGTTCCTGAGCATTTTAATTTTCCATGGCGTTTGGCAATTGAAGAAGGGCTATTTCGAGAACAAGGTGTCTCGCTACATTGGTCGGACATGAGTGGAGGTACAGGTCAAATGATTAAAGGCCTCAAAACAGGGTCAATCGATGTGGCAGTTGTGCTTACTGAAGGAATTACAAGAGCTGTTTTACAAGGTTTAGAAGCTAAAATATTGCGTGTATTCGTTGCGTCTCCATTATGTTGGGGGATACATGTTCCTTATAATTCTGTGTTCAAAGAAATCGATCAATTAGAGGGGAAAACTTTTGCAATTTCGAGAGAGGCATCTGGCTCTCATTTAATGGCTTATTTGTTGGCGCACAAAGAAGGATGGAAACAAGAATTAAATTTCAATGTTGTGGGCGACATTTATGGGGGATTATGGGCACTAGAAAACAATGAAGCCGATGCTTTTTTATGGGAGAAGTACACGACAAACCCATATGTAGGCCAGAAAAAATGCAGGCGAATCGGCGATATCGTTACACCTTGGTCTTCATTTGTTATTGCGGTGAGGGACGAGGTAATTCAGAATCACCCTAATGCGTTAAACAAAATGTGTTCAGTTGTAGCAAAAAAAGCAGCTGAAGTTAAAAAATCAGCTAGAACCGCTGAGATTATTTCTTGGCGTTACAATATTGATTTATACCAGGTGAAAAATTGGCTGAGTCAAACCGAATGGTGCAACAGTCCAGAAGACTTAAAACGCCAGCATGAAGAGGTGGTCTCCTATTTACTTAATTTAGGTCTTATATCAACGAATGAATCAAACGATTGGAGCAAAAAGTTATTTCTTTAATAAGTTGCCTTTTTATTGCAAACTACCTGTATAGTCAGTCGGGATGTACAGATGCCCAGGCTATTAATTTCAACCCATCGGCAATTGATAATGACGGTTCATGTTTGTACGAAACGACCTCGTTCACATTAGAAAATGTGGCTGATTTAAGCCCTGAGGCATTGGCTGAAAATTCGGGTTTGTCATTGTTCAACCAATCCTTATGGACTATAAATGATGGAGGCAATGGCACCCTGATTTATGAGCTTGACACCTTGGGAAATGTACTTCGAGAGGTATTTGTAGAAGGAGTTAACAACGTTGATTGGGAGGCGCTAACCCAAAATGAGTCACATCTATTTATTGGAGATTTTGGCAATAATTCGGGAAGCCGCCAAGACTTAAGCATTATAAAGATTAATAAATCTGAACTTTTAAACAATCTTAATGATACCGTTTCTGGACAAACCTTATTTTTTGAGTATAGCGACCAAGGTGACTTTTCCGGACCACCTAATGCCCACAATTATGATTGTGAAGCCTTTGTGTCTATAGCTGATTCATTATATCTTTTTAGCAAGAATTGGCAAAATCAAGAGGTGCGAAAATATGCCATTCCAATCGATTGGGAGGGGTTATATACAGCGAATGTCTCAGAAGGCTATGATGTGGGTGGGTTAATCACAGACGCTGCATTTGACCCTGTTGACAATAAAATTGTTTTACTTGGCTATTATGACCTTGGTGTAGGAATCTACAATAGCTTTATTTGGTTACTTTGGGATTACAACTCTGGAAATATTTTTAATGGTAACAAGAGAAGAATAGAAATAGGAAATATGCTTACATTGGGTCAAACAGAGGGAATATCTTTAAGGGCTTCATCAGCACAAGGATATGTTTCGTCAGAACAAATCAGTTCTGTAATTACGATACCACCAAAGCTGTTTTCATTTGATTTTGAAGAATTTCTTTCGAGTTCAACTATGAACTCACAGGAAACACAAGGTCATGTATCGATTCAGTGCTATCCAAACCCATTCCAATCAAGAGTTTTCATTCGCAATTATAAAGGTGGATTTCAATTGTATGCTGCTCTAAGTGGCAAGCTTGTTTATGAAGGCATATACCAAGATCAGGGTATCGACCTTTCTGTATTTCCATCGGGAATCTACTTGATAAAAATCAGCCATGCATCGTTTAAGGTTGTGAAAATATGAGACACTTTATTGTCATTTCATAATGAAAATATTCCGGCATTGTGAAATAATATTTCCTAATCCTTTGGTTTTTAGGTAGTTTCTTCATATATTTGAATTAACTCAAACTAAAACTATGTTTCACGACGCTACAATTTGGATAGCTATAGGTACAATAGTATCTATCGTCCTAGTAATTTTTCTCGCATTTACTGCTGAGAAGCACAGAAATGGATAAGCAATATTAAACCTTTTTTGGTTTTTTTTGTTTAAAAAAAGTGATAAGTAAATGTATACTTACGGCCACTTTTATGTCCGTTTTTTTGCTAAAGGCACAGCAAAATGTCGCCTATTTCGCATCAGGTTGTTTTTGGTGTGTAGAGGCTATATTTGAAACTGTGGAAGGTGTGGTCGATGCCCAATCAGGTTATTGCGGAGGGCAGGTATTGAATCCTACTTACGCTCAAATTTGTTCTGGCCAAACTGGACATGCAGAAACGGTAAAAGTAACTTTTAGGCCAAATAAAGTTACATATAAGGAATTGCTGGAAATATTCTTTGATTCCCATGACCCAACCACACTAAACCAGCAAGGTCCTGATAAAGGAACGCAATACCGATCTGCTGTCTTTTATGCCAATGAAACACAGCGAACAGATGCATCTCAATATATAAATCAATTAGAGAAGCGAAAGACTTTTGTAACAATTACAACAACGATTGAAAAAATGACAAAATTTTATCCAGCTGAAAAATACCATCAGGATTTCGTAAAGAATAATCCTTACCATCCCTACGTCCAATCTGTCAGTAAACCACGCAAACTTAAATTTTTAAAAAAACGCAAAAACCCTTAAAACATGACACGCTATTCTTATTTCTTTTCTGTTGCTTTCGTCTTACTTTTAATGAGCCAGCTTTTTATGGCTTATAGAACATCTCGGGTGGAGTCCCCGAATTATGAAATTGTCAAATCTTTTGAGAATTTCGAGATTCGGAATTACGATGCAATGGTACTTGCTCAGACTCAAATGAACTCGAATGTCTATGAAGAAACTTCTTCGATGGGATTCAAAACTATTGCTAATTATATTTTTGGTGGAAACAAAGAAAACCAAAAAATAGCCATGACATCTCCGGTCATAATGGAAATGGGGGAGTCTTCCAAAATGTCCTTTGTTATGCCAAAAGAGCATTCTTTTGAAAACCTTCCTGAACCAAACTCAGAGAGTGTAGAGCTCATACAAATCCAGCCAAAAACATATGCAGTACTGGAGTTTACCGGTTTCGCTAACGATAAAAAAATCCAAAAGCACTCGAAAAGGTTGCTTCAGTTCTTGAAGTCAGAAAGATTAACACCTGTAGGCAACATGAAGTATTTAGGGTATAACCCGCCATGGCAGGTATTGGGCAGAAAAAACGAAGTTGCTGTTGAAGTCCGTTATTCTCCTAAACTCTGAATACCCGCTTTTATATCCATATCGAATCTGTTATAAATTTTATAGAAACCGTCTTCATTCCAGAACTGTCTTGCAATTTCTGATTTAAGCCTTCTGCGTATACGTCTTGAGCTCCGGTCTATATTAATGGTTTGGATGTTGAATTCACGCGCTGCATAATCAATAAGCTTTGGGAGTAAATTTAATGATTCAAATTGCTGATCATATTCTTCAAAAGACTTCCAGCTCGGCTGAACGAATTGTTTGCTTTCTTTGCACCAATCAAAAACAAATTGATTGAATACACCGCTCCATTCTAAAGAACTCAAGTAAACAGTAGACCCTGTTGTATCGTAAGGGACAAATACATCAGGGCTTATACCGCCTCCTCCGTAAACCGCTCTTCCGCCAATTGTCTGAAATTTTAGTGAATCAACAAAAACAGAAGAGTCTATTTTAAACATAGACTCCTCATCCCTGTTTAGGTCTTCATAATAGGCTTTGTAGTCTCCAGAATAAGGTCTTTGAATGCACCTGCCCGAAGGAGTATAATACCGTGCAATAGTTATTCGAACGGTACTGCCATCCCTTAGCATTTGGTCTTCTTGTACCAGTCCTTTACCAAAAGATCGCCGGCCGACGATTGTCCCCCGGTCATTGTCTTGTATGGCACCAGCTACAATTTCACTAGCTGATGCAGAGGCAGAGTTGATCAAGACAGAAACTGGTGTTTCTTCTAAGATTCCTCCAGTACTAGAATAATATGTTTTGCTTGGCGCGTTTTCCCCTTCTGTACTTACAATTTTTAATCCGTCTTTTAAAAATTCATCTGCAATTTCTATTGCTCCTTGTAATACGCCTCCCCCGTTGTATCTAAGGTCAAGAATCAATTGCTTCATTCCTTGGTTTTTCAGTGCAGTACACGCCAATCTAAACTCTCTTGAGGTAGGAACTGAAAATTGATTGATTTTTACATATCCAGTTTTTTCATCCATCATATGCGCGGCAACAACAGATAAGATTGGGATTGTCCCTCGTTCTATCTTAAACGGGATTAGTTTTCCATACCTATTCACAGTAATGTTAACAGAGGACCCTTTTTGTCCTTTCAGCTTTCTCATGATTTCATCGTTGCTAATGCCAACACCTGCAGCGTTACTATTTTCGATTTCAACAATTTGATCTCCTGCTTTGAGTCCGATTTTTTCGGAAGGGGATCCAGCTATTATGTTGGACACGCAGATGGTATCTCTCAGCTTAAAAAAGCGCACGCCAATTCCTCCAAAATTGCCATCGATAGATTCGGCAAATGTTTTCATTTCTTCTGCAGGGATATAATTGCTGTGTGGATCAAGCTTATGGAGCATTTCCACAATTGTTTCGTCGAATATTTTCTCAGTGTTCACAGAGTCAACGTACTTTTCGTTTAGTAAGGTCAGTACATCTTCAAGTTTTTGAAGCTCTTTTGCCTTACTTTTAGTTGCAAAAGGGTTCCAAGTCAGAAATGATATAAAAAATCCAAAACAGATAGAGATAGAAATAATTATTGGAAGAAAAGATTTTCTGTTTGAGTTATTCATCAATGTTTTTTATATGAACCATTTCAACACCTGAGCTGGCTAAAAAGTTGATTCCAGAAGGGTCCTTATAAGCGTTTTTATACACTACGCGTTTTATTCCAGATTGTAAAATAAGCTTACTGCAATCTCGACAGGGAGAATGGGTAATATAAAGTGTCGCCCCATCACAATTGTTAGTGGATCGGGCTACCTTGAGGATTGCATTTGCCTCAGCATGCAAAACGTACCAATGAGTCAAGCCTTCATCGTCTTCACAACAATTGTCAAAACCCGAAGGAGTGCCATTGAACCCATCTGAAATAATTACCTCGTCTTTTACAATAATTGCCCCGACTTGCTTTCTATCACATTGTGATAGTTTAGCCCATGTCTGGGCTAGCCGAAGATAAGCTTTGTCGTACTTGACTTGTTTGGAAGTTGATTGTGTCATAGGTCAAACAAAAATAATCAATTATAAGCCCATATGATTGCCAACTTATGTGAAATATTATGTCATTCTCTTGAAAAAACCAATAAAATATTTATAAATTTGTCGCCCGCTACATAAACGAATGTAGTAGCATTAAAATAAGCGAGAGTAGCTCAGTTGGTAGAGCACAACCTTGCCAAGGTTGGGGTCGCGGGTTCGAATCCCGTCTCCCGCTCAATATCTACCGTTCTTTTTTAGAACAAACGCTCGAGTGGTGGAATTGGTAGACACGCCGGACTTAAAATCCTGTGCTCTTTGGGGCGTGCGGGTTCAAGTCCCGCCTCGAGTACTAAAGCTCCACAGACTGTGGGGCTTTTTTTATCTTTGAACACTTGTGGGTGGGCTTCCACCGCTCACTTGTATTAAAGCCCTGGTTTACACGACCGGGGCTTTTTTGTGGTATCTATTCATGTTCTGCGAAATCTATAAGCAACGAAGCTCAACAAATAATCGTTTTAAAGATTGCATATAGATTAAAAAAATATTTCCGCCACCATAAGCTTTGATTTAAAGTTAATTTTATGATTATTGAGCCAGTAAATGTCGAGTACTAAGGAATTACATATTAAGAGTATAGCTGATGTAAATGAGTTTTTACAATTAGAAAAACCATTGCACCCTTTGGTCACTGTCTTTTTTGGGGGGTGCGCATTTGAAAATTTACCCCAGTTTGGCAGAGGTTTGGATGACCTTAAATTTGTAAATGACCTTTACTTTATTACGATGAATGGTAACCAATCAGGCGCCTTTAATTACGGAGGTAATTCATATGATTACGAAAGCGATTCCATTACCTTTATTGGACCCAATCAAGTCTTTAATTTCCCAATCCAATACCATGACCAAAATGAGGAACGTTGGGGTTTGATTTTTCATCCTGATTTGATTCGGGAGCATGAGCTTGGTAATCAGATTAAGGAGTATACATTTTTTGACTATGATTCGAATGAAGCCTTAATTCTTGATGCCAATGGAAAAAAGGTTTTAAGAGGATTAATGAATAAAATATTTATCGAATTAAACCAGTCTTTTGACAAGTATACAGACGATATCATTATTCAAAACTTAGGATCTATTTTTAAGTATAGTAGCCGTTATTATGACGCACAGTTTCAAGAGCGAAGTAACTCAAACCAATATTTTGCTCGCGAGCTTGAATTATTTTTAGAGGATTATTTCAGCTCTGAGTCTCTTGCTAAAAAGGGTCTTCCTTCAATCAACCAGTGTGGCGAGGCAATGAATCTTTCGGGATCATATTTAAGTGATTTGTTGAAAAAGGAAACGGGAAAAAGCACAAAAGAGCACATATACGACATGTTTATTGATAAGACGAAAACATTATTGTTGAATTCAAAGGAATCTATAAGTGAAATCGCTTATAAATTTGGGTTTCAATACCCCCAGCACTTCAGCAGCTTATTTAAGCTAAAAACAGGTATGAGTCCGTCGGACTTCCGAAAACGCAATAGAGGCATATAGCGTCCGAATTTCAGAAAGGTAATTCTTGTGAAATCTATACATTTTTCAGTGAAATAATGAAAACATTGGTGCAAACAAATTGTTTTACATTGACAATAACACATCTTAATACTTAAATGACTTATTTTAAATCCATACTTTTTTCATTCGCTATCCTGACAGGAAGTAATAATTTATTCGCACAGAATCCGTGCGAAGCGGATCATAATGTTCTATTGACAGACTTCGCTTTTACACCTAATAGTCTTGAAATCCTTCCTGGAGAGACGGTAGCATTTATTAATATTCAAGGCACGCACAGTGTGAATGGTGAGAACAGTACGGTGTCCGGAGAACCTTTTAATAATCCTGTGGAATTTTCATTTCCTCAAAGCGAAGGAACCACTGAAGGTACATGTATGGGAGTGTTTACTTTCGATGTTCCAGGCACCTATAATTTTGATTGCGGTATAGGCTTTCATGCGGAGCTTGGAATGGTCGGTCAAATTGTGGTTAATGCCTTTACGCTCGCCGACTTGTTAGTTGAGTATACAACTGACGAGAATGATGAATTCATTGGCTATGTTTTGCCGGCATCCTTTCAATCAAGTTATGTAATGAATAATCTTCTGTCCTCCCTTAATACAGGGGTCTCTGAAGACCCTGTTGTTGATTTGAACGGAAGTGAACCTTATACTGTTTTTCTGCCCAACGACGCAGCGGTAGACGCAATAAGGGCTGAGTTTGGTGATCCCGAGTTAAGTCAGTTTGATTTAGCTGGCTTCATTGATTTGTCAGCATCACTACGCTACTGTATCGCGGAGGGTGTATTTATGGCAGAGGATCTTCAAGACGGTCAACTTTTACCAACGACATACGGACAAGACCTTACTGTAAGTGAGGTAAATGGTGCATTCATGGTGGATGATGCAACGATAATTTCTACTAATTATACAGCAGACAATGGTGTTATACATATCATTGATAAAACATTAGCACCATCTGGTCTTCCGGCAATGTCGGTTTGGGATGTCATTGAAGACAGTGAAAACCATCAGTTTTTAGAGGATGCCATAACAGTAGCTGGATTTAAAACAGTATTGCGCAAACAGAGTGAAATTGTCGGTAACAGTCAATCTCCAGCAGGTCCTTTTACGGTCTTTGCACCAACGGATGCGGCTTTTCAAGCATTTGCACAAGCCGCAGGAACCTCCACTATTGATTTACTCTATGTCTCCACTTTAAATGATCTTGTTGGAAGTCATATTGTAGAAAGTAGAAACTTAATTGCCGATATTTCAAATGGCACTCAATTGCCAAATTATGCCAATGAGATTTTGCAAATGACAGTAAATTCAGAGGGCGTTTTTGTCAATGGAATAGAAATCACGGTCACGGATGTTTTAGCCTATAACGGGGTTGTTCACGTGATCGATGCCGTATTGTTTGAAGCAGCGGATATTCCTTCACCTGTTGGTACTTGTGGTACATGGACCCTAAATATGTATGATGATGAAGGTGATGGATGGGAGGATACCGAATTATATGTTGAGGTAGATGGAGAAATTGTCTCCGTTGAGAGTGGACCTGTAGGTTTGAGCGCATCTTTTGAGTTTGCCGTAGACGAGGGTGATCTTGTAAATCTGTATTATTTTCCTGCTGGAAATGAAAATTATCAATACTATACGGTCGTAGATGGAAATAACCAACTAATTGGTTCTTCAGGTCAAGGAGGTCAACAAACTGGAAGTTCTATTGGGCTTTTAGCTTGTCCATCAACACCGACTTGCGGAATGATTGAAATTGTCATGACGCACGAATATGATGGTTGGGGCTACAATAGATTAGACGTATACAAAAACGATGTTTTGTACTTGCCTATACCATTCTACTTTGGTACTGAGCAAACCACGTTCATTCAAGCCGATAACAGTGATGTTTTTGACTTTGAATATATTGGAGGGCAGGGCTTTGATCCTGAACAAGAAGGATATAAAATATTTGGCCCTGATGGTGTTTTGGTGATCAACCAAGATATTAATGGTCAAATTCCCGAGAGTGCTGATAATATTGAGTTTTGTGAGGACCAATCTGGCATTGAATCACTATTAGCCAGCCAAGTTACAGTCTATCCAAATCCCACCAATGGGACACTTGAAATTATTGCACCAAGCATTTTTAATGGGGCTAAAATTCAATTGGTAGACATTGAAGGTAAGACCGTAGAAAGCTGGTCGAATTGGACAGGTAGTAAGCTGGACCTTGCATTCTTTGATAAGGGCATATACATTTTAGCGATCAAAAAGAATGGAATCACCCTTCGTAAGAGAGTGGTTTTGAATTAATACATCAGGCAGCGTTATTTGTGGGACTGATTAGTTTATCGTAGATCAGATATTTTACGACCACAACAAGGATCGCGCCTGTAAAGATATCAAATAGGTGGTGCTGATGCACCAATACGATAGAGCAACAAATAAGCAGAAACCAAATCCAAATCATTCCCTTGAGCCATTTTGATTGAATTTCAGATGATAAAACATAGGCGCCCAGTCCGGAATATGCGATGTGCAAAGATGGAGCCAAATTGTGGGGTTTATCAATCGTGTGAATTAGATTGTACATAAACTCGCAACCTTCAATATTTTCAGTTCTTGAGAATCCGAGCTCGGCAGGAAAGAGGATAAAAAAAACAGCTGCAATGCCACAGCTGCTCATGAAACTGATGGAGTATGCTTTTATTTTTTGAGGAGATTTTATCGTGATATACGTTATCACAATCAATAAGGAAAATGATTGGTAAATATAAACCATCCAAGGCACCATAGGTATGTCTCTTTCAAAATCGAAGTATAGCTTGTAAAAGTGCGTGCTTCTGGATGCAATTTCATTCGCTCCAAAATAAACTATGGTTGAGAAAATTCCCGTGATTGCACCCCAAATTATGATGGCACGAATGCGCTCATGAGTGAAAGAAAGAAGTTTATCACTTGGCATAAATTCGGTCTTTTTTTAAAGGCAAGTTAAGGTTTTCATTGGAATTGTATACCGATATTTGGTCTACTATTCTTCAGGAAATAGTACTTTGGTAAAAAGTTTGGAATGATTACAATTGTGTCGGGAACAAATCGCAAAAAAAGTAACAGCCTTAAAGTTTCAAGGACCTGTGAAAAGATGCTTCAAAAACATGGCGAAGCAGTTCAGGTTTGTTGTCTGTCAGAGCTGCCGAACAACTTTTTTGCAGTGATGTATGATAAGAATTCTTCGGGCTATGCCGACTTCATTGATAAGTATATCACGAACGCTCAGCGAATCATTTTTGTCATACCGGAATACCAAGGTAGCTATCCTGGAGCGCTCAAGTCTTTCATGGACGCAATAGATCCTAAGCTAATTTCAGACAAAAAAGCATGCTTGATTGGCATTGCATCTGGTCGTGGGGGAGGCATTAGACCACAAAGTCACTTTACAGATGTTCTGCATCATCTGGAGGTTGAAGTTTTTTCCAGACAACC
>CAJWRM010000041.1 GCA_913046365.1 uncultured Flavobacteriales bacterium
ATTGCCATGGACATTCGCCAAGCCATGTTTCATCTAGGTAGTATTACAGGCGATATATCTACAGATGATTTATTGGGAAGTATCTTCAGTAAGTTTTGTATCGGGAAGTAATCTGAATTACTTCTTGGAGGCAGTGCTTAAATCCAATTTATGTACTGTATCATAATCCATCTCCTTTACTTCGAATTTTGACTTTTCTTCATTGTAGACGTTGCATTGATTGATTGGGTTGGCATAGATATGCAAGGTCATTGCCTGTGATTTGGAATTATTCTCTAAGGTATGGTAACCCATCTTATCATTCATGTAGGAAAGGCTTCCGGCATTAAGCACTGCTTCGTCTACCACAGTAAATCCACCATCGTTTTTCTCAAAGCGCTTTTCTACAATCGAACCTGAAACCTGCAAGACCCAGCAATGCTGTCCATCATGATCGTGAATTGGTGTTTTGGCATCCTCATCCCAGCAAATAAGAATCATTTCAAATGAATCTCTCCTTACAAAGCAGTTTCGAGAGTATTTACCATCAATCCAACTCGCATATTTTTCAAAATCAGATACTGATATATTTGTTCTTTTAAGAATGCTTGCCTGTTCGGAGGGTTCCGCATCATCAAAACATTCGATGAGCTGTTCGATAGAAGTAATTGGCAGCATAATTATTTTTACTTGCAGACAGTAAATAATATTAACTTTACTGTACCACAAAAGTGAGTTCTCCTAAATGTAGCGATTATAAAGTTAACTAAGGTATATTCACACAAAAAGGCAATTATTTTGTTATAAATAAAAAAGCTAAAAAAATACCTATTTCGCATGCTAAACACCATAGATAAATTTGAGAAAATAGTAAGGGAATTACTTTCAGATGAGGCAGTTAGGCCTGTTTCTGAGCACGTTGCTTCTCAAGAATTATATAACACATTGGACCTTTCTTTGAGTGAAAATGGAATTCCTGATGAGGAGTTCGAGCTTGCTTTAAGAGATTTAGTCCTAAAAACACCTCGGACTGCAACAAATGCTTTTTTCAACCAACTTTTTGGTGGGAGAAATGACAAAGCCGTTCTTGGAGATCTTCTAGCGGTTATATTGAATAACAGTATGTACACCTATAAAGCCGCAGGTCCGCAGGTAGGGGTAGAGAAGATTTTGCTGCGAGAGACCTGTAATATTATTGGCTGGAATGGGGGTGCAGATGGCACTTTCGCGCCTGGTGGATCGATGACCAATTACATGGCCATGGTGATGGCAAGAGACGCTTTTGATAGAACCATCAAGTACGATGGAGTGCAGCATAAAATGACGGTATATACTTCCAAAGAATCCCATTACAGTATTCCTAAAAATGCAGCATTTGCGGGAATAGGGAGGAACAATGTACGTTATGTCTCCTGTGATGAGTTCGGTAAAATGAATGTTTCGGAGCTATCAAAAATGATTACTGAAGACAAACAAAATGGTTTTGCGCCAATTATGGTAAACCTAACTGCAGGAACAACAGTTATGGGTGCCTTTGATGAGATACCTGAGGTTCGCGAAATATGTGATGCAAACGGAATGTGGGTACATTTGGATGGAGCTTATTGTGGCTCAGTGTTGTTCAGTGATGCATACAAGCATCTAATCAAGGGAGTTGAATTGGTTGATTCATTCAGCTATAATGCGCATAAAATGCTCGGGACCCCATTGTCGTGCTCAATTATTGTGGCCAAAAATAAGCAGCATTTGCACGATTCATTTTCAAACGATGCGAGCTACCTTTACCAAACCGATCACGATGAGTTTAACCTTGGTAAAACTTCACTACAATGTGGTAGAAGAAATGATGCCTTGAAGTTTTGGACCCTATGGAAAAGTGTTGGAACTAAAGGTTTGGAGCGGATTGTGGACCATCAATTTGACTTGGCAGATATCGCACGGGATTACATCAACAGTAATAGTGATTACACCCTTTATAGCTATGGTGAATCAATTTCAGTTTGCTTCAATTATAAAGGCATACCTGCAAGAAAAATATGCACAGCACTTTATGAACATTCAGAATTGTTGGTGGGTTACGGTTCCTTTCGAGAGGATGAGTTTATTCGTTTGGTCACCATCAATGCACAGAATAAAAAAGAGGATATTTTGAATTTCTTCAAAACTTTAGAATCTTTCGTTGAGGAGCACAGTTCTATTTTTGACCCCGTACCTCAGTAGAAAAAAACCAATATGGAGCTCACGAAATTTGTTGTTTTAGGTGTTTATGTCGCTATCTTATTTTTGATAGGAATAGTGGCTTCCCGGCGCGTAAAGAGCATGAGTGATTTCTATGTCGGGGGAAAGGGAATTGGTTTTTGGGCAGTTGCTTTTTCTGCGCGTGCAACAGGAGAATCTGGATGGCTGCTTATCGGTCTAACCGGAATGGGTGCTTTATCAGGCTTATCGGCCTATTGGGTCGTTGTAGGTGAGGTTCTTGGTGTTGCCGTTTCCTGGTGGTTTATGGCCAAACGATTCAAAAGAAAAAGTGATGAATATGGTTCGATGACGGTCCCTGATTATTTAGAAAGTCATTTTAAAACCACCAAAAAAACCTTGCGTATTGTAGCTGCAACAATTCTTTCTGTATTTGTAGTCATTTATGTTAGCTCTCAAATTGATGTGACTGGTAAGGCCTTTGAATCAATGATGGGCATGAATTATTATTGGGGTGCAATTTTGGGTTTTGCAATTGTTCTGTCGTACATTTTTATTGGGGGATTTGTAGCCGCTGTATGGTCCGATTTATTTCAGGGAGTTTTGATGTTCCTTGGTTTGGTTTTGCTTCCTGTTGTGGTTTGGTTTTCGATGGACGGGGTAACTGGTATTGTATCGAGTCTTCAAAACATTGATCCCGCTTTGACAAATTTATGGGGAACCAGTGATGACGTCTGGATGAATATTGCTACTATGCTAGGTTTTGCCATGATTGGTCTGGGTTTTCTTGGCTCACCTCAGGTGTATGTCCGCTTTATGTCGATTAAGGACGAAACCGAAATAGATAAAGGAAAATGGGTCGCCGTTATTTTTACACTCCTTACGGATGCTGCAGCTGTTACGATAGGAATTCTTGGAAGAATTATTTTTACAGAATATGGTCAGGACCCTGAGCTTGTAATGGGAAATGGTGCAGAAAATGTGCTTAGCATGCTGACTGAAAGCTTCTTGCCTAGCTTTCTTGTAGCCATTTATGTCGCTATTGTGCTTTCTGCCATTATGTCTACGATTGACTCTCTGTTGGTTTTAGCCTCAAGTGCGATTACAAGAGATTTTTATCAGAAAATTTTCAGACCCGACCTGAAGGATCAAGATTTGGTGAAACTATCGCGTTGGGTGACCTTGATTATGGCATTGATTGCCTTAGGAATTTCCATGCTTATCGCAGTAAATTATCCAAATCATACTGTCTTTTGGCTCGTTATTTTCGGGTGGTCGGGTATTGCCGCATCCTTTTGTCCGGTGATCATTTTGTCCCTATTTTGGAAAGGACTTTCGGAAACAGGGGCAATTGCTGCAATGATTGCAGGTTTTCTTTGTGTGCCCTTTTTTAAATTTGTGGTGCAAGGGATGGAAGGTATAGGAAGCTACTTTGTTCAGCTTGATGTTCTCGCCCCATCATTCGCAATATCTATGCTCGTTGCATTTATCGTCTCTAAAATTTATCCACCAAAGAAATCGATAGCGGATTAGTCGTCAAACATGTTTAAGCTAGCCCTCCTTCATCAGTATACGGTTATGGGATTTACCGAATTCAGGATGCGTATCTGATGTAAGGTTAGCAGAAAATACCGCTAAAAAATAACCATCATTGAATTGTTAAAAACTAAAATTAAATGTATCCATACCTTCGACTCGCAAGGGTCTTAATAAAGAAGAAATTCCAACCGAAATTAGATTTTTATAGCCGGGACATTGATACCATTCCTTTAATGGTATTACCTCAAGATATTGATCCTTTTTTAGAACTCAATAATGGTCGCTATGTGACCTTATTAGATTTGGGGCGTTATGGTTATGGGACTAGGGTAGACATTAATGGATTCTTAAAAAAGAACCAGTGGTCGCTCACCATTACTGGCACCTATAATGAGTACCGTCATCGTTTGCGATTGTTTCAAAGGTTTGAATTGAAGACCAATATTATTGGTTATGACACCAATTGGTTTTATTTCTTCCAAAAAATTGAGCGCAATGGGAAAACCCATATGGCTTCTGTGGTCAAGTATGCCTTTACTTCAAAAAATGGGATTGTAAAACCTGAAGAAGTTGTCAAAGCGATGGGAGAACCTTATAATCCGAATCAGCTCCCCAAATGGGTGACAGAGATTGGTCAGCATCAGGTTTTTAAGAAATAAATCCTACCTTTAAAAAAAATAAAGATACTCCTTATGGCTGCAAATAAAAGATTAGAACGTATTGCAAAAAAATTTCTCTTATATTTTTTTGGCGGACTTACTTTAATGGTCATTCTTATAGTAGTTTTCAGTGATGACTCAGTTGCCACAGAAAATGCTTCAGAAGATAAAGTTACACCCGTAAAACAAGAAGTAATCGAATACACCCCATGCGATTGTGCAGACATTAGCTATAAGGTTGCTAAAAACGGTGGCGTTGATGCTGCATCTGCTTTAGATAATGCCAAATTAGAAGATTGTAATGAGCTCATGGGATCGACTTCTTTTATGTCCAAGGCAAAGGAATGTCCTTCTTATCGTATGTTGATGAATCTTTATAAGTTTTAATCAGGTTCTCTGATTTCGATTTTTTCACCAAACTTATTTGAGTTCAAGTTGTTTAATTTGGACCTGTCAGTGCATAAACATCGACGAACAGCGTTTTATTTTTATACATGAAGTCTAAATCTTATTCTTATTCAAAATCTGGTTTTACTTTTTCTCCGCATGAGAAAAAGGAGCAGTCTCCTTTTGAGCGGCTCTTTGATGTCTTTCAAGAGCTGATTGTATTTACGTCTGGAGACGTGGATGAGACCCTCAATTGGATGGATGAGTTGGACCGCGAGTACAAGCTATATTCGGCGGAATACAGCAAAGAAGATTTTATCGAAGACCTCAAGAAAAAAGGATTTCTCAACGATGACCCCAAAAAGAACAAGGGTAAGGGACTTCAGATTACCTCGAAAACTGAACAGCTGATTCGTCAGCGTTCACTCAATCAGATTTTTGGTTCGCTTAAAAAGTCAGGAAAAGGAAACCATAAGACCAAACATTCCGGGCAGGGAGAAGACTTCACGGGTGACATGAAAAACTATGTCTTTGGAGATGGGCTGGATCAGATATCCATGACTGAAAGTATTAAAAATGCGCAGGTCAATCATGGTGCAGGTGAATTTAAACTTACAGAACAAGATTTGGTGGTCAACGATACGCACTTCAATGCCCAGATGAGTACCGTACTGATGATTGATATCAGCCACAGCATGATTCTTTATGGAGAGGACCGTATTACGCCTGCTAAAAAAGTAGCCATGGCATTGGCAGAATTGATTCGAACGCGCTACCCAAAAGACTCCCTAGACATCATTGTATTCGGAAACGATGCGTGGCCCATAAAGCTAAAAGAGCTGCCGTATTTACAGGTAGGGCCTTACCATACCAATACGGTAGCGGGTATGTCTCTGGCGCTGGATATATTGCGTCGAAAAAAACAGACCAACAAACAAATTTTTATGATTACCGATGGTAAGCCATCTTGCATAAAGCTTCCAAGTGGAGAATATTACAAAAATAGCAATGGTCTGGACGAATTTATTACCAGCAAGTGCCTGAACATGGCCAAGCAGGCGCGCAAGCTTCAAATACCAATTACCACCTTTATGATTGCCCAAGACCCATATTTACAGCAGTTTGTTGAGGAATTTACTGCGGCCAATCAGGGCAAAGCATTTTATACTGGACTCAAAGGATTGGGAGGAATGATTTTCGAAGACTACGAGACAAACCGCAAAAAAAACATTAAAAGATAAGTATGAATATACAAGAAATTAAAACCTTAGGCGACCTAAAAAAGCAGGGATATGTTTCCAAAAGAATCAAGGCAGAATTGCGTGACAACCTCATGGAAAAGCTCAAGCAAAAATCGCCTCTTTTTGAAGGGATTATTGGCTATGAAGATACCGTGATACCACAGCTGATACACGCCATTTTATCTGAGCATAATATTAATTTACTCGGTTTAAGAGGTCAAGCCAAGACAAGAATTGCACGCTCATTAACAGAACTTCTGGACGAATATATTCCTATTGTGGAGGGTTCAGAAATTAATGACGACCCAATGGATCCAATTTCTTTTTATGCCAAGGAGTTGGTTGTAAAAGAAGGAGACAATACACCTATTTCTTGGGTGCACCGATCGGAGCGTTTTTCTGAAAAATTGGCTACGCCTGATGTGACTGTTGCTGATCTTATCGGAGATGTTGACCCAATCAAAGCGGCCAATCTAAAGCTTTCCTATGCTGATGAGCGCGTCATTCATTTTGGAATGATACCAAGGGCAAATCGATGTATTTTTGTCATCAACGAGCTTCCAGATTTGCAGGCAAGAATTCAAGTTTCACTCTTCAATATTCTTCAAGAAGGTGATGTTCAGATCCGAGGATTTAAGATTCGCTTACCGTTAGATGTGAACTTCGTCTTTACCGCCAACCCCGAGGATTACACGAACAGGGGAAGTATAGTCACGCCTCTCAAAGACAGAATTGGTTCTCAGATCATTACTCATTACCCCAATTCGATTGAGCTCGCCAAAGAGATTACCAACCAAGAGGTAGCAAAGCAGGTGCAATCCGATGCAATCTATGTTCCGGAGCTTGCCAAAACCTTAATTGAACAAATTGGATTTGAAGCACGAGAAAATGAATTAATCGACGCTAAAAGTGGTGTTTCTGCTCGAATGAGCATTACCATGTACGAGAACCTATTGAGTGGAGCGACCTATCGAATGCTGACAACGCAGCAAGAAAGTACCGCAATACGTATGTCAGATTTCTTAGCAGTCATTCCCGCTATTACAGGAAAAGTAGAGCTCGTTTATGAGGGCGAGCAGGAAGGGGCGGAGAATGTTGCTTTATTACTGTTAGGTAACGCAATCAAAACGTTATTTAATGATAGCTTTAGAGAAATCAAGAAGCTTAGCAAGCCAGGAGCTACCGATGAATTTGATGCCGTTGTATCATGGTTTATGGAAAACAGCTCCTTTTCACTTTCAGCTGATTTAAATGATAAGGATTATGCTGAAATATTAAATGCCGTTGAGCCTTTAAACGAAATAGTTGAAATGTATCAAGCACTGGCAAGTCCTGCGGATAAGCTTTTTTTCAAAGAGTTTTTACTATGGGGACTTGTAGAGTATAACAAGCTCGACAAGCAAGAAACCAAGGGGGGATATCAATTTGAAGACCGTGTATTAGGGTCCTTTTATAACAACTAAGTATGGAAAAAGTACGACCAATTCTTCCTGAGTCGCTTGTTGAGGGTAACCTCAAAGAAGAGGAGCTTTTTCAGAATATGGTTCTGCGTCCCGTAATTAAAATGCAGCATGACATCCTAATACTTCGGGTCCAAAGCTATTTTCTGTCCAAAAAAGTAGTTTTTCATATGATGGACAAAAAGAAAAGAATTAATGCAATCGAAAGCGCTTTTCAAAACGATAATCCTTTTAAAAAAGAAATTCAAGGAATGATTTTAGGCCAGCTAAATCCGGAGGAGTTTCAGCGCTACCTGAAGAGTGAGCGTTCCATGAACAAAAGAATTATTCAAATGGTGCGCAATAGAATGCTTGACTCATTACTCGAGCTTTCCTGAAAACATAGCGCTACTTTCTACCGAAAAAGTCATCAAAATACAAGAGGTGATACTTTATTGAATTGCGCCAATAATCCCAATTGTGTTTACCTTTTCGAACAGTATATTCGTGAGGGATTCCTTCAGCAACCAATTTTTCATGTAATTCCTTATTGACATCTGCAAAGAAATCTGCTTCACCACAATCAAAGATTATTTTCAGGTCTCCATTTAATAAATGTGTCAGGTTAATTACTGTATGATTCTCCCAATTCTTTTTATACTGAGTATATGGGCCTAGAATCTCATCGATATTCCATTCTTCGGCAAAGGGAATTATATTGACACCACCACTCATACTTCCTGCCGCTCCCCATATGTCTTGGTTCCGAAAAGCAAGGTAAAATGCCCCGTGACCTCCCATACTTAATCCGGTGATCGCTCTTCCGTGCTTTTGCTTTACGGTTCTGTATTTTTGATCTATAGCAGGCACAAGCTCTCTTGTCATATAGCTTTCGTATTGACTTGTAGAATCTATTGGGCTATCTATGTACCAGCTTGTTTTGTCTCCGTCAGGACACACAATAATAATATTATAATCAGTGGCATATTGTTCTATTTCGGGCACACGAAAAAACCAGTTGCTAAAGTAGCCACCAGCACCGTGAAGCAGGTAAATGACAGGTAAATTTTCATTTTGTTCAGTATAATCTTTAGGGGTAATAACGAGGTTGGGGATGGTCTGATCCATCACTTCGCTATACACCTCTACTGTATCTACTTGTCCAAAAATGACATTTGTAGAAACCCACAGCAGGCAAATAAAGATGATTTGTTTCATAGATGATGTTGTTTATCCAATTTAGGTGAATATTTATTTCTATAATTTAATTAAGCCGGTCCTTTAAAAGTTAAAAACATGCAGTTTCAATTGTTTGCCAAGCCTTTGGCGCACAGCCAGCCACCTGTCCAAGCATTCTGAAAATTAAAGCCACCTGTCACCGCATCAATATTTAAAACCTCGCCTACGAAAAATAAATTGTTTTGTAATTTACTTTCAAAGGTTTTGAAGTTTATCTCTCTTAAATCCACTCCACCAGCGGTTACAAACTCTTCTTTAAAAGTACTTTTCCCTTTGGCAGTAAAGACACCTTTAGTGAGCTGATTTGCCAAAGAATTTATTTGAGGATGACTTAAATCTGCCCAATTAAATGTAGCAGGAATTTCAGACGCGTTTACAAAACGCTCCCAGAGTCTTTTTGGAATTTCGTCAAAGGGAGAACGAACCATTACTTGTTTTTTTGGCTGTTTACTTTTTAAGCTCAACAAGATATTTACAATTTCATGAGTAGGTCGAGACAACCAATCCACCTGTACTTTATAGTCATAATTTTTTGCTGCTAAAACTCTTGCTCCAAATGCAGAAAGTTTTAAAATTGCAGGTCCGCTCAATCCCCAATGGGTAATTAAGAGCGGCCCAGAAGCTTCCAGGTTCGTGTCTATTAATTTCACAGTAGCATTCGATACTGATATTCCTAGTAAGTCTTTAATTCTAAGATCCTTGATATTAAAGGTAAACAGTGACGGGACAGGAGATATGATTGTATGACCAAGAGATTCAGATAAGCCCCACACTTTTTTGCTACTGCCTGCTGCCATTACCACGGCATCGCAAACAAATTGCTGCTCTTTAGTAGTTATAAGCCAAGAGCTTTCTTGTTTTTTTATAGCATTGACTCCATGATTTTTTAACACACGAATGCCTAACGCCTCAGTTTTTCCTAGAAAACAATCTATAATGGTTTGCGAAGAATTAGATTCAGGAAAAACACGGTTGTCTTTTTCTGTCTTTAGGGGGATTCCATTGTTTTCAAACCATTCAAAAGTATCACCTGTCATAAATTGATGAAAAGGCCCCAATAATTCTTTTTCCCCACGAGGATAAAATTTCACCAACGCTCTTGGCTCAAAACAAGCATGAGTGACATTGCAACGTCCACCTCCAGAAATTTTCACTTTATGCAGTACTTCTTTTCCCTTTTCAAGAATTGAAATATCAAGATTCGGATTCATTTCTTTGGCATTGATTGCCGTAAAAAAACCTGCTGCCCCCCCTCCAATAATTATTACTTTTTTCATAAGATCAATGCTCAATAAGAAAGGGTTGTTTCATTTATGGGGGTTGTTCATACAATTTAGGCAAATATATATTTATGCAATTTATTTTAAAAACGAATACGGCGACTCCAATGAGTCGCCGTATTTAATGTAAAGACTTAAAAATTATACAACCTAGTCTTTATCTCCTCCAATTAAAACTGGTGTTTTACCATCAGTTAAGATCAGCTTGGCGTTGGGTGACATTGAAATCTCTCTTAACACCTCAAGGCTTTTCCACTGAATATTTCCTTCCGTGATTCCTTCCTTGATAATGAGCTGCGCATCTCTAATTCCTTCTGCCTCAATTCGTTTTCTTTCTGCCTCTTTTTCCTCCCGCTGTAGAACGAATTGCATCTGTTGTGCCTCTTGTTCGGCTCGAAGTTTTCCTTCAATAGCAGCGTATAATCCTTTAGGCAGCGTGATGCTTTTTAGAAGGACAGCTTCAATCACGAACCCTCTTCCTTCAAGTAGTCTCGACATTTGAACCTTGATTTCTTTTTCAATTTCACCCCGTTTACCTGAATGCATGTCTTTGGCAAAGAAGCGTGCGCATACATCTGCGGAAGCCGATCTGAAGGTGCTCAAGATTAAGGTCTGCTCGTAGCGCTTTCCTACAGTTGAAATTATTTCTGAAACTTTATCTTGTTCAATATGATATAGAATAGAAATTTCGGATTGAACATTAAGTCCTTCTTTTGAGGGTAGATTCAGACGAATCTCTTTATTTACGGTGCGAATAGGAACGCGAACAATAGTACTCGTAAAGGGGTTAAAAAACATAACGCCTTGTGTTTTTGTTTTGCCTTTTAGCTTTCCAAAGTTCTGCTTCATGCCGACATCTCCTGGACGTATTACAGCACATGATGACAAGAATGCAGCTATGCATCCAAGTATAAAAATTTTAGTTTTCATTTTTTATTGATTTTATATATTTAATTATTTGACTGTTCTGAGCATTATCGTTTAAGCAACTTGTGATTCGGGAGGAGGTGTTTCAACATCTTTGAATTGAAGTTTAACTTTTTCCAAACCTTGAATCGGATACTGCTTTTTTGAAGCCAAATGTTCTATGAGAAACCAACGAGGATATATCGATTCTTCAGAAACAAAATCTTCTCCGAGCTCATAAATAACAATCTCTTCGGTGTCATGAGAAGAAAAAACTAAATCAATAGGAAAACTACTTGAGACCAATATAATCATACAGCTCAAGATGATGGGTAATAGTAAGAGGTGTCTATTCATAGATACATCACATACGTAACAATAAATGTACCAAAAAAGAGCTTTGACTTTTCCTTATTTTTTATACGTGTCTGCGTTTAATGGTATATGCGCAGCAATTGTGGTGTGCCATTTAACTCAAATCGAACAAGCATCTGACCTTTGTGGGTCAATTCAATGTTCACAGAATACGCGTTTAATACATTTAAATTGGCTTTTATTGTTCTTCCCATAAAATCTAAGACTTCAATTTTCTCAATCCCGTTTTGATTTAAACTAGATAGATTGTATGTGTTTTCTGAAATCCTTTTGATGACATAATTTGGGCCACCTTGGTACTGCTCTATACCCCCAAATGGCATTTCAATTATAATGTTTTGTGTCATTGTATCTCCTGAGCAAGGACTGTAGCCAATGAGCTGAACAGCATATTCGCCTGGATCATTATAAGAATGTGATGGATTTGATAAAAATGATGTATTACCGTCTCCAAAGTCCCATAAGATTGAGTCCACATAAGCAATATTTTCATTAAAGCTAACAGCTAGATTTATTGTATCTATGTTATAAGAAAAAGATACAGAAGCCAAAGAATCATGGTGCTGCAGTCCCCAGGTTTCTATGCTATCCATAACACTCAAGCTTGCAGCTTCTTGTAATAATAAGGCGTCTGAGTTACTAAGACTACCGTTGTATGTTGACCCAATGGGTGAGCTATGAAATATCGATGCATAAAAGGTACATGCTGCGAGGTATGATCCGGCGTATGAAGGGTGTGAACCGTCGCCTGTGTAAAGGTTTATACTTGGATGATTGTCTCTGACATATTTCCATGCCACGCCCACAGGAGAAACTGAAGCATTAGAGGAGTCCGCAAAACGCAAATACGCTAGTCGAAGTCTCTCATTCATTTTGTCAAATGTGTTAATCGAATCCCATTGTGGATCTCCATTTTGACGACCCCAGGTCATGAAAAACATGGCTTGCGAACAAGTTGATATGGCCTGTGCGCTATCGGCAAGCTGCATAGCAAAAGGCAATGTTTGGGTATTTACCTGCCCATAAGGAAATGAGGGTTCTTGGCTCTGTGCTTGAAGCACAACATAATCCCAGTTTTGACTATTCATAGCACTGTAGGTCGCTGTATTTCCTGCATGCCCGGAAAATGTCATCCCTCCTGGTGTTTGTGAGCTATGTTCAACGTGATTTCCAAATGATTCGGCGATATCGGAAAGTATACCAGGCATATTATTGAAGTAGGTATAGCTGTTTCCTATAAATAGAACAGAGGAGCTATCTTGTGCCGTCGTCTTTCCTACAAAAAGTAGTAGGGTAGATAAAATAAAAAAGTATTTTTTCATAAGTATTGTGTATTCTTCGCTGTTTTATTATTTCTTCTTCTAACGCTAGTCCAATAAATAGGATGCTCAAATGTAAAATTATTTCAATATTAAGTGCTTAAACATTTGGTCGATAAATTTTTGAACCATTTCAAGTTGGTAATGACTTCGACGCTGTCTGGCCTTGGAAGATAAAAATTTCTTAATTTAGTATCATTAATAATTTAATTTAAGACTATGAAAAAAATTTTACTTTCTGCCGCTTTTGCGGTACCTTTTTTAATAAACGCGCAAACGACGCTTGTTTCAGAGGACTTTGACAGCTATTCTGCTGGAGATCTTCTTACCGATGTCGGTGCAGCCAATGGATGGAGAGAATGGGGTTCGCCTAATGGTGCGGCCACAGCGGGATATTCAGCGCAAGTAACAGACCTTTCTGCAACCTCGGGTTCGCTTGCTGGACGTTCTGTAAGTGATGCCGATGCAGGTATTGATACTGATGCAATTTGGTCTTGGACTGACTTAACTACTGGGAAATATTCGATAACGATGAACTTGTATGTTCCTGCTGGAAGCGCGGGAGGTTATATAGGAGTTGGTGATTCGGATATGGATAATACCGGTGGTCAATCAAATGCCTTATACATTATGGGTGATACATTATTATTAATGAGTGATGACGCCGCTTATTTTGGTCAAGCTCCATTAACGGCTGATACTTGGACTGCTGTTGAAATGGTAATTGATTTAGATGCCGCAACAGCTGAATTATTTGTTGACGGTATGAGCTACGGTGTGGGTAATGCAACATACATTGCTGATGGTATTGCTCTCGGGGGCTTAGACCTTTGGGGTATGGCTGTTGATGTAACTCAGCAAGGTGTTTATAACCCAGGAGACTATTATTATGATGATTTAGCAGTTGCAGATATCACAGGAGTTGGAATTGATGAAATTTCTCCTATGGTAATCGGTGTTGCACCAAACCCATCTAACGGTGAGTTCTCCATTGATTTTAACGACTATGCTTTTGACAATGCGTCATTGACGATCACCAACATGATGGGAGCTGTTGTTTACAATGAGAAGTTGTCTGCTGTCTCTAATTCTTCAAAAAACTTCAACCTAGACCTAAACGCTGGCGTTTATGTATTAAAGGTTGCTGATAATACAAACGAATTTTCTTCACGAATCGTTATCAAGTAAGTATTATTTTACAAAGGAAAGACAGCCTCGGCTGTCTTTTTTTTTATCCTTAAATTAAAAACCTATTTTGGGTTTTCTTTGATTAATCAATAACTTTAGAGTCAAATTAAAAAATGTGGTATGAAGAAAGTTTTAGGTTTTGTTTTGATATTGGTCCCATCAATGGTCTTTAGTCAGTGGATTCTTATGGATGAATCTTTTGATGACTATAATGCAGGAGATCTCGTAAGTACAGTAGGCTCAGCCAATGGATGGGGACTATGGACAGGTTTAGATGCAGAGTCTTGTGTAGTGAGTGCAGATCAATTTTTATCTGGTACGAATTCTGGACATGTTTTTGATGATGGAACAACCAGCACAAGGGCAAATTGGTCATGGTCTGAATATAGTGAAGGAAAATATTCTTTTTACACAAGCCTATATATTCCTGAAGATAGTGAAGGAGGTTTTATTGGTTTTCATGACTCATTGAATCTAGAGATGCCTCATTCAATAAGTATCCTTGGTGATTCAGCTTTGCTTTTTCTTGATTGGGAGGCATTTGACTACCTAGAGGCTAATAATCTAGCTGAGGGAGAATGGCACGAGGTTCATGTTATTTTTGATTTAGACAATGCTACATCTGAATTCATTGTGGATGAGGTTTCTGTGGGAACGATGGGAACATCATTCGGCGTAACCGGGGGCATATCCTTTGGAAGCATTGAATTTGCCGCATATGCCTACAACCCATTCACGGGTCAGCAACCTCCTGGTTCTTATTATATAGATGACCTTAACTTAGTAGATGAGTTGTCTTTGGTTGGATTCTCAGAACAATTGGTTCCGAGTTTAACACTCATGCCGAATCCTTCGAATGGAGATTTTACAATTGATTTCAATGGATCATCATTCGAGCGGGCAAAGCTTACAATTAGTGATATGACTGGTGCAAAAGTATACAGTAAGACACTCGCAGCAGTTTCTGGTCTTGAAAACTTCCAAACTTCAATGGGTGCCGGAGTATACTTTATTGAAGTTACTGATGCCGCACAAAAATGGAATTCTAAACTAGTTATCAAGTAGAATTATTCGTGTTTCGAACAATTGAAGTTCCTGGAGAGGGTTTCTACAAAGAAAAAGGATCCAAGTTCATAGGCGTCGCTTACCCTTGTTCATGTGTTGAAGATGTTAAGGCTCATCTTGAGCGTCTCCGAAAAGAAAACCATGGTTGTGTCCACGTTTGCTATGCCTATTGCTTGGGGAGTAAAAAAGAAGACTATCGTTTTAGTGATGACGGCGAACCTTCCAACAGCGCTGGTGCGCCAATCTATGGCCAAATAAAATCTTTTGATTTAACAAATGTGCTTGTGGCAGTTGTCCGCTATTACGG
>CAJWRM010000042.1 GCA_913046365.1 uncultured Flavobacteriales bacterium
GAAGGTGGAATTGCAGCAATCTATGAGAATGGATACATTACCATTAAGAAAGGAGACTGGAAAATACGGGTTGAAAGAGCAACACATATTCCACTAACGATGAACGGTAAAGCAAAGTTTATGATCGCCAATGTTTTGGCGGCTACGCTATCGGCATACCTGTATGGTTTCAAAACAGAAGGAATCAAATTGTCATTAGCCACTTTTATCCCAAGTGCGGCACAAACGCCAGGTCGAATGAATATTTTCGAGTTTTCAAAATTCAAGGTACTGATTGATTTTGCACACAACCCAACAAGCTACAGGGGAATTGAGGATTTTCTTGGAAGCGTAGATGCTAATAGAAAAATCGGAATCATTTCAGGAGTTGGTGATCGACGAGATGAAGATATTAAAGAATGTGCAGTCATTGCGGCTAGAATGTTTGACCATGTGATCATAAGACAAGAAAAGCACCTTAGGGGTCGTACTGAAGGAGAAATTATCGACCTTATACTTGAAGGGCTTAACGAGGGTGATGCATCCGTGACACATGAGGTAATCTCATTGGAAGTTGAAGCAATCAAGCATGCAATTTCTTTAGCTGAAGAAGGGACATATATTGTAGCGCTGAGCGATGTCATTGATAATGCGATTGATATTGTTCAAAGCTATTTGGATACGGAAATAGAGAAGGAAGAACTTATAGAAGTGAGTGCTTGAGTAAGATTATAAAACCGTTAGGAATTGTAATCAGCATATTCATTTTTAAGACAATAATTAATATATTTATAGAGAATCGACTCGTGCACCGTATTTTTCAACTTTAAAAAAGAGAAATGCGATTATTAGAAGTGAAAAAACAAGGTCACTAAACCCTTTTAAATCGCTGTGCAACAGTAGTATAAACTATAAATATATTATGAAAAAATTATTACTTTCGTTTTTTACAGCATTTTTTATCCTTAACGTAAATGCTCAATCCCCATGTACCGATGGTAGATATGCAAGTGACGTTTTTAGTGACTTCACTCTTACATCAGATATCGAGTTTGGACAGAACTCTACATGGACAGGTGGACAGTATACGCTGAAAATGGATTTCTATGAGCCTGAGGGTGATACGGAAACTGAACGCCCATTGTTAATTTGGGTTCATGGAGGAAGCTTCATGTTTGGAGATAAAACAGATTATGATGTAGTCCAGTTCTCTGAACGGTTTGCAAAGAAAGGTTTCGTTTGTGCATCAATAAACTATAGGCTAGGTATCTTCCCGCTAGATTCTGCAAATGCAGTCAAAGCAGTAGTTCGCGCTACGCAAGATTTGAGAGCAGCAATTCGTTTTTTCCATAAAGACAAACAAGAGGGCAATACATATAAAATTGACACCAGCAAGATTTTTGTTGGGGGTAGCTCGGCAGGTGCAATCACAGCGCTTCATGTCGGATATTTAGATGATGCTTGTGAAGTTGAAGATTATCTAAATGAATCAACTATTCAATCCATGGGAGGTTTGGAAGGTACAAGTGGTAATCCAGGATACCCTTCTAATGTGCACGGGGTTATTAACGGATGTGGTGCTTTAGCAAGGTACAGCTGGATGGAAGCCGGAGACGTTCCTCTTTGTTCCTTTCATGGAACAGAAGATGCAGTAGTTACCTACAACAGAGGTGTTGTTAACCCTGGAATTCCACTCATGTATCTAGACGGAAGCCGAATGCTTCATGAGCGTGCTTGTGCGCTTGGTGTGGAAGAATACTTTTATACTTACGAGGGTGAAGGTCACGTTCCTTACGTCGGTGATGCGGGAATAATGAACCTCACAGTTGATTTTATTCGTGACTTCTTAGTTATTCAAATGGGCTGTAACGAGACTGCTTTACAACCTGAGAATGAGCCAAGTGAGGAAGCAAATTTATATGCCATAAATTATTGTGATGGCAATCCAGTGGATGAAATCTGTGGTGCTGCTCAATTAAATTCTCAGTCCCAAAAGCAGTTCAGAATATATCCAAACCCTTCTAATGGATTCATCTCGATCGATGCAGACTTTGAATATGACAAGATTCGTATTTTTAATATTCAGGGTAAAGAACTTATGACACGTGAGGGAATTACAAATGGGCTTAATCTAGATCTTTCAAAATTTGAAAACGGAAGCTATATTATTCAGCTAGAGGCGAAAAACGGTATTCTTTCAAAAACAACTCGGTTTGAATTGATACAATAATATACATGTCATATAGGTTCGTATTTGTCTTTGTTTGCCTTTTTTCTTTTGTTGGTATTGGCCAAACATTCTTCGAGGATTTTGAAGACCTAAATAGCTTAAGTGATTGGCAATTCATAAATAACAGTGATTCACCTGATGAAAATTGGGGAAATGGAAACACGGACAATTTCAATGCCTATGATGGTGCGGCATTCTTGGGTGTTGGGTATGAAAGCTCGAATTCTTTAGACCCCGTAACATTGAGCAATTGGGCGGTATCACCATCAAGGACACTTAACAATGGTGACGTCATTACTTTCTATTCTCGAAGGATAAATTTCACCCCCGTATTTCCGGACAGACTAGAGGTTCGAATGAGTGCGGAAGGAAACTCAATGTATACGGGATTTTCCCCTGAAGATACTGGAGATTTCTCAACCCTGTTATTGAGTATCAATCCAGACCTAAGCGCCACAGGTTACCCTTCAGAATGGACGCAATACACCGTTATAATATCCGGACTAAATGGCCCAGTAAATGGAAGAATAGCTTTTAGATACTTTGTACCAGATGGAGGACCAGGAGGAAGCAATTCAAACTATATTGGCATTGATTCTTTTACCTATTATTCTTCGCTTTCAGCTCCAGAAAATGACGACTGTGAAACAGCTACCGAATTAACCCATTCAGTTGCTTGTACACTAGAGACAGGAAGTCTTCAAGCTGCAACTGAATCTATGCCTGGATGTGATGGAATAGCGAACAACGATGTCTGGTACTCCTTTACAGCAACAACAAATTTAGCTAGCATTGAAGTCCTTGGATCAAGTGAGCTAGACGCAGTTGTGGAAATTTATAGTGGCTCATGCCCCAACTTAAATTCTTTAGCATGCATAAATAATGGGAATGAAGGTGACGAAGAAGTAACAATAAGCAATAATTTAGTTATCGGGAGCACTTACCATATCCGCATATATGATTGGAATGATTGGGTTCCAAATACCATGGATTTTACAATATGTGTCGAAGCATTTGAACAATGTGCAATTTCTCCAGGAATCAATAGTAACATTGAAGCTGAATTATGTGGAGAAAATGAAAATGGTGGCTGTTTTGCATTAGTGCCATCCTATCAAGATGTCAGCTGCGGAGAAAGTGTATACGGAAGTTCAAGAGTACAGAGTGGGATCAAGGATTATGATTGGTACCGCTTTACAATTAATGACCCTGGTACGCTAAATATCATGGAGAACTCAGAATTCCCAATTACACTAGAAGTATTCAATATCGCGAACTGCAATGTTCCTCAAGTAGTTGCTTCAGCTTCGTTTGATGCATGCGAGCAAAACACACTATCGGAAAATCTACCAACAGGTACTTATGCCCTGGCCGTCAGCCCAACATCAAGTATCGCTATGTCATGTAGTGAACTAAATCATTATGAAATTAACTTTGGACTACCAAACAGTAACGTCTCATTAAATGTTACTTCTGATACTCTAGCTGTTTGCTCAGGAACTGAGATTTATATCACATCGAACCAAACTAGCGGTTCCTTTTCGTGGTTTTTAGACAATGAAAACATTTCAACACAGGATAGTGTTGGTGTATCCTCTTCTGGACTCTTATTCTTGAATTACACGAACAATAATGGTTGTCCAGCCAATTATTCTGATTCAGTCAACATTTTGTTTATTGCTACGAATGAAGCGCAATTTGATTATGGCTCATCCATTTTGTGCATTGGAGATGGTTTAATCGAAAATAATAACTCAGAGATTGGCTATTATTATGTTGGTGAATCTGGTTTGAGCCTAGACACAGTTACCGGAACAATCAATACAAATATATCAGAACAGGGTGCATACACAATTATTCATCATACTACAGGAAATTGTCCCGACTCTGCCAATATTGAGTTAAGTATAGGTGCATACAATCCTGTTGTATTTGAATTATCGGAAGCTATCCTATGTGATACATCGGCCGAAATAAATTTAGAGGCACTGCCTTTGGGAGGTTTTTTTGATGGCGATGGTGTAGATGGAAATATATTTTACCCGAGTATTTCCGGTATTGGAATGCATCAAATCATTTACAGCTATAATAATGATGGCTGTATTTCATCAGAAATGCAAGAAATTACGGTTGAGAACTGCTCTTCATTGAATGAATTGGAGCATAAAATAAAAATTTGGCCGAACCCATTTCAGGATAAAATTCAAATTGAGCTTCCGAACGACACAAAATATCGCCTCATAAATATACAGGGACAAGTTGTTATTTACGGCTTTTCTGAGAGCTCTAAAATTATTGAATTGAACCTAGCGAATATTGACAGCGGAATGTATTATATCATATTGGAAAGTGAATTAAAGCGCAGCGCAATACCGATTGTAAAAAAGTGAGTTTTTAATTCCTACCCAAATTCATTATCTTGAACCAAATCATAGACCATGAAGACCACATTTACATTAATTGTAGCGCTTAATTTTTTCCTCTCCTTTGGACAAACCTGGAGCGGTGAAGTAGCCGAAATATTTTACGAAAAATGCGCCAAATGTCACCATGATGGGGGAGGCGCACCTTTTCCATTAATGACACATGAAGATGTTAGCTTGGTTGCAAGCTCCATTTATGATGCGGTATACCAAGAAAAAATGCCCCCATGGCCACCTAATAACCCATCCGCTGAATTTTTACATGACCGAACATTAAATAGCTCACAAAAAACGACAATTTTAGATTGGATGATATCTGGTTATCCAGAAGGCACTGCTTCTGAAACACCTCCACCGCCTGTATTTAATGAAGGTAGTATTCTTGGCAATGGTGACTTACAAGTTCAAATCCCAACTTATGCAAGTAAAGCCATTGCAAATGACGATTATGTTTGTTTTTCACTACCAACAAACCTAACAGAGCAACGTGTAATCAAAGCCGTGGAGGTGATTCCAGGAAATCCAGAAATTGTTCATCATGTTTTGGTTTATGTGGATCAAAATGGAACAGAGGTCACTGATACAATAGGAGGCAATTGCGCAAGCCCATCGAGCTTTAACACAAAACTCGTCGGCGGATTTACACCGGGCGCCACACCGATTATTTTTCCCAATCAAGACCCAATAAAACTGGGTGTAACCGTAGACGTAGGAGCGAAAATCTACTTAAATATGCACTACCCTATTGGCAGCTATGGCTTAGTAGATAGCACCAAGGTGATTTTTCACTTTTATCCTCCAGGAGAAACAGCTGTTCGTGAAGTTATTTCAGAACCACTTTTGATCAATTATACCTTTAATCTTCCCGCAAATCAAATCACTAATGTAGGCGCTGGATACCCGAGCTCGGGTACCACATCAATTGACTATTCACTGTATTCAATTTTTCCGCACATGCATTTATTGGGTAAAGAAATAGGAGCTTATGGCGTTAAGCCTGGACAAGATACTGTCAGTTTGATTCATATTCCACATTGGGATTTCGATTGGCAAGATTTTTACAAATTCAGATATCTTCAAAAACTCCCTGCAGGCTCTAAGCTTAAATCTTATGGAACTTTTGACAATACCGCATCAAATATTCACAATCCTTTCTCACCGCCGCAGTCCGTACAATTTGGGCTAAATACTACGGATGAGATGTTCGTTACCTATTTACAGTATCTGCCCTATGTAGAAGGAGATGAATCCTATGACCTATCTGAATTAACAACAGTTGGATTACAAGAAATAACAAACGAAAATTCATCTGCAATTGACGCTTATCCTAATCCATTCTTTAAAGATGGCGTGTCTCTGGTTTTTGATGAGGAGGTGATTGAAAATGGAAAAATTTTGATTTATAATGCCCTAGGTGAAAAAGTCAAAGTATTTGGTGCTGTTGATTCCAACAAAATTTTCTGGGATGGAATGAGTAATAATAAACCTGTTCCTGCAGGAATATATTACGTTTCAGCAAATATTAATGGATCGTTTTTCAATAAAAGGTTAATCAAAGTAGAATAGTTTTGAGCGGTTCTTTGGAATTTTGTATTTTTGGCTCGCTTAAGTAAAATGGTCTCGTGGCCGAGTGGCTTAGGCACCGGTCTGCAAAACCGGTTACAGCGGTTCGAATCCGCTCGAGACCTCTAAAAAGCCCAGTAAAAATGGGCTTTTTTTATGTTCTATACTGATGTTATTAATTCTCTAACATTTTGTTATCTTAGATTTATGAAATACAAATTACTCTTACTCAGCTTCCTATTCATTGGTCTAGGATTTGCACAAAAACACGTCGCACCCTATAAAGGCGCTTATCACTTAGATTTTAATGGAACCAATCAAATTATGATTGAAAAGGGACTTGCTTCAGCCGATCAAGAAATTCCCGAAGAAGTTAAAAAACAAATGGAAGGGATTACCCTAAAAATTCAGAAAGGGAAAATTGCCATGAATATTATGGGTAAAAAAAGAGAAATGAAGTTTTCTGACCAGCCATCATCTACAGAAAATGGAGCATGTGATTTGGTATTAATTCTAGACAAAGACCAAGCCATTGAGGGAGCGAAGGAGAATTTCTTAACACTCATTTCCTTGGGTGAAGGCAAAATACAATTGATTTCCGAGCAAAGTAACGACACAAACAACTTCGTTTGGAAAAGAGTCGAATAGCCACTACTCTTTTTCCGCAAATACCGCCGCTGAAGCTTGAGCGCTAGCCATTAGTGTTATGTCATTAATATTTACGTGGTCGGGTCTTGAACACATAAACCATAAGGTCTCTGCAATGTCTTGAGCAACAAGTGGCGAATAACCATCATACACAGATTTTGCTTGAGCTTCATTCCCTTTGAAACGCACTATTGAAAACTCAGTTTCCGCAGCACCCGGAGCTAAATTACTTACCTTAATGTTATAATTTACAAGGTCTATTCTCATTGCTCTAGAAAGTGCATCAACTGCATGCTTCGTAGCGCAATAAACATTTCCTCCAGGATAAACCTCCTTACCCGCAATACTCGCTATATTAATAATGTGTCCTTTGTTATTTGCTTTTAATAACGGAATTACGGCTCTTGACACATATAAAAGTCCCTTGACATTCGTATCTACCATTCGGTCCCAATCTTCTATTAAACCTTGATCAATGGGGCCTTTCCCAACAGCCAATCCGGCGTTATTAACTAAAATAGACAAAGCCGTTTTAACATGTTCAGGAAGACTATTTATAGCGTTTGTGACCAATACCTCGTCCCGGACATCGGCAACCAAAATGTGTGCTTCAATATTTTTAGGTAGTTCTTGAACCAGTGCCTCTAATTTATCTTTTCTGCGCGCCATCAGGACAAGTCCGTAACCATTCGACGCAAATAATTTCGCCGTAGCGGCGCCAAAACCAGAGCTAGCGCCTGTTATAAGTATGAATGAAGCCATAGGTATAATTTGTTTTTTCTTAAGCCTTTCGGAAATTTATACGTATTCAAAATCATTAAAATACCAAACCATAAAAAAGGAGCTGCCGGGATTTTATAACGTACCAAAGCACCTGTGATAGGTGTCGTAAGACCTATGATTAAATAAACAATAATCGTGAAAGACAAACAAAAGAAAACAAATCTGGCTTGATTTGAGGTTAACTTTTTACGCGATGAGAAACAAAACAAGAGTAAAATAAATAAAAGTAAGTTTTCAAAAAGCGGCGGGATAAACAACAAACTATTTACCTCTCCCAACCATGGCTTTGTAAATACATTAAGAATTGCTTCAGGACTGGCCTCAATTAAGGACCATAAAGTTGGTTCCAAATAATCCATAGCGAAAGCCGAGTTCACCTCAAAAAACTGTGATAGATTTATAAAATCGCGTTGCTTGTCCACAATCAAGCTTATAAAGCTGTACTGGGGAGCTAGAGCAGCCAAACCAAGACCCATCAGAAGAAAAATTCCGTATATACTCAAGTAGGTCCAGTATGGTTTTGCTTTATTTTTTGACATAAAATAGCATACACAAGCTGGTAAAAAAGCTAAAAAGACATAGAGCTTCATTACGATTAATATGCACAATGTTGACAATAAAACAGCCCCTCTTTTTGTACTCCACTTACCCTTACAAGCCTGGTAAAAATGAAATAAAAACACGCCTAAAGCAAATAATAGTATAGATTCCTTGAATATGCCTGAGCTCCAGAAAACCACAGATGGAATTATAAAAACTGCTAAATAACTTTTAAATTTTGATTTCGATACGGCGTAAAATACATTCCCCATTGAAACACTTCCAATAAATGCTATGAAATTAAAGATCAAAGTATGAATGTGATAATTGCCAAAAGAAAAGATTCGAATCAAAGCATTAAAACGGATCACCAAACGATTGTCGTTTAACAGTCCATTATCATACGACCTCACCCAATTAGACATATCATTAAAGTAGTTGTCATGAAAGTATGCCGTATTGCAATCAATACCAAAGAGCATTTGAAAAAAGTCAATAGGGTGGTTCCAAAATCCTTTTGACATATGATAGCTATCATCAAAATACTTAAAGGTGTCCGCCTCTGCGCGCACAGTATAATATTCTGAGTATATATAATATACCACAAGGCTTGAAAGCATTCGAAGCAAAAATGCAAGCTGTAATGAGCGTGTCGAAAAAGGACTATTTTGAAAAAATCTATGTTTTGAAACCATCGTGATGATTCCAAAAAAAAGTAACACCGGGAATAAAAAATTGACCACCGCCATCAGAACAAAAATACAAGTTTTGAAGTCAGAATTTCCTTGAAATGACAAATTATTGCAGTCAATCAAGACAAAGTGTCATATTTTTCACAATGGCATACCTATTGTGATGACTTGAAAAAAAATATTATGAAAACGGGAAATATAAACGTACAAACGGAAAACATCTTTCCGATTATAAAAAAGTTTCTATACTCGGATCACGAGATTTTTCTTCGAGAGCTCGTATCCAATGCTGTAGATGCCTCTCAAAAACTAAAATTTCTTTCTTCAAATGGAGAATATAAAGGTGAGCTTGGCGATCTTCAGGTTGAAGTGATCCTTGACAAAAAGAAAAAAACCATTACCATTAAAGATAATGGTATCGGTATGACGGCTGACGAAATCGATAAATACATCAATCAAATTGCTTTTTCAGGTGCAGAAGAATTTGTGAAAAAATATGAAGGAAAAGAAGGTGCCGAACAAATCATTGGTCACTTTGGACTCGGGTTTTATTCTGCATTTATGGTTGCAGACAAAGTACAAATCAAAACCTTGTCACGTCACGAAGGATCTCAGGCTATTCAATGGGAATCCAACGGAGATCCTGAATTTACAATTACAGAAATTGACAAAACTGATCGTGGAACAGAAATCGTATTACATATCACTAAGGAATCTAAAGAATTTCTTGAAAAGGAAAGAATCTCAGGGATTCTGAACAAATATTGTAAGTTCCTTCCTGTTTCCATTTTATTTGGAACAAAGACGGAATATATCGATTCTCCTGAAGGAGAAAAGGACGATGATGGAAAAGTCAAAAGAGTAGCAGTTGAGGTGCCTAACTATGTGAATAACCCAATACCTGCTTGGACTAAAAAGCCAAAAGATTTGAGTGATGAAGAATATGCATCTTTTTACAAAGAGCTATACCCTTCCACCTTTGATGAACCATTGTTTCATATTCATTTAAATGTCGATTACCCATTTAATTTG
This sequence comes from uncultured Flavobacteriales bacterium, assembly GCA_913046365.1. Lineage (GTDB taxonomy): Bacteria > Bacteroidota > Bacteroidia > Flavobacteriales_D > Crocinitomicaceae > UBA952. Next base: position 9,891 of record CAJWRM010000042.1, read on the forward strand.
ACAGGGATATTATACTTCCCAAAAATCAAGGAGAATGTTGAGGTCCAAAGAAACAAGATCAACTTATACTCTAATCAAGTTTTTATTACCGATAATGTTGAAGAAATTGTTCCCGAATTTTTAACCCTATTACATGGGGTAATTGATTCACCTGACATTCCACTAAATGTTTCTAGGTCATACTTGCAGAGTGACAGCAACGTGAAAAAAATCTCATCGCACATTACTAAAAAGGTGGCTGATAAGCTCGCGAAGATGTTCAAAAAAGACAGAAAGGATTTTGAAGAAAAATGGAATGACCTTCAAATTTTTGTGCAATACGGGATGCTTTCTGACGAGAAATTTGCTGACAAAGCAAAAAGCTTTTCATTAGTAAAAAACACCGAAGGAAGTTTTTTCACCATCGAAGAATACAAGGAAAAAATCGCGGCCTTGCAAACTGATAAGGATGGCAAAACGGTTTGTCTATATACCAATAATGCAGAGGAGCAATTCTCATTTGTAAAGAAAGCGAAAGATAGAGGATACGATGTACTTCACCTTGATGGCCCACTCGTATCACATTGGATTCAAAAATTAGAAACAACAAATGAGAATATGACATTCTCAAGAGTTGATGCAGATTCTTTAGACAAACTAATCAAGAAATCAGAAGATATCCCATCTAAACTTTCTAAAGAAGATGAGGAAAAGTTAAAGCCCGTCTTCGAAGGAAATATAAATAAAGAAAAGTTCATGGTTCAATTTGAATCTATGTCCGAAGATGAAGCCCCCATCATTATAACCCAACCTGAGTTTATGAGAAGAATGATGGAGCAGCAACGTATGGGTGGCGGTGGAATGTTCGGTGCGTTCCCCGAAATGCATCACCTCGTCGTCAATGCAAACCATCCTAAGGTGAATGCATTACTTAGCAAAAAAGAAAAAGAACAGAAACAGACGGTAAAACAGCTTACTGACCTTGCACTTTTAAGTCAAGGTTTATTAAAAGGAGAAGCCTTGAATGACTTCGTAGAGCGAAATATCGAACAAATATCGTAATCAAAACAGGGGGCTTAGGCCCCCTATTTTAGCTAATCTCATATTCCTTGCAAAAGTTATTCATTGCTTTTTTTGTGTATCTAGCCACCAGGAGGATTTGGTTGGCTGTAATTGCATACATCATCGCTTCATTATTTGAGAGCGGAAGAACCCAGCAAAGAAGAGGGCAAAATAGACAAGGAGGATTCGCCCAAGACCCTTTTGAATTTTATCGTCAAAGCGCATCAAAATATGACATCCCAACGATGCTTATGGCTTTGTCTGCGACGGTAATGAAAGCTGACGGAAAAGTACTAAAAGCAGAATTGGATTATGTCAAACAATTTTTTTCGCGGCAATTTGGCAACCAATTTAATTCTAGACATCTGCAGGTCTTAAAGCAGTTCTTAGATTCTGATCGAATCCCACTCAATGAAATCTGTAATGATATTAGAAATAGAATGCCGGTTGAGGTCCGAGCACAGCTGGTTCATTATCTATTTGGTATTGCAAAAGCAGATGGAAATGTCGCAAAATCCGAGCTCAACAGCATTGAAAATATTGCAAATCTTTTAGGGGTCTCTCAACAAGAGTTTATTAGTCTAAAAAACATGTTCTATCGAGACGTAAACTCCGATTACAAAATTCTTGGAGTCACTGCAAACGCGAGTAATGAGGAGGTTAAAAAAGCGTACAGAAAAATGGCAATCGCCCATCACCCTGATAAAGTTGCCTCTATGGGAGAAGAGTATCAAAAAGGCGCAAAAGAAAAATTTCTTAAAATTCAAGAGGCATACGAGAACATAAAAAAGAAACGAGGGTTTAAATAATGTATTTTTAGACCTATGAAACCAAATTTCCTTTTCGGTTTTGTGTTGTTTTGGACTGCAAGCCTTTGCAACGCGCAAATTGAACAAATTGACGTAAGACATTATAAGATTGACTTATCCGTTAATGATAATTCTGATACAATTGAAGTATTAGAAACAATCTCTTTTTCGCATCTCGATGAAAAAAAACCGATCGTATTTAACCTAAAGTCCGTAAATAAAAACGGTGCCGGGATGTCCGTGTCTAAAATAACTTCCAATGATAAAATAGTTCAATTTTTTCACGACAATGACAGCCTATATGTATTCATAGAAACTCCTTCAGAGGACCATTACTATGAGCTCAATATTTCATTCAAAGGAGTGCCCATTGATGGCTTAGTAATTGGCGAAAATAAATTTGGAAAGCGAACTTTTTTTGGGGATAACTGGCCAAATCGTGCCCACAATTGGTTTGTGTGTAATGACCATCTTTCTGATAAAGCCAGCGTTGAATTTATTGTGCATGCACCACAGAAATATACTGTTGTTGCGAACGGGGCATTGATTTCAGTGCTAAAACGAAGAAAAGTAAAAACATTTCATTATTTCACTATGGTTCCGATACCCACAAAGGTCATGGTGGTAGGTATTGCTGAATTCAATTTAGAAGTATCTGGGGCCGTTGAAGGAATGCTGGTACAAAGCTTCACATATCCTGAAAGGAAAAAAGAAGCAGCAAAAGATTTGAGCTTAGCTCCAGCCATACTTGATTTCTATATCTCATACATTGCACCATATGAGTTTGAAAAGCTCGACAATGTTCAATCTACGACACGATTTGGAGGTATGGAAAATGCAGGATGCATTTTTTATGACGAAGATGCATTGAATGGGACACAAAGTGCAGAAAACTTGATTGCGCATGAAATTGTTCATCAGTGGTTCGGTAATTCAGCTACGGAAAAAGATTGGCCTCATCTCTGGCTGAGTGAAGGTTTTGCTACCTATCTAACAAATATTTATATCGAAGAAACGAAAGGAGATTTGGCGTTCAAGGCTCAGCTAATCCAGGACCGAAATAAGGTTGTGAATTTCGATAAAAGATATCATCACCCTGTAGTAGATGTTCATTATAAAAGTCTAATGGATTTGCTAAATCCGAACAGCTATCAAAAAGGAGGATGGGTACTTCACATGCTGCGGGCTGAAATTGGCGATGAATTATTTCAAAAGTGCATACAGACATATTACCGAAAATATAGCCGTTCCAATGCAAATTCGAAAGACTTCCAGAATATAGTAGAGGAGGTATGTGACAGAAATTTTAGCGTGTTTTTCAATCAATGGCTTCAACGAGCCGGACATCCAAAGCTTCAAATAAACTCGAATTTTGAGAATAGAAAGCTTTCTCTCGAGATTAATCAAAAAGAAGGGGTTTTTAGCTTCCCAATTAAGGTTGACATAAAATGTACTGAAGGCCCAACGATTCGAAGAACAATTAGAATCACACAAGAAACTACCCGTAAGGATATTGTAACTAGCTATCCCATAACTGAAGTGATTATAGATCCTGAAGTAGAATTACTTTATGAACTTGTAAAGTAAGAACCTCTTTTATTGGTGTTCGAAAGCACTTAGACCATTCAATTTTCTAACTTTGTGAGCACACAACAAAATATGTCAGACAATCGATACCAATCAAGAGGCGTTTCCGCAGGAAAAGAAGACGTGCACAACGCGATTAAAAAAGTAGACAAGGGTTTATTCCCTCAAGCTTTTTGTAAAATCGTACCTGATCATTTGACTGGAGACGATGACTATTGCTGTATTATGCATGCAGATGGTGCCGGTACAAAATCATCATTGGCCTACATGTATTGGAAAAAGACCGGGGATGTAAGTGTTTGGAAAGGTATTGCCCAAGATGCACTAATCATGAATTTAGATGATTTACTTTGTGTGGGTGCTACAGGTCCTATACTATTGTCTTCGACCATCGGAAGAAATAAAAACCTCATCACAGGAGAAGTGCTCTCCCAAATCATCAATGGTACAGAAGAGCTTTTAGAAGACCTCCGAGGATATGGTATTGAAATTCACTCTACTGGTGGAGAAACTGCAGATGTAGGTGACCTTGTAAGAACGATTATAGTGGACTCAACTGTGATTGCTAGAATGAAAAGAAGTGATGTAATCTCAAATGACAATATCCGGCCTGGAGATGTCATCGTAGGTTTGTCTTCGTATGGCCAAGCCACCTATGAAAAGGAATATAATGGCGGAATGGGAAGTAACGGATTGACGAGTGCGAGACATGATGTATTCAACAAATCATTAGCAAAAGAATTCCCAGAGAGTTTTGACCCTCAGGTTCCAGCAGATCTAGTTTATAGTGGATCGAAAACACTCACTGATATCATCGAGAACTGTCCCATTGATGCGGGTAAATTGGTGCTATCTCCAACACGAACCTATGCACCAATCATCAAGGCAATTCTAGAAGAATGCAAAGGAAAGGTTAATGGAATGGTTCATTGTTCAGGTGGTGCACAAACCAAAATTTTACACTTTATAAAAAACCTTCATATCATTAAAGACAATTTATTTGACATACCTCCGCTCTTTGATATGATTCAGAAGGAATCAAAAACAGACTGGGAAGAAATGTATAAAGTGTTTAATATGGGGCACCGTATGGAGCTCTATCTCCCAGAAGAATATGCCTCGGAAATCATTGCTATTTCCAAGCGCTTTGGCGTAGATGCAAAGGTAATCGGAAGGGTTGAATCAGCGGCCAAAGCTCAGGTCACCATTGATGGTGAAAAAGGGAAATACGTCTACCACTAAAAAATTTCAATTTTTTTTTATTCTAAGCATTAGAATCCTTATTTTTGCCCTCCGTTCATTGAACATTGGAGAGGTGCCTGAGAGGCCGAAAGGACTTGTTTGCTAAACAAGCGTACCCTAACCGGGTACCCGGGGTTCGAATCCCCGTCTCTCCGCAAAGTGTTTGTCAAAGGAATTAAAATGATTACTTTTGCACGCACTTTCCAAATTTATTTGGAAAAACAGAAGATGACTAATTCATCGGGGTGTAGCGTAGCCCGGTCATCGCGCCTGCTTTGGGAGCAGGAGGTCGCAGGTTCGAAT
>CAJWRM010000043.1 GCA_913046365.1 uncultured Flavobacteriales bacterium
ATTGGCCGCACATTTTCTTCATTGAATCTAATTGCCCGACCTGAACTTGAGGCCAGTACAATCTCGTTTTCTCCGTTCGTAAGCTTCGCCTCAAGCAACTCGTCATTCTCACGAATGGTGATGGCATTGATTCCATTTGTACGAGGCCTTGAATATGCTTCTAATGAGGTCTTTTTAATAACTCCCATTTTCGTGCACATTACAATAAAGTTGTTGTTGATGTAGTCTTCGTCCGTGATGTCTTGCACCTTGACATAAGCCTTTACCTTATCGTCTTGAGGAATATTTATGAGGTTTTGTATGGCCCTTCCTTTTGCTATTTTAGTTCCTTCTGGAATTTCAAATACACGCATCCAGAAACAACGACCTTTTTCAGTAAATATCAAAAGGTAATTATGATTGGTCGCCACAAATAGGTGCTCTAAAAAGTCTTTTTCACGTGTTGTTGAGCCTTTAGAGCCCATTCCACCTCTATTTTGAACTTTGTATTCAGCAAGACTTGTCCTTTTAATGTATCCCGCATGTGATATTGTTACGACGACCTCTTCATCCGCGATTAGGTCTTCAATTCGCATTTCACTCGCACTGTATTCAATTACCGATCTTCTTTCATCACCATATTTCTCTTTGATTTCAAGAAGCTCTGATTTGATAATATCCATTCTTCGTGGCTCATTAGCAAGAATATCTTTTAAGTCAGCAATAGTTTTCATTAATTCATCATACTCCGCTCTTAGCTTATCTTGTTCTAATCCCGTAAGCTGACGTAGTCTCATGTCGACAATCGCTCTTGTTTGAATATCTGAGAGGTTAAATCGTTTCGCTAAATTTTCTTTTGCTTTATCAGGCGATGCTGATCCTTTAATTATTTCAATTACTTCGTCTATGTTGTCTGAGGCAATAATAAGGCCTTCTAAAATATGTGCTCTTTCTTCAGCTTTTCGGAGCTCATATTGTGTTCTCCTAACAACTACCTCATGTCTAAATTCGACAAAGTTGGAGATCATACTTTTGAGATTCAGGAGCTCTGGCCTTCCTTTTACTAAGCATATGTTGTTTACTGAGAATGAGGTCTGTAGCGATGTGTATTTAAATAATTTATTTAATACTACGTTCGCGATAGCATCTCTTTTAATTTCGAAAACAATACGCATTCCGTTTCTATCTGATTCATCACGTAAATCTGATATACCTTCGATCCTTTTATCATTGACAAGGTCGGCAGTTTTTCGGATCAAATCTGCCTTGTTTACCTGATATGGTATCTCTGTCACAATGATTTGCTCTTTACCACTATTGTTTTCTTCAATCTCTGCCTTTCCGCGCATTACGATTCTCCCTTTCCCTGTTAGGAACGCGTTGCGTACACCTTCGTATCCATATATGATACCACCTGTCGGGAAATCGGGCGCTTTTACGTATTTAAGGAGCTCCTCGTCTTCAATATTATTGTCACCAATGTAAGCGATTGTTCCATCAATGACCTCTGAAAGGTTATGGGGTGCCATATTGGTTGCCATACCAACTGCAATACCTGATGCACCGTTTACCAATAGATTGGGGATTTTTGTGGGCAGAACGCTGGGTTCGTTAAGGCTGTCATCAAAGTTGGGACGAAAATCAACAGTTTCTTTGTCAAGGTCGTCGAGCATTTCTTCAGAAATCTTTTTAAGACGGGCCTCGGTATACCTCATTGCTGCTGGGCTATCGCCATCTACTGAGCCGAAGTTACCTTGACCATCCACCAAGGGATATCTTAAAGACCAATCTTGCGCCATTCGCACCATAGTGTCATAAACAGAGCTGTCTCCGTGTGGGTGATACTTTCCAAGTACTTCACCAACGATTCTTGCCGACTTCTTATAGGGCCTATTGGAATATACCCCTAGATCTTGCATCCCGTAAAGTACTCTTCTGTGAACAGGTTTAAAACCATCTCTAACATCAGGCAATGCTCTTGAAACAATAACCGACATCGAGTAATCGATGTAGGCTGATTTCATTTCATCCTCTATGTTAATTTGAATTATCTTCTCTCCGTCTGCCATATTTTTTTTACTCTATGTATTTTGTTTCGAACACTAAAATGTTGCGTGAATCAAATTTACGAAATAAGAGGCCTGAAAAACATTATTTTTTAGCTATTTTACTAACAAAATTTGGGTATAAATTGTGGATAAATAGGCGCATTTGGCAAATTATTCATATTATATTTGTAACCATATAGAATTGAATTTAAATAATGGAAGCTAAATTTTCACCAAGGGTAAAGGATTTATTATCACATAGCCGACAGGAGGCTTTTCGACTAAAGAATGAGTTTGTGAGTGCAGAGCATCTTTTGTTAGGGCTAATTAAGCTCAATGAAGGCACAGGTTTACGCATAATTAATGAGTTTCAGCTTGATTTGAAGGCAATAAAAACCGAGGTTGATGTTTTGTTAGAAAAATCCTCTGTAACCCAACTAGAGAATGCTAATCTACCTTTATTAAAGCAAACTGAAAATATAATTAAACAATCCTACCTAGAGGCAAAGCAGTTTAAATCTTCACTCATAGGAACTGCACATATTTTGTTGACTATTCTTCGGTATGAAGATTGTGCAGCATGTAAAATATTAAACAAATACGGAATCATGTACGAGAATGCAAGAGATGAATATGAAATTATTATAGAGGAGTCAAAAGGGCCGAGGGCTGAGTTTCCAGGAAGCAGCAGTGAAGAGGAAGAACCATTTTCTTCTCCGTCATCTAAAAAACCTACAGATTCAAAATCCAAAACACCTGTGTTGGATAACTTTGGAAGAGATCTTACTAAAATGGCGGATCTGGGTAAGCTTGATCCGATTGTAGGTCGAGAAAAAGAAATAGAAAGAGTAAGTCAGATTTTGTCACGTAGGAAAAAGAATAATCCTATCCTGATTGGTGAACCTGGTGTTGGTAAAAGTGCTATAGCTGAAGGTTTAGCGCTAAGAATAGTTCAAAGAAAGGTTTCTCGTGTACTTTTCAATAAACGTATTATGTCATTAGATTTAGCATCTTTAGTTGCTGGCACCAAGTATAGAGGTCAGTTTGAAGAGCGTATGAAAGCTGTAATGCAGGAGATAGAGAAAAACCCTGATGTTATATTATTTATAGACGAAATTCACACAATTATTGGTGCAGGTGGTGCAAGTGGTTCATTAGATGCCTCAAATATGTTCAAGCCCGCATTGGCAAGAGGTGAGCTCCAGGCTATTGGTGCAACCACGTTAGATGAGTACCGACAGCATATTGAAAAGGATGGCGCACTTGAAAGAAGGTTCCAAAAAGTGCTTATTGAGCCAACAAACTCAGAAGAGACTTTTCAGATATTAATGAATATAAAGGAACGCTATGAGGATCATCATTCTGTAAGCTATTCAGAGGATGCTATTAAGGCTTGCGTAAAGCTAACTGAGCGTTACATAACTGATCGACATCTACCAGACAAGGCAATAGATGCCTTGGATGAGGTTGGGTCAAGGGTGCATATTACCAATATTAATGTGCCTAAAGAGATTACAGAGATTGAGGCGAGAGTAGAAGATTTAAAAGAAGAAAAAGCCAATGTAATTCGCTCTCAGCAATATGAAAAGGCAGCTGAGCTCAGGGATGATGAAAGGAAGCTCCTCGAAAAATTAGAAGCAGCAAAGCTGAAGTGGGAGGAGGAATCCAAGAATAATAAAATTGAAGTTACTGAGGAGCATGTTGCAGAGGTAGTTTCGATGATGTGTGGAATACCTGTAACCAAGGTTTCCCAGTCAGAAACAGGTAAGCTAGTGGTAATGTCTGATGATATCAAGAGTTTGGTTATTGGTCAGGATGAAGCAGTGGATAAAGTTGTAAAAGCCATTCAAAGAAATAGGGCGGGGCTCAAAGATCCGAATAAACCGATAGGGTCTTTCTTCTTCCTTGGACCAACAGGAGTGGGAAAAACTCAGTTGGCAAAAATCTTGGCGAAAAAGCTATTTGATACAGAAGAGGCATTGATTAGAATTGATATGTCAGAGTACATGGAGAAATTCTCGCTTTCTAGGTTAGTTGGAGCGCCTCCAGGATACGTAGGTTATGAAGAGGGCGGTCAGCTTACGGAGAAGGTTAGAAGAAAGCCCTACGCAATAATTTTGCTTGATGAAATCGAAAAAGCACATCCAGATGTTTTCAATTTATTACTTCAAGTATTGGATGATGGACACATGACTGATGGTTTAGGTCGTAAAATAGACTTCAAGAATACCATTTTAATCATGACTTCTAATATTGGAGCGCGTCAGCTTGCCGACTTCGGTACTGGGGTAGGTTTCGGAACACAAGCTCAGCAAGAATCTAAAGAAGACAATGTCAAGTCGGTAATTCAAAATGCATTACGAAAGGCATTTTCCCCAGAGTTTTTGAATCGAATTGATGATATGATTATGTTTAAATCATTAGGTAGAAAAGAAATTCATAGCATCATTGATATTGAATTAGCCAATTTATATGATAGGATATTGTCCTTGGGTTACGACATTTCTTTGACTGAAAAAGCCAAAGAATTCATTGTAGATCAAGGTTATGACGAAAAGTTTGGTGCGCGACCATTGAAAAGAGCAATACAAAAGTATATTGAAGATCCTCTCGCAGAGGAGATTATAAAATCTAGCTTTAAGGAAGGAGAGAAAATCTCGATGGATTTAAATAAATCGAAAGATGGTTTGGCTGTTATTAAAAAGAAATCCAAAGGAGCAAAGAAAGAGAATTCAAAGGAAAAAGATTCCGAGTAAGGGTTATTTTTTAATTACGACCTCATTGTATGGAACGCGGAATCTAGGTCCCCAGATTCCCTTCTCTGTACCTTTTCCCACAGCAACAATCATATTGATTTCAGCTCCTCGAGGTAGCTTAAGTAGTTTTTTAACGCGTCTTTTGTCAAAACCCTCCATAGGGCAGCAATGCAGTCCTTCTGCTGCCACCGATAGCATAAAGGTTTGTGCAGCTAAAGCACAAGACTTATGGACCACAATTCTCTGCTCAGCCTGGCCTCCAAGCCGGTAGAATGGTTTTCGAATGCCAAGCACAAAGCTTACTGATTTTCGGAGCACTGAAAATATGCCCAACCCATCATCCATGTATACAATAGGAATCAGCTTTTTATAATAATCAAGACCTCTTTTTTGAATCTTTTGTGGCTTGCCTTGAATACCTTCTTTTATGCGTTCATAATTCCATTTTGCTCTTTCTCTCCATTTGTCTTTTCTTGTAATAAAAACAACCATATGCTTGGCTGTTTTGGCAGCAGATTGACTCAAGCATAAGGGGATTAGCTTTTGTAAAAGGCTTTCGCTTTCGATCCATTGAAATTCCCAAAGTTGAAGATTACTGCTATTTGGAGAAAGGATGGCGTTTTTCAAACAACGCTCTATAACCTCTCCTGGTACTTCGTAGTTTACATCAAAGCTTCTATTGCTCCTTCTTAGTTCTACAATTTCCTGAAATTCCTTTTGGTACATTTTACTTAATAATACGACAGTACTAAGGTATTGAAGTAATTTAAAATATGACACTTTTTCTCATAATTGAAAAAAAGTATGACAGCATGTCTTAAAAACAATTGTGGCAGTATCTTTGTCATTGGAATGACGAAATTATTTCAATATGGCAACTAAGAAGAAAAAAGAGAGTAAAAAAGCGGATGATACTGAAAACGTTGTAGAAGAAAGTCAGGATACTCAGAACACCAATAAGGAAACCGAAGTAACAAAAGAACTTACTCCAGAAGAAAAATATAGTGAATTAAACAATCGATTTTTACGATTGTACGCTGAGTTCGAAAACTATCGAAAGAGAACAAATAAGGAACGATTGGATTTGATTACGAATGCTAATTCAGATTTACTGAAGGATCTGGTTCCTGTGATTGATGATTTTGAAAGAGCTATAGCCAATAATGTAGATGCAGATGATATCGACGGGATTAAAGAAGGCTTTTCTTTAATCTATAATAAATACAAAGGATTGTTGCAATCAAAAGGATTGAAAGCGATGGAGGCCAAAGGAGAAGCGTTTGACCCTGAGCTCCATGAAGCGATTGCAAATTTACCCACTGAAGACAAGAAAATGAAAGGAAAAGTCATTGATGACGTTGAGAAAGGGTATTTTCTAAATGATAAGGTTTTGCGATTTGCTAAAGTTGTTGTAGGTCAATAATAAGGAACATAGATGAGTCAGAAAAGAGATTATTATGAGGTTTTAGGATTGTCAAAAAGTGCGTCCGAAGCAGAAATTAAAAAGGCCTACAGAAAATTAGCGCTGAAATATCACCCTGATAAAAATCCGGATGACTCTAGCGCCGAGGAAAAATTTAAAGAAGCGGCTGAAGCATATGAAGTGCTGAGTAATGGAGACAAAAAGGCACGTTACGACCAATATGGTCATGCCGGAATGGGTCAAGGATTTGGCGGTGGCGGAATGAATATGGATGACATATTCTCTCAATTTGGTGATATTTTTGGTGGAGCTTTTGGTGGAAGTTTTGGAGGAAGTAGAAGTAGGGGAGGCGAACGCGTTGTGAAGGGTTCCAATCTCCGTGTCAAAATGAAAATGACATTAGAAGACATAGCCAATGGTGTTCAGAAGAAAATCAAGGTGAATAAGCTTGTAAATGCAGATGGAGTTACTTTTAAATCTTGTGCTACTTGTAATGGCACAGGACGTATTACTCGAATGGCACAGACTTTCATTGGTGCAATGCAAACTCAATCTGCATGTAATGTTTGTCAAGGTGCAGGAAAGATGATTGATAAGAAGCCATCTGGAGCTGACCAAAATGGTCTCGTCAGAAAAGAAGAGGTGATTGAAATAGAAATTCCAGCCGGTGTAGAGGAAGGAATGCAACTCAATGTCAGAGGAAAAGGAAATGCTGGTCCATTTAACGGTGTACCTGGCGATTTAATCGTCGTTATAGAAGAAGTTGAGCATGCTGAGCTCAAAAGAGATGGTGACAATGTGCACTACGAGGCATTTGTGAGCTTCATGGACGCAGTACTCGGTGAGAGTATTGAAATCCCTACACTTTCTGGTAAAGTGAAGATAAAAATAGATGCCGGAACCCAAAGCGGAAAGGTGCTTCGTTTGAGAGGTAAAGGTCTGCCTAATGTGCAGGGTTATGGTTCAGGAGACTTATTTGCTCATATTAATGTCTGGACGCCAACTAAAATATCTAAAGAAGAGAAAAATATTATTGCGAGTTTGAAGAAATCTGAGAACTTTAAGCCCAAAGCAGTTGATAAGGACAAAGGATTTTTTAAACAAATGAAGGATATGTTCTCATGACTCGGTTTATTGACCTGAGCTCAAAACACCCTTCAACAATGGCACAAGTTATAGCCACTGTGTTTATAGTTGTATTCTTTTATTTATTTGGAGGTTTTGGATTACACACAGATTATATTTTAAATTCTAGTTCAGTCTCGTCTGAGGCTATTGACTTTCCAGGGTATATATGGACTCTTGGCAGTAATCGGGTGTTTTTTTGGTTATTGTTTCCATTTTTTCTTGTATTTATCGTTTTTTTAGCGTCAATCAAATGGATTCATCGTCGACCTATTTTGACGATTTTTACCAAAAGAGATCGTTTTGATTGGCGTAGGGTCTTCTTGAGCTTTATCCTCGTGTTCTTTATTTTATTGATTACCACGTGTATTCAGATTTATTTTTCAGAAAAGATTGTTTGGAATCTGCGCTGGGAGAAGTTTATTCCGCTTGTAGTCATTTCCATGGTTATGATTCCTTTTCAGACTACACTTGAAGAATTATTATTTAGAGGTTATCTGATGCAGGGTTTAAAAGCAAAATTAGGTTCTAATTTCTTTGCTGTCCTTATTTCTGGAGTATTTTTTGGACTCATGCATATTGGTAATCCTGAAATAGAAGCAATTGGCTATCATGTTCTATCTTATTACATAATTATAGGGATATTTTTAGGATGCTTGGCTGTTTTCGATAATGGTCTTGAACTTTCTATTGGCTTCCATGCGGCAAATAATATATTTGCTGCTTTAATGGTGTCAAATGACTGGCAGGTATTTCAAACGGATGCTTTATTTTTGGATTACTCTGCACCTGAGTTCTCTTTAAATATGTTACTCGTTTCTATCGCTTTTCTTCTTACCTTGACTTTTATTTTCAAGAGAATCTACGGATGGAAGCCCCTAAAAGAATATTGGGTCTGACAGGAGTAGACTCCTCAACTTTTTTTAGATTTACAACTGTATGATTGAGATTTCGCATGTTTCAAAGTCTTTTCGACGTAAGTCTGCCTTAAACAATGTTTCTTTGGATATTCCTAAAGGAGAGATTACAGGTCTTCTTGGCCCAAATGGTGCAGGCAAAACGACCTTGATCAGAATGATGAATTTGATGTATTTCCCTGATGATGGTTTCTTAAAGTTTAATGGACAGCTACTTAAAAAGGAACACCTTAAAAAGATTGGCTATCTCCCTGAGGAAAGAGGCTTGTATCCGGACTTATCAGTGCAAGATCAACTTACTTTTTTCGCAAAGCTTAGAGGTCTCTCTAATTCCGAAGCCGAATCAAGTGCTAATTATTGGATAGAAAAGCTAGAAATGAATTCGTGGAGGAATAAAGAGATAGAATCTTTGTCCAAAGGAATGGCGCAAAAAGTTCAATTCGCAGTTGCTGTCGTGCACGATCCAGAATTTCTAATCTTAGATGAACCTTTAACGGGTTTTGACCCTATTAACATTGATCTAATTAAGAAGCTTTTGTTCGAATTTAGAGATGCAGGCAAAACGATTGTTTTGAGTACACACAATATGCAAAGGGTCCAAGATATGTGCTCACATATTGTATTATTAAATAAAGGAGAGGTTATTTCGTCTTCGTCGATAAGTGATTTATTTAAAGGCTATGTTTCAAATCATTTTGTAGTTCGTTACAAGGGAACGGGAATTGCCTTTGCAAATGCACTTTGGACAGACTTTGAGCTAGTGAATCAGGTAGAGCTCCCCGATGGAGTTACAGAGGCTAGGCTATTGAAAAGAGGAGATAAATCTGTAGATGATTTGATTAAAAACCTTCAAGGACATGTTTCTATTGAAGCTGTTCAATTGGAGCAGCCTGATATGGATGATGTTTTTATCAGTTTACTTGAAAAAATAGAAAACGAATGAAATCTATTTTACTTATTTCTTGGAAGGAAATCAAGCAAAGAGTCTTGAACCGCTCATTTGTTCTGTCACTCATATTAGGACCAGTTTTTATCTTGACCTGTGTTTACCTTTTGGTCAAAGCGGCTGATGAAGGCAAGAAAAACGTTCATGTCTTAATTGCCGATCCGGGTGATATTTTACAAGGTGTAATTTCGTCTAAAGAGGATCCTAACGTGCGTTATTCTTTTGTTTCAGATTACTTGGAAATAGAAGAGTTTTCGAAAGGTATACCTTATCAAGATTTTGATGCTTTACTTGAGGTAAATGAGAAAGTGTTAAATAATAAAAAGGTTTTTATTTTTTATCGAGAGTACCTTTCAAATCCTGTTCAGCATTCTATTCGCTTCACTTTCGAGCGAAGAGTCGAGGAGGTGCTGATTGAGGAGTTCTCTGATCTAACAGTAGATGATTTTCGACAGCTCAAACAACCCTTAAATTTAGATTTCAGAAGCATAACAAATCCAACAAATTCCAATGAAGGTGAAGCCGGCTGGGTTGGTTATTTCTTTGGTGCGGTTATTATTTTATTCACTTTATTCTATGGAATGTCGATTCTGCGTGGTGTTGCACGTGAAAAAGCAAATAGAGTTGTAGAAGTAATGGTTTCTATTATTTCTCCAACGCAGCTCATGATGGGCAAAATTATTGGCGTCGGCGCAGCTGCAATTCTTCAGCTTGTTTTTTCCTTTTTCCTTATTTTTTGTGGTTTATATTTGTTTCAGGAGTTTTTATTTTCTGATTTCTTCCTAAATCAATCTTTATGGGGTGCTCAAGTTTCAGAAGGCGCTAATGAATTGCTTCAAAATGAATTTCAAAGGGTGCGCAATAATGAAGTGATTCATTTACTTTACGACCGAATCAATTTGACCTTGATGTTGCCATTTTTCTTTTTGTTCTTTTTGATTTCTTATGTCTTTTATGGGGCATTTTTTAGCTTAATCGGTGCAGCAATGGGTTCTGAAGGTGATGGTCAGGTTTTAATTCTTCCTCTGGTGCTAGTGCTTTTGTTTTCTTTGTTTGCAGGGTATTTCATGGTTCTGAATCCAACTTCTCAATTTTCTTCTCTTTGTCAATTTATTCCATTTATAGCTCCAATGGCGGTAATGGTCAAGCTCTCGATGGGTTATGCTATTGGTGAAGGCTATTTGTTGTGGATTAGCTTTTTAATATTGCTACTATCCAGTCTCTTAATACTTTGGATTGCCGGAAAGGTATTCAAATCAAGTCTTTTATCCTTCGGTCATCGCCTATCATTAAAATCGCTTTTTAGATGGAGGACAAGAACGTAAGTGCAGTTATTGATATTGGCACCAATACTTTTAATCTATTAATAGCAAGTCGATCAAAGAACGGACTTGAGATATTAGAATCTCATAAGATAGCTGTCTCTCTAGGAATGGGTGGAATCAATTTGGGCATACTGGCAAATGATGCTATTCAACGTGCGCTAAATGCATTTGAAATTTTTCAAGACATTCTTTTTAATTATCCTCAAGTAAAACCAAAACTTATTGCTACATCAGCTGTTCGGGACGCGAAAAATGCATCAGCATTCATTGCGTTGGTATATGAACGATTTGCTTGGGAGGTCACTGTAGTATCTGGGGCGAAAGAGGCAGCGCTCATATACAATGGGGTGGGTCTCTGTTACGATTTTAAAGAGCGTACAATGATTATGGATATTGGTGGAGGTAGCACAGAATTTATAGAAGCCAATAAAGATGGTGTTTGTAGTGAGGTTTCCCTTAATATAGGTGTATCTCGCTTGTACCAAGGCTTTTCAGTTAATGATCCCTTTGCTCCAGCAGATGTGTTACGTATTGAGGCCTTTTTAGAGGAGCATTCAAATGGTTTCTTTGACTATATTGATATTCCCGTGCTTTTAGGTTCTTCAGGGACATTCGAAACCTTTTATGAATTGATGTATCGAAAACCCTTTCCAAAAGGGAACCAGATTGTTGAGCTTGAGCTTCTATCGTTTACATCTATGCTAGATGAATTGATCTATTCTAGTTTAGCCGAGAGAAATGAAAATGAATTCATTATTCCCATTCGAAAAAAGATGGCGCCCTTTGCCGCGGTCAAAACGAGATGGGTATTGAGACAAATTAAACCGAAAAGAATACTGATTTCTCCTTTCTCTTTAAAAGAGGGGGCTCTAGCATAAAAGTTTATAATTTTTTAATTTTTAATATTGTTATGTATCTGAATATCATGTATATAGTGTTATTAACCTAAATACTTACATTAATAATTTTATTACGTAAAACGCTTCCTTTTTTTGTTTAATTTCTGTTTAAATCATATACGGTAAGTCCCTTTGTTAAACCAAGAATTGTAATTGTAATACCATATGGTTTAGAACGAACAAGAAAGGGATGGATTAAGAAATAACGCTTCTTGACTTAGAAGCTTAATTTTAAGAACTAGTGTCGAATCATTTTGTTGATCAGGTTGCTTTCACCGTCACTAATACGAACTGTATAGACTCCCTTTTCAAATTTAGAAAAAGGAATTTTGAAGCTATGGATACCTGAAATCAGCTCAGGAGTATGCTCTTTATAGGCAAGACGACCTGTCTGGTCAAAAAATTCAATTTTTAATGATGCACTTGATGAAAGTAAGGTAGAGATGGTAATGTCTTGATTGCTTGGGTTTGGAAACATAGATAGTAAAACTAATCCCTCTCCTTCAATATTCTTACACTTGGTGTTATTGTCTTGATTTAAGTCAGGATAAGCAGATACATTTGCGTTTTGTGCTTCAACACAAACGAAGCGCTCATTTTCATCTTGATAGGATATATATGCAGAAGGTTGTGTATTGAAAATATAGATTTCGTTTTCAGCTTGTAGGATTGATCCTGACCAATTTTCCTGTATAGGACCATTTTCAGGCGTTTTTAGCGTGAGATTCAGGTTTTCTAACGGAATTGTACCAAGGTTTTCTATTTGAACCCCTACTGTAAGAAATCCATTGATATCTTGAGCAAATAAAGTTTCTAGGTTGATATCATAGAATGCCTCATTGACCAATAATGTTTTGCTTAGTGTATCACGACAGCCAAATTCATTGACCGTCATTAGAAATATATCGACATAAGTCTCATTTAGAGAACTTGAATAGGTGATATTATTTTCAACGGAATTATTGTAGTTAAGTCCATCATCATTACCGAAGTCCCAATAAGAACTATCAGCTCCAATACTTGTGTTCACGAAGCTTATGGGTATATCTGAAACTAAAACCTCCGGATCGATGTTGAAATTTGCACTAAGCTCTTGGTTGACATCGACAGTAAATGTGGAATCAACTATACATCCTTGATCGCTTGTTGAAGTTAACGAAATGAGCTGAATACCTGTTGTTGGAAAATTGAAATAAGTACTTGTCGCATCATCTTCAAACTGTAAGTTGAAGAGCCAATTCGTAGCAGTAATTGTTCCTTGCGGTATTGTCGACATATCCTCAAATAATGTCCAAGTATTTTGGCATGCAGGATCAATATGGTAATTAATTACGGGATTAGCATGAACTGTAATACTTTCGACTAAGGTATCCATACATCCATTGCTAGCGGTTAGTACCAATTGAATGTTGTAATCACCAAAAGTTTCGTAGTATTTATCTTCAATAGGGTTTAAAGCAACTGTGTTATCTCCATATTCCCACGCATAGTATAAAATAGAAAAGGTATCTGCGATAGTGCTGTTATCTGTAATTTGTAATGGTGATAATTCACAAGGGTCCTGAACGACTATATCAGCTAAAGGAGCAGGCTGGACAATTACCGTTTGAATCACCGTATCTGCACAACTATTGGAGTCAATTGCGATAAGTTCCACATCATAATTTCCTGATAAACCAAAGTTGTATGAGGGACTTTGCTCATTGCTCAGGTTATCATCTTGATCAAAATCCCAGTTAAATATCGATATGGGTACGTTGTATTCATTATTAACGCTGAAGCTAATATCCTCGTAAGGGCAGTGATTAGTGGTTTGAAATGTGACGATTGGTTTGGGGTGCACTATAATATCAAAGC
>CAJWRM010000044.1 GCA_913046365.1 uncultured Flavobacteriales bacterium
AAAACTAAATTTACTTTTATGAAACACTTTAAACACATTTTTAGCGCAGTAGCTATCTTCCTGGCGACAACAGCTGTTGCACAAACTACCGTAATGGATGTTATTGCTGGCAGTCCTGACCACACATCCTTAAGAGCGGCCCTTTTTCAAGAAGGGCTTGATGCCGTCTTGTCCGACGCTTCAGCTGAGTTCACTGTTTTTGCCCCAACGAATGCTTCTTTTGATGCATTAGCAACTGCGCTTGGAACAGACCTTAATGGAATTCTTGCACTACCCAATTTATCAGATGTCCTGACATACCACGTATTAGGAGTAGCTGTTCCTGCAGCAAATGTAACCAACGGAGCAATTGTTGATGCTGTCTCCACTACGAATACATTGAAGCTTACGAAAACGGCAGGGGGTAGTGTATATGCCAATCAGGCCATGGTTGTAGGTGCAGATTTAACCGCTGACAATGGAGTGGTGCACTCTGTAGACGCTGTTTTACTTCCATATGAAACGGTGGTTGATGTAGCCATTGACAATGGATTTAACGCTTTGGCCACTGCTGTAATTACGGCAGAACTCATGCCTGCTTTAACAGAGCCTTTAGCACAATACACCGTTTTCGCCCCGACAGATCAAGCTTTCGAAAATCTTGCCGACGCTGTTGGAATATCAATCGAAGACCTATTTACTCCAGAGTCTATTGCGCCCGAAGAATTGGCTCAGGTTCTTATCTATCATGTACTTGGTAGTGAAGTGCTTGCCGCAGATGTTACGAATGGCGCTATCGTAAATAGCTTGAGTCAAATTAATGATCTTAAACTCACTGTTAAAAGTTCAGGAGAAGCATTTGTAAATCAAGCACAAATAACAGCTACAGACATTACATGTGACAACGGCGTTGTTCACGTCCTTGACGGGGTTTTATTACCTAACGAAACAGTAGTAGATGTCGCTATTGATAACGGCTTTTCTACACTTGCAACTGCAGTAATTACAGCAGAGTTAATGCCTGCTTTGACAGATCCTTATACCTTGTATACGGTATTTGCACCAACCAATGATGCATTCGATGCGCTTGCTACTGCTTTAGATACAGACTTAGCAGGCATTTTAGCACTTCCTAATCTGGCAGAGGTGTTGTTGTACCATGTAGTCGGTGCACCAGTAACATCAGATATGTTAGTGGATGGACCGGTTGCGACATTAAATGGAAGCGACATTACAGTGGACCTAAGTAATGGTGTTATGATCAACGACGCGACAGTAACAACAGCAGACGTGCTTGCAGATAATGGAGTTGTACATATTATTGATGGAGTCTTGTTACCGCCGAGTGCCGGAATAGACGAAGCTACTGATTTAGTGGTAAACATTTATCCAAACCCAGCTGTAAATACAATTCAATTTGACGGTAATGAAAGTTACAGCTATTCTATTGTGAATAATTTAGGTCAGGTTGTTTCTGAGGGGTCAACTTCAAGCCAAAGTATTGTTGTATCAAATTTAGAGAATGGAATGTACACGCTTCGATTGAACAACGAGAACGGTTCTTTAAGCAGTAAGTTTTTCAAAAAATAATTGACATAATTCATACAGATTCAGGGGGCTCTGCCCCCTTTTTTTGTGCCTATACATTTGATTCTAAAGCAAACCTTTTATCTATCTTTGGGAAATGCCATCAAATCATAATTTTCCTGTCCGACTCAATAAATACTTAAGCGAGGTTGGTTATTGCTCAAGGCGCGAAGCGGATAAGCTTATAGAGCAAGGTAGAGTAACACTGAATGGAACGCATCCCGAGCTTGGCACCAAGGTCCAAGAAAATGATTCGGTAGAGGTCGATGGAAAGTCAGTTTCTCAAAAACAAGATAAACCTGTATACCTTATCTTTAATAAACCGATAGGGATTGTGTGCACCACCGATACAAGAGTAGAAAAAGACAACATTATTGATTACATCAATTATCCCAAGCGCATATTTCCCATTGGCAGATTGGATAAGCCGAGTGAAGGTTTGATTTTCTTAACTGACGATGGAGATATAGTGAACAAAATATTAAGAGCCCGAAACGGTCATGAAAAGGAATATATTGTTCGGGTGAATAGACCTGTAAACGCTACTTTCATTAAGCGTATGTCCTCAGGGGTTCCAATTTTGGACACAACCACAAAGCCATGTAAAGTAAAAAAGCTTGGACAAAATGAATTTAGTATTGTGCTAACACAGGGCCTAAATAGACAAATTAGGCGCATGTGCGAGTATCTAGACTATCGCGTAACTAAACTACAAAGGGTCAGGATTATGAATATTGAGCTAGATCTTCCAATCGGAAAGTGGCGAGAATTCACCGAAGAAGAGTTCCTAGAATTGAACCGACTATTGGCGCGTTCCGAAAAGACAAACTGATAAGTCCAAAGAACCCTTCATAAAATCGGGTTTTCCTTTATCTTTGCACTTTATAATGAATAAATGCTCATGAGCCAACAAGAACTGTCAGAACAAGAAATTCAGAGGCGCGAATCTCTGAAAAAGCTTAGAATGTTAAACATTGAGCCGTTTCCAGCTGCACTCTATCCTGTAAATGCTCTTTCTAAAGCGCTTCTCGAAAACTATGAAGAAGGCAAAGAGGTCTGCGTTGCAGGAAGAATGATGAGCAGAAGAATAATGGGTAAAGCATCTTTTGCGGAGCTACAAGATTCAGAGGGGCGCATTCAAATATATGTCAACAGAGACGAGATTAGTCCCGAAGAGGACAAATCATTGTACAATGATGTCTTCAAAAAGCTACTCGACCTTGGAGATTTTATCGGTATCAAAGGAACTCTTTTTAAAACTCAGGTTGGAGAAATCTCAATCAGTGCAAAAGAGCTTACATTATTAAGTAAGTCAATTCGACCACTGCCAATGCCAAAAACTGACACGGATGGAAACATTTACGATGCATTAACTGACCCTGAAACAAGATATAGACAGCGATACGTTGATTTAGTCGTCAACCCTCATGTTAAAGAAACATTTATCAAGCGTTCGAAAATTATTTCTTCAATGCGAAATTTTTTGAATGGTAAAGAATATCTGGAGGTAGAAACACCTATCCTACAATCTATTCCGGGCGGCGCGGCGGCGCGGCCTTTTATCACACATCATAATGCCTTGGATATTCCACTCTACCTGCGTATAGCAAATGAGCTTTATTTAAAGCGTCTTATTGTTGGTGGATTTGACGGGGTGTATGAGTTTGCAAAAGACTTCAGAAATGAGGGGATGGATAGAACGCACAATCCTGAATTTACCCAAATGGAGATTTATGTTGCTTATAAGGATTATAAGTGGATGATGGATTTTACAGAGGAAATGCTTGAAACAATTTGCACTGATGTTTTGGGTACCACCGATGTGCAAATAGGGGAAAACAAGGTGAGCTTCAAGAGACCCTTTAAAAGAATATCAATGATTGATTCTATTAAAGAAAACACAGGTATTGATATCTCCAAGATGGATGAAAATGAACTGCGAGAAACCTGCAAAACATTAAGTGTTGAAACCGATCCAAGCATGGGTAAAGGGAAACTCATCGATGAGATTTTTGGTGAAAAATGCGAACATCTTTATATTCAACCAACCTTTATAACGGACTACCCTGTTGAAATGTCACCGTTATGTAAAAAGCACCGCGACAACCCAGAATTAACAGAGCGGTTTGAATTAATGGTCAACGGAAAAGAGCTTGCCAATGCCTATACTGAGCTTAATGATCCCATTGACCAAAAAGAGCGTTTTGAAGAGCAAGTTAGACTTGCTGAAAAAGGAGATGATGAAGCCATGTTCATTGACCAAGACTTTGTCAAGTCTCTCGAATACGGAATGCCACCAACCTCAGGTATGGGAATTGGAATAGACCGGCTTTGTATGTTTTTAACCAATAATTCATCTATTCAAGAGGTCTTGTTCTTTCCGCAAATGCGCCCGGAAAAAAAGATGGTTACCGTAGAGCTAACTGATAATGAGAAACTCGTATTAGATGAGCTAAAAAAACACGAGGTCATAGAGCTAGCGATACTAAAGTCAAAGTTTGAATTAAGTAACAAAGCTTGGGATGTTGCCATGAAGGGTTTATCAAAGAAAAGCCTTTCAAAGGTATCTAAGGAAGGTGATCAGTTATTGGTAAAACCTCTCTAAGGTTTTTACATTTTTTTTCTCAGGGCATAAAACCGATGCATACAAAAGATGTGCGGGAAGCTAATGCATGATATAAATACAAAGAACAAAGATGTATTGGTTTCAAGTGATCCCTGAGGGTTAAGAAAGAAAAACAAGAATAATACAAAAGCACCAATATTAAAAGGAAGTGCGTTTTTAAAGAGTGTGAGGTTGTTTTGACCAAGAGATTCCCTTAAGTGGGACCAACCTTTAAAGCTGTGGTGAAAAATAAAATAAATGCCAAAAGAAATCACCAACGGAACCCATTGACTCAAGACCAAAAATAAGACTAACGCCAACCACTGAATACGTCTAAAAATTAAAGCTAATAGGGAAGAAACGCATAGCGAAATAACAAAGGAAAGCGAATAATCAAGAGAAAGGTCCAGACCTTGTACGTCTAAAAGCAAAAGCACATTCTGTAGCTCCACAACGTGAGAAGAAAACAGACCAACGAAAAATAAAGCTCCCCAAAGTAAACCAATAAATGGAGATTGAATCCCCCACTCCTCCGTATCTGTTTCTCCAAAATGCCAAGCTGAATACAACAAAAAGCTGAACAAGGCGATGCTCGGCGAAAACAACCAAAGCAGATAAACAATTGCCATTAAAGCAAGATACTTCAAAACGAAAGGTGCGGTTATACGTTTACTTTTAGACAAAGCTTCTGTCATATGGTCCATGGCACCGTGCGGTATTCCAACTACAAAAAGGCCAACTACCAATACTGAATACATTATAACCTCCGTCGCTGAAGCAAAGAAGGCTTCAAGAATAAAATATAAAAGTATTGGCGTAAACAATAATAGAATTGATCCGAACTTCCTAATGAACAAAACCAAGAAGGAACGTAAAAATATGCCTATCGGCAGCTTGTAAAACATCTTAGCATCATCCCAAACGCTTGTCTTTTCGTCGAGAAACTTCAGTACAAATGCTGTATCTCTGGCACGGAATAACTGCTGAAAAATAGGCTTTCCGCGCTTAGGCCAAAGGGCTAAAATTAAGATGAGTAGGCGGTCATAAAACCGAAACCTAGCGGTGGTTTTACTCACCTCTGTTTTATTCACAATTGCTTTGGCATGTGTGTACATGTTCTTGAAAGCGTAACCAGTGCTCGGCTTCACTTTATTTGCTCTAGTGCCAATATTAGTTACCCCTTCAATTAATTTAGGAGGACTTAAATCCATGTACATAGGTACAACACCTAGCTCAATTTCAACAAGATTGTATGGACCGAATTTTTTACAAATATATTCGTCAATAATGGCTTTAGATTCGCTTTCCGATATCGGCTCTATACCAAAACGAGTTAACTCTACTAAAGCTGTGGAGTCAGAAAACGGTAAGACATAGAAAAATTGTGTGTGTCCTTGCTGTTGAACATTAAAATCCATCAGCGTACATACCTCTGGATTAAATCCTTTGTTTTTAAGCTTGATTTTATACCCCACAAAAGACTGTAAAATATTTTGATCCTTAGATAATTTCTTATGAATCATTGGAGGACGTGAATCAAAAATTCTTTCTCCCCTGTAATCTCCTTTAGTGGAGATGACAATCGTTTCATTAACTGAGGCTATTTCTTCAACCGTTTCTTTTTTGACTTCAGCATCATAGTCTAATAATATTTTCTTGGCTGAATTGTACAGATCGATACTCTTGATATGGTAGTATTTCAAGTCTCCAATTTGTTGAGCATCAAGATTATCAATTCTTATTTTTGACCAACTATGAGAGGCTAAGGGTGCAAAATCTTTCGTGATATTATCCGATTCTTTGGACCAAAAGCAATACGTTTTATCGTTTTCTAATTTTTCAGAAGGGTCAAGAATAAGTATCTTTTTATCAGACAACATGTTCTTTCTATCCAACTCATGAATAAGAATACAAGAGCTTGCTCCTAAACCAATGAAAATATAATCGTAATCTTCTGAATATTGCATTGAACCATAGACCTTGTTAGCCTAACGAAGTTAACAAAAATAAGCTTCAAGTCTTGGTCCAGAGTAATTGTAAAAGAGCACTGGCCTCACAACCACTAAATTATAACTATCTTTTTTCTGTAATTTTTACCCTCATTAGAATTGGAGTATGCAGCCTCTAGCGTGTAAGAACCTGCCGCCAACGGTAATTCAAAAGCAACATAGGTCTGGGCCTCAATATTGATTTGATGAACAATCGCGCCGGTTGAAGAAAGGACTCTTACACTTAAAGAAGAAGCGCTTCCTTCGGGCAGGCGAACAACCACTTTAGCGCCCGACTCAATCGGGTTTGGGTATACCTGTAGCGCATCAGAAGGCGCTGCTGTTTCAAATAAATCTTGGTCAAAATCAAAAAGAAATAACCCTGAAATGCGGTCAGAAACCACAACTCGTTTACTTGGTAGATCCGCACTAATTCCCCATGCTCCCCACATGGAAAAAGTATTTCCTGGAAGGTCAATATGCGTATCATAAGCCGCGATTTCTAGAGGGGGGTTGTTACGCAAATCATAGATCTTTAAGCCATCATTGTAATAAGCCACATAGGCAAGGTTATTCGTGATGTAAATATTATGAGGTGTCTTAGGATATGGTGAATCCGGTGCGCCAAAGTTATGCTGTATTTGTAGGTCATAATTCGAGGAAAAGGCACACTTCTTGATGCGCGTTCCCGGTGTCTCATCGGCAAAGACATAGGTGCTCATGTCTGGACTAAGGCTTCCTTGATGATTGTAGCCCTGATTCTGGTAAAATTCAAGATTCGATAAATAAATCGGAGCAGCTGGGGTTGAAAAATCATAGACTCTGATGCCGTCAAAGCCACAGTTTAAGATTGCAATTTCATCCCTTAATTCCATATCATGCACCTCGGCAAGGTCATCAAATCCCTCCCACAATAAAAGAGGTTCAAGTGGGTCTTCTAAAGAAAAAACACGGAGTGGGATTAGGCCTAAAGCTTGACCATTCACAATGGGTGTCACCGAGCATAAATAAAGTAATGCGTTAACTGAATCAATGTGAATCGTATGTGCCTTCCCAACGCGCTCGTCCTGAATATCATTGACAAGCACAACAGAATCAGGCAGGTAAGAAACATCAATAATTTGAAGACTTCCATCTCCTTCATCACCAATCGCATAAATGTAGTTTTGATAGCTCCTGTATTCTCTAGTGATTGCCTGAGTAGAAACATACTTTCCGTCAACATCATCAATGAATGAGACTTCATTATTTTCCAAAAGCCGCAAAAAAGAGGCTCCCTCCGTTGTACCAACTACGGCATATTCCTCAGTTCCTTTTGAAAAGGTCCAAACACCGCTGTAGCGCACCTGGCTTGAATTGCTGATTAGGCTAGTATCCTGCCAATTGTCCAGAAGTGCAATGTTTTTTGACTGGGCAGAAACAAGTGTGGCCTGAAGCAGAAGAAGAAATAATATTTGCTTCATTCTATGAATTTTTTACAAAATTCCCAAAGTACAATTCCCGCGCAAACACTGACGTTCAGACTATGCTTGGTTCCGAATTGTGGAATCTCAATTACGCAATCCGCAAAATCCACAAGGTCTTGCCTAACCCCATTGACCTCGTTTCCAAAAATCAAAACATATGGCTTGACATCAAACCCATGAACATTCTGCAAAAATGTAGTTTTCTCTGTTTGTTCAACGGCACAGACGGTGTAGCCTTCTGTCTTTAAGACTTTTACCTCATCAATAATATTTTCTGCGTATTTCCAGCGTACTGTTTCTGTCGCGCCTATCGCTGTTTTTCTAATGTCTTTGTGCGGCGGACAAGCAGTAATACCAGTTAAAACAACCTGCTCAATATTAAAGGAGTCGGCAGTTCTAAAAAATGAACCGACATTGTTTAAGGATCGAATGTCATCAAGAATAATTACAATGGGAAACTTCTTTTGGCTCCGAAACTCCTCCGGTGTTTTGCGGTCGAGCTCCCAAAGTTTTAATTTTTTATTCATCTAATCCCAAATATATGTTTCTCTCGCTTTGATTTGCACCGAGAGGCTATTAACTTTACAAAAGTTACAAAATCATTTCATTTGGCGAAATCTTCTAAAGAAAAAGGGAGTTCAGAGACTCCTCTAATGAAACAATACAACGCAATTAAGGTGAAGCACCCTGAGGCCTTACTGCTTTTTCGTGTTGGAGATTTTTATGAGACCTTTGGCCAAGACGCTGTTACTGCATCCAAAATTCTTGGTATCATCTTGACAAAAAGGAAAAATGGCGCAGCATCACACATTGAACTGGCTGGCTTCCCGCACCATTCTTTGAATACCTATTTACCAAAGCTTGTTCGTGCAGGAGAAAGAGTGGCAATATGCGATCAGCTGGAGGACCCCAAGCTCACAAAGAAAATTGTAAAACGAGGCGTAACAGAGCTAGTAACCCCGGGCGTTTCTTTTAATGATGAGGTTCTTGAGCAGCGAAAAAATAATTTTTTATGTGGCATTTACCTCTCAGATAAAACGCATGGAATCTCCTTTTTAGATGTTTCAACGGGAGAGTTTCTCGTTGCAGAAGGAAACCACGAATACCTTCAGAAATTGATTTCCGGCTTCCGACCAAGCGAAATCATCTTTCAGAAAAACAAAAAAACAGACTTTGAAAATGCATTCGGTTCAGAACACTACGCCTTTCGATTGGACGAGTGGATTTTTACAAAAGACTATGCAGAGGAGACCCTAAACAATCAATTTCAAACCAAAACCTTGAAGGGTTTTGGGATTGATAATTTGCCCAAGGCAACGGTCGCTGCGGGAGCAATCTTTCATTATTTGGGTGAAAACCAGCACAAAAGGCTCGACCACATTACAAGCATTTCCCGGATTGAAGAGGAACGATATGTTTGGCTCGATCGCTTCACGGTCAGGAATCTTGAGCTATTATCATCTACGAATGAAAATGCAAAAACATTATCGGATATTCTGGACGAAACCCAAACAGCAATGGGTGGGCGAATGCTCAAACGATGGATGGTTTTACCCCTAAAAAACAAAGCACCTATTGAACGGCGACTATCAGTTGTCTCATTTTTGAAAGAGCATCAAGAGCTTTCTTTCGAGCTATCGCAACGCCTTAAAAACATCGGCGATTTAGAACGCTTGATTTCAAAAGTGGCCGTGGGAAAGGTGAACCCAAGAGAGGTCGCGCACCTTAAACGAACACTTACTGAGATACCAAGCATAAAAACCTTACTTCAGAAGAAAAGCAACCCGAAAGGGCTCACTGAAATGCTAAACAAGCTTGATTCCTGCGAAAAACTTGTGGCCTTAATTGACAAAACACTGGCAGAAGAACCCGCCGGTCAATTTGGAAAGGGAGAGGTCATACATTCAGGCTGGAATAAGGAGCTAGATGAGTTGAGAGAGATTGCCTATCACGGGAAAGATTTTCTTGCGGAAATGCAAAAGCGAGAATCTGAGCGTACAGGGATCCCTAGCCTAAAAATTGCTTTTAAT
Organism: uncultured Flavobacteriales bacterium; assembly: GCA_913046365.1. Lineage (GTDB taxonomy): Bacteria > Bacteroidota > Bacteroidia > Flavobacteriales_D > Crocinitomicaceae > UBA952. The sequence goes on from CAJWRM010000044.1 coordinate 9,656, forward strand.
AATGTTTTTGGCTACTACATCGAGGTCCGAAACGCACACAAAGATAAAGTGCCTGAGGAGTGGATCAGAAAACAAACGCTCGTAAATGCAGAGCGTTATATTACTGAAGAACTCAAGGTCTATGAGCAGAAAATACTTGGTGCTGAAGAAAAAATACTTGTCCTTGAGCAACGCTTGTTTCAAGAGCTGATCCTTGAAATGGCAGCCTACATTTTACCCATTCAAACCAATGCACAAATTTTGGGAAGAATTGACTGTTTACTCTCATTCGCAATGGTTGCAGAAAAACACAACTACTGTAAACCCAGCATCAATGAAGGCACGAAGCTAACGATAAAAAAAGGGCGCCATCCTGTTATTGAGCAAGCAATGCCTTTAGGAGAACCCTACGTTGCAAATAATTTAATGCTAGATCCAGAGTCTCAGCAAATCATGATGATCACGGGGCCAAATATGAGTGGGAAAAGTGCATTGCTTCGGCAAACTGCCCTTATTGTTCTCATGGCACAAATGGGTTGCTTTGTTCCAGCAGAAAGTGCAGAAATTGGTGTTGTAGACAAAGTTTTTACAAGGGTTGGCGCTTCAGACAATATTTCCTCTGGTGAATCGACTTTTATGGTTGAGATGAATGAAACGGCAAGTATCTTAAATAATATTTCACCTCGAAGTCTCATTTTATTAGATGAAATTGGACGAGGAACAAGCACCTACGATGGAATTTCTATCGCCTGGGCGATTGCAGAATACCTTCATGAATCCAAAAAGGCAAAATGCAAGACCTTGTTTGCTACCCACTACCATGAGCTTAATGAGATGACACATAAGTTTAAACGCATTAAGAATTTCAATGTTGCTGTAAAGGAGGTCGGGAAAAAAATACTATTTGTACGCAAGCTGACAGAAGGAGGAAGCGAGCATTCATTTGGGATTCATGTAGCAAAAATGGCCGGCATGCCTTCAAGTGTGCTTAGAAGGTCCGAACAAATGCTTCAGGAGCTTGAGTCTAGACATTCGGGAGGAGGCAAAAAAAGTTCAAAAGAAATTAAAGCTGCCTTAAATGACTCTATGCAGCTCAGCTTTTTTCAACTAAACGACCCTGTGCTTGAGCAAATTCACGACGAACTCAAAAACGTCGATATTAATGGGCTCACGCCAATGGACGCTTTGCTCAAACTAAATGAAATCAAAAAACTAATCGGAAACTAAAATGGAAGTATCAATTCGAAAAATGAGGTGGTTACTATTTTTATTAGGACGGGTAAGGATCCCCTTAATTGGCTATACCAACCCTAAGCTACTTTCGATTGATGCACAATCTGTTCGGGTACGGATTAAGCTAAGAAGGCGTACAAAAAACCATCTCAACTCAATGTATTTCGGCGCCCTAGCGGTAGGTGCCGATATCGCGGGAGGGATTCAGGTGTTTTATTTCTCTAAAATGATTGGCAAAGAAATCTCTTTTGCGTTTAAGGGCATGAATGCCGAATTCATTAAAAGGGCCGAAAGTGATATTATTTTTGAAAGTACACAGGGGGACCTGATAAAAGCAGCCATTGATAAGAGCATCGCAGAAAAATCTAGGGTGAACGAAAACATTGAGGTCCGGGCATTGAATGACCAGAAAGAAATTGTAGCTAGGTTTGATATGATTGTATCTGTGCGGGTCGCGTAAAATACTTAATTCCAAGATGCATAAAGTATGCATCAATTCCTTAACTTTGTGTCACACTTTAAAAAGATAGAAAATGTACCCACCGGAAATGGTTAAGCCAATGAAAGAAGATCTAACATCTGTTGGATTTAACGAGTTATTAAATGCAGATGCTGTTGATCACGCAATACAAAACAATGAAGGAACCCTTCTTGTTGTGGTAAATTCTGTTTGCGGATGTGCAGCAGGAAATATGCGGCCAGGGGTAAAGCTTTCTGTTACTGGTGAAAATAAGCCCGATCATTTAACGACGGTTTTTGCCGGTGTTGACGGTGAAGCAGTAGCACAAGCAAGAAAATACTTTCTTCCTTACCCTCCATCATCGCCATCTATCGCCTTATTTAAAGACGGAAAATTGGTTCATTTCTTAGAGCGTCACCATATTGAAGGTGGAACTGC
>CAJWRM010000045.1 GCA_913046365.1 uncultured Flavobacteriales bacterium
ACAAGGATCCTCTAAAGGGAAATCTAAAATTATATTTTCTAAGCCTTCAGCAATATCATCCAAAACAACATCGATGGTAAAAGACACCTCAGTTTGTCCAGGATTGAAAGTTATGGAATTAGGGATTCCGCTGTAGTCCACACCATTTGTTGCCGATCCAGATACGATTAGTGGAACCGTTAAAGATTGATTAATGTTTGTTTGTCTTTCCAACGTGACAGTGGCGGTTACGCAACCCTCTGCAATCCAATCAGGATTACTAAAAAGTTCATCGGAAAGCATGTAGGTGATCTCCACGGGTGTCGGTGAAGAAAGACTATTTGCTTCTAAAAATATTCCTGAATCCCAAGAGCCGTCTCCAACATCCGCTATCGCCATAACAAGATGATAGGTTTCTCCACACTGAACTTCTGATACAGCCTTTAGTACTTTTGTAAAGCCATCGTATTGAATATATTGTTCAGAACTATTAAAAGGAGCATTTGAACCAATACCATTTGAGATATAGTATTGTGTATTTGTTACCGCATTTACATTGTTGATGGATACAACTCCATTTCCATTGGGCAATTGAGCAATATTTTCATATCCTACAATTCCAGGTCCGGAAATAAAAAAGCCGAAAACATCATTATAAGTAGAGCTTTCTGGTGGAGCATATTCAGGATATTCTTCCGATCCAAAAACGTAATTGAAAGCAACAGTGTCCGAGTAAGGTACAAAGTCAAATTCCAATATTGCAGCATTATAAGTTTGTTCACCATTTAGAATACTTGACAAAAGAGCTGAACCGCCATAGCCATTATCCACACCTGATCCAGCTTGATTGTTAGGGCCTTGAGGGCCATTCTCATTGGCGATAACAGTACCGGTTGTCATAATAATACCCTCATCAATTCCTAGATTAGTTCCAGTTGCTTGAAATGATCCTATGGCAGCAGGATTTCCATTATACATAATATTTGAGACCGTAACACCTGGGCCAAGCAATACATTCTGTACCAAACCAAGGGGTGAAACCCCAGTACCCGTTACGAGCTGAGAAAAGGTAGTGCCTATTAAAAGCACAAAAGATATGGAAAATATTAGTTTCAAATTATATACTACGTATATAACGTAAAATAACGGAAAACGTTGTGAATCAGTGCCTTTATTTTACTTCAGAGAAAAATAGAGGTTTGAACGCTGTCCAACTGAGAAAAGGGAAATAATGCATCGGCATTGCATAACCGTATATGGTATATTGTATTTCTTCATGAAGGTTGTAGACTGAAAAAATCCCAAAAGAGGTGATTATGGATATGGAAGCAAATAGAAAATAAAATAAGAAAATACCCCATTTTGAACCTAGCTTTTGCAATAAGTAGTATCCTAAAGAAGCTAGTAAACAGGCTACAATTGGAGCGAGTAACAAATGCAACATAGGTATAGCTTTACGCAGAGATTCAAGCTGCGCACCTTCAATTGCCGTAGCTTTTTCAAAAACCATCCCAAAAATTATAGTTACACAGCCTGCGAAACTACCCGCGACTAAAGAGTGTATAATTCTTGATTTCAACATACTTATTTATCAATGGTTAGCGCAGCAATTATTTTTATGGATGGAGAAACTTTACTTTTTGGGCCCAATTCATAGTCTGCTCTATTTACTGTAAATTTAGTTTTATATACATATTGCGTTTCATTTGTTGAAACCCTCAATGGCAATTTTATTTCTTTTGTCACACCATGAATAGTAAGTTTCCCTTTCACCGTTACACCTAAATCATTCGAAATTACCTCACCTCCTTCAAATTTAATATTGGGATACTTTTCTGAATGAAACCATTCTGAACTTCTCGCATGTTTATTTTGCACTCCATTACCCGTATTGATCGAGGCGGTTTCAATACTTAGGTCAAAAGAAGTCGGAATACTGTCACCATTGGTAATTACTTTTCCTTTCATTTTTTTGAAGCCACCAGAGGCATCTTTACTAAAAAAGGCAATTTTATAGGTCGCAACCATACTAGTGTCTTGCGCATTAATCATTCCTGCTAAAAGAAGCATCGCGAAGGTTGTAAATAGAGTTTTCATAGTTTACTGTTTTTTATTGTTGTTTAATAATTTCAATTTCTGCATTTAATTCAATTTCATCTGCAACGACTGAAGTAGGCATTTCCTCGCCAACGTTAAAATCTAATCGATTAAAGGTAGTAGAAAAATATAAGCCCGCCAACTCATTGCCTCTTCTTGTCTTAGCTGTTCCGTTATGTATCATAGACAGCGTGAGCTCTTTTGCGACTCCATGCATACTTAGCTCTCCCAGAACCTCATAAGTATTGTCATCTTTACGACTAACTTTTTTACTAGAATATACAATCTGTGGGTAAGTTGTAGCATCAAAGAAATCCGGGCCACAGAGGTGTTTGTCTCTTGATTCATTTGCCGTATTAATAGAACTCGTTTGAATGATCATTTTAATTGTCGCATTTTCAAAACTTTCTCCGTTTGATGTCTGAATGGTTAAATCAAAATCTCTAAAGTCACCTACTGTGTATGAAATAGCTTTATGTCTTACTTTAAAACCTAAATTAGAGTGTGAAACATCTGCAGTCCAGGTAGGCAAGCTCGGCTCATTTTGCGAAAACCCCACCGTTGAAAGGAAGAAAAAAGCAATCGTTATAAATTTAATTAGTTTCATTTTTTTGTCTGTTTTGAAAAAAGAATAACGGCAATTCTTTCAGCGTTAGCGTAAAGCTATGTATAATCTTTTGACCTTTTCAACATATCATATTCATTAATCATGCCAACATATGTTAAAAAATAGTTAACGTGTGTAATGTTTCTATTTCTATTTCGTTAGGAAGGTGACGAGTCGTTTATGACGAGTTGTTTTCATATTTAGTAGTTTAGGTTAGAAAAAGAGGGCAATTGCCCTCTTTTTTGTTGCTTTTGAGCGGTACATTCTTGATGGTTTTTCTAAATTTGTTAAGAACTCTAATGAAATCGATGAAGGATCAAAAAATAAAAGGCCTTAAAATCTACAATACCCTCACCGGAACCAAAGAGGGCTTTACGCCTATTCATGAGGACTATGTTGGCATGTATGTTTGTGGACCTACATTGTATAGCGAACCACATATGGGCAATATGCGCACCTTCATTAATTTCGATTTAGTTTACCGATATCTAATTTACTTAGGATATAAGGTAAAGTATGTTCGAAATATCACCGATGCCGGACATATTACGAATAGCGCTGGTGAGCAAGAAGACAGCATCGGAAAAGCAGCAAGGCTAGAACAGCTTCAGCCTCTAGAGATTGTTTATAAATACAATGTTCGCTTTCAAAACTTACAGAAGATTTATAACCTTCTTCCTCCTACAATCGAACCCACCGCAACTGGACACATTCAGGAACAAATTGAGATCATCGAAAAAATCATGGAAAACGGCTTCGCCTATGAAGTTAATGGTTCCGTATATTTCGATGTTCAGACCTATAAGAAATCCTTCAATTATGGCGAGCTCAGCGGACGTAAAGTAGAAGAGTTAGAAAATGAAACGCGCGACCTAAATGCGCAAAGTGAAAAAAGATTTTTTGCAGACTTCGCGCTATGGAAAAAGGCCAACCAAAACGACATGCAAATTTGGAGATCTCCATGGGGCGATGGAAACCCTGGTTGGCATATTGAATGTACCGCAATGAGCACTAAATACTTGGGTGAAACATTTGATATACATGGAGGTGGTTTAGACCTGAAATTTCCACATCATGAGGACGAAATCGCACAAAGCTGTGGTTCTAGCGGAAAAGCACCAGCCAAATTTTGGATGCATGCGAATATGTTGAACGTAAACGGCAAGAAGATGAGCAAGTCTCTAGGCAACTTCTTTTTACCGCAAGAAATTGTTGAAGGTGCTACAGATCTATTTGATAAGGCTTATGCCCCTAATGTATTGCGTTTTTTCATGATGCAATCGCACTACAGAAGTACCTTAGACCTGACTCAAGATGCATTGAACGCATCTGAAAAAGGTATGGCTCGCCTAACAGAGTCCATAGAAACACTTGATCAAATTACCTTCGCAGATAAAAGCTCCTTTGACGTGAAGGCAATAGTTGAATCATTTTATGATGCCATGAATGATGACTTTAACGCGCCTATTTTAATTGCCGGACTATTTGATGCTGTGAAAAAAATCAACCTCATCAAAGATGGAAAAGAATCAATTTCACAAAAAGATCAGAAATTACTTTTAGAGGAAATGAAGGGCTTTGTTTTAGATGTCTTAGGCCTCACGCTTGATGGGAATCAAAAAGATAACCGTTTGAACCCTGTCATGGATCTTGTTCTGGAGCTTAGACAACAAGCAAGGGCAAATAAAGATTGGGCCACCTCAGACTTAATTCGTGATGGCCTAAAAAACGCAGGTATTTCCGTTAAAGATGGAAAAGACAATACCAGTTGGCAATAATTCAGTTTTTGGCCTTTTTTACAAAAAACACGAGTATTTCAATCAAAAAAGTGAGTTTTACGTCAAAATAATTCGATTTTAGTCGTTTTTAGCGAGTTTATTGTCAATAAATAAAATGTATTTCTGATTCACAATTTTCAACCATTTTTCAGTCATTTATTTCAAAAAAACGTGGTTTTTATGTTAAAAAGATATGTTTTCGTTCCTTTTTGGTCTATTTTGGCTATTTCTAATAAAAAATTCAGATTTGGCTGAATTCTAAAGTATTTCATATCTTAATTGCCAAATAAAATCATCATATGACGAACATCACTTATTTCGGCCATGCTTGTTTCCTTATTGAATTTGGAGGTAAAAAGCTATTGTTTGATCCTTTCATTTCAGGAAATGAACGCTGTAAGGATATCGATATAAATACCATCGAGGCTGATTACATATTACTCACGCATGGACATCAAGATCATGTTTTGGATGCTGAAGCGATCGCAAAAAATACGGGTGCCAGCATCATTTCAAATTTCGAAATTGTTTCTTGGTACGAAGGAAAAGGAATTAATGGACATCCTATGAATCACGGAGGTAAGTTTGACTTTGACTTTGGGACCGTGAAATATGTGAGTGCGATTCACTCCTCAGTCCTTCCTGATGGAACATACGGTGGGAACCCAGGCGGATTTGTAATCTGGAATGATAAATCATGCTTCTACATGGCAGGAGATACTGCACTTACTTACGATATGAAGCTAATTCCATTATTGTGTCCTAAACTAAACTGGGCGGCACTGCCAATTGGCGATAATTTTACGATGGGAATTGAAGAGGCGCTTATGGCAACTTCCTTTATTGATTGTAAAAATATAGTCGGCTGTCATTATGATACATTTCCTATTATCGAAATAGACCAAAATATGGCGCAATCAGCATTTAAATCTGAAGGTATTGATTTGCAGCTTCCTGGGGTTGGAGAAACCATCAATATATAACTTCATGTATTTTGAAGCATATAGGTAAAAATCTGTCGAAAATCACGAAAAATGGGTTAAAATAGTCGGTTTTCGTTCAAAAAATCGATTTTATCTCGAAAAACCAAGCTATTTGTGAAAATTGTGTTACACAATAATAAAATGACTGATTTTTATTAAAAAAGGGGGAAATAGAGTCAAAATTGATTAAAATCGTGAAAAAGCGATAAGAAAATAGATAAAAATGGCTTTTTTACTGTTTTTCGGCTTATCCCATTAAATACTAATAAATGCTACCCAAACACTTTTTTCAGAAGCGCTGTCGTTCTAGCAGCAGGATTTTTTCGGATTTCTAGCTCTTGCTTAGCCACCTGAATAAACAGACCTTCAATCGCTTTATCCGTAGCATATGCTACAAGGTCAGGATTGACTTTTTCAACAAACGGAATTTTGTTATAAGCATTAAATAACTTAGCCCATTGCGCCGTAGCACCTACCTTTTCTAGAGATACTTTAATAATCGGGGTGAATTTTTCGATCAATTGTGGCCTTGTTGAATTACTCAAATAGATAGTGGCCGCATCATTATTTCCTTTCAAGATATTCATGGCGTCTTTCAATGTCAGGTTCTTAATGGCACTCACAAACAATTCTTTTGCACTGCCTGCAGCATCCTCAGCAGCACGATTCAATGATTCTATTGTGGCGTCAACTTTTTCTCCCTGTCCAAGCTTTCTAAGCTTTGCTTCAACTTGTTGCGCTTCTTTAGGAAGTAATAGCTTAATTTGATCGTCTTTAAAGTAACCATCCTTCACAGATAGTTTATCTACTCCTTTTTCAATCCCCTTATTCAAGGCTTCTTTCAATCCTCTAGCCACCTCATCTTGACTGAGGCCTCTTGTTCCGGGAAGCGAAATACCATTTTTATCAAGACTTTTCTTAAGTTTTGGGAGCTGTGCATTACTAGAGAATGCATGAAAAATAAGTAGGACTATAAGGAAATAAAAATGCTTTTTCATAGGAATAAATTTCGCGTTTTTATTTCTAGTGCATAAAACATACCAAGAATTTATTTCGAAGAAACGCTAAGGTTAAAAACCCTAATTCTTACAGCCTTTAATACATTGTCCATTTGCATATGTTCTTTTGGCGTCAAGTTCTCCTGTATAGGTCCAAAAAACTTGCTCGCCATTAAGCTGATCATTTTCATATTGGCTCTCAAAGTTCAAAGCTCCATTAAAATGCCAAGCTCGACAAGGGCCATTTTTATCCCCATCTACATAAGTAAATTCATATTGTATTTTTCCTGTATAAAAATAATATTTCCAAAGGCCGTTCGGGACTCCGTTTTTGTATTCCCATTCATATTGTAGATTTCCATTTTTATACTCGGCATAAACCAAACCCGAATATGGCAAGGAATCCTTTTTCTGAATCACGACATCAGGCAAACGGCTGAAATCAATATTGGTTTCTGCGACATGGATCCGGTCCTGAGTATAAACCGCGCTAGAAAAAAAGAGAAATAAGAAGATGAAGCTATAATTGAGATTCATAGTACATCATATTTTAGTTATTCCCAAGATAGAAAAAAAACACTGCACCTCGAATTTAAAATACACTAAATGAATATTAAAGAGCTTCTTTTTGGCTCAGCACAGAAGCAATGAACACCTCTTTTTTAAGGATCAAATCATCCTAAGGCCAAACATATTGCAGGAAAGACTGAAAATAAAGGCGAATAAAACCTTAATCATATGCTTTTGAGCTACATTTATAAAAAATATAAAATGAAAAAAAGTGTTTTTATAATTTTTGCAATAGCCTTAACAGCATGTAAGTCTGTTCAATACTTTGGTGAAAAAGTTGCTGCAGAAGACGTAGTGCAATATGAGTCAGTGAAAGATCGTGCTTTTGAAGAAGGCAGAATCAACACCAGCATAGAAGGAACTATTTTAGAAACATGCGCAAAGAAAGGCTGCTGGATGACGATGGCAACGCAAACCGATACTGTATTTGTTCGATTTAGGGATTATGGATTCTTTGTCCCTACAGAGGGTGCAGACGGAAAGACGGCGATTGTTCAAGGAGATCTTTTCGTAGATACCATAAGTGTTCGAATGCTTCAGCACTATGCAAAAGATGCAGGGAAGTCAAAGGAGGCCATTGCAAAGATTACAGAACCGCAACTTGGCTTAAGTTTTACTGCCGACGGAGTCATTATAAAAAAATAATCCTTTTGATTGCGGCTACCTATGGCGTGGTTTTAACGAGAAATAATGCATTGTGCAGATAGAATGTCTTACCGTTGGACTTACTGATTTCCTCAGAAGATATTAGTGCTTCAATGATTGGCGAACCATTCATTCCCGAATTGTACCCGGGACCAGTCTCAGGTTCTACATTATATAAGGAACCTGAATTCGCTAATTCACGAGACAACAATATCGTATGCGCACCAAGACCCTTTCCTGTCTGAATCGCTAAACCTTCACTTAGCTTACCCTTGTGTTGGAAGATTGCGTAGCCCAAAAGCAGATAACCCTCTTTTTGAAGCTCCTTATATGTCTTCATGCACGCATTACTGTTTGAAAATTCCTGAATGCTTGGATAAAATGATGCTTCTCTCGCTACTAATGAGTCTGAATCTGAGGCCACTCTTAGCTCTTTGTAATTTAGTATGTAATCATTGTTCTTGGTCAAAGCACAGCCCTGAAGCGCAACGAAAAGATATATGTAGAAATAAAGCTTCACTTTTTAAAAATATGGAAAGTCAAAAACTAACAAAACATGAACGCAACCATAATTACTTGCGATTTGCAACTAATAATAACTAAAGCTTGCAGGTATTCACACCAAACATTTTATAAATCATGCAGGTCCCAATAAGCGCATTGAACAATAATATTGCACCAACAGCACCAAGTAGAATTGCATAATTACTCGACTCAAGCACGAATGGAGCGGGAAGCAGGAATAAGGATATAACAAAACGTGCGATACGTTCCGATTTGTTTTGATTTGTTGTAAATAAATTCATGTCTTAAAACTAAAAAATATTTGGCCTCAATCTACAAAATAGAATAACTCGCGTTACATAGGGAATATTTGGATCACTCTTTGCATTTCTATGCAAAACAGAATGATGATGAATTTAAAATCAAGCACATTAATTATTACACTCGTAGGCGGACTGCTCGCATTCATGCAGGCACCAAAGAGGTTGGGAATACCAGAAATAGAGCCTTTCAATCCTAAGATAATAAGCGACTTTTTTATGCTAAAATAACTTCTATAGAGGAATGGTCCACAACTATTATTTTACCTGACAGCTCTCCTCTAGTAACCACAACACAACAATAAATTTCTGCCTCATTGGTTTCGGGTGACATATAGGGAAGATAAGCATCTATATAGCCCTCCATAAATTTTGTCTCTTCTATAATCTCGCAAGTATACCCTATGCACCTTCTTTCTCCTACGTTATTCAATGGGCGAACCCTTGTCTTTCCTTCCATAATATCATTTACTTTTAGAATAGATGATAAACAGTACTTAAATTAATCACCTTCACATTGACATAAAGATAGGAAAACACGGATAAACTGATAACGGCAAAGGTCAAGACACCCTAAAAGTTAGTGAGGAATAATATAAAAATTTGTAGATTAGGTAAATGGAGAAAAATGTTTTTGGTGAGCCCCTTCAAATCTGTTGTACCAAACCAATGACAGGGTATTTTCGGGATGGTGTATGCAGAACTATATCCGAGGATCGTGGAACGCACACTGTTTGTGCTATTATGACCAATGACTTTTTATCGTTTTCTGCGCTTCAAGGCAATGACCTAATAACACCAATGCCTTACTATGAATTCCCTGGGTTGAAAGAGGGAGACAAATGGTGCCTATGCGTAAGCAGATGGATTGAGGCAGAAAAAGCAGGAAAGGCCCCGAAGGTGCTATTAGAGGCAACACATGAAAAAACCTTAGAATACACGACAATTGACACGCTTATAAAACACGCCTTTAAAACAGAAGCTACTTGATCGGGTTTGATAGACAGGAAAAGCTCTTATAAAAAAGCCATGATGTCGTACACTATATCGTAAACAAAAAACAGATAGGTGTGTTGCATACGGCATTGATAAATTTTGATATCCGCTTGTTAAAATTATTGCCGATAACCAATAAATCACTCAACAGTGCGCCTATTGGGTTGACAATAAGAATAAACAGAAAATCAAGCAATTTTATTCAACGATAATCTTAGCCTTCATCTCAGGAAGATGTGGTACGCAAACATAATAATAAGTCTTTGCCTCAAGTGGCACGAAAAAACCATTTGCGCCATAACCAAATTCAAAACCATTTTCAATTGGTGTTGCGTCATTGGCATCATAACTCGCTTCACTAACCTCTATCGCGTTGTGACTCCCACCTAAATCAAAGTAGACCGTATCACCAAGATTACAGATCAGCGTAGAAGGCTGAAAGGTATGCGCCCAAGTGGAAATTGTATTTTCACTTATATTATTGTTATTTTCATTTGGACTTACACCCTCTTTAGAACAGGATAAAAAAAACATAAAAACGGGCATCAAATAAGCTATAATTCTCATAAAACAAGATTAGTTGAACTGATTATACTTAGTCTATAATCTATATGATTGATAACAATAAAGACAATGAATCTGTTCATTATATCAGTAAATAGTGCCTTTTTTAATGGATAGAAAAACACGAATACTAATATCCCACACTAAACACCTTCTCTGTACTTCCATCATCATAGACATAGATAAACGGTGTATTGAGTATTTGTCCTCTTGTGGTATTAGGGATTGGTAAGCCCTCTCTACCTATCACGACTACTTATTTTTCTTCCTGAACTTAATGAGGAGGATATGCCGATGATTTGAAGTTATATTAAACTTTGTTTAACTCAAAAATCTCATAACTATCGATAACATCGTCAAAAATAGGTTTTGATACAGGATTGGAACCATCCAAAAATGAGTGTAAAGCACTTTCATTGTGTACAGAAATCTTAAACATTACCCCACTTTTGTCTGGGGAAACTGTACCTAATGTTTTAGTCAAGTCTGCAATTTTTCTTCTTTCACCCATTCCCTCTTCAGATTTCATAAATCCCATAAATTTCTCAAACTTACCTTCTTTAAGTTTTGCAACAACAAGTATATCTTTCATTTTAATTGATTTGTGGTTAATAAGCTGCTAAAATAATAAACCCTATTACCACAAGCCAAAAAAAGTGAACAAATCGCAGAACTTGAGTTAGAAATAGAGAACCTAAAAGCAGATGATAAAGAACTGAAGGAGTATATTTCATTCGGAATATTTATGCTTCAAAACCTCAACGAAGTATATTCTAAACTTGATGTGAATGGTAAAGGAAAACTCATTGGTTCGATATTCGATGAAAAACTCGTGTTTTTGAAAAATAAATATCGAACACCTAAATTAAAAGATGGCGCTGCGTTTATCTTCAACAATAACAAGGCTTTGCATAGTTTGAAAACAAAAAAAGGAGACTCTCGTGAAAAAGTCTCCTCTTTAGTACCCGAGGCCGGGATCGAACCGGCACTCCCGAAAGAACAGGATTTTGAATCCAGCGCGTCTACCAGTTCCGCCACTCGGGCCTATCCAATGGGACGACAAAAATAGGGATTTTTTAATACTAAAAAAGGGCTTGGCTTAAATTTCGCTCTCTTCAATAATTTTGATGGCTTCTTCAACCGTTAAAGCGTCTGCAATGTCAAAGTCGCCAGAACCCGTACGGCGCAGTTTCGTGAGCGTCCCTCCACTCTTTAGCGCCTTGCCAAAGTCCGCAGCAATCGAACGAATGTAGGTCCCTTTAGAGCATTTGATAGAGAAGTGAATCTCAGGCAAAGCACTTGTATCTATGGCAAAGTCAAAAACCTCAATCTGGTTTTGCTTCAGCTCGACAGCTTCACCTTTTCGTGCAAATTCATAGGCGCGCTTGCCGTCTATTTGCTTGGCTGAAAAAATGGGGGGCGTCTGTAATTGCTTGCCCATAAAAGATTGACGCACCTCATCAATTAGTGCGTCTGTAATGTGCTCTGTGGGAAACTCGGCGTCGTATTCTGTTTCCAGGTCATAAGAAGGCGTGGTTTTTCCCAAAAGAATCGTTCCTGTATAGGTCTTGTGGTCAGCGGTAAGTCCTTCAATCTTTTTGGTGAATTTCCCAGTACACAAAACCAAGAGACCCGTTGCCAGGGGGTCTAAGGTGCCAGCATGACCCACCTTAATTTTTTTGACTTTAAGCTTGTTTTTGA
>CAJWRM010000046.1 GCA_913046365.1 uncultured Flavobacteriales bacterium
TACCTGCACACAGGAGATTCAGCAAAAGAGGTATTGAATTCATTGAGGTTAAATGAATTTACAAGCTTTATAATGCTATCAACCTCATCGTAGGTTTCATTCACTATTTTAAAACAATATTGCGTAGCGTCATCTACAGGATCTGCGATGAGATAATCACTGAACGTTATTTCGTCAAGCTCACAAAAAAAATTCTGTATTTGGGATGTTTGGGCTGAAACTTTTATATAAAAAATCACAGCACTCAGAAGAATAAATAATCGCATCTTATATTTTTGAATAATGTAACATATACTTAAGACTTTAATTTTCTCCATGAACAAACCCCAACAATTATTGAGTATATTTATGTATTAAATGATTACACACAAAAAGTAAGCAATAAATTTTAGGATTCTGAAGAGTCAAAATCAACCAAATATTAGTTATGGACTAAAAAGATATATTTTTCCTTTATTTGACTTTTACTTAATTCATCATACCAAGACCTTTATTATGAGAAACTTAATACCATTAATCCTTTTGTTGTTGTTGAGTTCCTTTTCCGCAATAGGCCAAAACACAATTTGCTTTGAATTCAGCGCACCTCCTTCTGGTCCTGGACTGAATGTATTTACAAAATATATCGAAGTATTTGGATGCGGAATCTATGCAGAAGCGATTGTTCCTGATGAAAAAGTACTTCATGCTGCAGCTATTTTTGCTGAGCTATTAGACAATGATGAGGATGGCGTGGTTGATGACCCTGATTTGCTCACTGAGCTCCAAAACAAGCAGGCACTTATGCCGATATTTGCCTCAGATGGTAGCCTAGGAATGAATACGTTTTTTAATAACTACGATGGAGAAGGTGCTGGAGCTGTATTATGGCAACAAGAAATAGACCCATCTCAACCAGGATATTGGGGAGCCGATGCGAGTGTTGAAGAAATCATGCATACCATTAATTCAGTGGGACATGTCAATATATATCCTGAAGCATTTTCATTAGAACCAAACTCTTCTTTGTTATCGGCAGCAATGGATGTCGCACGTGGCGGTCAATTTCTGAGTGTGCCAAATAATTATCCCGCAGAAGCATGGTATCATTATGATGATTTCACCTGTGATTACGAATGTATGGCAATTGAATACCTGTATTGGATGCAAGTCGCAAATATGGAAATCCTCAATGATCCACAAACGTGCAATGGTATTGCAAATGAATGGGAACCTTGTTCGCAAGCGCTGCTTGAATCTATGGATGTTTTAGGTTATGCACTCATTACAGACCCTCAATATAAGCTACCTCAAAATGCTCCTGATGGTAATTATTGTCCCAATGGCTCGTCCATAGATGCATTAGATAAAGGCGCTATAGACCTTAAACTCGTGCCTAACCCAGTAATTGAAAAAAGCGTTCAATTATTTGGTGCAGAGCACGATTACTTGACTGTTGAGCTCTTTTCTTTAGAAGGACGGAGGGCCTACAATGGTATTCATTTAGGGCAAGAAGAAATCGATCTTTCAACATTAAATTCAGGAATATATACTTACATCATCAAATATCAAGATAAGATGGGTCAGGGAAAGCTTATTTTACCATAAATGGGGTACATTGAAGTAATAAATTATTGCCGACACATTAGTATTTAAATACACCTACTAAGTGAATAGTCCTTAAGATTCGTTAAAATTCAAAATTTTGGACGTTACGTCCAATGTGAACAAATTATTAATATTGCCCTGCAATATTATTTTCTCGCAACTTAATTACGTATACTTACGTCTCAAATAAAGTGAGGGAAACGACACCTTCAATCGTCTTACAAATTATCATGTGCAAGTGAATAATTCCGTAGTATGAGCAATACAACACTATGGACTAAATGAAAAAAAAAACATTACGTAATCTAGAGGAATATTCAACCTACCTAGATCTCTTTTCAAACCTATCCTTACTAAATAAGGATAGTGACAATGTGCTCGACGCAGAAAATAAAACAAAATACCAAGTAGAAAATCTGAAACACCTTCTCGAGGTGCTAAAGAGCAATGAAATTGAAACAGAAAATGAAATTATAGAAAATCAAAGCAAGAGATATTCATTTATTTTTGACAAGGAAGGAAACAAAATAGAGCTTTGGGAATCAGTTGAAATGAGCTAGTTATATTTATATAATAATTTTAGGTGGGCTTATTGCAGCTTATTGAATAGAACTAACCAAGAGATACATCTAAAATCATCATTACCAAAAAACCGCCAATAAAGCCAAGAACAGCAATGTCGGTATACTTATCACGTTGGGTTTCTGGAATCACCTCCTCAACCACCACAAAAATCATTGCCCCCGCAGCAAAAGCCAAAGCGAAAGGAAGAATGGGTTCCATATAGATAACTGCCAAGGCACCGAAAACTCCGGCAATAGGTTCTACAATGGCAGAGAGCTGACCATACCAAAAGCTCTTAAATCTCGTAGCTCCTGCCCTACGCAACGGCATCGCAACTGCAAAACCTTCAGGGAAATTTTGGATCCCGATACCTATAGCCAAGGTTACAGCTCCAGCAATTGAGGCGCCTTCAATACCGTGAGCGCATGCACCAAACAATACACCAACAGCGAGACCTTCAGGTATATTATGCAGGGTGATTGCCAATACAAGAAGCGTAGTTTTATGAAATTGGGTTTTTACTCCTTCTTTTTCGGATTCCTTAAAGTTAATATGAAGATGAGGAAGGCTCTTGTCCAAGAAGAAAAGAAATAACGCACCACTCAAAAAACCAACGGCCGCCGGCATCCAAATCATATCCGGATACATACGTTCTGACATCTCTATTGAAGGATTCAGCAGTGACCAAAAACTGGCAGCAACCATCACACCTCCAGTAAAGCCGAGCATACCATCCAAAACCCCTCTGTGCATTGCTTTAAAAAAGAAAACCAAGGAGGCACCAAGTGCGGTCACAAGCCAAGTAAAAGTGGTGGCAATAAGGGCTGCGTAGACAGGATCAATACTTTCAAAATATAGAATAACATCTTCCATACTGCGAAAGTAACACAAATACCATTAACTCTTATTCCGGCTTATCGAATCCTAGACTAATCGCCTTATTTAAGATACTATTGTTAATTGCAGTGCCCAAATCATCTTCCTCATTGGAATTCATTTCTTTCTTCTTTTTTTGAATAAACGCCTCTCTTTTTAGCGTTAATTCAGCAATTTCGTTTTGAATCTCCTTTCTTTCCTTAAGCTTTAGTTTTACATAAAGGTGTATCTCTTTATCCGTCTTTTCTTTGAGCACTTCCGGTAAATATTTATGGTCTAACTCATTTATAACCGTTGAGTCTGCAAGATAAGCATCGATGAGATCCCATTGGCTATTATTGTAATTCATAGATATTTTTGCTTTGGCTCTCTTAGCAGCAACAGAAGAATTTATACGCCCGGCATTTACATCTTGACTTTCCTGTAATTGCATTCTACCCATTCCCATGCTATTATACTGAACATAAGTCTGATTAATTCTCATACTACAATCATTAATTTGGTCATCATAGGGCGTGGGTATAAATACAACTTCCCTATTGGCGTCAATATTAAAATAATCTCCCTTGGTGCCAGTTGCACCATCCTTCCATAGTTCCCTTATTCCCTGTAAATGATCCCCGCAATAAATTGTATTTACCAGCACCTCTTTTTTCTTGGCTATTGCACAAACCTCTTGATAGTTCACTGGTCCTTGATTAAAGGGTTCATTTCCTGCAATGTAAATCATCTTGAGGTCTCTTGCGTCCGCAGACCACTGCAATTTATTTAATGCATCACTGATGACGGCACCACAATATTCATTACCTCCATTTGTCTTTAGGGCAAAAAGTTTTTGAGAGACCACATCTAAATCAGATGTGAATTCTAGCTGCTTGCGCACAAATAAACTGTTCTGAATACCGGAATTACCGTAATCGTACATGGCTATTTCCAATGAAGGAATGTCACCATGATAACGGAGTGCACCTGATTCATTTACAATTTCCCACAATCTAGACTTTGCCTGATTCAGTAATCCATCCATACTACTTGAAGTATCAAATAAAATGACCAGCTGAATTTTGCGTTTGGACTTTACCTCATTTGAAGAGGTTTTGTTTTGATGAACAGGCTGAACCTGATCAATAATAGGGGTGCACAAAGCCGAACCAAGTAAGGTGCAAAGAAGAAAGCTTTTCATGTTGTTTTTTCTTCCTGTACACCGATTCTTTTAAAAGGTTCATTTATTCAAAAAGAAACGAATAGCTAGAGAATAACCTTCTAAACCAAGACCGATAATACTTCCTTTACAAACGGGAGCCAATAATGATTCATTTCGAAAGGTTTCTCGAGCATGTATGTTTGATATGTGAACTTCCACAACAGGTATTGAAATCGCCGCAATACAATCTCGGATAGCAACACTAGTATGGGTATATCCTCCAGCATTCAGAATGAATCCATCATAACCTGATCGTTGTAATTCATTTATGAGTTCGCCTTCGACATTGGATTGAAAATAAGTCAATTCTACCTCGAACTGGGCAGAAATACGATTAAAAAAATCATCAAAACTTTCTGCTCCATAAATAGAAGGTTCACGAGAACCCAATAGATTTAAATTGGGACCATTAATTATTGCTAATTTCATCAAGTGTCAAATTGGAGTCGCTATATTACAGAATTTGTTTCATTCCTTAAAATTGAAAAGGGACTATCTTCCAATTCAATTATTGCCTATCAAAATGATGTTGATAAGCTTGCAAGCTATTGTACAGATAAGAAAATTAACTTAAAAGAGGTTGAATACACGCACCTCAAATCATTTGTGACTGAGCTTTATGACCTAGGTCTAAGTGCCCGTAGCCAAGCAAGAATTATATCAGGAATAAAACAATTTTTCAATTATCTAATGCTTGAAAATATTATCAATAAAGACCCAAGCTCATTATTAGAACAACCCAAGCTAGGACGTAAACTCCCTGAAGTACTATCAATTGAAGAAGTTGACAAACTCATTGCAGCAGTCAATCTAAATTCAAATGAAGGCCCAAGAAACCGAGCAATGCTAGAAGTATTATATAGCTGTGGCTTACGGGTAAGTGAATTAGTCAACTTAAAATTTACAGACCTATTTTACGATGAAGGCTTTGTTCGTGTTATTGGAAAAGGAAATAAAGAAAGGCTCGTACCCTTAAGTAAAAGTGTAGAATTAGAAATTTCGACCTATCAGGAAAAAATGCGATCAAACCTTAATATTAAGGATGGGCATGAAAACTTCATCTTTTTAAACCGAAGAGGAAAACAACTCACTAGGGTCATGGTGTTTATCATCATAAAGGATTTAGCTGCAAAAATAGATTTGAAAAAATCTATCTCACCTCATACCTTTAGACATAGCTTCGCTACACATCTCATCGAGGGCGGTGCAAACCTAAGAGCTATTCAAGAAATGCTTGGGCATGAATCAATTATAACCACTGAAATATACACCCATCTAGATCAAAGTTTTTTAAAAGAAGCGATATTGAGCTACCACCCAAGGAATTCAAGAGAATAATGACTCAAAAAAGTTAAAAAAAACTATCATAATTTCTTTTATAAATTTGCTTTATTACCAAATAAAGTGTTTCTTTGCACCCGCTTTTTACATTAATAACGTCTTTAAACGTCAAGCATATGTCAAGGATTTGTCAACTTACAGGAAAATCAGTAATGGTTGGGAACAACGTCTCTCATTCGAAGAGAAGAACAAAACGTCGTTTTTACCCAAATTTAGTTACTAAGAAATTTTATCTTCCCGAAGATGATTCTTTTATTACGTTGAAAGTGGCTACATCGGCTTTGAGAACAATCAATAAGAAAGGCATTTCAGCTTGTGTTAAAGAAGCACGTTTGAAAGGATATTTAAAATAAGCATTAAAGTCAAAATCAACAGAGATGGCAAAGAGCAAAGGAAATAGAGTTCAAGTAATTTTAGAGTGCACGGAGCACAAAAACTCAGGTTTAGCAGGTACCTCTAGATATATTACAACGAAAAATAGAAAAAATACTCCTGATCGAATGGAAATAAAAAAATTCAACCCGATCATGAAGAAATATACAATTCATAAAGAAATCAAATAATTTGTCATGGCAAAGAAAGTAGTTGCAAGTTTACAGAAAGGTGGAGGTAAAGCCCACACCAAGGTAATTAAGATGGTAAAGTCAGATAAATCTGGTGCTTATTCTTTCAAAGAAGGAATCGTACACAATGACAAAGTTAAAGAGTGGTTTAGCAAAAGCTAAAACTCAAACTAAAATATTTATAAAGCTTCCTATGGGAGCTTTTTTTTTATAACCATATGGGACTTTTTGATTTTTTCTCGAAACCGAAGAAAGAGACGCTTGATAAAGGACTAGAGAAAACAAAAACTTCTTTTCTCTCTAAGGTCGCAAGAACAATTGTCGGTAAATCCAAAGTAGATGAGGAGGTACTTGACGAACTTGAAGAGGTGCTAATATCATCAGATGTTGGCGTTGAAACAACACTGAAAATTATCGATAAAATTGAAAGCCGCGTAAAAAAAGACAAAGTTCTTGGAACAGAAGAACTACAAAACATCTTAAAAGAAGAAATTGCCAAGCTCCTTGAAGAAAATAATTCCGACTATAATTCCTCTTCTCGCCATGACGAAAATGGTGAACCTTATGTAATTATGGTTGTTGGTGTCAATGGAGTGGGAAAAACCACAACAATAGGTAAACTCGCCCATCAATTTAAAGCAGCAGGGAAAAATGTTGTTCTAGGGGCATCAGACACCTTTAGAGCTGCCGCAGTAGATCAGCTCATCATATGGTCAGATCGTGTTGGTGTACCAATCATTCAACAAGGAATGGGAGCAGATCCAGCAAGTGTTGCATTTGACACCCTCCAATCTGCTAAAGCGCAAAACGCAGACGTCGTAATTATTGATACTGCAGGAAGACTTCACAACAAAGTGAACCTTATGAATGAACTTTCGAAGATTAAAAATGTGATGAAAAAAGTAATCCCAAATGCACCTCATGAAATTCTTTTGGTAATTGATGGATCTACAGGACAAAATGCATTTGAGCAAGCAAAACAATTTTCCCAAGCCACTGATATCAATGCCCTTGCGGTAACCAAACTAGATGGAACAGCTAAAGGTGGGGTCATTATCGGTATCTCCGATCAGATGCAAATACCTGTCAAATATATTGGAGTTGGGGAACAAATGGAGGACCTACAACTTTTTGACAAAAAATCATTTGTAGACTCTTTGTTCTCTTAAACACCATGTATCTCGTAGCTTACATTAATGTCAGGATGAAGACTCGCGCGAACTGAACAATATTTATTCAGCGAAAGGTCTAGTGCTCGATCTACACGCTTGAAATCAATTTCTTTATCTATAAATACATTAAAATGAATTTGTTCATAAGGCGTAGGAACACCGTCTTTCTTTTTTGCTTGAGCCTCTACGCGGTAGACCTTTGGTGATATTTTTTGTTTTTTAAGGACAAGTATTACATCAATAGACATACAGCCCATTAAACCACCAAGAAGTAACTGCATGGGAGTCATACCCTTGTTCTTTCCTTCCAAATCAGCAGAAGAATCTATAATCAAAGACAAGTCATTTTTAGCATTTAATTCAAATACGTAGGGTGTTTCAATTCTATTCAATTCCATATCCATGATATCCTATTTTAAGGGTAAAGTTCGTGTCAAAGTTAGTTATTTAGAAGACCACTCAAAATTGCAAACAATTCATTAAATTTGCACCCTACATCACTATACTATGAAAAACTTTCTTCTTTGCATTTCACTTTTACTTTTCTCCTATAATGTTATGGGCCAAATCAAAATAGTCAGAGGTTTTGTCTATGACCAGTCAAATGGAGAACCCTTGGCATATGAAAAAGTAAAATTACTTAGGTTAGATAGTTCAACCGTAGCAGGTGCTGTAACGGACCTGAATGGTTTCTTTCAAATCCCAAAGCTAAAGAGTGAAAGATACCTCATTAAGGTAGATAATTTCAAATATGCAGATGAAATTCAAAACATTGACCTTACATCCAAAAGAAATATTCTCGATGTAAAATTTGAGCTAAAAATGCTTGAATCTGTGCAAGAATTCAATGAAGTGAAAGTTTCGGCAGAAAGTAAAACAAAAAGAACGAAAATCGAGATCTCTAAATTAAAAATAAGCAAAGAAGGACTAGAGAGAATCCCTAGCTATGGTGCCGAAAATGATATTGTCGGAGCCTTTTCTGTGACACCAGGAGTAATTACCACTGGTGACCAAGGCGGGCAGCTATACGTTCGGGGTGGTACACCGATTCAAAACAAAATACTTTTGGATGGAATGACCATTTACAATCCATTCCACTCTATCGGCTTCTTTTCCATATTCGAGACTGAATTGATTAAAAATGTAGATATCTATACAGGTGGATTTGAATCAAAATATGGTGGTAGAATTTCCTCTATCATGGACATAACATACAGAGATGGAAATAGAAAGAAATTTTCAGGAAAAGCTTCTGCATCTCCTTTCTTAGGAAAGCTAGTTTTAGAGGGACCTCTAGGTGTAAAAAGAGGCGATTCACCTCGGGCCGGTTCTTATATTTTTTCAGCTAAAAAAAGTCTCTTAGATGTAACTTCTGAGGCACTATATCCAAACATAAACGAAGGGAATGGCTTGCCATTTAATTTTACCGATTTGTATGGAAAAGTGACGTTTACGGGTGATGGAGGAAGTAAATTCAGTGCTTTTGGTTTTAGTAATCAGGATAGTGTTAATTATGATATTGCAGATTTAAATTGGAATGCCGCAGGTGGTGGAATAAATTTCCTGCTCGTACCTAGTGGTTCTCCAATTTTCATTAGAGGACACGTAAATGGAAGCAACTTTACCACAACCTTTACCGAGGCAGAATTAGAACCTCGAACCTCAAGTATTGGAGGTTTTGATTTGGGCTTTGACTTCAGCCTTTTCTTGAAAAATGAAAGTGAAATTAATTATGGTTTTAATTTAAATGGATTTAATACAAGGTATACCACATTTAATGAGGTTGGACGAAAAATTGAAGACGAAAACTTTACGACAGAAATTGGTAGCTACTTTAACTATAGAGGGGTATTTAAAAGATGGGTTGTACAAACAGGAATGCGTGCCCAGGTGTATGCTTCTCTCAATACAATATCACTTGAACCGAGACTTGGAGCAAAATACAATGCTACTGAAAACATTCGATTCAAATTTTCAGGAGGTCGTTTTTCACAAAACTTCACCTCTGCATCCTCGGACAAAGACATTATCAATCTATTTAACGGTTTGTTGAGCGCACCAACAAATGTTCAAGATCAATTCGTAAATGAATTTGGTAATACGAGACAGGTAAATAACGGACTTCAATATGCTTGGCATGCGATTGCAGGTGTTGAAGTTGATTTAGGAAAAAACATAACGGTAAATCTAGAAGGATACTATAAATACTTTTCACAGCTAAGCAACATCAATCAAAATAAGCTATATGACGATGTTGCCGCTTTTGAGCTAATTGACGATGTATTCAAGAAAGATTTTATTATAGAATCTGGCCAATCACTAGGGGCAGATTTCCTTATTAAATACAGCAAGGACCGCCTATTTTTATGGGGCGTATATTCCTATGGACACAATGTACGATGGGATGGATTTAATGAATATTTCCCGGTGTTTGACCGAAGACACAACATTAACATTGTCGGTTCCTACATTTTCGGTAAGAAAAAAGATATTGATTTCAATATAAGATGGAACCTTGGTTCAGGTTTACCATTTACACCGACAGCGGGTTATTACCAACCGGAAGATTTCTCAGGAGGGGTAACCTCAGATCCAATTACCAATAACAGTGACAATATTTCAACATTATTGGGAGAATTCAATAGCCAAAGGTTACCTTATTACCACAGATTTGATGTGACTATTAAAAAGAAGTTTAAATTTAAAAACAAAACTATTTTAGAGGTTGTTGGTAGTGTTACAAATGCTTACAATAGAAACAATATATTCTATGTCAATAGAGTTACAAGTGAAGAAATCTATCAATTTCCTCTTCTACCAAGCTTTGGAATGAGTTACAAATTCTAACTATGGCCGTAATAGCTAAATTTAAAGCGCTTCGCCCGGTTCGAGATAAGGTTCACCTCGTCGCGACACGACCATATTACTCATACAAAAAAAATGTGTTGAAGGCGAAAATGGAAACCAATCCATGGACTTTATTGAACATCATAAATCCTGAATTTGATCATTCGAAGAAAACAAAACCCAATTCAACAGAAAGGTTTGAGCTTGTAAAAAAGGGATATGATCAATTTTTTCAAGATGGTATACTTATACAAGATGCTGAACCTAAACTATATTTGTACAAACAAACATCAGAAAAGCACTCATGTATTGGTGTTATTGCAGGTGCAAGTGTTGAAGAATATTTGGCAAAAAAAATAAAAATTCATGAAGCGACTCTCACAAGTCGAGAATCAGTATTTGAGCATTACCTAGATGTTGTTGGTTATAATGCAGAACCAGTACTTTTATCTTATTCAGGAAATAAAAATATTCAAGGTTTAATTGAAGAAATTGCATTAAGTCGCCCTGAATATGAATTTACCACAACGGACAAAATCAAACATGAGCTTTGGATTATACAGAATGATGATGCGGATAAAATGCAAGCCTATTTTGAACCGATAAAAGAAGTTTATATCGCCGATGGACACCACAGGTCTGCTTCATCTGCAGGTTTGTACAAATCAAAAGGAAATCAGTATAAATATTCCAAAAACTTCCTAGCTTACTTTGTTGATGAACAGCAACTTAACATTAGTTCATTCAATCGAATTGTAAAGTCCTTAAATAACATAAAACCAGAAACTTTTTTAGCAGAAATTAGCCAAATAGGGACCATAGAAAAGCTGAATCAAGGAACACCTCCTGCATTTAACCATACCATACATTTCCTAATAAATGACGCTTGGTACGCGCTTAGCATTGACCAAAATTTAATTGATAAAAATCACCCGGTGAAATCTCTAGACTCTAGTCTATTAACGGAGCTTATCTTAAAACCGATTTTGGGAATTGAA
>CAJWRM010000047.1 GCA_913046365.1 uncultured Flavobacteriales bacterium
TTAAATGTAGAAGAAAACCTAGAAACTTTAGAAAAATATCCTGTCCTTCTTTTTAGGACGGTGTAACTTTTCTAAAATTTAGAATTGTATATACGTTAATTATAGTTGAGCCATGAAAACTAAAAATTACAGAAAAATAGCAACATTTCTAAGTGCGATTATCCTTTTGGGAAGTTGTGCAAAGGAAAGATCGACCTCTACAGGATGGGAGTATAACAACTACCAAAATGGAGGTTTTGAAAAGTTTGATGCCAAAGAACAAGAAACTGGTCCAGGACTTGTATTCATTGAAGGAGGTACATTCACAATGGGAAGTACCGAAGAAGATGTAATGGGAGACTGGAACAATAGTGCCTCCCGCGTTACTGTCTCTTCTTTCTACATGGATCGAACAGAGGTAACCAATCAGCACTGGTTAGAATATATGAATTGGATGAAACGTGTTTACTACAAATCGTATCCGCACATTTATAAAAAATGTCTACCTGATACTTTAGTGTGGAGATCCCCTCTTTCATATAGAGAAAAGTATGTAGACTATTATCTGAGACACCCTTCATATAGAGATTATCCTGTTGTTGGGGTTTCATGGTTACAAGCAAATGACTTCTGTAAATGGAGAACTGATCGTGTAAACGAAGCGATTCTGGTGAGAGAAGGAATTATTAAATGGCACTTTGCAAATACTTATGACCATGAAAATTCTGATGTAGGGGCAGCAAACAAATCTAATTATGCCTCAATGACTTCTTCTCCTGAAAATATGTTTACAACAGAAAACTATTTGAACGGAAACTATAATATTCAAACTGGTTCACCCAACAAAAACAAAAAAGGAGATACGCTTGGACTAAAAGGTGGTTATACCCTAGACGATGGTAGCTCAAAAGCTCCAATGCTTGATGCAAAAACGAAAAGACCAGTGCCAAGAGATCCTTATCAGTTGCAAAACTACGACCCCGTGTATGCCAATGAATCAAGATTGGGTTCGAGATCCGTCAAAATGGAAGATGGTATTCTTTTACCTAAATATAGACTACCAACTGAAGCTGAATGGGAATTTGCAGCACTAGGTCTCATTGGAAACTTAGACCCAGACTCCGAGAATATTGATTCAAGGCGAATTTATCCATGGGACGGTCACTATGTGAGACGTAAAGAGGACCAGTGGGCAGGTTCTATTCAAGCCAATTTCATTAGAGGAAAAGGAGACTACATGGGTGTTTCAGGAGCACTTAACGATGGTGCAGATGTTACGGCAAGAGTCGATGCGTTTTGGCCTAATGATTACGGTTTGTATCACATGGCAGGAAATGTTTCAGAATGGGTAATGGACGTTTATCGTCCGACATCCAACGAGGAAACAGATGATTTCATGCCATTTAGAGGTAATGTCTACACTACTCAACTTCTAAGTCCAGATGGCTTATATGATAAACCTGTTTTGGCTACGGATAATTTGTATGATGTATATGGAATGAAGGAATATGTGAATGAATTCGCAAGAGCCAAATATCTCTCGCTTACTGGGGGGACGAAAGCTGTGAACGATTTGAACGCAAAACAAGATCCTTCTTATGTTTCCAACTACATCAAAGAAAATCCAAATGAATATGTCGATTTTTCTATCTCAAGTAAAAACATCAAACAAATGAATGGTGTTTGGTTGGTCCTTAGAGATGATTCAGTGAATCTAGAGGCAAATAAAGATAAACTAAATGACATCAAGAGGCCTTTTGATTGGAGCCATAGTGCAGTAGAATACGCCGGTTCTAAAACCGACACTAATATCTCAATCGCTTTCGCCGCGGCTGGAGATTTCACAGTCACCTTGAATCAGGAAACAAATTATTCGGAAACGAAGAAATTCAAGGTTTTTGATAACAAAAAAGGATTTGATGATTATATCAATTATATTAACTCTACGCGAGGTCAAATCTTAGGTAACTCTAGACAAAACCCTCGTAAATTCCAATTCAATGCCCCTAAAGATGGATATGTTTATGGATACAATAAATATTCTAAAAATGATAGTATCGAATTTACAGTGCTAGATGACATTAATGGAGTGCTTGATACGGCGATCTATTTATTTAATCAAGGAAATGCGACAAAAGCATCACATTATTTAGAGGTAGCATTATTTGGGAACAATCACAAGAAAGATGTTCTGGCGATGGAAGACTATAGAAAAGGACATTTTGAAGGAAAAGTATACGGAAATGTCGACGAGGAAATAAAAATTGGTGTTGACGAAGATGGAGGAGATGTTCTGGTTGAATCTACTCCCCTATCGAAGGTAGGTATTTATTACATAGACAAAACCTTCGAAGCAGGTTCAAATGATCCTTCAAAGCAATTCTTAGTTGAAGGTAAAATTGTTTCATCTAGTGTATTTAATGATGATTACCTAGAACACAGGTTTAAAAACTACAAGCAAGATCCTAACGTAACAGCTTGGATTCTGACGCTCAGAAATGGACTTACAGAATTTGTAAATGAAACACGTGGCCAGCAGCGATGGAGAAACGTAACCGAGGATGAGAATGCTGGTAGATTGAATTATAGAAAAGATGATTACATCAATTACCTAGATGGTGACTTAGAGTCCTCTATATATTATAACAATCAGAAAAAGATTGATGACATCAACAACGGACGTAGAGATCCAAAACAAGCTGTATATCAAAATGAATTCGAAAACTTTGACCTGAAAGGAAGCGAAGTAAATGTTGGTGTAAGCGGATGGCCTACTACCTTAATCTCTGATAAATCAAGAGTTTACAAAGGTGGTTCATGGTCAGATAGATCGTTTTGGTTATCACCAGGAAATAGAAGATTCCTTGATGAAGAGCAATCCAATGCTATGATTGGATTCAGATGTGCAATGGACCGTTTAGGAAGTACAAGAGCAAATTCTAAAAAGAAATAGCCTTCATTAAAAAGATACAAAAAGCCCGTAGTTATACGGGCTTTTTTTTTACATCTTTGTACTATGATAGAGCTATTTTCGCTTTTCTATGAGACCAAAGGTGTTTGCACAGATACAAGAAACATTCTACCCGACTCTCTTTTTATTGCTTTAAAAGGAAATAATTTTAACGGTAATCTTTTTGCGGATAAAGCAATACAGAAAGGGGCAAAATTTGCAATTGTAGATCAAGAGGAATGCTCAGACAATGTTAAAATCTTTTTTGTACAAAACACATTGAACTTTCTTCAAGGTTTAGCAAAACATCATAGAGCTAAATTCAATATTCCCGTAATAGGAATTACAGGTAGTAATGGAAAAACGAGTACAAAGGAACTGATCTACTCAGTTCTTTCTAAAAAACTCAATACCATAGCAACAGAAGGAAACCTTAACAACCATTTAGGCGTTCCCTTTACACTGCTTCGTATCAAAAAAGAGCATGACATAGCGATTATTGAAATGGGCGCAAATCAGCCTGGAGATATTCAGGAATTATGCGACATCGCCTCCCCTACCCACGGTATAATAACAAATATTGGCAAAGCGCACCTCGAAGGATTCGGTAATCTTGAAGGAGTAGTGAGAACAAAAAGTGCGTTATATCACTCAGTAAGAAAACAAAATGGAGTGCTTTTCTATAATGAAGATGATGCACTACTAAAGTCATTACTAGACAATACAACAGAAAATATTTCGTACGGTAAAGAAAATGCCGTTGTAAGCGGTCGTATTCTTGAATTAACACCATATATCTCTATGTCATGGAGAAGCAGCTCATACAGCTCAGAAAATATTAATACGAAAATGGTAGGTAACTACAACTTCTATAACTTTTTAGCTGCCATTTGTATTGGAAATTATTTCGGAATTAAAGAGAGTCTTATCTCTGATGCAATTGCTTTATATAAACCTGAAAACAAAAGGTCTCAGGTTCTAGAAACTAAAAAAAACATATTAATCGTTGACTGCTATAACGCTAATCCAACAAGTATGATGTTGGCTCTAGAGAGTTTTCACGACTTCAATCACAACAAAAAAATTGCGATTATAGGCGATATGCTGGAGCTAGGTGAGGAAAGTGACATAGAGCACAAAAAAATCATTGATTACTGCGAAGGGAATAAAATAGACTTTATTACTGTTGGACCAATATTTCAAAAACTTAGGAAAGATGGCGCTTATCCAACTGTAGGTGAGCTCTCTTCGGAATTATCTAAAATAAATGAATCCGCAATACTTCTTAAAGGTTCGAGAGGAATTGAACTAGAGAAACTTATAACGCAACTTTAGAGGGATTAAGTGCAGATTAGTATAGAGTCTATCGTACGAGGCTAACATGCCCAACGATAACTTCTCGCTGCTCTGTTTGCTTTTCCTTGTAATTTATGCGATACGTATAAGTGCCTATAGGCACCTTGTTTCCTTGATAAGTTCCATCCCAAGCACTATAGAAATCTTTAGCTTCAAATATCATTTCACCCCATCTATTGTATATTTGAACACCAAAGAAATCCTCATCTATTCCGTTAGAAATCGTTGGAAACCATGAATCATTCAGGCCATCACCATCGGGAGTAAAAGTGTTTGGTGCAAAAATGATAGCGTTTTGGTTAACAAAGATTTCAAGCTGAAGGCTATCCGTACATCCCAAATCAGTAGTTCCATTCAAGGTTACAATGAAAAATGTTTCATCATTAAGCTCGTACTCATAGGCATTCGGATTATAAATACTGTCATTGTTACCATCACCGAAATCCCAAAAATAGTCGACTGCATTCGTAGAATTATTTATAAACATAACCTCTGAAGATCCGTATGATATCTGATTAGAGGACACTGAAAAATCAATATTCGGACTTGGTAGCACACATATTAAACTATCCATAGTCATAATACCAGGACAACCGTTAGGTGTTTCAGTAATTAGGGTAACATCATAGCATCCCTCATCCCAAAAAGTATAGCTACTATTTGTACAACCGTCAAATGAGCTACCGTTATTTATAGTCCAAGTACATCCGGATGCATTGTCAGTTGTATTTGTGAATACAACATTCAATGGAGGGCAACCAGAGGTGACATTGACATCAAAGGTTGTAACCGGCATAGGGTCAACAATCACGGTAATCGTTTCATAATCGGTTTCACAACCATTCAACTCATACATAACCTGATAATCTGATGTGACCGTAGGACTAACGTTTATTGAGGCCGAAGTTTCATTTCCTGGGAGCCATGTATAACTCCCTCCTAAGGCGGATGGTGTAGCAGAAAGAGAAATACTCTCCCCTTCACATATTCCTTGATCAGAAAAAGACAGTACAGGTTGCTCGGTGACAGTAACAAGAGCTGTTTCTATAGAACTTACGCAGTCATTTAGTTCATAGGACACTGTGTAATTCGAACTAAACATAGGGTTTACCTCAAGTATTGAAGTGTTCTCACTATATCCCGTCCAATTGTAATCACCACCCAAAATCGAAGCCTCCGCAGTTAGAAAACCTGATTCACCTTGACAAATACCAATATCTTCAACCGTTAATTCAGGAATTGGATTAACAAATATCGTAGCAGTTGTAAGCTGACTTATACATCCATTGGCTGAATATAAAACACTGTAACTTGTAGTTGTATCCGGTGATTCAGTAATACTTTGGGTCGCATATCCAAAAGGAACCCAATTGTAAGTCCCTCCTAATACAGAGGGCTCAGCCGTTAATGTCCCAGACTCACCTTCACAAATAGATATGTCCTGTAAGGTAACTATTGGTGTTGGAATTACTTCCACATTAATTTCTGCAGTGTCTGATGGACATCCATCTAAAGTATAGCTCAAACCATAAACAGTACTTGCCGGAGGAAATGAGGTAATTGAATTACTTACTTCACCTCCAGGAAACCATTCATAGGTTCCACCAGGTAGAGAGGGGGATCCTGTCAAAGTAATCGACTGAGAAGAACAAATGGCGCTGGGTCCTGCAATAGAAACGACTGGAGTAGGAAGAACGAAAATAGTCGAAGTTGCGGTATTACTTTCACAGCCATTCAATTCATAATCTACCGTGTAAAAAGCATTAGAAATTGGATCTACAGTGACTGAGGAGGAATTACCTAAACCATCTGACCATGTAAAAACGCCGCCAGGAATAGATGCTACAGCAATCAATTCAATTGTATTTCCAGAACAAATAGTTTCGGAATTAACACTTAAAGTAGGAAAAGGAATCTCAATGATTTCTAATGAATCTATATTCGTACAACCATTAGCTCCTATACCAGTGACTGTATACATCCCCCCTGTTAATACCGTTATTGACGCTGAAGAACCCATACCATTTGCCCATTCGTAATTTAAAGCACCATTTACCTCAAGATCTATAGAGGTAGTATTGCAGTCTAGGGTATCTGTTCCTGATAAGTTTTGAATGAAAATACTAGGAATGGCAAAATCAGAAGTAATCACAATTGTTGCACTATCTGTACATCCATTCCACCCTACCCCAACTACTTGGTATTCACCTGGACTTGAAACAGTAGTAGATATATTATTGATTGTATCTTCCCATACGTAACTATCTGAACCTGATCCAAATAACGTAATTTCCGGTTGATCACAATTGAGCTCATTTGACATATTGGTTATATTATCTATTGAGACGACTGGTGGGGTAATGTCCTGAGAAATCACCAAATTCATTTGTAATTCACATCCGTTTGAATCCAAATAATCCACAAAATAATTACCCGGTTCAGTAATATTATTTAAAGCAGTATTCGTTGAAGTTCCTCCCGACCAAGTAAAATTAGTTCCGCCAAAAGCCTCTACCTCAATTTCAGTAGTCAAACAAGTTAATTGCGTAAGACCTGTGTTATTGGATATAAATGCGGGTTCACCGCTCAATGTTTCAATGACTTCGACGGTAATAGAATCTTGGCAGTCATTATCATCTGTAACCAAACAAAAATAATTACCCGCCGCAAGTTCAGAAATGTCTTCTTGAAAAAGTTCGTCTTCCCAAACAACTGCATAAGCTGGGGTTCCACCACTAATTTCTAGATCTATTGAGCCTGTGCCTTCTGGGCATAAAATATTCTCAACTGATGCCTGCATCACAATACCGGCCGGTTCCGTTATTTCTTGATTCATTGAACTTGAGCACCCATATTCATTCATAATTGATATAGTATGCATACCGGATAATACAGTGAATTGATTAGAAGAAACCATTTCATTACCGTTTATACCATACATCATATTAGAAGCTGTAGATTGGATTTCGATTATACCTTCCCCGCCATAACAAGCAATCTCTTGTGTCATCAGTATCCCTTCTATTTGTGGGAGTTCCATTACCTCGACGCTTAACACAGTGCTTTGAGCACATTGATTAGGGTCAGGGGTAAAAGTAAAAGTTTGGGTACCCGTCAATCCCGAATCTATTGAGCCAGACCATGTACCAGAGAAACCATTAAGCGAAATATTTGGTAGCACAGGTGCGAGATCATTTTGACAAACCGGAGGAATCGAATCAAAAATTGGATTTTCATTAATATGAGCTAGAATATACGGAGCATCGTCAAAATCATTCCATTCATTTGAATATGCATAGGACAATGGAGCAGCAGCTGCACTTTCGCTACCAGGTATATATTCCCATTGCACATTGGTTTGTTTCCAATTTGATATACCGGCCCATGCGCCATCTTCTAATTCGTTGTAGAATATATTCAAGTCAACACTAGAAGAACCATTAGGTCGATTGATTTGGTGATAAAACAAAGGATTAAGCTCACATATACTTGTATCTAACTGTGTTCGGTCAAAGCCCTCCAAGGTGGCATCTAAATTTGCCATTCTAACTTCAAAAGTATTGTTCGGAGAAACAGTTGGCCTCAACTCAACAGGTCTATAGCGCATCGTTCCAACGCTTGAACCCACAGGGAAAAGATAAGTATCTAATTGCTCTGTCCTTCTTGATAGAAAACCACCATTCAGAGAAGATACAAAACCTGATGTCCTTTGCACTGAATTCACAGCAGTATTCTCAATATAAAATGAAAACACCTCAGTTTGAAGTTCTAAATGTTTTAAATCAAGTATACCATTAGAATAGGCATTGATTTCTTGCGTTTTTAAACCGCTACCATCTAAGGTTAAATTGAAAAAATTCGTTTCAACAGTGCCACTGATTAATTGATTAGCCCCTTGAAGGAAAACAGTACCAATGTTCGAAGTAAAGATTGAATTATTATACCAATCTCCAAGAAGACGAATATGTCCTTCAACTATTAGGTCTGAGTTATTTATAACATCTTCCGTAACATATATTTCTGCGGGTAAACCGCCTATTGACTCAATATTAACTGTCCCAATATTATTTTTAACAGACCCATTAACGTGAATGTAAGCACCACCTATGGCATTTATATTTGCGCCATTATTTAGCAATACTTGACCAATGGCGGAAAACTTCACCAAAGAGAAAAAAACAAGAAGAATACTAAAAATCCCCTTCATTGTAATTTATTGCTTAAACCTTATATCTATACGGACTTGAACTATACCATTTAACTCATTTGATACTGCCGAACCAATTACCCACTCACTATCAATAGACTTAATTGCTTTACCGAGATTCGAAGTTGTCACAAAATCACCGACCATGATTTGTCCATTGGTGTTATCAACCTCTATTTCTACGATACCAGAAGTCATAATTTCATTATCGCCATTATTATTTTCATTCAATACACCAACGACATAGGCTTTTGAATTTTCATCCGCGATAAATATATTTTGAGAGTTAAGCCTAGCATTTGGTGAAGCTATAATTCTAAAAGGGATAAGGCCTGAAATATCAATATCGACAATTTGATCAAGTTGATCTTTTAGTTCATTAATATGATTTTGTTGTTCTTGAATTGCTTTTGTCAAGATAGGTATCAAGGACGTATAATTGACAGTGTAATAACCCTCTACCATTTCTTTGTGCTGTCTATTTGAGTTAGGGACACTTGGATCCGGAAGAGCCTTTTGTTGCACTAGTCCAGGGAATACTTCTTTTAAATCTTGTGCAATAAAACCAATTTCTGTTTTGTTTGGCTTAAAACTCATACCAGGGTATTCTTCGGAACGCATGTTATATTGTTTAACCTCCAAATTCATTATTTTATCCATCATATTTGAAACCGGTTGAATGTCTTTTTTAAATCTCACATCAGAAATAGTAAAGATTTGTCCCGTAAGACCGACATCACCCATAAAAATACCAGCCCAAGCACCTACGGGATTATTCGTAGTGCCTTCAATTCCTATTCCAAACGCTGCAGGAGACATGTGCATTCCCTTTATAGCAGAACCTGTTCCTTCCGTAGATCCTTCAATTGAACTGTAACCATTAGTAGCATCCGTATTCGCACCAAATATAGTACCTCCTGATGGCGTAGTATTTATACCATTGAAAGACCAGTTATTTGTATTGTTTACGACATAAGAATGGAGTGGGTCACCGGCAATTGCGGGTGCGATAATGGCAGTATTCCCCCACAACATTTCCCCTGTATTTAAAAATCTACCTCTAACTATATTGTTAGACAAAAAATCAACGTCGTCTTTAGAAATAGTACCGAATTTATAGGCATTGCCTACAGTACTAAAATCATTACCACCAACAAGCCATGAAGCACCTGTACTTGTTACAGGACCTCCTGAACCAGATGTTCCAGTAACCACAAAAGTTCCATCAGGTTTGTAAAACGGAGTAGTAAGTGTCCAGCTTGGGCCGGTTTCTCCTTGTAAACCTTGAGGTCCTGTTTCTCCTTGTGGACCCTGAGCACCATCTGCTCCGGCTGGACCTACATCGCCTTGAGGACCCTGAAGTCCTTGTAAACCTTGAGCACCTTGAGCTCCAGTAGCACCCTGTTGACCAGGTGCCCCTTGTTGACCGGTTGTACCGGCTGGACCAGCGGGACCTACATCACCCTGTGGACCTTGAGGGCCAGTATCTCCTTGTGGGCCCTGAGCGCCATCCGCCCCATTTGTTCCGTTCGTACCATTTATTCCATCAACACCGTCTGCTCCGGCTGGGCCTGCTGGACCTACATCACCTTGTGGACCTTGAGGACCAGTATCTCCTTGTGGGCCCTGAGCGCCATCCGCCCCATTTGTTCCGTTCGTAC
>CAJWRM010000048.1 GCA_913046365.1 uncultured Flavobacteriales bacterium
ATTACAAATAATTACGCTTAATTACTTGCGGGGTGCAAAGGTAAACACTCTTTTTGTTATACCAAGAAAAAAATGAAAAAAAAGAGGTTTTAAATGTTCATAATATTGAGAAAACATTGTAACCCTATTAAAATAAGCGATTTAGGGCTCAAACAAAAATTAATAAAAGTGAAAAAATTAGACCAAATACAATAACATATCTGATATTGCTAAATTCGAAAAAAAATAACGTAGCTTTAGAACTGATTTTTAACCTAAAATAAATTCTATGAAAAAAACTTTTACCTCTCTTTTTGCCTTACTTATTGCATCCTGCGCAATCTCGCAGATTACACACACCGTTAACTCTGGAAACTTTTACTATGAACCAGAAGTTCTTACAATCACCGTGGGAGACGATGTAAATTGGATTAATGATGGTGGGTTCCATAATGTAAACGCTGACGTTAATACATTGACAGGAGCAAGCTATGGTAATCCAGAAAGCTTTATTTCCTCGCCAACAAATGACTCAGACCTTTACACGCATACTTTCACAATCGCAGGGACATACGGATATGATTGCTCAGTTGGTTCACATGCTGCCAATGGCATGGTTGGAACGATTATAGTTGAGGAAGGCACAAGTAATGTGAATGAAACTGCACAAGAACAGTTAAATAGAACCTTCCATGTGTTTCAATCTGGCTTTTCAAATTCGATTTATGTTCAATTTGATGCAGCAAAGAATTCCAATAATTCACGAATTCAAATAACAGGATTAGATGGGAAAGAGATTTTAAATCTAAATCTAAATGTTGAACAAGGAAAGAATGCTAAAAACATCACTTTAAACAAAATTCCTTGCACAGGAATATATGTTGTCAATCTTTTCTACGACGGTAATTTTGTTTCCAAGAAAATTTCCATTCAATAAACAGAGAAGATTTATTATCTAAAAAATGACTTTAAATCAAGGCCCGATTATGGGCCTTTTTTAATGCCAAGTGTTTCAAAATAAATGAATCAAATCAACGTCAGGCATTTAATTATCTAGCTTTCCTTGAAGAATCCAACATTGAAAAAGCTGAATCAAAGAATCGTTCAGTGGAGGTCCTCCAAAGGGCATCAAATCAATTCCCGAAGCTTGCATGCTATTCAGCATTCTATTCGCTTCATTTGCAATACGCGTATGGTTCGTTAGAATGACATCATTGGCTGGGGCAACCTCGTTATGGCACCCCACGCAATTCATTTCCACAAGAGGCTGAATGTCTTGGCTAAAAGAAACTGTATCACCACAACCTGCAAATTCCGTGGGTACTTTATCCTTTGCGCATGAACACAACAAAGAAAGAAATAAACCATAAAGAAAAAACTGCCTCATGTTATTAAAAATTTAAAATTGACGACTTACGCAAAATCCCATTCTAAATTGGCCATCCAACCATTTCTCATAGGTATAAGGAATAAATTGAGTCTCTCCAAGACCTTTTGAGTTTGTAAAATTAATGGTGAAATTATGGCCAAAAGTCGACCACTCTATAGCAACCCCTAGACTATTTTGATAGCCCTGTTGCCGGAATGTACTCCCATTGAAACAATGGTAATACTCAGTTAGAAAGAAGAACTTCTTGGAAAGCTTTAGGCGCATAGCTCCACCAAGCGTAAATAATGTATTTATGTCCGCATCTGCAACATAGTTTCGATGCACCAAAGTTGGCATTAAGGACAAGCTCATGAACTTACCAAATCTTCTTGCAAGATTGAGCTGTGAATAGTAGGCAAACCGATGGATTGACTTAGGAAAATGATTAACGTTACTAATGTCAGAAGAT
Source organism: uncultured Flavobacteriales bacterium (assembly GCA_913046365.1). Classification (GTDB taxonomy): domain Bacteria; phylum Bacteroidota; class Bacteroidia; order Flavobacteriales_D; family Crocinitomicaceae; genus UBA952. The sequence goes on from CAJWRM010000048.1 coordinate 1,818, forward strand.
GCTTTTTGATAAGTAAAGGATGCTCCACCCACTAATGTCAAAGAAATAGGCATCGAATCTTTCACTTGCTCTAAAAAGCGATATTTCACAAATCCATCAAGAAGTGAACGGTAAGGAACACCCGTTCCCTTGCACCTTCCAAAACCAAGCATTAAGTTTTTCGTCACGCCGTATTCAAGAGCTATTCTCATGTCGGAGACATTGTCAAAGCCAAACATCGTTTGAACACCGCCATTATACCCAGCAATATCCCCAAATCGATGCTCAATGCGCATTTCAAAGGTTTTCTCAGGCAAAACTTCAACAGAATGGCCAGAGATGACTCTTGTCGAATTAAAGGTAATTGGTGGCTCTGAATCAAATTCAAAATCACTTTCAAAATCAAACTCATCTTGACCAAAAGAAAAAATTGAAAGCAACAGAAAAAAAGGTAAAAGAAGTCTTTTAGTTCGCGTGGTCATAGAAAGAATTGTTAATGCTACTGACGTACAATTTATAAAAAAGGTTGGTTAATCGGATAAAGATTGTGGATATTTGTTCACAAGATGAAAAAATCTGAGCTAAGAAAACTCATTAAATCAAATCGAAAAAAAATCTCAAAGGAAGACGTGAAACTCTTTTCAGATTCCATAATTGAACATTTAATTGAGGCATTTGAATTCCAAGATAGAATGGTCAATTTATTCCTGCCGATTCAAAAATTCAATGAAATTGATTTAACAACATTAAAAGACAAAGTCGAAACATTAGGAGGTAAACTATGCATCAATAGATCGGACTTTGAGACGTTTGAACTCTCACCAATACTTTGGGATGATCAGGTTATAATTAAAAAAAATCATTTTGGAATACCGGAACCAATAAATGGGTTTGGGCTAAAGATCGAAGATATCGATATTGTGCTGGTTCCCTTACTTGCTTTCACCAAAGAAGGCCATCGACTGGGATTCGGCAAAGGATTTTATGATCGCTTTCTAAGCAAAACGGCATCTACCTGTATTCATATTGGTATCTGTCATAGTGATGAGGATCATCAAATTGATGATATAGGCGATAAAGATATTGCTTTGGGGTATTTAATATCCCCAAAAGGACTTCGAACTTTTAATTAAGAAAAGTTTCATACAGTTCGTGAACAAGATATGACTTGTCCTCAACCTTCACTGTTTGTATTTTAGACGCACCTAAGAACCTCATAATCACTCTTCTTGACTTTACGTCATTATTAACCATAGTGAATGTTACTTTGTGGGCATCTGCATCGAAAGAGGTTGTGAAATAAGGTGTGTAGTATTGAGCATATTTAGTTACGTCTTCAGCAGTAACACTAGCAGGAAGTATCATTGAAATGACACCATCAGCAACGGATTGCTCAAACACTTGTTTATTCTCAACGGATGCTTCCTGTGAAAATGAAGAAAAACAAACTGAAATGAGAGCGATTGAAAATAAGATAGGTTTCATAGTGAATATTTTCTGCTAATCTACGATATTTTTGCGAATTTTAAAGCATGAAAAGTTTACTCCCATATTGTAACAAGGAGCTTACAGAAGTGGGTTGTGATGAGGCAGGTAGAGGCTGTCTTTCTGGACCCGTAGTTGCCGGAGCAGTTGTTTTAGATCCCAAAAGGGCGATCAAAGGGTTGGATGATTCTAAAAAGCTTACCGAAAAATCTCGACTCATCATGAGAGATGAGATTCTTAAACACGCCCTAGATTATGGCATAGGTATTGTCTCGAATATTGAAATTGATGAAATCAATATTTTAAATGCTAGTTTTTTGGCTATGCACCGTGCCATTGAGGCACTTCGTAAAACTTCTCCTGAACATATATTAGTTGATGGGAATAGATTTAATCCCTTCAAGAAAATACCATATACATGTGTTGTAAAAGGAGATGGTATTTATCAATCGATTGCAGCAGCATCTATTTTGGCAAAAACATCTAGAGATGAAATCATGTTTTCACTACATGAAAACCATCCTCAATATGACTGGGATCGAAATAAAGGCTACCCAACAAAAAAGCATAGAAGCGCCATAGCAAAATACGGACCAACAAAGGAGCATCGAATGTCTTTCAACCTACTCGGTGGTGATTCTCAACTCAGCCTGTTTAAGTAAACAATTTGGTGTTAATTTCATTTTCATTGGTCATATAATTACTTGCCTGTTTGAATGTAACTTTGAGGAATGCTCAAGAAAGGTCTACTTTTCTCTATTGTAATACTTTGTCTCTATGCAATATTTTCCATAGTCAAATCATTGAGTGCACAAAATCAAACCCCTAAAGTTTCAGGCTATTTTTCAATGGCAGACTCTTCAATTTATGCGATTACCTTTCCAAGTCGCTTGTCCCTTGAAAAGGAAAGAATCGAATCTGTAGAACTTAATTTGGACCTGATTAACAGCCTTTCTCCAAGTATTCCAGAAAACTGCACACTTTATTTCAGTAAAAAAAGAGGTATTGTTGTTTTTGAAACAAATGATGAATGGACGCAAAGCGGACTAAAAGAACTTTTTCAAAATGGGATGCACCAGATTAAATTTTTAGGGAATCGGAAAATACAATATGGTGCGTATCAAGGACATTACTCACGCCATATACTGGTTCTCCATGACGCTAAACTTGAACTTCAAAATGGGGAATATGAATTTAAGATTGATAAAAAAGCGACCCACAGCGAAATCATTTTTAGTGACTCAACACTAAAGACAACAAATTATTATAGAAAACAAGATGCGCTAATCTCCTACAAAAACTCGACTAAAAAGGCTGATAATGCTAATAATATTTTCGATGAACGGGTGTTTTCTAAGTTTATCTCCGCCGAATTTGATAATTATCAATTTTATGAAAAAACATACCTAGGAGCTATAGACGCTAATTTCAAAGAAAGCTCTTTTTATACATCAGTTAATAACGGCGTTCTTTTACTTTCAAAGGGAAATAATTCTTTAGTTGTTCTAGATATGAAAGAAGGGCAAACGCTCCTTGAAAATATGAGTGAACGAACTGGTGATAAAGATTCTGAGGAGAGCTTCCGATTCTTGCAAAACGTGAATTTCTCAAGTTTCATGAAGGCTTCAGGTAATGAAGGTATTTATGTTGCTGATATTCAAGGTTTTGCGGTCTTATCGAAGAGTAAATTGCTATTTGACCGGTTTAACACGGAGGTCTCGTTGGGAAATTCGTTAGGGATGAACAAATTAAAAATGCGGCAGCTTTATGGCAGTTTGCCAAAAGCTGTTCTTTATAGATCATATAGTAAAAATGGGACACAAGTAACAGTTAGCGAGGCTGGTAATCAATGGGTAACTACAAAATATAAAAGTGAAAAGAATGAAGAAACTGAAAAGAATGAAGATATAAAAGGTTATTTCTCAATGAACCCTAGTGAGAAAATCAACTCGTTTTATGCCTACTCAGGAAGGGGTAACACCTTTTTAATTACAGAGTCCAATAAATGGATCCGATATGAAAATGGGATTAGAATGTGGGAAAAAACTTTTGATAGAAAGGTTGTAAAAGAACCCAAATTAATGGAGATGTCTACACAACAGAACCAGGATATCTCAATCTTATTTAAAGATGAAGCGCTCATCGTCGATAAAGCAGGTAGGATTCTGAATCGATTTCCTACCTCAGGAGCAGTTCACCCTATACGATTCAGATTAAAAAATAAAATTGCGTTTCTGATTCCAAATATCGACAGAATGAATGTGACGGACAATGATGGTCGCAATATATCTGTCTACAATTTTAGTTCTCCCATTGTTGACATGGTGCTATTCAAAGAAAACGATCGAAAGCATGTTGGTATCCTTTGTGAAAAAACATTCTTTATTATTGATTTAGAACAAAAAAGAACCAAGCGAAAAATTCAGCTTGAAGATACATACAACCTCCTAAAGTTTAAGGAATACTCCTTGCTTCTTTCTAAGAATAGAGACCATACCATAGATGTATTTGGTGAACGATCGGCCATAAATATGCCACAAGGATTTACTTATAAAAATGCATTCTTTAATGGTACAAATACAGAGTTGCTCTTTTCAAGAGAAAATGAGCTAATCGCTATAAATTCTAAAGGGCAATTTATAGGTCAGAAGACCTTAAGTTGCGCCTCGATAGATGAAATAGCGATTTATACTTCAGATAATAGACCTATCAAAATTGGTGTACTCGATGGTATTGAAAACAAAATTGTACTTTTAGATTCTAAAAATCTAACTGAAACCAAAGAAACAAGACGGGGCGAAAAAAACCTCCAGCTAACAACCTATGACCATCGAGGTATCTCCATTACAACTTTTCTCGGTGACATTTTAATACAATACACTAAATTTTAAACATGAAAAAAATCAGCTTTATTTTATTTTTCCTACTTAGCTTATCAGGTTATTCTCAAAATTATTTGGGTGTCTCTTCAAGTAATTATGCCGGAGCAATGGGGATAGACATACAACCCGCAAGCTTTGTTGACGGACGTTTTAAATTTGACCTTAACTTATTCAATACCAATTTCAGTGCCTACCAAAATTTTGGTGCTTTTGATGCTTCCATTCTGCCTAAATGGTGGAAAGGATCTTTTGAAGATCAAGATGCCATAGATGCCTGGTCAGTAGATGCTGATTCTACAATAGAAGGTGATTATTTCGGTGGATATAGCTTTTTACCAAAACTATACGACCAAAATTCTGCTGGTGTCCTAGGATTCAATACAAATTTCCAGCTTGATCTTCTCAACTTTATGGTCCACGTCACACCAAAAGTGGCTATTGGACTTGGTGTGAAGGTGAGGTCAATAACCAATGTTGACAATATCGATCCTACACTTGCATATCTCGCTGAGCAAGAACTTGAGGACCAAAGTTTTTGGGATACAGAGTTAAATGAAGAGCTGATTAACGTAAACCACATGACTTGGGCTGAATATGGCTTTAACTATTCACAAATCATAAAAGAAGAAGGAGAACATTTCCTTAAAGGAGGAGTGAACTTAAAATATCTGGCAGGATATGCAGCGGCATATATGTTTAGTAACAACTTTGAATACAACTTATATAATGATGATACTACCCAATTTTTAAGCGGAGACTTTGGTTATGGTTATTCTGAAAGTATTGAGGATGCAGCAAATGAAAACCTTGACGCCGATGGCCTTTTTGGCGCTCCAAAAGCATCGGCAAATGGATTCGGGTTAGATCTAGGTGTCGTGTATGAGTGGAGACCAGACTACAAGGACTACAAATACGATATGGATGGTGAGACCAATTTGTGGGCGCGTGATCAGAACAAATATAAATTAAGGGTAGGTTTATCGCTGACTGATCTTGGTGGAATGAGTTTTAAGAAGGGAGGTCTAAGTAGAGACTTTTCTGTTCAAACCTCAAACCTATTTGATTTAAATACTTTCGATTCAGCTGACGGACTTGATGGTCTTGACGGTATTATTGATTCCTTAATTGTTGAGTCAAGTGCAGCAGGTAATTCAGAATGGACGGCAGGAGAAAGAGACACTGCATCCACATTCTTTATGCGGACACCTTCTGCCTTTAGCTTTCAAGTGGATTATCATATCTGGAAATCTTTCTACTTAAATGCAACAGGTATTTTCAATATTGTATCCAGAAACAGAGATGCAAAGGTCAAGGTTCCAAGCCAATTCTCAATCACACCAAGTTTCGACTTTGCTTGGCTAGGTGTTCATTTACCAATATCAATAAACAGCTACAGTGGATTCAAAGCTGGTTTGGCAACGCGACTAGGACCTCTAACCTTAGGTGTTACAGATTTTAGAACACTATTTGCCGCGGGCCAAGTAAGAGGTGCCGAATTTTTTGCAGGAGTGCATATTCCAATTCTTTACAGTGCGCCAAGCGACATTGACGGAGATAAAGTTTCAGACAAGGTGGATGATTGTATTACCGAACCAGGACCTTGGACCTTCAAAGGATGCCCTGATACCGATAACGATGGTATCATAGATATGAAAGATGACTGTCCGGCTGATTCAGGACTTGTTGAATTTAAAGGATGTCCAGATCGCGACGGAGATTCGATTCCGGATAAAGCAGATGATTGTCCTGATACACCTGGAATACCAGAATTTAATGGTTGCCCGGATACGGATAATGATGGCATCATGGATAAAGAAGATGATTGCCCCTTAGATTCAGGATTGGTGGCATTCAAAGGATGTCCTGATACGGATAAAGATGGTATCATGGACAAGGATGATGACTGTCCGTTAGATTCGGGAGTGGTTGAATTCAACGGCTGTCCTGATACGGATGGAGATGGAATTAGCGATCAAGACGATGCTTGTCCGCTCGTCTATGGTGAAAAAGAATTCCAAGGATGCCCGGATACGGACAAAGACGGAATCATTGATGGAATTGATGATTGTATCGAAACCCCTGGTCCAAAAGAAAACAATGGTTGTCCATGGCCAGATACGGATAAAGATGGTCTATTAGATAAAGACGATGACTGTCCGACAATCCCTGGTCCAAAAGAAAACAAAGGATGTCCATACACAGACACGGATGAAGACGGAACACTTGACAAAGACGATGAGTGTCCTAACACACCGGGTCCAGTCGAAAATAAAGGATGTCCAGTTCTTGAAGAAAAAGTTGTTGAAGTGCTGAAAACAGCATTCGATAACCTTGAGTTTAGAACGGCTAAAGACATTATCCTTTCGGAGTCTAAACCTTCATTAGAAGAACTTTCCGAGGTCCTTACAGAAAGACCTACTTGGGTTCTAGAGATTTCAGGACATACAGATGATGTAGGTAACGCTGATAAGAACATGGTTCTTTCGAAAAAGAGAGCTGAGTCTGTAAAGAGATTCTTAATTTCGAAAGGAGTTGTAGAATCGCAGCTCGTCATCAAGTTCTTTGGAGAGACCGCACCTATAGCGGATAACAAAACCGCTGAAGGGCGTCAGAAAAACAGACGTGTTGAAATGAAAATTCTTTTTGAATAAGAAAAACTGAATGGCCAAGCGCAGGTTAAGACTTGTGCTTGGTTTTCTAAAAGTCCATTTCGTAATTAATAATTACTTAACGTCCAAGTAACGATTTAAACAACCTGTGACCTTTTCTTTGTAACATATGAGCAAAGATTCTAAAAGGAGAAGCGTTTTGATCGTTGATGACGAAAAAGATATTGTGGATTTTCTTAAATACAATATCGAAAAAGAGGATTATCGCGTTTACACGGCTGAGAACGGAGAAAAAGCCGTTGAAATGACTCGAAAAGTCATGCCCTCAATAATATTAATGGATGTTATGATGCCTCAAATGGATGGCATAGAAGCATGCAGGGTTA
>CAJWRM010000049.1 GCA_913046365.1 uncultured Flavobacteriales bacterium
GTAGCAATAATGAGGTCGAATTTTTTCCTCTCGAGAACATTTCGAGCGTTTATATATATCGGTCTTTTAGGTCCAATAGGTCTATAGAATTCAACAATACTATATAAGGATGTGATTATTTTCCGAATAATCTTGAACCTTTTCATCCCAAATTTTAGTGCTATTTTATTTGATATCGATGGTATATAAGGAGTTTTGACATTAGTCAAATTATGTTCATTACTAATTTCTAAGTTTTCGTTCCCTCTAATATAAAAGTGCTCATCCTTGAAGTCGATATTAGTCCAATTTCTTGAAACCACCGTTACATGAATATTATCTTTAGTCAAAAATTCGGCCCATGATGCAGGCCGCAATGCTCCTACGGAATTATAAGGGGGATAGTCGTGTGCTAAAATTAGTAGATTGAACATATTCAGAATTTGAGGAATAACCTCGAAACTATTTTTTTAAAATGAACGTGATGTCATTGGGTAAATAGTTTTCAATAACCTCATACGCGCAAAACAATTGATTTTCAATTAGGTCAATTATTTCTGAGGGCTCATGGTAAACAGATATGCTATCTTGGTTTTGTGACTTAGATGATAAGAAATTAACTCCACAAGCCAGCTTTGTTGCTTTAATTATAGATTTAAAATCCTGCACAAATGCCTCTTGGGTTTCCTTTTTAATGCCCAAATTATAGATTCCACTTGCAAAACAGTAGTCATAAACTGTATTCTGAAGATCCAATTGATTTATGTCTCCTAAAACAAATTTCCCCTTAGGAAATGCTTTTTGTGATTGTTCAACAAATTCTTTGTTGATTTCAAGCCCAGTATAATCAACATCAAAACCTTTTTCAAGCAAATAGCCATATAAATGACCTAAGCCTGAACCAACATCAAGCACTTTTATTCTTTCGTCTGTTGGTCGTATACACTTGGTTAAAATATCAAATCTAATTTCTTGGCTATTTTTACTTCCCCATAAAGCTTTTGGAGAAAAACCATGCTCTGATTTCATTTTGTTGTGTATGTCTAGGTAAAGCTTTTTGAGTTTACTCATTTTAAAGTTTTTTAATTTTACCACAATTCTTCACTATTGTTTCAGCTTCATGTCTTGAGGTATTAAATATTAAATCTACCACTGATAAACCATTTATTGATTCAGGGGTATTTATTTGTTCATATTTTGGATGAGAAAACTCCTGACCTAATATGCGATAACCTTTGCTAGTTATATAGCTTTTGTCAACGTATGTATTCGATGCTCCAATACCAAGTAACATGTCTGAACAATCTGAATCTTTTAATATATTGATAATCAATTCTCGCTCTTTTACTCCCCCCGTTGATTCTTTAGATCCGAGTTTAATTTCAGTTGAAATGTTTAAATAATCTAATATGCATTTTATTAATCTTAATTGGAGCTCAAAGTAGTTATGTGATTGTTTTAGAAGTTCATTCTCTAAGAGCGGAAAGAAATATTTGAATCCTTGCCCTTTTTGATAATGGTGTTTTATCGTACGTAAATGTTTTATTTTCCAATTTGCCTGGCTTTCATTTTCAATAATTAGTTCATTTATTTTCGTTTGAAAACCATTTGGTTTGATCAGTGGCACTGTTAAATATTGCCAGCCTTTGTTTGTAAGGATCCTGTTTTTACTGATGTATCCTTTACTCGTGTAGACCATATTGTCCATGACCATAAAGACATCGGATAGATAAATTTTATTAAAATATCCTATCCATGGCAGGTAATGGGGTTGATGGGCTGAGACAATCAAAAAACGTGATTTTGATAAAATTCAAGTAATGTTTTCGATTCACATGCCCAATTCAATATCTTTTTTGTTTTGGTGATATTGGATTTATAAGTTTCCTTTTTATCTATAATTCGAAGGAATGCAGAATAAAAATTTTCTATTTCTGGATTTATACACTCACCTAATTTGTGCTCCTCTATAATTTTAATGTATTCTGGTTGTTTTGTAGCCAAAATTGGAACTTCAGACATCATGTATTCAAATAGTTTATTGTCTAATCCATACCAGTAGGATAGATCTGTTTTGTTCCATGATGAAACAATGCCAACATCCGCACTACTTAAGTACATTGGGATTTCATCAGGAGGAACGACATCCCTAAAGAAGATGTTTTTTGCTTTTATTGAATTGACATATTTTTGAACCTCTTTTTGTGCCCAATTGAGCTGTGATATAATTATAAACACCGTATTAGGTTGATTAGAAAACTCATCTATGACTTGTTCAATATTGATGGTGTTTGGGTATACATTATTGCCAATATATACAAGTAGCTGAGTGTTATTATCAATATTAAATTCTTCTCTTAGAATATTACTTTTGTAGCTTAATGGTGGTATTTCGGGTACATTTCTAATAGAAATGGATGGGATATTTAATTTAAAGTTTGTATTTAGGTCATTCCGTATAGATTCATTTACAGTAATTAATCCATCAATTTTCCTAATATTTTTTGCTTCTCTATTGATAAGAATTTTTCTTACAATCTTTGACTTAAGCATCGTAAAACCTCTAGCTTTCGTATTCAATGGCCAACATCTGAACAACTCATGTGAGTCATAAATCACTTTCTTACCAGTGATTCTCTTTAGTTTTACCGCTATACTCAGCATTACTTGGTCATGTGCATGTATGCTATCGAAATTATATTTATTGGCTATAAGCTCGGCGTATTTAGAATGCGCATTTAAGTTCTTGACATCTTTAATATCCGAAAGAAATAATCTATCTACTTGAACACCATTGATGATTTCTTGCTTTGAAAAATTTGATTCAAAAGTAGCAATTACCCGAACTGTGAAGTCACCTGATTGATTTAACGCTTCTGCCTCTCGCATAACCCGTCTATCATTAGAGTAGGGGTTATCTAATAAGAAAAGGATTGTTTTTTTGCTCATTTAAGAATTAGTCGAACGACTTCAAATGCTTCGGCATATTCCGTTCCGATTTGGACACCTCTCGTTTTTGCAAGTGAAAAAATAAACTCTGTGGACATATAATCTCGTTGACCTTGAGATTTGTATTCCTTTAGTGAGTCTGCTTTAGCTTGAACGTGTCTTTTCTCCAGAGGAATGAATGAAGTAGTGTCAAAGGAAAGATTATTCCAAATCAATTCGTATCCCAATATGCTTGTGTTTTTAAAAGCTCGGAGTCCCTCTTGGGCAATTGTACTATGGTCCTGGTGTATATCTTTTAAGCTAGGAATAAATACCAAATCGGGTTGAACTTCTTTTTTCAATGCAACGAGCGTTTCAAGTATTTCTTGTCGATTGTAATTTAGCTTTCTAACTGGGTATCCGTATATAAAGAGATTTTCTTTTTTTATACCAAGACACTTGGTAGCTTTTTTAACCTCTGACTTTAAAATGTCTTTTGGGAAGCCCTCAGGAACCGATTCTTCAGCTGTAGAAAAGGCAGCGTAAAAAACCTCTGCACCATTTTCAATATAATAGCTTATCGCACCTCCAGCACCTAATTCTCCATCGTCTGTATGTGGAGCCAACACTAATATCTTTTTCGGAATGATCATAATGATTTGAATAACGATTTAAACTCAATGTATGAAGAATTAATGGTATGGAATTCTTCGACCATTTTTCTTGAATTTCCCCCTAACTTTTCTCTTAATTCTTTTGAGGAATAGCACTGTTCTAGATTATTTAACCAATCACTTTCTGTATCGCAAAATAACACATTTTCATTATGACTTAGATGCGGACTTACTCCATATCTTGTTGCCAGAATTGGTAGAGCGGTTCCTGAGTAATCAAGAATCTTCATTGCCATCTTTCCACGCGTCGATATCGTGTCATCCAAAGCATATATACCGATATCAGATGACTGTAACAGTTTGAAAAATGTTGCATCCTCGAAATAGTGATGCTCAATATTAAGCCCATCGTAGACCTTAGGCTCTGAAGAGACAAGTACCAATTTTATTTTGACTTTTTTCGAAAACTCAACTAAGTAATCTCCGATTACACTGAGCATTTGTTTAACATTTCCTGGACTTCCGGTATAGAAAAGTCTGAAGTCATTTGTTTGTTTTTCGTAATCTTTTTTCGGTAAATAGTGATTTAAATTAATGCCAATATTAAAATACTTTACATTGCTATGAAGGGATGAATAATGCTCGTGTAAAAAATCATTTGCAACAGATATTGTATCTGCAGTCTCTATAACTCTGTTATTTAATTCTTCGTTATGCACCCATACAGAATCCCAATAATCATATACGACCTCAAAACATAGCTTGGATGCCAGCTTTTCTAAAAAAGGTTTTTTTTGGTCGAAGTAAAAAGGATATAAGCTTCTATGAACGAAAGCTTTTTTTGCATGCCTTATATCAATTGTTTGTTTGATTCGAATTCTGAAAACTTTGAGAAGAAATAAATAATAACGAGACTTACTTCCTTTGAAAGCGTCCTTATACTCTTCATCTAAACAGATATCTTGCACTTTGAATGACACGCCATCTTGATTCAAACGAGGAAAATATTCTTCAAATCTTCTCAAATATCCGTCACTTCCCTTTTGAGAATAGGGGAAGAGCATTAAATCATATTTCTTTTGTCTTTTTTTTAAAAGTGGTGCGATCAAGCATAAGCATTGCACAAGTAGAGCATAAATAAGTATGAAAAACCTAAAGTATAGGTACCATATTTTATTATGTATTTTTTTTAGGATCAACTTGATTTTTTACCCTCAATAATTTGTTGGTTGATCCAACTAAATGTTCTTTGCATACCGTTAATCAATGGTTCTGATACTTTCCAACCTACTTTCTCAAAGTAAAGGCTATTGTCACTATTTCTTCCATTTACGCCGATAGGGCATTTGTGACCATATTTATTAAAAAAGTCTTCTCCATCAATATTATAAATATCTAAAGCTTTATTAGAAACTTGAATGGCCATTTTTGCAAAATCGTTCATTGCAATCATTTCCTCTGAACCAATATTTACAGGTCCAATAAACTCCCCTCTCATAAACCTTATTGTAGCCTCAATACATTCGTCAATGTATAAGAAAGACCTAGTTTGCGTTCCAGGTCCCCAAACTTCAATAGAATCACCTTCCTTTGCCAATGCTGCTTTTCTACACATTGCTGCAGGTGCTTTTTCTCTTCCGCCATCCCAAGTTCCTTCTGGTCCAAAAATATTATGGTATCTGGCAACTCGAACTGTTATGCCATAATTTCGCATGAAGGCTAAAAATACCCTTTCACTAAATAGCTTTTCCCAACCGTATTCTGAATCGGGATCAGCTGGATAAGCAGAATCCTCTGTGCAATTTGGATTGTCTGAATCTAGTTGATTATGCTCGGGGTACATGCAAGCGGAGGATGAATAAAATATTCGTTCTGTATTCTTATCCTTTGCAGCCTGATGGGCCACGTTGAGATTTACCAACGCAGAGTTATGCATAATATCAGCATCATTTTCTCCTGTAAAAACAAATCCTGCACCACCCATATCCGCAGCAAATTGATATACTTCATCCCAATGACTATCGCTCATTACGTTTTTTACAAGTAAAGGATCTCTAAGGTCTCCTTGCACAAATTCATCAGCTGCAGTCTCAGCATATTCCGGGTATTTGAGATCTACGCCTCGAACCCAGAAACCTTCTTTTTTGAGTCTTTTAACCATATGACTTCCGATGAAACCGCCTGCGCCCATGACTAACGCTTTTTTTAAATTTTCTGTTGACATATTAATTTTTTAGATAATTCATTTCATTTATTCTTGCTCTAAAATCACCTAGTAGTTCATTATCTATATATGACTTTTTAGGTGTATACTTCTCTATTTCAAACTCTATAAGTTTATGAATAATTCCTTTAACAAATTTAACGTTTTTCAACTTTACATTGAATGACATCAAAAGTCTAAATTTTATTTTTCGAAATTTTGCAAAAAATGAATTTTTAGACAAAACGTTTAATATTTTTTTCGATTGCTTTTTATTTATGAAATACGATGCTCTTAAACAATAGAAATATACCGAATTCTCGAAAACAAATCGAAGGTCACCACTGAGGTCTCGATAAACAATGCATAAGTTTTCAATGAAGCATTCAAAACTCTTATATGCGCTATGGCTATTCGTTATTTTTGACTTGTCATCCTCAACCCTAATGATGTGATCTGGATATTCAGAGATCCACTCGTGTCTATGCTGGGAGCTAAAGGCACGAATAAAAAGCTCAGGGTCTTGCCATCTTTGAAACTTCTCATTCCATCCGTTAATTTCTTTAATCTTATCACGCTTCCATAAAGCACAGGGTGTAGAAAGGGAGATGTTAAATTTTAGTATTTCTTGAAGATAATCACTGGCTCTTGGATTGTTTCTAAAACCAATGATATCACGCTCTGTAAATGTTGCGCCTTGGGACAGTAAAATATCTATATGTTGATGATCCTCAATAGCATTAATTCTCTTTTCTATGCACCATGGCAGCATAAGATCATCAGAGTCAAAAAACATCACCCACTCAGTATCAGCTAATTCGAGCCCTATATTTCTGCACGTATTAGCTCCTTTAGGTCCTCTATTCCGTTCAACTAATTTAATGCGATTGTCATTTTTTGCAAAATCACTCACTACCTGGCAGCTTTTATCTGTTGAACCATCATCAACTACAATACATTGCCATTCCTTACTGGTTTGTGCCTGAATAGATTTTAAAGTCTTTTGAATTAAAGATGCCCTATTGAATAGGGGAATGATAATCGTAATCTGTTTTTTATTCAATTATATTGTGTTGATCGCGAGAATGTGCTGAGTTACTCAATTTCAAAAATCATTTGTTTTGATACGCTTTGTTAATTATTTCATCTAATGCGTCAATATGTCTTGCTAAAGCGAAATTGGAGAGAATATGACGCTTCCCTTTTTCGCCCATGGCAATTGAATCATTTCGATCATCAAATATTTTTATCATGTTCGTTGTCATTTCCTCTACATCATGTTCTTGACATAAAAGTCCTGTTTCATTATGTATAATCACATCAGGAATTCCAGCATGAATTGTAGAAACAACAGGTAAGCCAGAAACACTTGACTCTAAAACTGCCAATGGCGTTCCTTCCATATCTCCATTTTTTGCTCGAATTGAATGTTGCACGAATCCATAAACCTTCGATAAATAGCTACGGAATATTTCCGGTGTAATAATCCCTAAAAACGTAATGTTTTTTTCAAGTTTCAGATGTTTTACTAAGTTCTCGCAGGCCTCTTTCAAAGGACCGCCACCTGCAAGATATAAATGAGCATCTGAATGTTTTTCTACCGATTTTGCAAAAGCTAAAATGGTATAGTAGGGAGCCTTTTTATTCACAAAACGGCCAATGGCGATCAATGCCTTCTCTTTAAATTCTGGGGATACTTTTTCAAATTCTGGTTGAGGTCCATATGTATTCAGAATAATTTTCTCAGCGGGGCATCCTAATTCTGATATCATTTCACGCATCTTTTTAGAAACGACTATGATATAGCTCGCATATTTGAAAACCTCTTTGTAATTGTTGCATTTTTTTGTTTCTTCATAGACAGATGCATCAAAACCATGAAAGTGTACGACTAATGGGATATTGGTTTTTTTGATAAGCTCAATATTATGAAAAGCTAGGACGCCATATTCAGCGAGTATTACATCAATTTTATTTCTTTTTAGCGACTTACTTAAGGCAGCTTTTGTTCCATAATCTGGATCTTTAATTACTCTTGAATAAAATTTAGAAAAGACCTTGTTCCACCTTGAATTAATATTTTGACCATTACATATATTCGGATGTTTCCCTTCACAATAGTAAAATATTTCTCCTTTCAGATATTTACGATGAGCCTCAATAAATGTCTCTGAATATTGATTTTCTGAGGGAGAAAGAATAGCTAATTTCATTTAGTTTTATTTCTTAATAGTATTGATAATATTTTCTTGGCTTTATGAAAAACTTTCAT
>CAJWRM010000050.1 GCA_913046365.1 uncultured Flavobacteriales bacterium
TCACTGTTAAATCTTGTGATGTTGCACACTGTCCAACATCGGGTGTAAAGGTGTAAGTAGTCGTTGTTGTGTTGTCAACCGCTGGTGACCATGACCCGGAAATAGCATTCGTACTCGTTACAGGTAAGCTCAAGGCATCTCCGCTACAGATATCCGAAATGGGCATAAATATTGGAACAGTATTGGCTGTATTAATCGTGATATTTATAGTTTCCTGATTGGTCAAGGAACATATAGGACTCGCAACTACTGCCGTTACAGTCGTATTTCCAGTGGTGAAATTAGGTATAAATGTAGTCGAGGCTTGTGTAGGATTCGAAAAAGAGCCTCCAGATGAGGACCAATTGATGCTTGTTCCGATACCTGCTATTGTTGCATTGAAGTTTATATTATCACCACTACAAATAATGACATCTGAAATTGGCTCAATGGTTGGTGCTGGTCGAACAATAATATCCACCTCTACTTCAGTGGCACATTCGTCAGGGTCTGGTGTGAAGGTATACGTCGTCGTGCTCATGTTATTAGTTGCTGGAGACCAAGATCCATTAACACCATTGAGACTTATGGTGGGCAGGTCAATCATTTCACCTTCGCAGATATGAGATATAATATCAAATTCGGGGGCAACAATATTATTTACGGTTAAATTAACAGCTTCAGATAATGTACATCCTGGCGTTGTCTCAAGTTGAATGTAAAATACACCTGAATTGACTAATACATTTGGATTCGTTAAAGCATTAGTGCAAGATGCATTATTCCAATAAGTTATGGTCCCTGCCTCACTACCTGCAGTGATAGATGGATCCGTGATATTTCCGGTTCCACAAAATGCAGGAGGATCTGTCACCATTAAATTGGGCGTATTACAAATGCATGTAGGATTCGGAATAGATGTCAGCATTTCTATTTCGCAAACAGAATGCACCTGTGTCGCACCGCCTGAGGAGGCTGTGCATCCCCAATAAACTGAGGACGGTGATGTAAAAAAAGATCGGATGTCACCATTATAACTTGTTAGAAGGGCATCATCGAAATAAACCCTATACTGTAATGCAAATGGATTCCAGGTGATACAAATATCATGTTCATTACCATCAACAATTGAAACTCCAGATGGTAAAAGACATTCGGGACCAGAGATTGTAGAAAAGCTTAAAGTTGAACCATTTGTTTGTATAGAGGTGTGGTTGCAGGGCACATCATTGTCTCCGAAAGCACTTCCGTTATAGGTATCAAATTCAACAATTACACTTGGCTCTATTGGGCATGCACCTCCAACACAATTTATGGGGTTTCCATTTGCGTATCCCATACCTCCTCCAGTTCCTCCTATTATTCCTAGACCTTCCTCTTGAAGAACAAAAGCGATACCATCACCTGTGGTTTGGTCACTGCCAAAGTTTGCTTTGAAATTTATCTTGAAGCTTTGGTCTAGACTGATAGTATTACAGGCCCAAAATCCACCCTGCTTAAAGTTTCCTACTTCGTTTAATTGAATACATGTAGAGTTAACAGATGCAGTGCCAACAATCTGAAAAGTTGAGGGGTCACAAGCACCAGTGGTTTGATTTAAGTTTAGGCCATTGACTGAAATAGATTGGCTAAAAATAAGGGGTGCCAAAAGCACGCCGCAAAGCGTGAGTAAAAATGAGTTATACAAGAGTTAATAGTTTAGAGTTAAACGAATTTAATTGAAATAAGCGTGATAATTAAGTCTAATGAGATATTTTTTTAGTCTGCATCCGATTTGGTATTTGTGGCTTTGCTTTATTTATATGATTTATAATGTCTATTTTAATCATTATTAAGAAAAATCAGAATGAAAATATTTAGACCTATAAAAACAGAAGATAAGCTGGACATAGTGCTCTATAGTTCATCTGTTAAAAATCCAAGAGCATTAATTTTTTTGGTGCATGGAATGGGTGAACATGCCAAAAGGTATGCGCATGTAGCTGAATATTTTAAAAATGTCAATATTGCCACTATTGCCATTGATTTAAGAGGGCACGGGAATTCTGAAGGTCAACGTGGGCATATGCCATCTTTTGACCATATGATGAGTGATCTTAAATTAGCTCTATCAGAGATTGATTCTGTATACAAAGGCCTTCCTATTATTCTATATGGTCACAGCATGGGTGGGAACTTAATTCTGAATTATTTGCTGCGAAATTATGATGGTGTAATTGGTGCTATTGCCACAGGGCCTTATCTAAGATTAGGCTTTGATCCTCCTAGATGGAAAGTGCTACTAGCGAGGCTTTCTGCAAATATATACCCATCCTTATCTCAGCCGACAGGTCTCGAAAGAATTGCGCTTGCGCGTTCCTCTCAGATTATACATGAGTATGAGAATGACCCTTTGGTTCACGATAGAATGACGGCCTCTTTTTTTATCAATATTCACCAAGCAGGAATAGATGCAATTGCTCGGGCAAAAGAATTAGAAATACCAATATTATTGATGCATGGTTCTGAGGATAGACTGACATCACCAGAGGGGAGTAAAGATTTTTATGCGAATGCAGGCTCTAACGTAAGCTTTCATTTATTAGAAGGTTTGTACCATGAAATTCACAATGAACCTGAAAAAAATGAGGTATTTAAAACACAACTTGAGTGGATTGATAAAGTCCTTGTGAATTAGTGCTATCGTAACAAATTAACATGCCCTCTATATTTTTTGACCTCTTGACTCGGTAGGGCTTCCATATTTACAATAATTGAACTGCAAAAAAAACTTTACAACAGAATCAAAGGAATGTATTTTAGGGTCAAATAACTTGCTGTAAACGTTAAACCCCAACCTAAATAGACTTCCTTTGGTGAATGCTTATCTAAATACAGTCTAGCGGATAATATTAATCCAGAAATTAATATTCCAATGGGAATCAAAACAATATGAAATTCGATTTGATTGGAAGCAAAGGCACATAAATAGCCCACAAAAATACCTGCACCTGCAGCATGTAGCGATATCTTGAATCTAGAGGTCAGAATCATACACATTAAAGCAACAATTGCTCCTGTTAGCGGCAATATGTAGATGTATAAGGGCAGAAAATGATTCGGCGCTTTTTTCCAAAACAAGAAAAAGAGTAAAATACAATAGGAAAGCATAATGAATAAGGGGAACAACCTTTCTTTTCTTTCTTCCATTTCAACAGATGACAAAAGACCTCTTTTGTACATAAGAATAAATGATACACCCGGAGCAATTGTTACAAATACAAGAAATAAAAATAGGATTTGTGCCTTTAGACCTTCTGCGATTTCAAACATTGACGGTTTGCTTATGTCAAATTCTTGAGAAGGGATATACAACGTTAATAATAAACCGTATATCGGCATAAACAAAGGAAGAAAAATCCATGATATGGCTTTTGCCAATTGACGCATCACAATTCTTTTCGCATTCTGGCAACAGGAATACTTAATTGCTCCCGGTATTTTGCAACCGTTCGTCGTGCGATATTATATCCTTTTTCACGTAGCAAGTTCATTAGCTTTTCATCTGTGAGCGGGACACGCTTATTTTCAGAATCAACGGCTTCTGACAATATTTTTTTGACCTCTCTAGTTGAAACTTCCTCGCCACTGTCTGTTGATAGAGATTCTGAGAAAAAATATTTCAAGGAAAATACACCAAAATGAGTTTGTACATATTTGCTATTCGCCACTCTTGAAACTGTACTAATATCCAAATTTACAATCTCAGCAATGTCCTTTAAAATCATTGGTTTCATTTGGGTTTCATCACCTGATACAAAGTAACCCTCTTGAAAACGCATGATAGCAGTCATTGTCATTAGTAAGGTGTTTTGGCGCTGCCTAATTGCATCGATGAACCATTTTGCATTGTCCAATTTTTGCTTGACAAAGCTAACCGCTTCTTTATCAGATTTAGATGTCTTAGCTCCTTCAGAATAAGACCTGAGCATTGTCTCATACTCCCGACTTACGCGAAGCTCGGGGGCATTTCTTGAGTTAATGGTAAGTTCCAAACGTCCTTCATTTTCATAGATGATAAAATCAGGTACAATTTGTTGAAAGTGTTTATTGCTACCCTTTGATGAACCACCTGGTTTAGGATTTAGTTTTAAAATTTCATTTATAGCCTCTTTAAGATCCTCACTAACGATCTCAAGCTTCTTCGCAATTTTTTCGTAATGCTTTTTGGTGAATTCTTCAAAGTGATTTTCGAGAATCGTTTTTGCCGTATACTTTGCAATGTTCCCATCTTGTTTTCTTTCAAGTTGGATTAAAAGACATTCTTGGAGGTTCCGGGCCCCAACTCCTGCAGGATCTAGTTCTTGTATTTTTAGTAAAACTTCTAAAACCTCTTGTTCCTCAACATGAACATTCATAGAAAATGCAAGGTCATCGACAATGGCCTCCAAATCACGATTTAAATATCCAGCTTCATCTAGGTTTCCAATCAATATATTGGCAATAGTTTCTTGCCCCTCTTCCAAGTGCAACAATTGAAGCTGCTCATTTAATTTTTCTCGAAATGTTGTTCCCCCTGAAAATGGAATCACTTTGTCATCTGAATCTTTAGACTGATTGTTTGCTCTCGTCTTATAATCAGCTACATCATCTTGAAGATAATCCGAGATATCAAATTCATCTGTTTCTCTTTCCTCAAATTCTTCTTCATTTGAGTATTCTTCGTCGAGATCCTCTTTACCTTCTTCTAGTGCGGGGTTCTCTTCAATTTCTTGTTTGATCCGTTGATCAAGTTCCATTGTAGGAACCTGCAGCAATTTCATCAATTGAATTTGTTGAGGAGAGAGTCTTTGCTCTAATTTCTGAATAAGATGTTGTCGTAAAGCCATAATCTTGTCTTCTTTCAAATATAAGGCATAAAAACGCTATTAAAAAACCAGATATGGGTTTGAAAAGTTAAAAAACAGTTAAAGCTGATTTACTCTATTTTATGCTTAATCACTTGGTATATTTCCCAAGTTGTTTGATTAAATGCACAAATAAGCAAATGCATATTTGATGGATTATGTTCGCCATTGAGCTGATTGGGAACAGTAAAACTGTAATTAACCAGGTATTTATCGTTTATTAAATATTCACTTGTTATTGGCCTCCCGAAACTTTCATTATTCAGATTCCCTCGATGAATATCGCGATGCACGTAGGACGAATTGTGAGAGTTGTCAGACATTTTTTGGTCGCCAACTAAAGAGTCTTCAATTAAATAGACCATGAGTCCTAAGTCGCTAGTAACATTTACTTCTAACGGATCTAATTCTACATGAAGGAACGCCCCTTTCGTTTCTTCATAATAATTTAGTTTTGCTTGTAGGTTGACTTTTAAATCATTTTCCGAAATCATTTGATTGGCTCTGTCCTCAATCAATAGTGGGTTACTTGAAAAGAATCCTTCTGCTGTTCCAAATCTATTCGCTGAGACACTTGGATTTCCGAAAAAACCTACCGAAACAGATGTTCCGAAGTATGAACCGATCTCAAGCCCTTGCGGATTCGTGAAATCTGTTGGATAATCCGGAAGGTCAACTTCTTGAAAAGAATCGAGGCCATTGGTTCCAGCATGTATGGCAACATTGTATATCCGCGTTGGATTGCCCAAGTATAGGTTATGCACGTAGTCAGCTACAGCTGGGCAATTATTACATGTATGACCTGTAAAATCCTCAATCATTACATTTCTTAGCGTATTTGGGTTAGTTTCAAATAATGGCCATTCATTGCCTTCATAATCTGACCAAAGGCCTGGATATAAATTCGTGTCTAAATCAATGCTAACCTGAGGAGGGTAAGGATTTTCTATGTGGTCACATGAACATAGAAGAAAGAAAATAATGGAAACTGAAAATAAATAACGCATAATTAAAAACTTTGAGTGAAGCTAAGGGTGAGACCGTTATTAGCAGGTACGAATCGACAAACGCCACCTACACAAAACAGACCGGCTCTTTGTCTACCAAAAGACACAGTAAAACGAGTTGATTCTTTAATATATCCGCAGGTAATTATTGGATAATTTACTCTTTTAGTTTCATCAGGATTCCCATAATTATATTGGTTCATGAAGCTGAAAAAATAATGAGGAGATACAGTGTACTCGACAAGCGCAGTAAACCAATCACCTTGGTCATTTTCTCCATTTGCTTGAGGTTTTACATATAATCCTTGAAGCTCCGTCCTTATTGAGTGCTTGGGCGCTACCTTAAATAACATTTCAAGAACTCCGATATGCGCATTTATGATACCTTTTGAATCGTTTGATATTTTGGCTACATCATTGTTTATTTTGATATTGTAATAACTAAGCGTTCCCGAAAACTTCTTAGTAAATTTTTTATTAATATTAAAGTTGATGTCTTGCCAATAAAGGCTATCACTCATCACGAATGGAGAGCTGCTATAGGTTACTCTTGTTGAGTCATTAGGGTCATAGTTGCTCGCATCCATTTTAGGTTGATAAGTGGTAGAGAAATTGGCTCCTATAGTCGTTCCGTATTTCCCACCTAGTTTTGATTTCCTTTTGAATGTATAAAGAAAGTCAACTTGATAAGCCACTTCACCCAGAGGCTGAGTTGCATAAGGATAAAGAGTAGCAACCAAATTATATGTGTGGGTTTTATTCAATGCTGGTAAATAGTTGATTAAAGCATCTTGGAGAATCTGGTTGCGATCCGATCTATAGCTCATATTATCAACTGATTTAGCAGAGAAAAGTAGACCTAGGCCCTTTTTGGTATAGGTCAGGTTAAAAACACTAGCATGGCCATTGTTATAAATATATTTATTATCAATACTTGGATCTTGTTCTTTATGAATGTATTCTCCATCAAGAAAAAAGTTTTTATACATCAATTGAAACCGTCCACCATAGGACCCGACGTTTTCTGGCAATATTAATGCCGAGTTGTCATCTCTTTGGTATTTACTCACAAATGAGGCCCCTAATACAATGTCTAATTCTGAGTCACTTAATTTTTTAAAAGTTTCGTTTAAATGAATCTCTCCATCTAAGCCGCGAACAATACCGTCTGAGTGTACTATTCTTCCGCTTTGAAAAGAGAGTCTTTGGAGACCGTAAACCCCTTTTAAGACGATTCCTGCTTTGGGTTTTACAATGATTCGTGCACCATCTAAAAGGGCATCATAACCTAATGCTCGATCTTCGTAGGCTCTCAGTGCTAATCCACTTCCAAATTGCTCGTAAAATGAACCAAGCGTTACATCTACAAAGTCATTTTTGTAACCTACATAGCGCATTCCAAGTCCAGTTCCATCAAATCTATTCGGATAACCCTGAATTCTAGGTAGATAAGATTCTAAACGCATTCCTGCCTTAAAATTACCATTCGTGTAGAATACATTCATGTATGAATTAATCAGGCCTTTGGATGGAGGTTGATTTGCTCCGATAATGGTATCCTCATTCAGGTATTGAAAGGTAGACTCTGCATTTCCAGAGACAGAACCCTGCGAAAACAAAAAAGAAGCCCCCAAAAGAAAGGGAGCTAAAAGCAAATTTTTAAGATTCATTTTTTCCTATTTGGAACCTAGTTTGAGAATTTCT
>CAJWRM010000051.1 GCA_913046365.1 uncultured Flavobacteriales bacterium
GGGTAATCCTAAAATTAGAACTACTATTTACCTCTAGTTTTCCAAATCCCTAAGCGAGCGCCAAATTGTATAGTCGGAATACCGAAAGTCCTGGAGCCTGAAAGGTGGTCGAACTCATTTGGATAATTTGATACGCTGATATACTCCATTTTATCATACAGGTCCTGCTCAATATGCATTGAAACGCCAATTCCTATAAATGGCTCTATGAAAAAGTTCTTCTCCAAATCCCATCTAAAACTGATATTAAGTCTGGGTTTGATTCTATGGTAACTCATGTTGTCAGCAACATATCTACCTTCTTCCAAATCATACTCTCCATCTCGACTGGAAACAGATCCTCCTTTGGCATAGGTATATTCAACATCGAACCCTAAATAAGATTGAAATTTAGACATTGACTTTGTAAGTCTTAGCTTTCCTAATGCACCAATACAGATTCCGTTATTTTGAAGAATTCCAATTGGAAGGGGAGACATATGAAGTATAGATTTTACAATCGACTTCATACCATAATGGTATCCAATGTTGGCCCCATAGGAGATTCTTTTTGGACCATAGCTTTCAAATTCTAAGACTGTTCTATAAGCGTTTGCGAAGCTAATTGGGGCGCCAAATGATATTTTTTTTTGGTCTTGACCAAAGGAGTATAGTGTAATCATTACCGTAAAAGCGCTGATGATATATTTTTTCATGAGTGACGTTTAAACTTGATAACGAAAGTAACTCTTAATATGGGGGGTGAAGCTTTACCTTTTTAATTTATCAATAACATTTGTTGTAGAAAAGCCATCAACAAGATCAATCGTTTTTACGACGCCTCCATTTTTTAAAACATGTTCACGACCAACAATGTATTTTGAATGTTCAGGATCTTCTTCATCTGGGCTATAGTCTCCCCCTTTCACAAGAACATTCGGCGTTGATTTTTTGATTAGCTCTTGCGGAGTATCTTCATCAAATATCACTACCCCATCAACTGATTCAAGTGCGGCAACAACTTTTGCTCTTGAGACCTCATTATTTATGGGGCGTTCTGGTGATTTTTCTAGTGCTTTAACGGAGCGGTCGCTGTTTACGCCAACAAGAAGTATGTCTGCATGTTTTGCCGCCTCGTCCAAATAGGTAATATGACCAAGGTGTAATAAATCAAAACAGCCATTTGTAAAACAAATGCTCAGCCCTTTTGATTTCCATAAAGCGAGCTGTTTTTCTAGATTTTTAAGGTCTATGTGTTTATCCTTTAGAGGAGTTTTAACTCTTGTCATCCGCAGCATATTTTTTAGGCATTAGCACCAATGAGATTAATCCTAAAAGTATTAAAAATATAGTTTGCGTCGCCCATATCACCATTCCTAAAGCATTGCCAATAGCAAGCGAATCAGCCACACCCATTTCATTGAGGTAATATGCCGCTGTAATTCCAATAAGTAGAGGATAAGCGCCCATTCCCCCATTCGTAAAAGAGATTCCAATTGCACCAAATATAAAGGCGAGGAGCATCCCTGATATCGGGACGTTAGCTGTTTCTTCAAGCGCCCAAAAGGGTAGCGCAAACATAAGCAAGTAAGAACCCCAAATTAAAATTGTATGAAAAACATATGCCCCAAGTTTTTGCATCTTGAAGATGGACAACACCCCTTCTTTAAGTGAGCGCAAAAAGCCCATTACCTTATCCCTAAGCTTTTTATTTAATATTAAAAAGACTAAGACACACCCGAAAACACCTAAAATCCAATATGTAAATTGGCTTTCTTCAGTGCTTGTTTCCCCTAGAAATCCCCTTTTTAGATTAGTCATTATGGCGTAAGCTTCCGTTTTGTTTAAAAATACGGTTCCAAAAGCGATGCTTAGTAGTATTAGCATATCGATGATTCTTTCGGTTACAATTGTGCCAAACGATCCAGCAACTTCGATATTATCCGATCGCTTTAGCATGAGTGCTCGTGTGAACTCTCCTGCTCTTGGAATCGTCATATTTACTAAGTAACCAATCATAAGTGAATGGTATTGATTTTTAAAGGAGCTCTTATATCCTAGAGGGTGTAAAGTGTATTTCCATCTGTAGGCTCGGGAAAGATAAGTAACGAAAGCCAATACGAGTGATAAGCCAATCAACCAAGGGTTTGAATCAAATATGGCGGCTTTGAATACGGCGATGTCATCTTTTGACATGTTATCAAAAATATACCAAGTCAGGTACACCCCCAATGCAATCGAGATAATGATTTTAAAAAAAGAAAACAAGCTTGACTTGGTCATTTGTCTTTTATATTTTTTTACAATAAAACATTATCAATGAGCCTTACACCGTCGCAGTATGCTGCAATACAACAAGCGCCATAATCATCTCCCGTTTTGTATGGCTTGAAGGAGTTATGATTTATAAGCTCTAGGTACTCTAATTTTAAAGAGCCTGAATTGAATAGTTCTATGGCTTTCTTTTTGACATCTTCGGCCCGTTCCTCTTTTATTTTTTGTTTTACGAAGTCTAATGTTTTGAAAATTATAGCGGCATCTCTATAATCGTCCTGAGATAAAAGCAGGTTACGGCTACTTAGTGCCATTCCGCTTTTGTCTCTCACGGTCTCGCATGGAACAACTTTAACAGGAAGCTGTGTCTCACTTACCATATGTCTGATCACTGATAGTTGCTGTATGTCTTTTAGTCCAAAATAGGCACGCTGTGCTTTAATGAAATAAATTAAGTTGTGTACGACATGCGCAACTCCCGCAAAATGACCTGGCCGAAATTCTCCCTCTAAAACAGTATCTAGAAGGCCTAATGAAACTTTTTTGTAAGGATCGGTAACGGGGTAAACGTCTATTACTTCGGGCATGCACACGACAACTCTTTCGTATTTGCGCAAAAGAGACAAGTCGTTTTCGGGAACACGTGGGTAGTTTTCGAGGTCTATAGGGTTGTTAAACTGCTTGGGGTTTACAAATATTGTGACAACCACAAGGTCATTCTCCTCTTGCGCTCTATCGATTAAAGAAAGGTGTCCTATGTGAAGGGCTCCCATTGTGGGAACCAAACCTAAGGACGGTTTTTTTTTGAAGTTTGAAATAAACCTTTGCAAGCTACCAAAATCGTAAAATGTTTGAAAACCAGTCATTTTGCACCTTTTTTCAGTTGGTAAAGCTAGGTTTTTTTATGAAAGTTTGATAAAAATTCGTATTTTTGCACTCCGAATCAAACTTATGGAAAAGAAAAAAATCCTATATATTTCACAAGAAATCGCACCATTTTTACCGAAAACAGAAATTTCCAATACAGCGAGAAAGCTTCCTCAAGTCATTCAAGAGAATGGCAAAGAAATACGTGTTTTTATGCCTCGTTTTGGTGTTATAAACGAGAGAAGACATCAGCTTCATGAAGTTATTCGTCTTTCAGGACTCAATATTTGTATTGATGATAAAGACCACCCCTTAATCATTAAGGTTGCGTCTGTTTCTGCCGCTCGAATGCAGGTATATTTTATTGATAACGACGAGTATTTTAGAAGAAAATATACGCTTACTAATGAAAAAGGTGAGGAATTTGATGACAACGATGAGCGTTCCATGTTCTTTTGTCGTGGAGTCCTAGAAACTGTTAAAAAATTAGGTTGGCAACCTGACGTAATTCATTGTCACGGATACATGACGGGTATTATGGGTCTATACATCAAAGAGATGTATGGAAAAGACCCGCATTTCAAGGAAACAAAGGTTGTATATAGTCTTTACAATGAAGGGTTTAACAAAAACTGGGATAAACGTTTTTCAGAAAAGTTAAAATTTGAAGGATTTAGTGATGAGGTTTGTAATAATTTCAAGGAAACAACGTTTGAAAACTTTACAACAAAGGCCCTAAACTATTTTGATGGGATCAATGTATCTTCCGAAGAATTAAATTCGGAATTAAAGGATGCTTTCGATAGTAGCGCTTGCCACAAGCTAGGATTTGTAGAAGAGGAACATTTAGCAAAAGAATTGTCCTCTTTCTATGACAAAGTCATTGAGGAAAGTGCAATGGTCTAATCCGAAGAGATGAGTCGAACCATATCGTTATTTTTTCTATGCAGTTTTGCAATTATTTCTTGCAAAAAAAAAGAATACCAGCTAGGCTCAGACGTTATAGATTCTACGAGTATATTGGACGGGACTTCCGTTGATACTTTTTCGTTATATACCTACACTATTACTGAAGATTCTGTTATTTCTGACAACCCTGCTAATGTTGTTTTGGGCTCTTACCAAGATCCGATATTTGGGAATTATGAAGCATCATTTTTTACACAGCTACGATTGGCTGGAGTAGATCCAAATTTTGGGGATCCCAGTTTAATCGTAATAGACTCTTTCGTCATTGCTTTAGAATATGTTGGTTATTACGGAGATTTAGACCCCCAAACCTTTGAGGTTTATGAACTGGATGAGAGCATGTTCTTGGATTCAACCTATTATTCATTTTCTACAATTAATCATAGCTCAACTAACCTTGTGCCAATTGACAATGCAATAATTACCCCCAACACATCCTCTCCTACAATTGTAGATGGAGATTCTTTAGCACCTCAACTGAGAATTCATCTCGACACAAATTTAGCTCGGAGTCTGATTACAGAGGCGACAAGTGGTAGTACAACCTTTTCTAGTAATGACGATTTTTTAGAATTTTTTAAAGGACTTCATATAAAAACGAACAACGTTTTTCAGTCTCAGGGAGAGGGAGCAGCTTTGTATTTAGATATTAATGACCCTTCCTCAAAGGCGACTATTTATTTCCGTCAAGAAGGAGAGCCAGCATCTTATGATTTATTAATTAATTCGGACTGTGCCGATTTCACAAAGGTATCGATTGATCAAACAGGCACTGATGTCGAACAAGTATTAATTGATTCAACAGAAGGTCAAGACACTTATTACGCTCAGGCATTTGGAGCGCGGGGAGCAATGTCAATCCCAGGGCTTATAAACCTACCGGAAAACGTTGTAGTACACAGGGCAGACTTGTCCTTGCCGATTCAGTTTCAGACAGGATATAAATACCAACCCGGGAGCAACGTTAGTTTGGCAACAAGGGTGGACTCTTTGTCCCAAGGCTTGATTAATGTTGGGGTTGTAGGTGTTTATAATCCAATACAGAAGAGCTTTGATATTAATATTAGGGACTATGTTCAGTCCATTATAAACAAAGAGATACCCCTAACAGAACTGATGGTCTCCCCCTTGTTTTTTATTAATTCCGCTGAAAGAATTATATTTAATGGGAGTAATACAATTAACAAGATGAAACCAAAATTAACCATTACTTATACAAGTTATTAATATGTGTGGAATCGTTGCTTACATTGGAAAAAAAGAGGCTTACCCTATAGTCCTGAAGGGATTGAAAAGGTTAGAATATAGAGGGTACGATAGCTCAGGAATAGCTCTGCTAAAGGAAGGCGAGATTAAGCTTTTTAAGAAAGAGGGAAAGGTTGCGAACTTGGAAGATTTTGCCGCTAAACATGATAGTACGGGTACACGAGGTATTGGTCATACTAGATGGGCAACCCATGGTCCCCCAAATGATAAAAATGCACACCCCCACCTTTCTGAAGCTGGAGATATTGCTGTCGTTCATAACGGAATCATAGAGAATTATGATGTTTTGCGTCAAGATCTTGAGAGCAAAGGGTATCATTTTAATAGTGATACTGACACAGAGGTTTTGTGCTACCTGATAGCAGATATTAAAAAACACACGGGAAATAAGCTTGGCAAATCGGTTAGACTTGCCCTAAAACATGTTGTGGGAGCATATGCGATTGTAGTCATGTGTAAAGACGAACCCAATAAGCTCATCGCTGCAAGAAAAAGCAGCCCACTTGTTTTAGGAATTGGTAAAGAAAATGACTTTTACGTTGCCTCAGATGCTACACCAATAGTTGAATACACGAAACAAGTCGTTTATCTTAATGATGGCGATATAGCCATACTCAATGAAGAAAAAGGGTTAAAGCTCTATAATATAGATGAGGAATTGACGGATCCTTATGTTGAGGAACTTGAGCTTCATTTGGAGGCCTTAGAAAAAGGTGGTTATGATCATTTTATGTTAAAGGAGATTCACGAGCAGCCAAGCTCAATCCAGGATTGTTTCCGTGGTAGACTAAATGCAAAAGAAGGCTGGGTTTCTCTTGGTGGGATCAAATATTATGAAAACGATATTATTAATGCAAATAGAATAGTGATGGTGGCTTGCGGTACGAGCTGGCATGCCTGTTTGGTTGGAGAATATTTGTTTGAAGATTTAGCCCGAATCAATGTAGAAGTAGAATACGCAAGTGAATTTAGGTATAGAAATCCAATTATAAACGAGGGCGATATTGTATTGGCAATATCCCAATCTGGAGAAACAGCAGATACAATGGCTGCGCTAGAACTTGCTAAGCGAAAAGGGGCAACTATTTTGGGTATATGTAATGTTGTTGGTTCTTCGATTTCAAGAATTACGGACGCGGGATCTTATACGCATGCTGGACCGGAAATTGGAGTTGCTTCAACCAAGGCCTTTACGGCCCAGGTTACTGTTCTTACATTAATGGCGGCTTCTTTAGCGCGAAAAAAAGGAAAGCTTAACGAGTCCAAGTATAGAAACTTATTGTCATCGCTCGAGGCCGTACCCCAGAAGGTTCAACTTGTTTTAGATAAGACTGAGAAGATTAAAAAAATTGCCGAAAAATATAAAGATGCGTCCAATGCTTTATATCTAGGCCGTGGAAGTTCTTTCCCTGTAGCGCTAGAAGGAGCATTGAAGCTAAAAGAGATTTCATACATCCACGCAGAGGGTTATCCGGCAGCAGAGATGAAGCATGGACCAATTGCACTTATCGATGAGGAGATGCCTGTATTCGTAATAGCTACAAAAGGTCCGTCTTATGAAAAGGTTGTCAGCAATATTCAAGAGGTTAAGGCACGAAAGGGAAAAATCATTGCGATTGTTACCGAGGGAGACGAACAGGTTAAGGAATTCGCAGATGATTTCATAGAAATTCCAGAAACGAACGAGTACTTAGTACCGTTGATTGCTACAGTTCCTTTTCAAATTCTTTCATACTACATTGCAGTGATGCGGGATTGTAACGTGGATCAACCACGAAACTTAGCGAAGTCCGTTACTGTGGAGTAATTTGTGGGGACTGATTTAGCCTAACTCAATTCTTTGAACCAGATTCTTTCTTTTTTCGACCTAAATTAAATCTATATCCTACTGTTGCAATAAGACCAGCTTCAAAGCTTGCTGTATCATTGTTCCCAACTTCAAAACTAAAGGAGAAATTTCCTATTTTACCCTGCGGACCAATGGTCAGTGGCCAGGGTCTGATCGCCAAAGCGAAGTTATTTCTGATGTTTCCAATCCCTATGGC
>CAJWRM010000052.1 GCA_913046365.1 uncultured Flavobacteriales bacterium
TAGTTCTAATTGTATTTTTTAGTGCGATAATTAATTCTTGGTTAAAAGATTTTTTCCAAGATCCAAGACCAGATCTTTATCTAAATATAGATCCATGGCTTCAAACAGAAACCTCTTTTGGCTTTCCAAGCGGTCATACTCAAATAGCAGTTGTTATATGGCTTTATATTGCACTCAATGTACGGAACCTCTTTGCAAAAATTGTATCAATCTTTTTTTTATTGGGTGTACCTTTTAGCCGTATCTACCTTGGCGTACATGACATCGGTGATATTCTTGGCGGTATGACAGTAGGGTTATTCACTCTATATGCTGCACATCTATTTTATCAAAATATTGACTCAGGAAAATATAATTTTAGTAATCGATTAAAATATACATCAGTAATTATTGCACTGATCTTATTTTATTTCTCGTGGCCCATGGAACATGGCTATGCATTAGTTGCAGGTCTAGGAGGACTAATATTAGGCTTCATGATAGGATCAGATTTAGATAAAAGATATTTTAATTACGAGCGAGTATCAAATAGCTTTATGCACTATTTGTCATGCTCGTTGGCATTAATTGTTTTTCTAGTTTTAAATAAATTCCTGGAAACTGTGTTTGCTCAAATAATTTTACCTGAATTGTTCGAAATAAGTGTGAGTTCCTTTATTTTAGGTGCCTATATCTCATTTATTGCCTTATTTCTTCTTTCAAAAGTTAAGCTTCAATCAATCAGATAACTTTCGCCATGCTTTAAAATAAAAAAATCTTCGTTTGATATATTAGATTTTTTTAGTTCTTTTAATAACTCACGAGGAGGCTCCTTTACTGGCTCATCAGTCAAGATGAAAGTTCCCCATGCCATACCAATAGCTTTGCTCGCTTCTAGATCAAGAAATGTCATCACAGCTTCTTCAGGGTTGATGTGAGAGAATTCCATAATCCATCTTGGCTCATAGGCTCCAATGGGAATAGCTGCTAGATCAACTGGACCTAACTTTTCTCTAATTACTCTAAAATCATCTGTATATCCCGTATCCCCTAAGTGTATAAAACTATGAAACTTGTTTTTAAAATGCCAGGCGCCCCATAAAGTTTCATTTCGATCGAATAAACCGCGAGCAGACCAATGTTGCACTGGCGCAAAGGTGATAAGTGTTTCTTT
This sequence comes from uncultured Flavobacteriales bacterium, assembly GCA_913046365.1. Lineage (GTDB taxonomy): Bacteria > Bacteroidota > Bacteroidia > Flavobacteriales_D > Crocinitomicaceae > UBA952. The sequence continues at coordinate 1,154 of CAJWRM010000052.1, forward strand.
AATTGTAAATGAGTCCCACCAATCAAGCTCTCTAACATTATATATACCTTTGCTCTCAAACCATTTTTTCAGACCCAAAGGAACAAGAAAAAGAATATTTTCAAATTTTTCAGATAGTAATTTAACACTCTTGTAATCAAGATGGTCATAATGACTGTGTGAGATAGTTACTACGTCAATATTAGGTAAATCGTCGATTTTCATTCCTGGCGCCATATATCTCTTTGGTCCTGCAAAATTTAATGGGGATGCTCTCTGAGTAAAATGTGGATCCGTAAGAACATTAATGTCTTTATTTTGATATAAAAAAGACTCATGTCCTATCCAGGTAATGACGATATTCTCATTTTCATAAATTTCTTTGTAATTAGGTACTTCAACTTCGAATTCAAAAGTTTCTAAATTTTTACTTCTTCTCTCCCAACTCCATTTTAATAATTTATTAAAGCTACTCTCATATGCCACTCCACTTGTGTTTGCATATGTACCATCTGCAAGATGATGTGCTGGTCTATTAGTTATTTCGTTAGAGTAAGCTTGAAAAGAATACAATAGGAAAAAGCTCAATAAAGCTGCTTTGATAAAATTATTTATCATTTAAATTCCAGAGTATTGCTAAGCAAATGCTCTTAGATACTGGAAGTATAAAAAGTACTGTTGCTATCGTTAATGGGATCCATGCCACAGCTTGCAACCAAAGATCAGGGGCATAAACTTGTTCAATAAATAATACGAGTGGAACAATGATATGGCCGGCAATAATGATTGTAAGCCATGGCCCAAAATCATCAGTTCTATAAATTGAGAGATCTTCATCACAATAATTGCAATTTGATTTTAGCTTAAGATATTTTTTATAAATACTTGCTTTACCGCAACGCGGGCATCTTTTAAATATTGATCGAGATAGAGCAAGAACTAGTGATATTTTCATAATAGTTATTACTCACTGACAACAAATTCATTACTTGAGTCCACTAACCAGTCCCATAAGTATTCGGCAAAACTCCATCGAACAGAAATATCAAAAACAGGTTCATCAGAAAGCCTGTCAATCAAAACTGTTGCTTTGCTGATATATGACTGTGCACATGAGTTTTTTTTCAGTAAGTTTTTTTCAAAATTAAGTGGGCATGCTTTACTGAGCACCTCAATACTTTTAGGACCGCTTAATCTCATTGTAAGATAGTAATCAGAAACATCAGTGAGAGCATAAAATGATTTCTTAAGTTTTTCCTTTAAATTATTGATAATATTGGATTTATTTTCATCACTACATAGTATTAAATACTCATTGGGTCCGAGCCATAACACTCTACCTTCATCGTTGCCGCTAACTTCTCCTGATAATTTTGGTAGATTATAGTTAAAATAATTTTCAATTACTTCTCTAGCTTTAAGATCGTTTTCTTTAACTCTTAAGTTTAGTTTTCCAATAAACTCATTTTGCTGCAGGGAAATATTATCTGAGTTGATTGGGATTTTATCAGCTAATGGCGATAAATGGTTTTTATCATTATTCATTATTTTTATTTCCCTCCTTATCATAAAAAACTGTGTCAGCGATTGTCGCTTCTATAACCTTTCCGTTCATAAGGGGAATTTCAACTTTTTCGCCAAGGCGGTTTGTGCCATTTTTAACCATTGCTAGTGCTATCGGGTGGCCCAAGATCGGGCTATAGTAACTTGATGTTACGTGTCCTAGCATTTTCATTGGTGGCTGTTTAAGTGCTTTTTCTACAATATGCGATCCTTCCGGTAGAACTGTTTTTTTATCATTCACAAGAAGTCCAACAAATTTTTTTCTATCAGAACGCAAAGTATCTGGCCTTGTAAATGATCGTTTTCCTAAAAAATCTTGTTTCTTTTTAGATACTATCCAGTCCATATTCATATCCATAGGAGTAACACTTCCATCAGTATCTTGTCCTACGATAATAAATCCTTTTTCAGCTCTGAGAACATGCATCGTTTCAGTGCCATATGGAGTTATGTTGTATTTTTTACCATGCTGCATAAACTGCTCCCAAACAAATCTACCGTATCGGGATGGTACATTGACCTCAAAACTCAATTCTCCAGTAAAACTTATTCTAAAAACCCTTGAGTCTATACCACACACTTTTCCCTCTCTAAATTTCATAAAAGGAAAATTTTCTTTTGATAAATCAATATCTGTTAATTCCTGAAGAAATTTTCTTGAGTTAGGACCAGAAATTGAGAGAACAGTCCATTGCTCGGTAACTGAGGTGCAAAATACCTCCATATCTAACCATTCTGTTTGAAGAAATTCCTCTAGCCATGACATCACTCTTGCTGCCCCACCAGTCGTAGTCGTCATATGATAGTGATCTTCACCTAATCTGGTTGTTACCCCGTCATCAAAAATCATTCCATGCTCATTGCACATTAATCCATACCTGCAAGAACCAATTTCTAATTTTGACCAGGCATTCGTGTAGATCATGTTTAAAAATTTCGTTGTATCCGGCCCTCTTAAATCAATTTTACCAAGTGTGGATGCGTCAAGCATCCCAAGACTATTCCGTACTGCTAAACATTCTCTCTTTACTGCATCATGGATATTTTCCTTCTTTTTTGGAAAATAATATGGTCTTTTCCACTGACCTACATCTTCAAAAACAGCTTTGTTCTCTTCATGCCATTTGTGAATTGAAGTTCTTCTTTCGGGATCAAATAAATGGTCAACACTTCTTCCTGCTATTGCGCCAAAAGTTTGAGGCGAAAAAGGAGGTCTAAATGTTGTATGCCCTATTTCATCTACTGGTTTATCATGAATATGTGACATCAATGCGAGCGCGTTTACATTTGAAGTTTTGCCTTGATCGGTTCCCATTCCAGTTGTTGTATATCTTTTGGTATGCTCGACACTGATATACCCTTCTCTTTGTGCTAAGAAAATATCGGCAGCCGTGACATCATTTTGAAAATCAATGAAATGCTTTGAGCCCTTTGTAACCTTTTTCTTGCCAAGCATATAAGGTTCGACCGAAGACTCTGTGAAGGAGATTTCTTCCTCACCTGTCCAATTGATACTATCTGCAATTTCATAGTTTAGATCTTTGGCAGCATTAAGACCCTCCTGATAAGAGTGATTTAAGTTTTTTGATAGATCAAAACATCCGTTGTTACATCCAATAATAATTTGATCTTGAATTAATTTATCAGGAACGAAGGTATTTAATACGTTATCGTATCTTAATTTTCCTCTTGATTGACTGAATAATTGAACAGCTGGATTCCATCCACCTGACATTAAAATACAATCAGTATCCAGGGTTATACATTCACCAGACAGTTCATTTTGTTTTCTATCGACTTTTTGAACTTCTATTTGATTAACCTTTTTATTTCCACTTGTAGAGATTATTGAAGATGATGAATATAGTTTTATTCCAAGGTCTTCACATTTTTTTTGAATTCTTGAATCAATATTATCTCTCGTATCAACAACTGATAACTTTGCGCCTTTATCATTAAACTCGAATGCCGTTTGATAAGCATGATCATTGTTTGTGAATAAGACTACCGACTTACCTGGTAGAACGCCATATCTTGATAAGTACTTCTTTCCCGCAGATGCCATCATTATTCCTGGCCTATCATTATCGGCAAATACAAGTGGTCTTTCAAAAGCGCCTTGTGCTAATACAATTTTTTTTGATCTTACTCTCCAATATCTTTCTCGAGGTAGAGTTTTTGATAGTTGATCACAGTGATTAGTCACTTTTTCTAAAGCTGTAAGATAATTATAGTCATAATATCCCATCGCAGTAGTTCGTTTTAGAATACGAACATTATCCATTGAGTACAATTCATCGACTATGTTCTTGATCCATTTAATGCCATCTTTTTCATTAATTGAAAAATTATAATCTAATAAGTAGCCTCCAAGTTCAGGGTTTTCATCAATTAATAATACGCTGCATCCTGAGCGACCTGCGGCAAGTGCAGATAGTAACCCCGATATTCCTCCACCTACGATTGTCAAATCGCAATAGTAAAACTTTTGTTCATAGCGGTCAGGGTTCTTTGCAGTTGGTGAATGCCCCAGTCCAGCTGCTTTTCTAATAAAGTGTTCATAAAACAACCATAAACTCGGTGGCCATTTAAAAGTTTTGTAGTAGAAGCCAGCAGGAAATATACTTGATAAAACATTATTTAATGAACCAATATCGTAATTTACAGAAGGCCAACAATTTTGACTCGCTGCTTCAAGACCTTCGTACAGCTCTATTTCTGTCGCTCTCATATTTGGTTCTGTTCTTGCGCCTAAACCTAACTGAACTATCGCATTAGGCTCCTCAGAACCTGCAGTTAAAATTCCTCTAGCACGGTGATATTTAAAACTTCTCCCAACCAAATGAACATCATTAGCAAGCAGTGCTGATGCTAAAGTATCGCCGTGAAAGCCTTTATATTTTTTTCCATTAAAAACAAAATTTATAACTTTGCCACGATCAATTCGACCACCGTACATTGTTCTATTTTGATTAGACATCTGTGACTCCTGGTTTTTGATCGCCCATCTTGTAAGTCTTGATAATTTTATCGCTGACAGTATCTCTCATCACATTGAACCATCGCCTACAGCCATGGTCATGAGTCCATCTTTCAAAATGTATTCCTTTGGGATTATTTCTAAAGAAGAGGTACTCTCCCCACTCTTGATCACTAACTTCTGCTGGATTATCGGGTCTTGCTATATGAGCTTCCCCGTGACACGAAAATTCAGTTTGATCTCTTTCACCACAGTATGGACAGTTAATAACAAACATACAATTAGTGAGCTACAGCTGCTGCTGCGGCTTCATCTACTAAAGCGCCAGAATAATGTCTGTCTAGTGAAAATGGAGCTGCAATATCATTCGGCTCACCTTTTGAAACAGTTTCAGCAAATACATGAGCTGATCCTGGAGTAGCTTTAAATCCTCCTGTGCCCCAACCGCAGTTAATAAATAAATCTTTCACTGGAGTCTTTCCAATTATAGGACTTCGATCAGGTGTTACATCCACAATACCTCCCCAACTTCTTAGCATTTTTAACCTTGAAAATATTGGAAATAGTTCAACTAATGGAGCCATCATATGTTCAATCATATCAAATGAACCTCTTTGAGAGTACGAGTTATATGCATCAGAACCTGCGCCGACAACTAATTCACCCTTATCAGACTGACTTACATAAACATGCACAGAATTAGACATGATGACACAATCTAAAATTGGCTTAATCGGCTCACTTACAAGTGCTTGTAGAGGAACAGAATTAATAGGTAAAGTAAAGCCTGCCATGTCAGCTAATACAGATGAATGTCCTGCGGGCACTAATCCAACCTTATCTACCTTAACAGAACCTTTTGTTGTTTGAAGTCCCACAACTTTTCCATTTGAAATATCAATTCCTTTTACCTCACAATTTTGAATTATATCAACACCAAGATTTTCCGCAGCCCTTGCATATCCCCAGGCAACAGCATCATGTCTTGCCGTACCTGCACGCCTTTGAAGTAACGCACCCAATACAGGATATCTACCATGCATATTCATGTGAGGAATTTTTTTTGCAACTTGTTCCTGGTTCAGAATCTCAGCATCTATTCCGTTCAAGTAATTTGAATATCCTCTTCTAGTGATTTCTTGCATATCATGAACTGAATGGGCTAGATGAAACAGTCCACGCTGAGAAAACATTACATTAAAATTTAGTTCACTTGAAAGACCCTCCCATAAATTAACTGCATGATTGTAAAGTGCTGCACTTTCATCCCATAAATAGTTAGATCGTATAATTGTTGTATTTCGACCAGTATTACCACCACCAATCCAGCCTTTTTCAAGAACAGCAATATTTTTTACACCAAATTCTTTAGCTAGATAATAAGCAGTACCAAGTCCATGACCTCCACCGCCTACAATAATAACATCATATTCGGGTTTAAGCTCTGGACTGCTCCATGCTTTTTCCCAATTCTCATGGTATGAAAACGAGTTACGAACTAAATTGTAAAAAGAATATTTCATATTTAAAGTCTCTCCAACGAGTAAGGCGCTAAATCAATATCAGTTTTATTTGCACAAATTTTTTGGGCTATCAGTTTTCCTGATA
>CAJWRM010000053.1 GCA_913046365.1 uncultured Flavobacteriales bacterium
TTTTGAAACTTATCGAAGTGCTTCTTTTTCTTTTCGACAATCTTGGCGGAGTCAATTAGATTGTACATGCGAAGCTTCAAAAGCAATCCAAACGTTCTTTGATTAGGACTTTGCTTTAAAATAGCCTCCAAATCATAGGTAAAATTTACTTTCTGAACATAGTCAATGCGGTTAGACTTTAACAAGAAATAACCTTCAGGCACATTTTTAGAAATAGAGCAAGCGCTTAGGCAAAGCAAAAGCAATGTATAAAACAACCAAAGTTTATTTATCTTCATCATCGAATTGATACAAAAGTAAGGAATATCATATGCAAAAAATCTCCCAAAAGCATTTAAAGTGGATTAAAAGCCTGCATCAAAAAAAGAATAGAGATCTCGAGCAATGTTTTATCGTTGAAGGTGTTAAAATTTGTAATGAGGTAATGCAAAATCATGCGCAACGAATTAAGGATATTATTTGTACCAATGAACATATCGAACAAATTTCGACAAAACTTCATGCTAAAACGTACACCCTTTCCCCTGCTGAGCTATCAAGAATATCTACATTAAAAACACCAAATGCTATTCTACTCGTCCTTCAAAAGGAAACGAAACTGGAGTTTGACCGAAGTAAAAAAGTGATCCTACTTGACGACGTGCAAGACCCAGGTAATCTCGGTACACTCGTGAGAACGGCTGATTGGTTTGGAATCACTCAATTCGTGTGCTCGTTAAAAACAGTGGATCTTTATAATTCAAAAACCTTACAGGCTACAATGGGAAGCTTTTTAAGGATCAATGTATGGTACCAAGACCTGGAAGAATTCCTAGCTAAAAACAAGTTAAATATTGGAGGTGCCCTTCTCGAAGGAAAAGAATTCGAAGACAGCGAAATTCAATCTATGAATGCCTTAATACTTGGAAATGAAAGCCGTGGAATATCAAAAAAACTTAGGCAGCACATCAATCTGCCGTTAAAAATAAAAAGCCATGGGAATGCTGAATCACTAAATGTTGCTATTGCCGGTGGTATTTTTATGGAACATTGGGTAAAATAAATCAATTTTTCTTTAGCGTCTTAAAAAGAAAGGACGTACTTTTGCAACTTGCCAAACACAAGGAAGAATGATTGATGTTGACCTGTACAAAGCCAAAACACTTTATCCATTTCAAGAGGAAACTGTAAACACAATTCTTAGCGAGTTAGCTAGTAACGGCAAAGATTTCAACCTTCTTTATCAGCTACCCACAGGGGGAGGTAAAACCGTTATTTTTTCAGAGATAGGAAAAAAATATATTGAAAAATGGAAAAAGAAAGTTTTAATTCTAACACATCGAATTGAGCTTTCAGTACAAACATCTAGACAGTTATCAGCAATAGGAGTCGCCAATAAAATCATTAATTCTGAGGTAAAAGAGCTTCCTGATCAAGATGAGTATTCGTGTTTCATTGCAATGGTTGAGACCCTACATAATAGGCTCACTGATGACCACGATTTCATCAAAAATGTGGGTTTAGTCATTGTAGATGAAGCCCATTACAATAGCTTCAGAAAAATATTCCAATATTATGAGGATTGTAACATACTTGGTGTAACAGCAACTCCATTAAGCAGTAATAAATCCTTACCACTCAAAGACAATTATGACAGGTTATTGGTTGGTGAATCTATCGCGGGTTTGATTGAAAAATCATATTTATCCAACGCAGACACCTTTAGCTATGACGTCAACCTACATGGTTTAAAAATTGGTACAAATGGTGATTTTACTATAACCAGCTCGGATATGCTCTACAGCAATTATTTCATGCAAGAAAAATTGATTTTTGCATACGAAGAAGTGGCTTTAGGCAAAAAAACATTGATTTTCAATGCAGGTATAGAAACCTCGATTCGTGTAAAGGAATCTTTTGAAAAACTCGATTACAATATCAAGCACCTTGACTCTACTTTTAGTGATAAGGACAGAAAAGACATCTTAAAGTGGTTCAAAGAAACACCTAATGCGATTTTAACCTCCGTTGGTATTCTCACCACTGGGTTTGATGAACCTACTGTAAAAACAATTATCATTAATCGAGCCACAAGATCTCTTACGCTTTATCATCAAATGATTGGCCGAGGTTCTCGCAAGCTTCCTAACAAGTCGAACTTTCACATCATTGATTTAGGAAATAATGTAAGAAGGTTTGGACTTTGGCAAGATTATATCAATTGGCAGGATGCCTTTAAATTTCCAGATCGATTTCTTGAATCTAGAGTATCTGAACTAGAAGACATGGAATTTGAGGCCAATTATCAGTTCCCAAAAGGATATGATAAGTTCATGGATACGGAGAAACTCGAAAGCTTTAACATAAAAGAACGCTACCATGAGTGTATTGATAATGGAATCAAAGGAAAGAAGGCTGTTGAAGAATCCATGGAGAATCATTTTGAAGTAATTCTAGAAAGTGCAAAGGATATGGAGCATGGCTTTGAAATCCTTGAATGTCTGCAAGACCATATCGAACACAGATTGAAACATTATACCAAGTGCATCTCAAAAAGCACAGACAATTACTTTAAATTTCTATTAGAGACCTACAACCGTCAGCTTTCTCAAAAAATAAGAGTGAATATAGATGAATCCGAATTGAACTAATCTGCAAAAATTAGTTTATTTTTAGGGCATGTATAAGCTTCTAATTTTCACATTTTTTCTATTAATTACAAGTTCTTTTTCTGCGCAAGAGAAAAATCTTAAGGCTTATCTAGACCTCAAAGAATTCTACCATCCTTCCATCGGATCATACATTGAAATTCAGCTTCAATTCTCTGGTATATCGACACACCTTAAAAACATTGGGGATTCCGCATTACAATCCACACTTGTTGTCTACATGGATATATTTGATACTGACTCTTTGGTTGCTTCAGATTCATACATCTTAAATTCTCCACAATTTCTGCTCCGAGACAGCATTGTTGAAGATTTTTTTGAAATCAAAAGGTTCGCATTAAATGAAGGAAACTATACACTTAATCTTGAGCTACAGGATTTAGGTGATTCTACCAAACATAAAATTTCTGGGTCAGAGAATTTTACAATAGAATCGAGAAAGAACGTCTCTAGCTTTTCAGATATTACTATAGCAGAATATGCCGTGCCATCTTCAGCAGCCAGTATTTTTCAAAAATCAGGTTATCAAATCATACCTATGCTCTCCAAGTTCTTCCCAACAGAACTTTCCAAAATGCCCATCTATTTTGAATCTTACAACACCCACAAGCTAAATGGCTACAAGGTCAGAATCAAACGAGAAATTATTAATGCAAGCAATAATAAAACCCTAGATGACTTTACCAAAATCATCACCTATGACACCGCGCAAATTCAACCTCATCTTGGCGTTGTTGATATTGAATTGTTAGAAACAGGAAGTTACATCTTAAAACTTTCTATGGTGGACGAGACCTTAAACGAAATATGTAGTACCAGTATTTCATTCGAGAGAAGTAACGAAATAACCACTAGCCTTGTATCGACTGAAATCGTACTCGATCCTGCTTTTCAAACTTCCATACCCTCCGACAGCGTTGGATTCTATTTAGAAAGCCTCATTCCAATTGCCAGACCTGCTGAGGTAAAGAATATTATTAGCACCCTAAAAACTAAAGACCGTGAAAAATGTAGAAAACACCTTCAAGCGTTTTGGGTCAAAACGAATCAGGTTGATTCCTATTCGGCGTGGATTAAATATAAAAATCAGGTTGACTTTGTGGAAACCGTTTATGGCAACAATTTTCAAGATGGTTTTCAAACTGACAGAGGTCGTGTATATCTTCAATACGGAGCACCAAACACCTTAATTAACAAGGAGACTTCTCCCTCGGAATATCCCTATGAAATCTGGACATACAATAAGATTGGTGTATTTAACAACCGTAGATTTGTCTTTTACAACCCAAACCTCGTCAACAGAGCATACAGATTGCTTCACTCAGACATGGTAGGAGAATTAAAAAATCCTCGCTGGCCCCAAATGTTATCAAAAAGGAATACCGTTAACGGGAACATCGACGACCCAAATTCCAACAATGTTGACCATTGGGGTGGGAACTCTAACGATTACTACCGCCAGTACTAAATCATGAAAAAACTAGCAGTTGTTATTCTGAATTTCAATGGTGTTGAACATCTAAAAAAACACCTCACACAGATAATCAAAAACAGCAGTCCTTATGATGTAATTGTTGCCGACAATTGCAGTACGGATAAATCCATAGACTATATTAAAACTATTGACGGAGCTAAAGTCATTCAAAACAATGAAAACACTGGCTTCGCAGGAGGCTATAACGATGCTTTAAAACAAATAGAGGGGCAATATGATTTTTATTTCCTACTCAATAGCGATGTTGAGGTCAGTCCAAATTATCTTTCACCTTTGTTAAAAGCGATGGATGACAACAACATTGGCGCTTGTCAACCAAAGGTATTGTCCTTAATTAAGCCTACTAGCTTTGAGCATGCGGGCGCCTGTGGTGGATATATTGATAAGAATTACTACCCGTTTTGTCGAGGAAGAATATTTGATCATGTAGAAGAAGATATAGGTCAATATGAATCAGAGTCATATGTAACTTGGACCTCTGGAGCCGCTATGCTTATTCGATCTGAGTGTTTCCATAGTGTTGGAGGCTTTGACGGTAACTTTTTTGCCCACATGGAAGAAATTGATTTGTGTATTCGACTTGGGCATAAGGGTTACAAATTCAAAGTGATCCCAACAAGTAAAGTCTTCCACTTAGGAGGGGGAACACTCCCCTATTTGTCAGCACAGAAAGTATACCTGAATTTTAGAAATAATTTGTTTCTAATTACTAAGAATTATAAAGGTTGGTTATTCCCGATGCTTTTTAAGAGAATGACGCTTGACGGAATCGCCGCCTACAAATTTCTTTTTGAAGGGAAAATCTCTTTTTTCTGGAAAGTATTTTTAGCCCATATGGCGCTATACAGCAATTTTGCTACCCTTTACAAAAAAAGGAAAGCCCTGCTAAAAGACACTGAACCTATTGTGAAGTATCGAGGAAACATCTTGGTCAACTACTACCTTGAAAAAAGAAAAACATTTTCTACAATAGATAAGCGAAAATTAAACTCATGAAACCAATAGCATATTGCATTTTCCTCTTTGGAATGTTTACCCAGATGAATGCTCAAGTCATTAAATCTTTACAAAAAGTAAGTGACAAGGCCCATAATGTCATTCAGCCACAAAAAAAAGACATGGTCGCATCTCCAGTAAGCTTGGTCAATCCCTTTGTAGGGACAGGTGGTCACGGACATACCTTTCCTGGTGCGACGGCTCCATTCGGAATGATTCAGCTTAGTCCTGATACAAGACATGAGGGTTGGGATGGTTGTTCAGGATATCATTATTCTGACTCAGTAATATACGGCTTCAGCCATACCCATTTAAGCGGAACTGGTGTTCCAGATTATTGCGATCTATTAATTGTTCCTCAGAGTGGTAAGAAAGCCAAGGTAGTTCCTGGCTATGAAGATTCTAAAGGATTTGGTTCTACATTTTCTCACAATACTGAAATTGCGAAACCAGGATATTACGAGGTGTACTTGGAAGATGATGCAATCAAAGCTCAGATGACCACGAGTGAACGTGCTGGTATTCATCAGTATACCTTTCAGCGAGAAAAAGATAAGAAATTCATCCTTATTGATTTTGACCACAGAGACGACCTTATTTTTGCAGAATACATACTAGATGATAAAAAGCATATCTCAGGCCAAAGAATTTCAAAAAGTTGGGCAGAAGAACAGCACTTTTATTTTGATCTTGAATTCTCGATTGAACCATCAAAAATCAAAAGAGTAAGCAACAAAAATGGACACAAGCTACTGATTGAATTTCCAAAACAAACGAAAACGCTTAAAATAGCCATTGGAATTTCTCAGGTAGATGAAGCCGGTGCCCTCAAAAATAGACAGACGGAGCTAGATGGTTTTAATTTTAATAAAACAAGAGCCTTGACTCGGGTTAAATGGCAAAAGGAGCTCTCTAAAATCAAAATCAGCAGCGAGGATAGAGAAAAAGCTTCGATATTTTATACGGCCCTTTACCACTGTTTTATTGCGCCAAACCTTGCCAGCGATGTGGACGGTCGTTACCGTGGACATGACCAAAAGATACACGAACTTAAAGAAGGAGAGCATCATTATACTGTCTTCTCACTTTGGGATACCTACAGAACCCTTCATCCGCTTTTTACGCTTATACAGCCAGAAAGAACAGAAGAATTTATTAGAACCATGCTCCGCATTTACGACCAAAGGAATGACCTTCCAGTATGGGAATTGGCTTCCTGTGAAACCGAATGTATGATTGGCTACCATTCCGTTTCAGCCATTTCAGATGCATATCTCAAGGGATATAATGATTTTGATACCATTAAGGCGCTCGAAGCGATGGTTCATACTAGTAAATTGGATGAATACGCGAAGAAAGAATATGCTACCCAAGGATTCATTAGCTCTGACCAAGAAGCAGAATCTGTATCGAAGACATTGGAGTACGCCTATGATGATTTCTGCATTGCTCAAATGGCCAAGAAAATGGGACGTGATGACCTCTATCAAGAATTCACGAAACGAAGTTTAAATTTTGTCAACCTATACGACCCATCTACGAAATTCATGAGGGC
>CAJWRM010000054.1 GCA_913046365.1 uncultured Flavobacteriales bacterium
AATCCTCTAGACTAGAATCTGCAAGCGCATTTAATAGGTCAGTCGTTTCCCATCCGGTTTGCGCAATAATGTCGTTCTTATCTACAGAAAAACTATTTTCAATCAGCTTTCCTCCAAGCTGCATAGGCCAGCTCTCGGCTAATGCTATACCCTGCCCAATGGTGTAGGAATCTCCCAATGCTAAATATTTAATAGGGGCTAATTCTGATTCCTTTTCAGCTTTATTATGACAGGAAAAAACCCCAAATATTAGTAAGGAGTATAGTATGATGTTCTTTAATACACTTTTTATGATTTTCATTTTCATTATTCAATAAATGTATTCGATGACATGGTCAATCCTTTACTATTCTGGTTTGAGTTTATCAGCTGATCTGGAGGCCATGTTATGCTTTGATATGAAAAGTAAATGTTTCCATTTGCATTGTCTTGAAATCTATTGCCCTTTATTTCTATTTGAGGTCCCTGATAAATGATTCCATATTGACTGTTCTCATGAATATAATTATTTATCACTTTTAGGTCCTTAGTTCCATAAGCTGCGATTCCGACAATCCCACTTCCGTTGAGATCACAATCTTCTATGGTAATATCTGAACCGTTTTCTATGTGAATGACATTTCCTGTGCAGCCAACTGGGCCTTTTGGCTCAATGTGGGTTGCTTTAAAATTTATAAGCTTTATGTTATTGCTATTGTCAATAAACAAGACATCATCTGCCATGTTTTGCATGATTAATGTTGCACCATTCCCATCAATGCTTATGTTACTTTTTCTAATGATGCGAATTGGCGAGCTAAGTTTATATGTCCCTTTCTTAAGCTGAATTGAACTTCCAGAATCAATCTTATCCAGGCATAGTTCCTCAATATTTTTGACTTTAATTGATTTCGCTGCGGTACTACAAGCAAGCAGAATGGAGATAGTTAAAATCAGGCAAAATAGATTTTTGATTCTCATGGTGATGTACTTTATTCAATAACCAGTTTTTCTATCTGCTCGTATTCTTCAGTTTCAATGATAACCTGATAAACTCCAGAGGGATATTTTGACGCATTGATGAAAAAATTCTTTTCACCAGCAGATATTTCTCCTTTGTATATTTCCTTCACGAGTGAACCTTGTAGATTGAATAATTTAATTTTTACTTGTTGCTGTCGGGTGCTACTGATAGGAATGACTGTGATAGCATTCGCCGGATTCGGATATATTTTATTTAATTGAATACTAGCACCTTCGTTTAGAGAAACAGTTCCTGGATCAATTACATCAAACACATGACTACCTTGAGGAGCAGGGAAGGGGTGGGCGCCTTGTTTACCATTCCCAGCAATACCCTCAATGTAATAGTAAACAGTTGTTTCTAATGACTGTGCTGGAATACTTGCAGACCATTCATCGCCTGTGGTATTGGTCATACTGATTTCCGTGTACCCATCTGCAGGGTCTGTTTTATAAAATAGCGATGCTTCAGTAATGCCATTTCTATGCAAAATAGTTGCGTTCGCCGTATAATCATTTTCTGTGTCAGCAGTGTTTTCGAGTTTTTTGTGCGTGATGTAAAGCGGCTCATTTACTCCGACTGTGTGGGTAATGCAGTGAATTCCGCCTCCGTTTGAGATGAGGTTCTGACCTGAATTATCAATGTCAATAGGAGCAATTGTATATCCAGGGAGTTGCTCTTCTAGAATTCTAATCGCGATTGTATCGTATTCTTCTCGGTACATAGGAACCAAAATAGTATTGTTTACAAAAGTGAGATTCGTAAACGTTCTGTAGTATGCGTTAGGTGGTAAATTTCCATTTGTTGCCGACGGCTGTGGAATGCGCACAACTTTGAATGGTGTACCGAATTTTGTATTGAAATTACTCAATACATACTGAATATTCGCCTCGATTTGTGGTCCATCTGAGGTGCCTTCTGGATATTCCCCAATCAACAAGGTCTCCTCATCAAGCAATTTCATGTGCATGTCAATGTGATGTATTTCATCGTAAGGAAGCTCTGTCATTTTGATGTATTCATCAATACCCATCCAGTTTTGAAAAATATCATCTAGCTCAGCCTCTGAGTGATTCGGGTAAGAAAGAGAGCCAAAGTCTCCATTTCCATCATTTTCATCGAGGACTAGGTTGGAAGAAAAAGCCACTCCGTCACCATCCGACATCCAATTTCCTCCTGTCGACATGATTTTGTTTGGGTTTGCGGTAGTCGAGTACACATCCATTCCTAAATAATCACCGTAGGCGTCTGGAATTACATCATCAGATGGTCTCGGCCTGTTGTAGATCCAATCTACTAGAAAAACGTCCTCCACCATGTTGGCGTAACAGGTGTTTGCGCCATAATCTCTAATCCATATAGAGTTGTATGGTGCTTCAATATAATCGATGTTTACATCTGGCACTCCTTGACCATTCAGGTAGGATTTAACCTGATTTGAGTCAGAACAATGAATAATCACGGTGCATTCCTCTTGTGCCGCATCAACAATTTGTCTATGAATGCTATTGAATTGATTCGTCCAAGTAATCACAAGGGCCTGAACCTCTTCCCATTCGGCAGCTGTTCGGATATTATCATAAGGTGGTGGAGAACTAATGCCTTTTCCATCGAAAGAGGAAAGGTAGGCGTCCATCATTATTTTTTCATCATCTGTCATGTGCTTAGGTAGCACATCTTCTTGCGAAAAGTAGTTGGAATTGAGGAGTGTCAAAAAGAATGTCAGGAAGAGTAAGTTGAGTTTTTTCACAGTATGGTTTTTTAAGAAGGTTAAATTTAAGAAAAGGGACGCTTAAATCATAAATATCCTGCCATACTTTCTGTTTATTCTAATATCGTTGCCAGCAAGGTGTAATATCGTTGGGCGATAAAGTCAGCTCCTGTTTCATTGTAGTGAACGTCATCAGCAAGATATGCATCGCTGAATCCGGTATACATATCTACCGCGACTACTGATGAATTTGATGAGGTTTGCTCCTCGCAAATCGTTAAAACTCCTTGCTGAAGCTGCTCAAAATAGGTCGTCAATTCAGGGGTCATCATATTTGAATGCCCAGGGGCCATTAGCTCTATGATAATCGTAATGTTCGGATTAGCGTTTTGGAGCACATCAATGATGCTATTAATGTTGTCAATTGCCTCGTTGAAGGGTAAGCCGAGTAAGGCATCATTTCCGCCAGGAGAGCTAAATAATACGACGTCTGGAGCTCCGGTTTCTTGCAGATTATTTGGAAGGGCCTGCAAAATTTGGGCGGATGTCCATCCTCCTATTCCTTCATGGTCGATGTCAAAATCAAGGGAATTGAAGCTAGGATAGTCGGCCTCATCTGATTGTGTACCAATGAAATCAAAGGTCCACCCATTCTCCTCTAGATCCTTCCAAAGCTCGTAACGGAAACTTTCATAGTCTGGACGATTGCCCTCTACGCGAGATGCACCGAGAGGCAATATTTTATTGATTGAAGTGCTGATGGGTTTTGCCTCCTGCTCATCCTCCTTGTTGCACGATAGCGCAATAAAAGCGATACATAACAGTATTCCGAATAAGGATTTTTTTTGAGTCTTTTTCATTTGTAGGATTGGTCTTTTTATTAAAACTGTTTAAAAACGCTTTGTTACGCTTCGAACGTTGTGGATAAACTAAGTTATTTAATTTAATTTATACTTTGTTAGCCACAAGTGCTTTTATGTTAATTCGAATATATGTGTTTTCTACCTCAAACCATATTGTTCTTTTTTCATCCATATTTCCATTGATTTTGGCATTCCCAATATGCGCTTATTATCTTGATTCAGAAATTTTGCTTTTAATCTGTTTTGCCCTATTTTAGCTAAAGAGGCATGGAACGATAATTTTACCTTCTTTGCTTGATAAGAGTTTTAAATGCGTCACGTTTTACCTGTTTTTATGACTTCATACATGAAGTATATCCCATCGGTTATGCTTCTGCTATGTATCTCTAAAAATTTAATTGGTCAGTCACCAATAGTTTTTGATGCATCGGCAACAAGTGGTTGTGCGAATTCTAACTTTTCTATTTCGGCAGAATTAGATCTATCAACAGCAATACCTTCAGAATTCCCTTACACCAAAGAGTCTGGATCAGAAATATTTGTATCTCCAACAGGATCTGATGTTTTTGGTAATGGTTCTCCGGGAAGTCCATTTCAATCGATACAATCCGGTATTTCTGCAGCTTCAAATGGTCAAATTGTTACTGTCTTGCCCGGTGTATATAGTGGTTATGGCAATATTAGAATTTCTCCAATGGGTAAAGAAATTATCATCCAAAGTAAGACGGGACCTATGAATACCACAATTGATTGTGAATTCAATGGGAGAGGTTTTTGGGTGAATCAGGGTGAATCAATAAATACCATCATTAAAGGTTTTAATATTATAAATGGTACAAATGTTCTACCTCCAACAAGCAGTTCAGATGCCAGTGCAATTTTTGTTGATGATCATTGTGGGATTCTTATTAAGGACTGTTTTTTTCAAAACAATCAAGAGGGATGCATTTTATTCGGAGATACACAAATTATAGGTCCAGAAAGTGGTGTTGAAAATTGTTATTTCAGTAATAACTTAGGTAATTGCATAAACTCTGTCAAAAAATCATTTTATATTGAAAAATGCCTATTTCTTGGAAATATTTATGCAGGTGGTAATACTGTCCAAGCTAACCCTCCACAACAATGGCGTAATTGCATGTTTGTATGTAATGCAGCGCAAAATTCTATCCTCAGTTTAGGTCATGGAAAAAAAGTAGAAAATTCTATATTCATCGGTAACACTAGTTTAGATCAAGGTATCGTTTATTGCGGTGCTAGCTCTACAGGTATCAACACAATAGATCATTGTACTTTTTATAACAATAATGCAAACTATTTCAATACATCTTCGAATCACGAAGGACAAGCTAAGTCATCTATATATTTCCCTGGAGCAGCGCCGAATCATGTTAGTGGCAATCAAAGTCAATTGCTTTTTTCTAATTCTCTAGGGGACGGTATTTCAGGAAACGGAAACATTCAGGGAGATCCTCTTTTTTCGGATCCGAATACTTTAGATTTCAGTCTAGCCGCAGGTTCACCTTGCATCGGAACGGGCGAAGCAAACTCTGATATGGGCGCAAATATGTCTGCCATACCTTCTTGGATGTCAAATTTTGTTAATGGTTACGATGCAAACTTCGACATTACTTGGGAAAATGGATTCACAGGGGATACATTATCGATAGTACTATCCGAAAGTCAGTTTATCGATGTGTCTTTTAGCAATTGCAGCCAATCTTTTACCGACTCAATATTTATCGAAATAAGTGAACCTACCCCAAGTGTTGATATCATTTCAGCATGTGGTTCCTATACTTGGATTGACGGTATTACCTACACCGAAAGCAATAATGAAGCGACCTTTACTGTGACAAATCCTGGAGGGTGCGATAGCATCGTTACCATCGAACTATCACTGACTATAAACCCCAATTTAACAAGTACAACAAATACCACGATTTGTGCGAGTGAACTTCCTTACACATGGAACGGACTCATATTTACGGGTGCAGATAGTCAAATCGCTACTCTTTCAAGCGCGATTACTGGCTGTGATAGTTTAGCGACATTAAACCTCACAGTAAACCCCAATTTAACAAGTACAACAAATTCAACGATTTGTGATACTGAGCTACCTTACACTTGGAATGGACTTACATTTACTTCAACGGAAAGTCAAACAGCTACACTCACGAGTGAGGTTAATGGCTGTGATAGTTTAGCCACATTAAACCTCACAGTAAACCCCAATTTAACAAGTACAACAAATACAACGATTTGTGATACTGAGCTACCTTACACTTGGAATGGACTTACATTTACTTCAACGGAAAGTCAAACAGCTACACTCAC
>CAJWRM010000055.1 GCA_913046365.1 uncultured Flavobacteriales bacterium
ATTTATTAAAGCTACTCTCATATGCTACTCCACTAGTATTTGCGTATGTACCATCTGAAAGATGATGCACCGAACTATTAATCACTTCGTTAGAGTAGGTTGGCAGAGAATATAATAGAGAAACGATCAATAAAGCTACTTTGATAAAATTATTTGTCATTTAGATTCCATAGTATCGCTAAACAAATACTTTTAGATACGGGAAGTATAAAAAGTACTGTTGCTATAGTTAATGGAATCCACGTCACAGCTTGCAACCAAAGATCAGGGGCGTAAACTTGTTCAATAAATAAAACGAGGGGGACAATAATGTGGCCAGCAATAATGATTGTAAGCCATGGCCCAAAGTCATCAGTTCTATAAATTGAGAGCTGCTCATCGCAATGATTACAATTTGATTTTAGCTTAAGGTATCTTTTATAAATACTGGCTTTGCCACAGCGCGGACATCTTTTCAATATTGATCGGGATAGAGCAAGTATTAGCGAAATTTTCATAATAAATACTACTCACTGATTACGAATTCACTACTTGAATCTGCCAACCAATCCCATAAGTATTCAGCAAAACTCCAACGAACTGAGATATCGAAAATAGGTTCGTCAGATAATCTGTCAATCAATACTGTTGCTTTACTGATATATGATTGTGCACATGAGTTTTTTTTCAGTAAATTTTTTTCAAAATTAAGTGGGCAAGCTTTGCTAAGCACCTCAATGCTTTTGGGTCCACTTAGTCTCATTGTAAGATAATAATCAGAAACATCAGTGAGAGCATAAAATGATGTTTTAAGATTTTCATTTAAATTATTGATAATATTCGATTTATTTTGATCACTACATAGAATTAGATACTCATTGGGACCGAGCCATAATACTCTGCCTTCATCGTTGCCACTAACTTCTCCTGATGATTTTGGAAGATTATAATCAAAATAATTTTCAATTACTTCTCTTGCCTTTAGATCGTTTTCTTTCACTCTTAAGTTTATTTTTCCAATAAATTCATTTTGCTGTAGAGAAATATTATCTGAGTTGATTGCAATTTTATCAACTAATGGAGACAAATGTTCTTTATCGTTATTCATTATTTTTATTGCCCTCCTTATCATAAAAAACTGTGTCAGAGATTGTTGCTTCTATAACCTTGCCATTCATTAGAGGAATTTCGACTTTTTCACCAAGAAGATTCATACCATTTTTAATCATTGCCAATGCTATAGGGTGACCCAAGATCGGGCTATAGTAACTTGATGTTACATGGCCAAGCATCTTCATTGGCGGTTGTTTAAGTGCTTTTTCTACGATATGCGAACCTTCAGGTAAAACTGTTTTCTTGTCATTCACAAGAAGTCCTACAAATTTTTTTCTATCAGATCGCAAAGTATCTGATCGTGTGAATGATCGTTTTCCTAAAAAATCTTGTTTCTTTTTAGATACGATCCAGTCCATGTTCATATCCATAGGAGTAACGCTTCCATCAGTATCTTGTCCCACAATAATAAATCCTTTTTCAGCCCTGAGAACATGCATCGTTTCAGTGCCGTATGGTGTTATGTTGTATTTTTTACCGTGGTGCATAAACTGCTCCCAGACAAATCTACCGTATCGGGAAGGTACATTGACCTCAAAACTCAATTCGCCAGTGAAACTTATTCTAAAGACCCTTGAATCTATGCCGCACACTTTTCCCTCTCTAAATTTCATAAAAGGAAAATTTTCTTTTGATAGATCAATGTCTGTTAATTCCTGAAGAAATTTTCTTGAATTGGGGCCAGAAATTGAAAGAACAGTCCATTGCTCAGTAACTGATGTACAAAAAACCTCCATGTCTAACCATTCTGTTTGAAGAAATTCTTCTAGCCATGACATCACCCTTGCTGCCCCACCAGTCGTAGTCGTCATATGATAGTGATCATCACCTAATCTCGTTGTTACCCCGTCATCAAAAATCATTCCATGCTCATTGCACATTAATCCATACCTGCATGAGCCGATTTCTAGTTTTGACCAGGCATTTGTGTAGATCATGTTTAAAAATTTTGCCGTATCCGGCCCTCTTAAGTCAATTTTACCTAGTGTGGATGCATCAAGCATTCCAAGACTATTCCTTACCGCTAGACATTCTCTCTTTACTGCATCATGAATATTTTCATTCTTTTTGGGGAAATAATAAGGTCTTTTCCACTGACCTACATCCTCAAAAACAGCATTATTCTCTTCATGCCATTTATGAATTGAAGTTCTCCTTTCAGGATCAAATAAATGATCGACACTTCTTCCCGCAATTGCTCCAAAAGTTTGAGGTGAAAAAGGAGGTCTAAATGTTGTATGCCCTATTTCATCTACCGGTTTTTCGTGAATATGAGACATCAATGCTAGTGCATTTACATTTGAAGTTTTGCCTTGATCGGTTCCCATTCCAGTAGTTGTATATCTTTTAGTATGCTCGACACTGATATACCCTTCTCTTTGTGCTAAGAAAATATCGGCAGCCGTGACATCATTTTGAAAATCGATAAAATGCTTTGAACCCTTTGTAACCTTTTTCTTACCAAGCATATAAGGCTCGACTGATGACTCAGTAAAGGAAATTTCCTCCTCACCTTTCCAATTAATATTATCTGCAACTTCATAGTTTAGATCTTTAGCTGCATTAAGGCCCTCCTGATAAGAATGATTCAAGTTTTTTGACAGATCAAAACATCCATTGTTACATCCTATAATTATTTGATCTTGAATTAGTTTATCAGGAACGAAGGTATTTAATACTTTATCGTATTTTAATTTCCCTCTTGATTGACTAAACAATTGAACAGCTGGATTCCATCCACCTGACATTAAAATACAATCAACATCTAAGGTTATACATTCACCAGACAGTTCATTTTGTTTTCTATCAACTTTCTGAACTTCTATTTGATTTACCTTTTTGTTTCCTTTTGTAGAGATTATTGAAAAAGATGAATATAATTTTATTCCAAGATCTTCACATTTATTTTGAATTCTTATGTCAATATTCTCTCTAGTATCAATAACTGATATCTTCGCACCTTTATCATTAAACTCGAATGCTGTTTGATAGGCATGATCATTATTTGTGAATAAAACTACTGATTTACCTGGCAGAACGCCATATCTTGATAAGTACTTCTTTCCAGCGGATGCCATCATTATTCCAGGCCTATCATTATCAGCAAAAACTAGAGGTCTTTCAAAAGCGCCTTGTGCTAATACAATTTTTTTTGATCTTACTCTCCAATATCTTTCTCGCGGTGTAGTTTTTGATAGTTGATCGCAGTGATTAGTTACTTTCTCTAACGCTGTAAGATAATTATAATCATAGTATCCCATTGCAGTAGTCCGTTTTAAGATACGAACATTATCCATTGAGTACAATTCATCGACTATATTCTTGATCCATTTAAGACCATCTTTTTCATTAATTGAAAAATTATAATCTAATAAGTACCCTCCAAGTTCAGGATTTTCATCAATTAGTAATACGCTACATCCTGAGCGACCTGCAGCAAGTGCAGATAGCAAGCCTGATATTCCTCCACCTACGATTGTCAAATCACAATAATAAAACTTTTGCTCGTAACGGTCAGGGTTTTTAGCAGTTGGCGAGTACCCTAGTCCAGCTGCTTTTCTAATAAAGTGTTCATAGAATAACCACAAACTTGGTGGCCACTTAAATGTTTTGTAGTAGAAACCAGCAGGAAATATACTTGATAAAATATTATTTAATGAACCAACATCATAATTTACAGATGGCCAACAATTCTGACTAGCTGCTTCGAGACCTTCGTATAGCTCAATTTCTGTCGCTCTCATATTTGGCTCTGTTCTTGCGCCTAAACCTAACTGGACTATTGCATTAGGCTCTTCAGATCCTGCAGTTAGGATTCCTCGGGCACGATGATATTTAAAACTTCTCCCAACTAAATGAACATCATTGGCAAGTAACGCTGATGCTAAAGTATCACCATGAAAGCCTTTATAGTTTTTTCCATTAAAAACAAAATTGATGACTTGGCCACGATCAATTCGACCACCGAACATTGTTCTATTTTGATTAGACATCTTGAACTCCTGGTTTTTGATCACCCATCTTGTATGTCCTTATTATTTTATCGCTGACTGTATCTCTCATAACATTGAACCATCGTCTACAACCATGATCATGTGTCCACCTTTCGAAATGTATTCCTTTTGGATTATTCCTAAAAAAAAGGTACTCTCCCCATTCCTCATCACTTACTTCTGCAGGATTATCTGGTCTAGCTATATGCGCTTCGCCATGACATGAAAATTCAGTTTGATCTCTCTCGCCACAGTATGGACATTTAATAACAAACATACAATTAGTGAGCTACAGCTGCTGCTGCGGCTTCGTCTACTAAAGCGCCAGAGTAATGTCTGTCTAATGAAAATGGAGCAGCAATATCGTTAGGTTCGCCTTTTGCGACTGTTTCCGCAAATACATGAGCTGATCCTGGGGTGGCTTTAAATCCACCTGTGCCCCAACCGCAATTAATAAATAAATCTTTAACCGGAGTTTTTCCAATTATTGGACTTCGGTCAGGTGTTACATCTACAATGCCTCCCCAGCTTCTTAGCATTTTTAGTCGTGAAAATATTGGAAACAGTTCAACTAATGGGGCCATCATATGTTCAATCATATCAAATGAACCTCTTTGAGAATACGAGTTATATGCATCAGAACCTGCACCGACAACCAATTCACCCTTATCAGACTGACTTACGTAAACATGTACGGAGTTTGACATGATGACACAATCTAAAATTGGCTTTATCGGCTCGCTTACAAGTGCTTGAAGTGGCACTGAATTAATAGGCAAAGTAAAGCCTGCCATGTCGGCCAACACAGATGAATGTCCAGCAGGTACTAATCCAACCTTATCAACCTTCACTGAACCTTTTGTTGTTTGAAGCCCGACAACCTTGCCATTTGAAATATCAATTCCTTTCACCTCACAGTTTTGAATTATATCAACCCCTAGATTCTCAGCAGCCCTTGCGTATCCCCAAGCAACAGCATCGTGTCTTGCGGTACCGGCACGTCTTTGAAGCAATGCACCCAATACAGGATACCTGCCATGCATATTCATATGGGGAATTTTTTTTGCAACTTGCTCCTGGTTCAAAATCTCAGCATCTATTCCATTCAAGTAATTTGAATATCCTCTTCTTGTGATTTCTTGCATGTCGTGAACTGAATGAGCTAAGTGGAATAGTCCACGTTGAGAAAACATTACATTAAAATTTAATTCACTTGAAAGACCTTCCCACAAATTAACTGCATGGTTATAAAGTGCTGCACTTTCATCCCATAAATAGTTAGAGCGAATAATTGTCGTATTTCGACCTGTATTACCACCACCGATCCAACCTTTTTCTAGAACAGCAATATTTTTTACACCAAATTCTTTAGCTAAGTAATAAGCTGTACCAAGTCCATGGCCTCCTCCACCTACAATAATGACATCATACTCGGGTTTAAGCTCTGGACTACTCCATGCTTTTTCCCAATTTTCATGATATGAAAATGAGTTACGAACTAAATTATAAAAAGAATATTTCATATTTAAAGTCTCTCCAACGAGTAAGGCGCCAAATCAATATCAGTTTTATTTGCACAAATTTTTTGGGCTATCAGTTTTCCTGATA
>CAJWRM010000056.1 GCA_913046365.1 uncultured Flavobacteriales bacterium
CTGAGGATGAAGAAATCATCGGTGGATATCGATATATAAAGTGTGCAAATGCCATACAAAACCTTCCCGATATTCACTTATCCACCAAGCACTATTTCAGCTTTACAAGCGCTTTTGTTTCAGATTATTTACCATATACTATTGAGTTAGGTAGAAGCTGGGTACAGCCTGATTATCAACCATCTGTAAACCCTAGAAAAGGATTATTTGCCCTAGATAATATTTGGGATGGGTTGGGTGCGATTATTAAATTTAATCCAGAAATAAAGTACTTCTTCGGTAAAGTCACTATGTATCCTAATTACAATACAGAAGCACGTAATTTTTTATTGACGTTTATGCATACCTATTTTCCAGATGACGCAGGTTTAATTTCACCACATAACCCCCTGGATTATCGAGCAAACCAAAATGAATACCGCGCAATTATTGAAAATTTAGATTTCTCAGAAGCATATAAAAAGCTTAATGCATTTGTTAGAGAAAGAAAAGAATTCATCCCGCCCCTCATTAACATATACATGAACCTATCTCCAAGTATGCGCACATTTGGTACTGCCCTAAATGAAGATTTTGGAAATGTTGAAGAAACAGCAATACTGGTTACAATTGAAGATATTTACGAGGACAAAAAAGAACGACACCTTAATTTCTAGAAAATTCTTTTATTCTGAAAAAAATCCTCCATGGATTTTGCACCAGATAGCTTGATCAATCTCAATTTCAGCCTAGAGATGCGAACATCAATGTGTTTCGTTTTCAGTCTCCTAGCTATTTCAATAGAAGATTTGCCATAAAAATATTTCATTTTTAGAATGAGCGCATCCTTTTTAGACAATAAACCCAACAAATGATTCATTGCAGCAATAGGGTCTTCAGGAGCTTTTGGGTTCAAAATAAATTCTATAGAATCATCTTCGTCAGAATAATTTTCTAAGCTTAGTGATGTAAAACCTTCATGTGCAAATTGAATTTTTCTCTTTGCATTTCTCTTTCGTAAAGCAGATTTACAATAATTAGACACAACAGCCTTCAACCAGCCTGCCGTATTTAGAAGATCCAAATCACTTTCGTAATTTGACTCTACCAGAATAAGTAAATGGATTAAAAAATCTTGATATACATCTTGTGCTTCCTGTCTAACAGAGAAATGCTTTCCAATTACGCTGATAAATAAGGAATCATACCGATTTAAAAGCTCATTAAATACAGTATGGTGTTCCCTTTGGCTCATTTAGCTATGTTGAAAAGTGCTCTTGTCTTGAAATTAATTGTTCTACTCCATTAACGCTAAATTTGGAAAATTCGTTCATCGCGCTTAATTGGTTTAACATTTTTTGTAGAATAGCTGAGACATCAGATTTGTCAGCACGAATCAAAAAAGTGCTTTTATTGAACTTTTTCAGCACATACACTAAATGAGATATTTCTTTGCGAATATCCTGCGCAACCATACCTACTGGATATAAAAAGGCATAGGTATCGTTTTCTTGCTTGGAGGAAAATTGCGCCTCTTCTCTAATAAAATTGGGGTTCTGATTTGTTTGTGCGAAAACATATGCTTGATACAATAGCTCAGAGGGATCACCAACAACAAGTGTGTTCTTGAGCTTTTTATTGTGATTGACAACTACACTTAAGGCAAATGAGAGCTCGTTTAGGTTATAGTTTCCATTGTAATCTATGAACGCTTCATCTAATAAAAGCTGATGTGGCTCATTCTCAAGAAAAGGATTCTTCTTTTTGAAGGTTAGTGACTGAACAGGAAGCTTACAAAAACGAATAATATCGGCTGAATACAAATTTGCATGATTTCCTAAAAGCAATATCGAATCGAAAGTAAATTTTTGCATAGGCAAGGTCATTTAAAATTCTAACGCAATTTCTTGAAAAATATAACAGCCAAATACATAAAATGTAAAAGAAAGCAATTATTTTTATTCTAATCCGTTAACCGCTATATGACAAAGTATTTGTTGCTCCTTTTACTAGCCACAACATGTTTCAATACGCAAGCCCAAAACCATTACTTTGGACGCAATAGCTTTCCTTTTTTAAATTCCATCTATTCTGCGAGATCTGCAGCTTTTGGTGGTGATCTAATCACAATTAGAGATGGAGATCTTGGTCTGAGCGCAGCAAATCCAGCGCTACTCTCCGAAAAAAGCATAAACGGCCTTCAAATCAATCAAGCCCTTACCCCTGCCGGTGGTCAACTAGGCATGGTCGGTTATGCCTTAAAATCAAAAATCGGCTTGCTTTCACCAGTTATAAAATTTCAAAATTACGGAGGATTTCAAGGGACAGATGAATTGGGAAATGAAACCAATAAGTTTTCTGCCATTGACTATACGATAGGTGTTAATTATGGCACCTCGCTCGGTAAAGTAATCAACGTAGGTTTTGGCTTGCATCTAATTGGCTCGCACCTAGAAACATATTCATCTCTTGGGGTATGCGGTATTTTTGGGGCAAACTACAAACATCCTACACAAGATTTTTCTGCCTCATTTGTTGTTAAAAATATTGGTGTACAGTTATTTAACTATACTGATACAGAAAGACTTCCTTTACCTGCAGAGGTTCAGGCAGGAATCAGCTACAAGCTCAAACATGCCCCCTTTAGAATATCTGTATTAGGTCATCACCTAAACCATTGGAGAATTCTTTACGAAGACCCAACATTACAACCCACTATTGACGGACTAACAGGAGACACTATTCCTGTTCAGGTTCCGGGATTTGGAAAAACACTGGCCAGTCACTTCTCCTATGCCTTAGAGCTACTTGCCTCAGATAACCTACATTTTAGAGCAGGATTTGATTATATGCGAAGAGAACAAATGAAACTGTTGGATCGTCCTGGTTTATCGGGCTTTTCATTTGGTATTGGCCTAAAACTCAAAAAAATTAGAATAGACTACGGAGTTTTACTCGTCTCAAAAGCCGGACAGAATCACTATCTTGGATTATCAACTAACCTAGGCGACTGGAAGAAAAAGAGATTCTAACAGGGCACAGAGAACATTATGATTGTGCAATAAGAAAACCGCTCTGCTATTCCTTGATTATTTTTTGAGTCATCCAGAATTCATCAACTTTAACTTTAAGAACGTAATTACCAGGGCTCAATGTTTTTAAGTCTATTTGAGTTTCTGATTGTAATTCACCCTCAAAAATGAGATTGCCGTTTACTCCGCACAACTGATATTCTATTTCACTATACTTTTGCGTATCATATTCAACGGTAATATAATCCGATGCTGGATTAGGAGATAATGTCACTATTTTATCTGAAGTGACTTCAATTAACGTAGCATTATCACAGGATTGAAGTGTATTGAATTTTATTTGTAATGAATCAATTGGCTCAATTCCAGCATTATTAGAAGTCCTCACAGAGGCAAGAAATGACGGAGAACCAAAAACATCATTGGGTTGTGACACCTTTACATAGGCAAAAAGTGAGGAGGTACCATTAGGGGCGCATCGTGTATCAGCACCGACAATATTTGCTCCTTGAAGCGCAGCCATAAGCTTACATGCGAGATTGCCTGTTTCATTCAAAAAAGCTGACTCCATCGCATCGAGTACACCTTGCCCAAGTAGAATATTGCCTTGAATAGCATAGTTTGGACCTAAAATATGATTTTTATAATCATCCGTAGAAGTTCCTGTGAATCCTGCTGATTCAGGAGAGCCATTGTTGTAGGAGACAATACCATACTGACGTCTTTCCGGTTGATTTTGAACATCGTTTGCGATCAGCCACGCTATTATTTCACTAGGAGTGCTTCCGGTATTCATCTGATTGGTTGCATTATTTTGATTTTCAGGTATGTACCATGCTTGTGTATTGATTGCGCCTACACCAGGAACGAGCTGGCCTATAAAATCATCACTTGGTAATCCGAATTGAAAAAGGTCAACGCATGAAGCTCCTGCACTTCCCACCTCCCCGGTAACAGAATCAACAGCAACAATCGAAAATGTATCTTGTGCGGAAAACCTGCCCATTGATAGCATAGCAATGATGATAAGCATAAAATACATCTTGCATCGATTTTTTAGTTCTTTTTTAAATTTTATTTTAGTTTTCATGCTCTTAATGATTTATATCTTTTAATGCAGGGCGAGGAGGCTTACATATAGTTGCAAAACACGTTGTATATTATTTCGCTTAGTTATTATTTCTTTTTAAGCAGTTCATCATTTGCTATATAACTCCGAAATAAGGATTTTCAGCTTCTTTTCGTTTTTATAAAATGACAAAGGGCTTATCAAAGATCATCATTTTAGGCTGTGTTATGGGTTCGGACTTTTGCTTTAGTTAACGTTTACTTTTCGTAATTTTTTCTGAAAACCTGATTGCTATTGATGTTCCGATTATAAAGTTGTTATTTGATGATGTTGTTTTAGTTTCAAATACTTTGTCTTTACTATTAAGCCATCGCCCTTCCAATCTGCAAATGATATTCTGTGCCGGTGAATAGTCTACATTTAATGAAAGTCCTGATGTCCGAAAACCGTTCATTGTTCCGGTTGGAATCATAATTTCAGATTCGTCCTGGTAATATTCGGCTCTAATTGTAGTTTTCCAGGACTCATTAATGTGAAATTGCCCAATTACTGTTGGGCTAAACCAAATATTATAAATAGAACTTCCTTTCGTTTCTTGTTGTGCTCCAATATCAGCACCTGCAATCAAAACAAGTTTTTCTGTGAGTTGGAATTGTCCAAAGAGATTATTGAAGTATCTTATTCTCCTTGTTATATCCGGGTCATCCGTTCCAATAAAAGTGCTCCAATTAAGAGTGGTTTTATTTGTTGGACTAAAATTTACTTGTGTACCAAATGACTGTAATGAGTTCCCTTCAAGTCGTTTAATTCGTTGCCAACCGTTAACAATTAAGCCAGCAATTTCCCATTTTTCTGATGGATTGTAACACAATTTTGCTCCTGTCAGAAAATAAGGTGAGTTCTCAGCTGACAATGAACGTGTTAAAGTCAAATTATCCATAGAAATGGCACTCTCAAAACCAATGTGAGAAGGTAAAATCCCAGCATCCAACCAAAGATTATTTTTCTTGTTAAGTGAAATTCCAATGTTTGCCTCAAAAATATTCTTCAATAATCCTGGTTCTGCCGCATAGTTGTCATTCGCATAAGTTCCTGTCTGCAGAGCAATATTTGTCCTATACTTGGCGTTTTCTAATCCGAGTTTTAACATTCCTAGGTTCAAATTAAACTCGTTATGACGATTATGGTTAAATAAAAATGGTTGTCTTGAATCTCCTTGTGGTTGGTTCAAATCGTATACATAAAATATATCAGTAAAACCCGAAAGCGTCAATGTAGGTTTTTTAACCCAATCACTAGTGTCTTGTGCTGGAAGTTCAAAACTTGTTAAAATCAACACAGAAGCTATTTTTAATTGCCAGAATTTATTCATAAAATTAATTTTAATAGGATGACGATATTTTTTGTGTGAAGATACATCTTTATATTTCGTTTGTAAAGTGTTGTTGGGTTTGGTTTTTCTGAGTAATCCTGTTTGTATTTCAAAACTTAAGGGCATAAAAAAACCCCCAACTACAAGTAGTCAGGGGTTTAAGATCGGCGTCGACTT
>CAJWRM010000057.1 GCA_913046365.1 uncultured Flavobacteriales bacterium
CACCTGAAGGGGTAAATTATCAGGCAATGTATAGAAATGGTATAGGCGAAGCATTACCATATAGAAAAATAAATGTTTTGATTGAAATTTATCAAGGTTCTCAAAATGGCATACTTGTATATCGTGAGAAGCATAAAACAGTAACAAATGGACAAGGGTTATTTAATATTGTCGTGGGAAATGGATATTCCATTAATGAGTTTGCTGAAATTGATTGGTCTCTTGGACCATATTTCATGCATACGGAAATTTTTGATCTTAATTTAAATCAAATCATTGACTTTGGTGTTCAACAACTACTGAGTGTTCCTTATGCCCTTTATGCTAAAACGGCAGGTAATGCGGGCAGTGGGCAACAAGGAGAACAAGGAATACCCGGTCCTCAAGGTGGGCAGGGTCCTGCGGGCGCTCAGGGCCCTCAAGGAGAACCAGGTATACAAGGAGATCAGGGACCACAGGGAGACCAAGGCCCACAGGGACAACAAGGAGATCAAGGCCCACAGGGAGACCAAGGCCCACCAGGACAACAAGGAGATCAAGGCCCACAAGGCCCACCGGGACAACAAGGAGATCAAGGACCACAGGGAGACCAAGGCCCACCGGGAGACCAAGGCCCACAAGGAGACCAAGGCCCACCTGGGGTTGTAAATGTAGGACCGGGACTAATACTAAATAACGATGAAATCAGTATAGATACAGGTGCAGGTTTGGCATATGATGGGAATACTTTATATGTAACTGATGCTGATTCAGATCCGAATAATGAAATCGAGTTACCAGCGAGTCCGGGTAATACGGGAGATGTTTTGACTTCAGATGGTTTGGGCGGTGTCTCTTGGGCAAACCCACCTTCGGGAGGTGGAGGAGCAAGTGGCGGTGCCGTTTTGTACATCTATAATGACCAAAGCTGCCCTAACGGATGGACGAAACAAGAAATAAATGTTGCAGTTTGGGGAGGGTCACCCGTGGATGCCTGCTGGACAAATCAAGCATGTATGGTCATGTATATTTATAATGGTCAAAGTTGTCCAAGCGGATGGGAGTTTCATGACATTAGTGTCCCAGTAATTAATGGAACAAACACCCCTGTAGATGCCTGCATTAAGTATTTCGATTGATTTTTTGTATTTCAATCAAACCAAGGATAATGTATTTTAAGTTTGCTTGTTAACCTTTTTCAATTTAAAAATACTATGTATGCATTCAGAGATGTTGCAATACAAAGCCAAATGAAATAAGGTGTAATGAGCAAAGAATATACCTTTAAATCGCGCCTAAAATTGAACAGAAAATAGGCAACGAGTAGAGTCAAGCATATGATTACAACGAGCCCAAGATGTGGTTTGTGGAAGTAGAAAAAGACTGGGTTCCATGCAACATTTAACATCAATTGAATAAAATACAACCTGAGGATATTTTTTTTTTCAGTTATCCTCTCGTATAGAAATGCTATGTATACAGAAAAGCAAAGCATAATTGTTGTCCAAGCGAATCCAAAAACCCACCCGGGAGGTGTCCACGGAGCTTTGTTTAATTGATCATACCAATCAGAACCTGCGCCGCTACCAGCAAAAATGCCTCCTAATGCTAACGCACCAAAATTGAGAAATAAAAAAACTATGATTTTCAACCACATAAAAAAACTTATAGATTAAGTTAAAAAAAAAGCCTGTCAAATTTGACAGGCTCTTAAAAACGTATGTGTGAAGTAGTGCTTAAACTACTTTTACATTTAATGCGTTAAGTCCTTTAGGGCTTTCTTCAATGTCGAAGGTTACTTTGTCTCCTTCATTGATTTCATCAATTAATCCGTTTGCGTGCACAAACACGTCTTTATCTCCATCATCTGGAACGATGAATCCAAAACCTTTTGAATTATTGAAGAATTTTACTGTTCCGTTACTCATATTTAAATATTTTATTAGACTGCAAATGTAGGTTATTATTATGACTGTACCTAAAATTGATAAAAATTCACTGATTTTTTTTGTATTTATGATTATTCGATACATTTAAAGTGTGATTTTTTTATCTGATAATTTAGTGTTTCCCGATGTACATCATGCAGACCAGCATGGTGTTATTGCTGTGGGAGGAGATTTGTCTATTGAACGCTTAAAGCTCGCATACAGAAGTGGAATATTTCCATGGTACTCCGAAGGTGAGCCGATTTTTTGGTATAGTCCTGATCCGCGGATGGTACTTTACCCTGAGGATCTTCGGGTATCTAAAAGTATGCGTCAATTGATGAATTCGAAAAAATACAGGGTAACCTTTAATATGGCTTTTGAGGCAGTAATTACAAATTGTAAGACTATAGATCGATCTAGTCAAGGTGAGTATAGCACCTGGATTACTGATGAAATGAAAGAAGCATATCTCGAATTACATCTATTTGGATCAGCAAAATCTGTGGAGGTATGGGAAGGTGATGTACTTATCGGAGGGCTATACGGTGTGGAGGTCGGAAATGTATTTTGTGGTGAAAGTATGTTTTCTAAAAAAAGCAATGCTTCGAAACTTGCATTGATTTCTTTAATAAGACAAAAGAAGTACAAGCTTATCGATTGTCAGGTATATAATTCTCACTTGGCAACGCTTGGCGCAAAAGAGATTGATAGAGATGTGTTTTTGGCTTTCTTAGCCTAGAAGGGTTGACTCGAAATTATTAAGAAAATAGAATGTATTTTATTCAAAATATATTGTGGCAATAGTTTCAGAGACTCTTTCTCCCATTTTGAATAAATTTGTGTTGATGGAAACTTGTTTTTTCCCTTTCTTTTTGATTTCAAATTTCGAATCTATTTTTTTTATTTTTTTCGAGGCGAAATTGACATTCCACTCCAACAATGTCACTTCGGCCATTTTATCACCCATTTGCTCAGAATCTTGTGTTTCGTCTGCATCATTTTTTTTGGTGTCAGGAGCGTTAATGATCAAATTTTCCTCAGACATAATATAAAACTTAAAATCTTCGAGGACTGCAGATGAGTCTTTATCAATACTTTCGTAGTGCTGCATTCTGTTCATGGCATTATTTAGACTTGACGTATTATCAAAGTTTAAACGGAATCCGTAAATATATTTTTTCTCATCAAAAATTGATCTGACATTAGTCACCCCTTTTGTATCTCCGATATATTCAATCAACGTTAAATTATTCAGATTTTTATTTTTTTTCTTTTCGAAATCAAGATTTTCACTTTCTTTTTTAATCGCATCTTCTCCCATTTTTGAAGCAAATATCTCCATATCAACATAAACGGAGATTTCACCGCTATTGTCATCATTGAACGAGGTAGATTGTACAATTTTACATGATGATAGAAATAGTGCTGCAATTGTTATAATTATAAAGTTTTTCATATGCCGAGTTGAATTTATATTTAAAGTTAGTTATTTTAATTTTTGCATATACCGTTCATTTTTGCTACTTATTCAAATAATAATGAACCAGGTTTTGTTATTCTCGTCGAGAGGAATTAGGACGTTATGAATTTTTTAATTTATCTCGCCCGTGATTAGATATTACTTTCATAAATACTTTCAACTTCTGTTATTTTTTCCATCACACAACCCGCTACGGCCTCGAGATCTTTATGATATTTATTTGAGCACTTTACAGATTGAAGGTTTCCACTAATTGTAATTTCTAGTAATACTAACTCTGTTTTGTATTTGACAATATTTGGAAATTCACTAAGAAACTTAATCGCATCCTCTTTCTTTCTAAAAACAGAGATTTTATCCTTCATGATCGGATCATAGAAAATCTCATGTTTCTCATATAGCGAGCTGTAGGAATTATCGGAAACACTTCGTGCTTTATACCGAAAAAGACCCGTTACGGCAGAATAGTAATTGAGATTTTTCTTTTCAGCGAGCTTATATCCAACAAACTTATTCTCCTCGATTGGTTCAAAATCACTGTAACGGCAAAGTAATTCTTCGCAGAGCCTATTTGATGCGTTCATTGTCTTCGTTTTGTGGTCTAGAGTAAAGATAATGAGGAATTTGATGCAATCCAGCATCGATTGAGGTTTAATTTCATTTTGACTTTACTTTTATTGTTGGCTTCATAAATCAATATCAATTTTAAACTTTATGCATTTTATTCGGTTCTACATAGTATAAACTAAAATTGAATGCTTAGTTACTCTGTATTTCCAAATGAAAATTCCACTCAATGGGTTACGTTCATCCATGGTGCTGGGGGCAGTAGTTCTATATGGTTTCGTCAAATCAGAGCCTTTAAAGAGGAGTTTAATGTCCTGCTCGTTGATCTTAGAGGGCATGGAAATAGTAAAATAACCTCAAAGGACAATGCAAAACAGGAATATACCTTTGCGTTTATTACCAATGATATTGTTCAGGTACTTCAGCATTTACATATAAAAAAGTCCCATTTTATTGGAATTTCACTAGGTACAATTTTAATTAGGGATTTAGCGGAGAGGCATCCTCAGCTGGTCGAAACCATGGTGCTCGGAGGTGCTGTCCTTAAGTTGAATATCCGCTCCAAACTACTAATGGGTTTTGGTAATGTTTTTAAGTCTGTTGTGCCCTACATTTTGTTATATAAGCTCTTCGCTTTTATTATTATGCCTAAAAAAAACCATAAAGAATCTCGATTGCTCTTTGTAAAAGAAGCGAAAAAGCTTTATCAAAAGGAATTTCTTAAATGGTATAAGTTGACGGCTCAGCTTAATCCGATTTTGCGTTTCTTTCGACTAAATGAGACAAATATCCCCACGCTTTATGTGATGGGGGAGCAAGATCATTTGTTTTTGCCATCTATCAAAAAGGTCATTTCCGGACACGCTAATGCGCAGCTTCATGTGATCAAAAATTGCGGTCATGTTGTCAACGTAGAGCATCCTGTTGAATTTAACAATGAAGTGATTTCTTTTTTGCGGGCACAAAAATAATCTTTTACTCTTCCAGTAAGTTAAGCACAATGGGTAGCATTTCCTCAACCCATTTACTGTATTGCGTTCCACTCGGGTGAAGGTTGTCAGATGCCAACGCTCCATTAGAATCTCCTAATTGTCTCGATATTTCAGTAATGTTTATAAATGGAATGTTCAAAGCTTGACATTTTGCTGCTGCATAAGCATTATATTCATCAAGTTCAAAAGCAATGTTCTCGCTATTATTGCTCCCAAAAGGCGTTACTCCATAATCAGGAATAGAGACAACAAATACGTGGTCTGATCCCGCAAGCCCTATTGCCTGATCGAGTAAAAGATCGAATTCGCTAGTATAAGTTTCAAAGGGCCGATTTGAAAATTGATTATTCACGCCAATCAGTAGAGAAACCAAATTATAATCCTCTAGACTAGAATCTGCAAGCGCATTTAATAGGTCAGTCGTTTCCCATCC
>CAJWRM010000058.1 GCA_913046365.1 uncultured Flavobacteriales bacterium
AAATTACTTTCTCTTTATTATCTAATTTGGACATCAATCGCTCTGATATAACAACTGCTCCACAAGGCACATATCCAGATGTAATCCCCTTAGCCAAAAGAATAATATCTGGTGTAAAATCAAAATAATTTTCTGAAGCAAAAATGTGACCAAGTCTTCCAAAGCCAGTGACGATTTCGTCAGAAATATACAACACATCATGTTTTTTACAAATTTCATGTGTCTTCTTATGATAACCTTTTGGTGGGACAATCACGCCACCTGAAGCTAAGATAGGTTCAGCAATGAAAGCAGCTACCTTGTCCGCGCCAATTTCAATTATTTTGTTTTCTAATTCTTGAACTTTTAGATCACAGAATTCTTCGTCAGTAAGATCATCAGGTTTACGAAAAGGATTAGGAGATGAAATATGATGAACAATATTACTTGCGAAATCAAAATTATTTTTATCTCTTTCCTTGCCTGAACAAGAAGCTCCTAAAAATGTACTACCATGGTAAGCATCGTTTCTTGATATAATTTGTTTTTTTTCTTTTCGGCCAAGAATATTATTATAGAACATTACAAATCGTAATGCTGAGTCCACAGCAGACGATCCCCCAGACGTAAAAAAAATTCTCTTTAAATCACCCGGTGCGTATTGAACAAGTCTTGATGCATAATCGTGAGCTATTTCTGTTGACTCAGTAAACGGACTTGCATATGGCATTTTAGTAATTTGATTATAAACTGCATCTGCAATTTCTTTAACGCCATGACCGACATTGACATTCCACATGCCTCCAGGTCCATCAATCAGTTTTTTTCCTGTCTTGTCATATAAGTAAATTCCCTCAGACTTATCGATAAATGTACGATCATCTTCACCTCTGTATTCTAAGTATTGCCACGGATGAAGGATTCTATCATCTAGAGTATTCTTTAAATCGTTTTTAGCAGATTGTGATGTTGATTTAGGCATGAATCATTATAGCCTAAATTGAACAGCTGTTCAATAATTGAATTATTTTAAAGTACTTATTTTTTGGCTATTCGTATAGATCTGCAGGTACCTTATTTCTTCTTTCAGGGTTAAAAAATTGCCTTTTAACTACCTTACATCGTGCCCATATTTTTCGGTACTCAAGTTCTTCAGGGTGATAAATTTCTGCAAATATGTTTTCTTTTATTTTTATTCCGTACGGTCTCTTGAGTGAAGCAAGTGCAATATTTTTTTTCATAATAGGAGACCATAAGGCTGCGGTTACAATTCCAATATCCTCTTTTTTGCTGTTATATATTACAGAACCATGTGCTGGCTTATCTCCATCTATATCCAAACCTACTAAACATCTTTCAGTAGTATTTTCTTCTTTTTCTTTTTTAAGTGCTTTCTTTCCAACAAAATATGAGTTTTTGTTTAAGTGCACAAGCCATCCCATTCCAATTTCATAAGGTGACCTCATTCTGGTCGGCCTTAATGAGTCTTCTGCGGCCATAAAGTCTGTATTAGTTTGAATAAATCCAGCTTCAATCCTAGTCATTTCGAGTGCATACATTCCAAAAGGTCTTAATTTTAATTCCTTACCAGCAATTTCAATATTGTCCCACGTCGTTTCTGCATTTTTTGGATCAGTCCACAATTCATAACCCAAATCACCTGTAAATCCTGTACGTGATATTAAAATATCGAAACCATCAATATTATATTCTCTCATTTCAAAAGGTTTTAATGTTTCAAGATCTGTTGCTCCAAATTTTTTTAAAGTTGAACAGGATGTTGGCCCTTGAATTGCTAGTGCAGCAATTGTATCTGTCACATCGGTAATTGTAACATCAAAACCATAAGCTGAGTCATTAAGCCAGTTATATATTTTAACAGCACAGCAAAGCATAAATTTTGTTGAAGAAAATTTGAAAATAGTACCATCGTCGATCACCTTTCCATCTTCATTACACCAGATGATATAAGCTACTGTATTGTCCTTCATTTTTGATAAATCTCTAGTAACTAAGTAATCAACAAATTGATGCGCATGATCTCCTATAATTTCATATTTGCCCATAGGGGTTAGATCCATAACTGATGTTCCATTTCTTGCTGCTGTATATTCAAGCTCGGTAGTTGAGTATTCTGTAGGCACAGTATATCCATTCCAGTTATAATATTTGTTCGTTCGCGAAGCCAAACTGGTTCTTGAATGAAAAGGTGTTTTCTTTAAAGCTGAATATCTAAGATCTTGCGTCATTTAAAAATCAT
Source organism: uncultured Flavobacteriales bacterium (assembly GCA_913046365.1). Taxonomy (GTDB): domain Bacteria; phylum Bacteroidota; class Bacteroidia; order Flavobacteriales_D; family Crocinitomicaceae; genus UBA952. The sequence goes on from CAJWRM010000058.1 coordinate 2,240, forward strand.
CCAAGACTGCTTTAGCTGCATTTTTGCCTGAAATGCCGGTTAAACCGCCACCTGGGTGTGTCCCTGCACCGCACATAAAAAGACCATCCAAATGTGTTTTATACTGTGAGGCTCCTGGAATTGGGCGCATCATAAAAAGCTGATCAATTTGAATCTCACCATGATGCCAGTGCCCTCCTGATACATTATATTCTGATTCAATATCGTCAGGGGTTAGTAATTTCTTACGCTCAATGCATTCATTAATATTAGGAGCATATTTGCTAATTATTCTGATAATAGATTCAACGTAACTTTCTTTTATATTTTCCCACCCTTGATGAGTTTTATATGGTGCATATTGCACTTGAATATCTAACTTTGGATTTTGATCAGAGTCTTTTTTTACACATATCTCAAGTGTTGGCTCTAGTGAAAGCTTATCAAACTTGCTTGGATTAAATGTTTCTTCAATGTAATCAATAGATGGCGCAACAACCATTCTGCTGTCTAAATCATTGTCATCACAATTGTTAAAACTAGGGAGCTTATCCAACTCTAAAATGAGTTTGGCAACTCTTCCTTTGGAACGATGGTGTTTTATTTTCCTCTTTACATCAGTATCAAGGTTTTGAGAGCCGAGCAGTGAAAAGTATGTTGAACGTGGATCTGCATTTGAAATAATTTTCTTAGCATACATTTTTTCACCATTGTTTAGCTCAACACCTACAGCGCAGTCATTTTCAATAATACAATTTTTAACAGAAGCTGAAGTTTTTATTTCTACATTATTACTTTTGCATTTTTCAATTAAATGTTTAGTGAATTGATCATTGCCGCCCTCTATTTGGAATATACCACCGAATAAAGAATTGTTATGGATAGCCATTCTATACAATAAGTTTATGAGAGAGCCTGGTGAACGCGGGCCTAAATTAGAACCTATAACCGAGTCATGCGCTATCAATCCTTGAAGTAGTGTATTTTCAAAATTGTCTTCAAGTTCATCAGCTATATTTAGGCCAATCATTCTAGCAAACTCATTAAAATTTTTCTTTCCTAATAACCTGACATTCAATCCAAGCTTAAAGAGTTTAAAATAGTCAGAAAAACTATTGTTCATTATTCGCGGAGGAGATGCCATCATGAAAGAACCTAAAGTTTTTGAGAATTTTGACATTTTTTCATGAAAATCATTAAACCGGTCAGCATCATGAGAAGAAAATGTTGAGATAGATTTATGATCAATGTGTTGATTGCCCACTAGTCGTATGTGTTGTCCAGTTTCAGATAAGGCAATTGTGGTCTTTGGTATGTAGTTTATTTGCATTCCACCAATCGAGCTTGAAACGGCAGATGTTACTGGAGGTACATAGTTGGTAATATCATTATTGACCATACCACCACATTCTTTTCGGGCTTCGCAGATTAATACTCTTTTGTTTTTTCTAGCGAGGACGTTTGCGCATACCAATCCATTATGACCTCCACCAATTATGATGGCATCAAAACTCGAATTGCCAGGCATTAATAATAATTTCCTTTTTGTGGAACGTTCATGTCTAGTAGAACTTCACGAG
>CAJWRM010000059.1 GCA_913046365.1 uncultured Flavobacteriales bacterium
AAGAATTTGGAGACGATATTCCGATTACCATGCACCCTGTTATAAGAAATGAGGAGGCCTGTTACCTTTCGTCTTCACTTGCTGTTTCTTTGGCCAAAAAGCACAACGCCAGGCTTCATGTATTGCATATTTCTACCGCTAAGGAAACAGAATTATTTGATGCTGATATTCCACTAGTAGACAAGAAAATTACAGCAGAAGCTTGTGTCCATCACTTGTGGTTCTCTGATCAAGACTATCAAACCTTTGGGACAAAAATAAAATGGAACCCCGCCGTGAAAAGCGAGAGAGACCGAGAAGGCATTTGGCAAGCCTTGCTTGACAACAGAATTGATGTTGTTGCTACGGACCATGCGCCCCATACTCTAGAAGAAAAAAGTAATGCTTATTTAAATGCGCCGTCTGGAGGGCCTCTTGTTCAGCATGCACTGCTTAGTATGTTTGAGCATGCTAAGAATGGTAAAATTTCAATTGAACGTATTGTGGAAAAAATGGCGCATAACCCAGCCATATTATTTAGAATAGAAAAACGCGGGTACATTCGTGAGGGGTATTTTGCTGATCTAGTCGTTGTAGAGCCTAATTCGGGTGAAATGGTAAGCACGGATAATATTCTTTATCAATGCGGCTGGTCTCCTTTTGAAGGCACGCGTTTTTCACACCGTATTGACAAAACATTTGTCAATGGAAATATAGTATACGCGAAAGACCAAATTATTGAGGCGGGGAATGGAGAACGACTTTCTTTCAAACATTGAATTTAATGAAGGTAATCTTTTTAGTTTTAGTTTTAGTTTTAATCTCTTGTGAAAATACAGACATAGCACCGCCTATTTCCAGAGAAAAGTTTAAATCTGTATATAGTGAAATTATGATATTAGAAAGTTACTATCAATTGAACTTTCGCAATACAAACATCTATAAAGACTCACTACTTAAATCCGTAAATCATGTTCTTGAAAAGAACAAAGTGTCTTTTGAGGACTTTGAAAAAACCTTCAATTATTATTCAAGACATCAAGAAGAATTTCAAGGAATCAATACAGAGTTAATTGAGCTTTATTCGAAATAATCAAAACCTAATCTGTGAAGCAGAAATTGGGTGCTCTAAAAATTGCGTTGCGGCAGTATTAAACACAGCGGCATTCTCAGTAGTTAAAAAGGTGCAATTTCCTCCCTTGGAAAGTTGAGCATCCATGAACGTGTTCCTTCGGAGATAGTCATGAAGCTTATGGGCCACAATGGGGCCTTGAGATACAACGTTGATTTTTTCACCCACAATTTTCTTTACATCGTTAATGATTAATGGATAATGAGTGCAAGCCAAAAGAATAGTGTCTATAGCTGGGCTCATTGCCAACAATTCGCGTATATCATTTTCTATTAGCTTCTTGCCTATATCCGTTTGATGCTGGTTTGATTCAATTAGCGGGACCCACATTGGACAGGCATGTTGTATGACTTTTGTGTGTGGTGAGAACTTTTCAAGTTCAATTCTATATGAGCCTGATTGTATAGTTCCCTCAGTGCCCAATACTCCTATGCAATTATTTTTACTTAAGCTCCCAATCGTTTCTGTACTAGGCCTAATGACGCCCAAAACTCTAAAAGATGGGTCCTCGGAATGTTTAAGGTCTATTTGCTGAATGGTTCTTAGTGCTTTTGCAGAAGAAGTATTACAGGCTAAAACAACCAAACGGCATCCCCTGTCTTTTAAATAATTCACCGCCTCAAGTGTGAACTCATGAACAACCTCAAAAGATCGATTCCCATATGGCGCCCGAGCATTGTCGCCCAAATAAATATAATCATACTCAGGTAACGCCTTCACTATTTCTTGAAGCACTGTTAGCCCTCCATAACCAGAATCAAAAACCCCTATGGGACCAAGTTTATTCATAATTCAAAGCTACAAAAAAAGGGCAACGATTGTTGCCCTATTCATTCCGTTAAAATAAGATTGCTCTTACTCTGCTAGGAGCGCTGCCTCTAGCTTTAACAATTCAGTCATTACCTCTTGGGTAAGGTCAATTCCACCCGCAAAATACAATGTAACTGTTTCGTCTAATACGTAGGATATTTTCTTTGCCTCAGCCACGTTGTTTACAGCAGATTGTACCAAATCTAAAATAGGCTTATTCAGCTCTTGACCGTAAATCTGCATTTGTTGTTCCAATTCAACCTGACGAGTTTCTAACCCTTGTTGCTTCTTCATAAGCTTATCCTGCTCCATTTTTTGAATAACTGGAGACCAGTCTTTCTCATTCTGCTGATATCGAAGATAAGCGGTTTCAAAAGCCTTATTCATTTCTTGAAGCTCTTGCACGCCTTCGGCTTCGAATTGCTTTAGCTTAGCCATAGCGTCTTTACGAGACTGCAGGGTGTCAAGGAGTACTTGAGAGTTAATATGGCCAATCTTTGTCTGAGCCTTCGCTTGAAACCCCATGAGGAGTAACAATGTTATGAATATTACGTTTTTCATTTTTGTGTTTATTTTTATTTATTTCTATTCACTAATTCCCATTTCATCTAAAATATCATCACTGATATCATATTCACTTGCAGCAAAAATTAAGCTGCTTTGATTTGCTTTGTCAAAAACCAAATCATACCCATCGCTTTTAGATATTTTCTTTAATGCAGTAAAGATTCTGTCTTGGATCGGCTTGACCAATTCTTGTCTTTTTTGAAAATAATCTCCTTCACTACCAAAGTGAAGCGTTTGCAAATCTAAAGCTTCTTGTTCTAAATTTTCAATTTCTTCTTTCCGCTTGATTCGTTCCTCTTTCGGTAATAAAATCTCTTCTCGCTCGAAGTTGCTTTTTTTTCCCTTGACTGCCTCGTATCTGTCTTCTATCTCCTTTGTCCATCGCTCCGCAAGCTTATCAAGCTTTTCTTTGGCTTGCACATATTCAGGGACCTTGCTAAGGATATAATCTGAATCAATGTAGGCATAGGATTGACTATAGGCAAACGTTGTGCCAAAAAACAAAACGAGAAGGAAAAAATATTTCAACATAAGGTGCAATTGACCAATTGAACGGCGAAGATACATAATTATTGTAAAGAATCATCCACTATATGTAGCCTTAGCCTTCTGTTGATAAGGATTTGTTTAGAATTAAGCGGCTTACTCTTTTATGAGCTTTAAAATTGCGCTTTTACGTTCAGTACGAAGCTCAATAAAGTAAGTGCCAGGAATTAATTTAGAAAGTTCTATATCTTGAACCTCCAAAGACTTATCTACAGCCAAAACAATTCTTCCAGAAGGATCTAAAAGAAAAACTTCACAATGCTTGAATTCATTTGATTCTATTGTAATACTCGATTTTGTTGGATTTGGATAAATCTTTACATCTTCCCCTTCTATATGCGAAATACCAGCCGAGGTGCAATCCGTTTTCAAGGTCTCAAACCAATTAAAGGCATCTGTTAAAGAAGGCAGAACACAGTCGTTGTGCATACCATCACCCTTGTAAACAGCCTCCACATCAACTGCTCCATTGGCAATCATCGCAGCCTCTGCTGCTAAAGCATTTTGAAAGGAAACCTGCTCATCTCCTGTACAATAATACATTTTCACCGGTCTTGTAGGAAGCCAATCGTGATTATCATTCGCTGCCATCGCTTGCCAAATAGGATGGTTTTGACCTGAGGCAGCATTTACAAAATTTTCTAATACCGTATCTTCCACAAAAGCTTGTATTTCTTGAGGAAGCTGATCGTTTAAGCTTCCCATGTTTAAAGTGTAGTTGTTGCCATTAAAATAAGGCTCTACAATTTCATCATAAGGAG
>CAJWRM010000060.1 GCA_913046365.1 uncultured Flavobacteriales bacterium
GTGACTGCGTCTGTAAACAATCTTGTTGAAACAACGAATTCTCCAGCATGGAGTGGCGGAAAAATTCACCCTTTAGAGCTTTCTCTTTCGGTACAAAAGTGTATGACTGACCAAGATATCTTAGTTTTTGATGGAGGTAATACTCACTTTTGGTCAGAAATTGCTGTTAATATAATGGCCTCCAATGGATTAGCTCTTTCTCAAATAATGCACCCTGGTTCCTATTCAATGCTGGGCGTTGGAGTATCATTTGCGCTTTCGGCAAAGCGGCTCAATAAAGAAAAGACGATTGTATTAATTTCTGGAGACGGCGCTTTCCTTAGTGGGGGTTTATCCATTGAGACAGCCTTTCAAGAAAACCTGCCAATTGTTATAATTATCGATAACAATGGTGGTTTAGATTGTATATCGCAACAACAGGAAAGATTGTTCAAGGATGGTTCTCATTTTGCAACAGATTTCAGAGATATACCATTTCATGGAATGTTTGAGGGAATGGGGGGTTATGGGGAGCTGGTAACTCACAAAGATGAGATTCAAGGAGCTGTGAGGCGAGCAATAGACAGCGGGAAACCTGCTTGTGTTAACGTAAAAACAAAAGGCGTTATCAGCCCAATTGTTGCGGCTACAAGCGATAAAAGAGATAAGGCTTCTATAGAATAATAATGCCCTCAATAAGCACACATGTATTAAATTCTGAAAACGGTACTCATGTTGCCGGTCTAACAGTTACCCTTACACATATTGAGCCAGATGGAGCAAAAAAGAACATATTTTCTAATAAAACCGATACGGGGGGACGCCTTTTAGAGGACTTTGACTTTCCCCTTACGAGCAATGAAATTTTTGAGATTGAATTTAAACTATCAGATATTCATATGAAGAAAAAAGGTATATACTGTAGTGATATAATTTTCAGGGTATCTTTCAGTTCAGAAAATGAAAAATTCCATATTCCTATCATCGTATCTCAAAACGGCGCCTCTACTTGGTGGTCGGGAGAATAAAAATGAATATTCAAAATAAGCTGAATTTCTCTAGAAGGATCAGAAGAACGCCTTTTACTGCCTCTGTCGAAAAGCATGGAGTAACAGGTTTTTCCGTTGTGAACCATACATTACTTCCCAAGTCATTTCAAAACTCAATTGAAGATGATTATTTGCACCTACAAAAACATGCTCAAATTTGGGACGTTGGCTGTCAAAGGCAAGTTGAAATTAAAGGTAAAGACGCACTCAAACTTATTGAGTTAATGACGCCTAGATCAATCTCAAAACTTCAACCAGGAAAATGTCTTTACATTCCCTTGACCGATGAAAATGGTGGTATAATCAATGATCCTATTCTTATCAAAATAAGTGCCGATCATTTCTATCTATCCGTTGCAGACTCAGATGTGTTATTGTGGGCTAGAGGGTTAGCTATTGGTTTTGGCTTAAACGTAAGAATAAGAGAACCTGACGTGTGGCCTTTGGCAGTACAAGGACCAAAAGCTGCCGATGTTTTGGCCAAAGTTTTTGGTGAGCGGATATATTCAATTAAAAAATTCAATTTCGACTATTTTTCACTTGATGGCTCTTCTCAACTAATAGCCAAAACCGGTTACTCTAGAATTGGTGGTTTTGAAATCTATCTGTCTCGACCAGAACTCGGTTCATCTCTATGGGAAACAATTTTAGAAGCTGGTAGATCAGAAAACATAAGGCCAGGATCTCCAAACATAATAGATAGAGTTGAAGCAGGATTATTATCCTTTGGTAATGAAATGACCGTGGAGAACACACCACTGGAATGTAACATGGATAAGTTCTTGGATATAAATAAAGAAGCAGATTATATTGGGAAAAAAGTTCTCCAGCGGCAGATCAGATATGGCATTAAAAGACGTATAAGAGGTGTTATTTATAATGGGCCTAAACTTCCAACAATATCAAGACCTTTACAAGTTTTTGATATAGATAAAAGAACTATAGTCGGAAGCTTAACTTCAGGAGCATTCTCACCACATTTTAAGAGAAATATTGGGGTTGGTATGATCAAATATGGATACTGGGATAATAACAAAAAAATATTAGTTAATATCGCTGATCAGGAGTTTAGAGAAGGATTAATCAAAGACCTTCCTTTAATTCAATGAGGTAAGAATGGCTCTGGCTATTAATAAAAATGTATTTATTACCTGTGCTGTGACTGGTTCGGGAAGTTCACAAGATAAAAGTCGAGAAGTACCAAGGTCGCCAAAAGAAATTGCAGATAGTGCGATTGACGCCGCTAAAGCTGGAGCGGCTATTGTACATTGTCATGTAAGAGATCCCGAAACCGGTATACCAAGTCGTCGCGTTGATCTCTATGAAGAAGTAACAAAAAGGATTAGAGACTCCGAAACCGACGTCGTTTTGAACTTAACTACCGGAATGGGAGGCGATATTTATCTTGGTCTCGACGCTGAAAACCCACTGCCACTTAAAGAACCAGAAACAGATATGATAGGGGCATCGGAAAGAATAAAGCATCTTGTTACATGTAAGCCAGAAATCTGCACTCTAGATTGTGGCACAATGAATTTTGCTGAGGATAACTATGTAATGACCAACACGCCGGGAATGCTAATGGCGATGGCTTCAAAGATCACCAATTTAGGCATTCTTCCTGAGATTGAAGTTTTTGATACAGGACATCTTTGGCTGGCAAAAAAACTTGTGAACGAAGGTCTGATAAGAGATCCCGTTCTTTTACAGCTTTGTATGGGTATACCCTGGGGCGCACCAAATGATATAAATACGTTTATGTCTTTAGTGAATAATATTCCAAAGGACTGGACTTGGTCTGCATTTTCCATAGGGCAATTTCAGATCCCTTATGTTGCAATGGCTACTCTGGCAGGAGGAAATGTCAGAGTGGGGTTGGAAGATAATATTTGGTTGGAAAAAGGACGGTTAGCAAAGAATTACCAGTTGGTTGAAAAAGCTGTAAATGTCATCGAAAACTCCGGCAGTAAGGTCATGTCAGCAAAAGAAGTTCGTGACAAACTTCGTTTGAAAAAACAATAATTATGAAAAATTTAAGTGTGACATGCATAGGAGCTGGCGTAATAGGGTCTGGTTGGGCTGCCCGCTTATTAGTTAATGGAATAAATGTAAACGTTTTTGATAAGCGCCCAGAAAGCTACAATAGAACACGATTATCCGTTGAAAGGGCTAAAAAATATTTCTCTCAATTAACAAAAGCCCCTCTAAGAGAAATGGGCAGTCTTACTTTTGAAAAATCTTTGGAAGGTGCTCTGAAAACGTCCACTTATATAATTGAAAGTCTTCCAGAAAATTTACAATTGAAGCATAACCTTTATAAAGAAATTGAGCAGATTTCAAATAATTCAATTATTTTGTCGTCTACTTCAGGTTTCAAGCCCACTGACCTTCAAAAGCATATGAAAAATCCTCAGAATTTGCTTGTTACACACCCTTTCAACCCAGTGTATCTGATGCCTTTGGTCGAGGTAGTTCCAGGTCAAGAAAGAGATCAGAATATTGTTGATGATGTGCATCATTTATTGGAATACATAGGCATGGTACCTATAATAATCAAAAAAGAAATAGATGCTTTTGTCGCTGACAGGATGCTAGAGGCGATGTGGCGCGAAGCATTGTGGCTTATAAAAGATGATATTTGCACTACTAAGGAGCTAGACGATATTATCACGTCTAGCTTTGGAATACGATTTGCTCAAATGGGAATGTTTGAAAGTTACCGTA
>CAJWRM010000061.1 GCA_913046365.1 uncultured Flavobacteriales bacterium
ATATTAATGGATGTTATGATGCCTCAAATGGATGGCATAGAAGCATGCAGGGTTATACGTAACGACCCAATGATTCAGCAGCCAATAATAGTTTTCTTGACCTCTAGATCAGAAGATTATTCGCAAATTGCAGCTTTTGATGCTGGAGGTGATGATTATATTTCAAAGCCCATTAGACCACGGCTGTTAATAAAGCGAATAGAAGCCATTTTTAGACGTGTTAACACAACGGAAGAACCAAACATTAAATCTTTGCATGGAGACCTATCTATTGACCGTGATAAATTTATTGTCAATATCAAAGGAGATGAAATGTATATTCCGAAAAAAGAATTTGAACTACTAGAATTGTTAATGAGTAAGCCAGGAAAGGTATTCAAAAGAGACCAAATTCTTTCTATCGTATGGGGCGATGACACCATCGTTGGTGAAAGAACAATTGATGTACATATTCGAAAGTTGCGTGAAAAGCTCGGAGATGCCTATATTCGTACTATTAAAGGAGTCGGATATACATTCTCAGAAAAGTGAAATACCCCAAACCAAGTCTATTAATTCTATACGGAAGCCTGTCAACACTATTATTTGGCTTTATGTGCACATTATTTGTACACTTCTTTATTTCCGAAGTAGAGTCTTACCTTTTCTTTATCATACCCTTTTTGGGCGCTGTGTTCGTATTTGTAATATTTAATTTCTTTTTGAAGAAATTTATTCAGCATAGACTCGCAATTTTGTACCGATCTGTTCAAACCAAACAAGAGAATATTAATCTGCCTTACCTAGATGAATCATTAGATGAAATGATTGAAAATGCTGAAGAAAAGGTAGAACAATGGCGAAAATTTCAAACCAAAGAAATCTTAAAGCTAAAAGAGCAAGAGGCTTTCAGGCGGGAATTTCTTGGGAATTTAGCCCATGAACTCAAAACACCTATTTTCTCCATTCAAGGATATATACTTACGCTTTTAGAAGGCGGACTTGAAGATGATAACATAAACAAAAAATTTCTAGAAAGAGCCTCGGTTTCAACCGATAGGATTGTTGGCATATTAGATGACCTCGATAGCATTACAAAAATGGAAGATGAAAAATTCCAATTAAAGATGGAGTCTTTCGATATCGTGGGACTAGTCAAAGAAACCTTTGAGTCCTTGGAGCTGATGGCGCAAGAAAAAAACATTGTCTTTTCGCTAGAAGATCCGGGTGAGCCAACATTTGTGGTGGCTGACCGTGAAAAAATTGGTCAAGTTTTGACAAATCTAGTTCGGAATTCCATCGCATATGGTAATAAGGATGGTTCAACTACGATAACAATATTCAATATTGATGATTTGACAACAATAGAAGTTTCAGATAACGGTATTGGAATTGAGCAATCCGAGCTCTCAAGACTTTTCGAGCGATTTTATCGTGTAGAAAAAAGCCGCACTAGACATAAAGGTGGTTCTGGGCTTGGTCTTGCAATAGTGAAACATATTATTGAGTCACACAACCAAAAGATATCTGTAAAAAGCACGCCCGGAATTGGGAGTCAATTTCACTTTAGTTTAGAGAAAAATTAAAGATTTGTTTTAGAATCCGATACATGTTGTACCTTTGCCGAAAATTTTGGAAGAGATACGTTTAATTTAATATCGTTTTAAATATGAAAATACTTAAAATTCAAGCACTTAGAGGTCCTAATCTTTGGAGCATAAGAAGAACCAAATTAATTCAGATGAGATTGGATTTAGAGGAGCTCGAAGAGCGACCTACCGATAAAATTGAAGGTTTTAGAGAAAGGATTGAAGCCTTATTACCGTCGCTAATCGAACACCGATGTTCAGAAGGGTGTTACGGTGGATTTTTTCAGAGAGTAGACCGAGGTACATGGATGGGTCACGTGATTGAGCACATCGCGCTGGAGATACAAACCCTAGCTGGAATGGACGTTGGTTTTGGTCGAACAAGAGAAACTAAAACACCAGGAGTGTACAATGTCGTATTTAATTACCTCGAAGAAAAGGTTGGTGTTTATGCTGCAAAAGCCTCTGTAAGAATTGCTGAAGCCTTAATTTCAGGAGAAGATTATGACCTAAGTGAGGATATCCAAAACATGAAAGAGATCCGTGAAGATGTTCGCCTTGGACCAAGTACGGGAAGCATTGTTGAAGAGGCATTATCTAGAGGTATTCCTTTTTTAAGATTGGGAAGGAATTCTCTAATTCAGCTTGGCGCAGGTGTCAACCAAATGCGTTTTCAAGCAACCATAACTTGTAAAACAAGCAATATAGCTGTTGATATCGCATGCAATAAAGAGCAAACTAAAAAGATGCTTGACGAAGCATCTATTCCTGTTGCTAAAGGTGATATCTGTTACGATGAAGAAGATTTACAAGAAACGATTGATGATATCGGGTACCCAATTGTACTTAAACCTTTAGATGGAAACCACGGAAAGGGCGCGTCTATTAATGTCACAAATTGGGATGACGCTGTGAAAGGTCTAAAACATGCTAAAGAATATTCAAGACGTGTTATTGTAGAGAAATTTATCACAGGATTTGATTTTAGGGTACTTGTAATAAATAATGAGGTAGTCGCTGCTGCACAAAGGGTACCTGCTCATGTTATCGGAAATGGAAAGAATACAATCCAAGAACTCATTGATATTACTAACGAGGACCCTAGAAGAGGTTATGGTCATGAAAATGTACTTACCGAAATCACCATCGATAAATCGACTGAGAGACTTATTGAAAATGCAGGATATACATTAGAATCTATCCTTGAAAAAAAGGAAACTTTATACCTGAAATCAACTGCAAACTTAAGTACAGGAGGAACATCTGTAGATGTTACGGATTTGATGCATCCTGAGAATGTTTTTATTGCTGAACGAATTTCAAGAGTCATTGGTCTTGACATATGTGGAATTGACATTATGGCACCAAACCTCACGCAATCCCTAAAAGAAAACGGAGGCGTGATCCTAGAGGTTAACGCTGCTCCTGGATTCAGAATGCATCTTGCTCCTTCTGAAGGGCTCCCAAGAAATGTTGCTGCTCCAGTTATTGACATGCTATATCCTCCGGGAAAACCGTCCAGGATTCCAATTATATCTGTCACAGGGACAAATGGAAAAACGACGACTACGCGTCTTATCGCACATATTGTTAAAAACAACAATTATAAGGTTGGCTTTACTACCTCAGACGGGATTTATATCCAAAATCATATGATGGAAAAGGGAGATACCACAGGACCTATTAGTGCCGAATATGTTCTAAAAGATCCAAATGTCGAATTTGCGGTTTTAGAAACTGCTCGTGGTGGTATTCTCAGATCAGGACTTGGTTTTAAAGTTTGTGATATCGGAGTCATTACAAATATCCAAGAAGACCACTTGGGCTTGAGCGATATTCATGACTTAAAAGATCTTGCAAGGGTCAAGTCTGTCGTTGTTGAGAGTGTCAAAAAAGATGGTTGGGCCGTTTTAAATGGTGAAGATGACCATTGCTTAGATATTGCAAGGTCTCTTTCTTGTAATGTGGCATTGTTTAGCTTAGATGAAAATTGTCCTGCAATTATTGAACATTGCGCTGAAGGTGGAATTGCAGCAATCTATGAGAATGGATACATTACCATTAAGAAAGGAG
>CAJWRM010000062.1 GCA_913046365.1 uncultured Flavobacteriales bacterium
ATGCCTCGCTAAAATATAATTCAGAGTACGCACTCTGCCAAATCAAGAATCCAGACAATCTTTCCTCTCCAGAGGTTCTGATAATGAGGTCAGGATCAGGAAGCCCCTCAGTGTAAAGATGATTTGATAGAAGGTCTTCATTAATATCTTCCACTGAAAGAGAATTTTCTTTAATCTGCGATCCAATCCTTTTAACAGCGTCGACTATTTCAGCGCGTCCACCATAACCGATTGCTACATTTAATAAAAAGCTATCGTGTGTTTCTGTTAATGATTCGACTTTTGAGATTTCTTTTAACATTTCGGGTGAAAATCCATCGCGCCTTCCTATCACTTTTATTCTGACATTCTCTTTGTCGATAAGTGGATTAGTTTGAAGTGTCCGAAACTTCTCCAAAATGACTGACATGAGCTCCTCAACTTCTTCATTACTTCTTTTGTAATTTTCAGTTGAGAAACCATACAAAGTGACAATTTTCACATCGAGTTCCAAGCACCACTCAAGAAAGTCCTCGAGTCGATCTGAACCTGCCATATGACCTGCCTTTCTCGTTGAAAGACGATTTGCAACGGCGAATCGTCTATTGCCATCAACTATAAGGCCAATGTGAAGAGGTTTGCGACTTGAAGATAATTGTTTCTTTAGAAACCTCTCGTAGATTAAATAAAGTAACTTTAGAAATCGCATTAAATAGCTCCAGCCTTTGAAGAGGTTTTTAGTTAAGTATTCCGTATCAAACTCTATTAAGGCTTATGTTATCATTAAACTCTTTAAAATTAGTTACAAAACCTGTTTTTGTAGAGGCAGATAAAAATCAATATGCAAAACTTTTTTTCGTTTCTTGATCCTGAGCTCGCGCATAATTTATCAATAAAATTCTTAAGTACAACAGGTTCATCGCCCTTTAATATTCTCTACAAACAGGCACTCAATCATTCTCCAATTAGTGTTATGGGAATTGAATTCAGAAATAAGATTGGATTAGCGGCTGGGCTTGATAAAAATGGTGAGGCAATTGACGCTTTTGATGCCATGGGTTTCGGTTATGTTGAAGTTGGAACCGTGACCCCAAAGCCACAACCTGGAAATTTAAAGCCACGAGTTTACCGCCTAAAAAAGTCGAGGGCAGTTATTAATCGGCTAGGTTTTAACAATAAAGGTGTAGATAACCTTCTTAAAAACCTGAAAGCACGTCGTTCGTTGATCCCAGTTGGAGTGAACATTGGTAAGAACAAGTCAACTCCTATTGAATCTGGAAAGACTGATTATTTAGAATGTATGGAGAAAGTATATGACCATGCGTCCTATATTTCAGTCAATATTTCCTCTCCGAATACTGAAAATTTACGCGCATTGCAAACTGGCGATTTATTGAATGATTTATTATCTTCATTGAAAGAAAAGCAACATGCACTCGCCAGTAGCTCCGGAAAATATGTTCCATTGGTGCTTAAGATTGCCCCAGATTTGATTGTTGATGAATTAAGAACGATTTCGGAGGCATTAAAGCAGCACCAGTTTGATGGAGTAATAGCGACTAACACCACAGTTGACAAGACAAGTGTCAAGGGAGAGAAAAATTCTGAGCAGGAAGGTGGACTGAGTGGGGCGCCATTATGTCTTAAATCGACGGAAATTATTAAAACCTTACATCAATTATTGGGTGATGAGATTCCAATTTTAGGTGTTGGAGGGATCAGTTCAGTTGAAGATGGTTTTGAAAAAATTCAAGCGGGCGCAAAGCTTCTTCAGCTGTATACCGGTTTTATCTATGAAGGATTACCGCTGATAAGAGGGCTATCTCGACTGTAATAAAGAAAAATTTTCTTAAATCAAATTTTACACTTGAGATAAGATTGCAAACACTCCAACGAGAAAACAGTAGATTGAGAAGTATTTCAGTTTAGCTTGCTTTACTAATGAGATCATCCATTTACAAGCATAGAAACCTGTTATGAATGCCGCGAAAAAGCCACCTAAAAGAATTTCATATTGTGACTCATTTATGAGCACTGCACCGTCGAGTAAATCTTTAATTATCTTTCCAAAAATTAGTGGCACCACCATGAGAAATGAGAATTTTGCAGCTTTCTCTCGGTTGATGCCTAATAAAATTCCAGTGGATATCGTGGCGCCTGAGCGTGAAATTCCTGGCAGAATAGCAATAGCTTGGGAAAGCCCAATGATTAGTGATGTTGCAAAAGAAACGTCTTTTTCCTTATTCTTGGGGTTGTCAGCAATTAGCAATAAGCCCGCTGTGATTATTAACATCGATCCAACGAGTGATATTTGTTGAGAGAAGAATAGCTCTATTTTTTCAGAAAAAATCATTCCAATAAAAACGGCAGGAATCATGCTTAATAAAATTTTTATGGAAAATGCTCTGTATTCTCTGTCCTTAGAGATAAAGGTCCCTTTTAAAATATTTGCTACGTCTGTTTTGTAGACTAAAAGAGTCGCAAGTGCAGTCGCGGCATGAACCACAACTGTAAAAAGCATACTTTCCTTAGGTAAGCTCTCATCACCAATTAATGCCTTACCAAGTTCTAAGTGACCACTGCTGCTTACTGGTAAGAATTCTGTAAGTCCTTGAACAATCCCTAAAAGTATTGCTTCATATAATTCCAAAAATTTTCCTT
>CAJWRM010000063.1 GCA_913046365.1 uncultured Flavobacteriales bacterium
ATGACCATCCTGGATTTGAAGAAATTATAGATTCGATGCCAAATTCTCACGATTCAGTTATCGCCGAAATGCGTAATAAAAATCAAAAGCCTATTGCCTTCTTTAAAAACATGGCACACCATTTATTAGACTGTGACCTTGATTTTTTAAAGGAAGGAATCAATATTATTCTAACCCGAGATCCAATGGAGATGTTACCCTCTTTTGATAAAGTGATTTCGGATCCTAAGATTGAAGATGTTGGATATAAAGCTCATTCGGAGCTCGTTGATTCTTTAAAATCAATGAATGCCGATTATGTCGTTTTGGATGCAACGTTTCTCTTGAAAAATCCCGTAGGAGTATTAAAACAGCTCTGTGAAGCTTGTAGGATTTCTTTTGATTCTGCAATGCTCAGCTGGGATGCAGGTCCTCGGCCAGAGGATGGTGTTTGGGCAAAATATTGGTATCGCAATGTGCATCTTTCCAGGGGCTATCAGCTATACAAAGAAAAGTCTGATGCTTTTCCAGATCATTTACGACCATTACTAAAAGAGTGCGTGGGCTATTATCAAAAGCTTCAAGAAGTCGCTTTGCGTTAGGACAAAAAAAAACGAGAAGCTTTCACTCCCCGTTTTCTCAAATTAAATATTGCCTAGTTCTTTACAATTCGTTTCGTAGAAACGGAATTGTGTGCGTGAACATTAATCATATAGTATCCATTTACAAGATTAGAAAGGTCTATGCTTGCAAATTTACCTCCAGTATTTATGTTATGAACCACTTTACCTGTAATATCGATTACTTCGATAGATTCCATTTCCTCGTCTGAACGAATATCAATACTTGAAGTAAATGGATTTGGCGCAACTGAGAAATTTAAGTCTTCCTCTATTAAACCTGCAATGGGCAGCTCATCTCTAACCAATATGAATTGCCAAACACCACCACCAAAATCTATTTGAGCTGTCATTGTCTCTCCATCGACGGAGAAAGAGATATCATATTTAATCTCGGAAACTACTTCTGATGGGCTAGCTAGCTCTCCATCGTTGTGTACTTTTGCCAAGCCCAGATAAGCACCTTCACCAGTAATAGTAACTTTGTTTGAAGCGTCATCAAAACTCCATGTGTAAGCTCCTGTTCCGTCATGAGGGGCAACCGGTGCACCACATGCATCTGCTCCTCCTTGCCATGCTTCTATCCAAGTTTCTGCTTGTAATACATTTTCAAACGTTCCATCCTCATTGAAAACATAGAAGTCATCAAACAAACATGATCTCGTTTCAACGTCTTCTGCTGTACTTTGGAACCAAGATAAATCTGAAGCACTTGGTCCAACTGCTAATGCACCTGCATCAGGTTTCAATCTCCAAGCACCTTCCACACTTACCTCAACGGGAGGTGCACCAGTTTCTTTATCCAGTATAAACTGCCAAACGCCTCCGCCAAAGTTGATGTCTAATGTCATTCTATTGTCCTCATTGGACAACGCATAGTTATATGTGATAGAGGCCACCGCCTCTGAAGGGTTTGATAACTCTCCAGTATTATGCACTTTTGCCAATCCTAAAAAAGCGCCTGTACCATTTACAGTGATAGTGCCCTCTGCCTCTGTCCATGTGAATGAACCAGAACCATCGTGCGGAGCAACTGGAGCACCGCATCCTTCGGTTGCGCCTTGCCAGCCCTCTAGCCAGGTATCTGCACCTAATATGTTTTGAAATGTGCCATCGGCATTGAATACGTATTCATCGTCAAAAAGACAAGCTCTTGTGTTTATATCAGCAGCCGTACTTTGGAACCAACTTAAGTTACCGAGGCTTGGCCCAACGGATAGAGCACCAGCTTCAGCAGCTAATTTCCATGTACCTTCAATTTGGCCAATTACAGATGTTAGCGGGATTAAAAATAATAGGGTAAAAATTCTTTTCATAAAAATAGTTTGATTTGTTATGTCAATATGACATGAACATAAAAGTATTGTAAAAAAAGTATATTTCAAAACAGGAATTTTTGAATGAAGCCCCCGTTGCTTATAGATTTCACAGAATATGTATAGATTAGAACTTAACCTAAGATATTTGATTCCTTTCCAAATTGTTGAAAAGAAAATAGTACTGCTCCGGCAGCCAATATTACCATTACTGAGAATGATAATGAAAACAAGAGATAGTCAATATTTCCTGCAATTAAAGATTTGGTTGTAAGCACAATGTTTAAAATGGGCACACAAGCGGTGGCAATATTTAACTCAATTCCTGGAAAAAGACCAAGCATTGCGGGAATAATCACCACTATATTAAGCGGTGCAATGATACTTTGCGCTTCTTTAAAGGTCT